>NZ_JBIVTV010000030.1:17834-63894 GCF_044756885.1 Streptomyces sp. NPDC091412 | reverse complement strand
ACCCCGACCATCTCCTCAGGTGTCACACCATGCCAACCCCACCCGCCGACCAACAGACACGCCACTCACGAGTGAAGATGACCAAGCCCTACTAGAGGGTGCGCGTCAAGCCCCGTCACGGGGGCGGATCCGCATGCCGGGACGGCGCCGGTGGACGGTGAGGTAGGCCAGGCCGTCCGGGCCGGCGGTGAGGCTGCGGGTGGAGCCGTGCGGCAGCCAGACCGCCGCGCCCTCCGTCAGCTGCCGCGGCTCGTCGCCGGTGCCCGCGCCGAGCACACCATCGCCCGCGACGACGAACAGCAGGACGTCCAGGTCCGGTTCGCGGTGCGGCGCCACGCCCGTGCCGGGCGCCAGCCGTACGACGTTCGCGTCGAGCTGGCGCCCGGACTCCGCCAGCTTCCACAGCACGCCGCCCGGTACCGGCGGGGCGTCGGCCAGCGCCCGGGCGTCGCACAGGACCCGCGGTTCCGGCTCCGCCGGGCCGCCCGGTCCGGTGCCGTGCTCGGAAGGCGATGTCATCGTGCACCCCTCATTCCCCGGTACGGCCGTTCCTCCCGGGACCGTCATGCCCCGGGCCCGCGTCCGGGTCTACGATTATTACATGTAGGATTCGTGAAAATTACTTCGGGTGAGAAGAGCTTCGGGTGAGAAGAGCTGAGTGGACGTGACCACCCCACGGGAGAGCCCCCGCCGACGCGAGGTGCTGGACATGCTGCGGGCCGCGGCCGAGCCGCTGGGGGTCGCGGAGGCGGCCGAGCGGATCGGGCTGCACCCCAACACCGTGCGCTTCCATCTCGACGCCCTGGTGGCCGAGGGCGTCGTCGTACGCCAGGTCGAGGAACCCTCGGGGCCCGGCCGCCCCCGTACCGTCTACGCCCCCCGGCCCGGCATGGACCGCCGGGGCACACGCAGCTACCGGCTCCTGGCGCAGATCCTGCTCGGGCAACTGGCGTCCCAGGGTCCCGGGGCGCGGGAGGCCGCGACGGAGGCGGGCCGCGCCTGGGGCGGTTTCCTGGTCGATCCGCTGCCGCCCTCGCCGCCGCCCACGGCCGAGCGGGCGGCGGCCCGGCTCGTCGCCCTCCTGGACGACCTGGGCTTCGCCCCGGAGCCCGAGGGCGGCGGTGCCGGGGAACCACCGGAGCGGATCCGGCTGCGCCACTGCCCCTTCCTCGAACTCGCCGAGGAACATGGCCAGTTGGTATGCCCGATCCATCTGGGCCTGATGCAGGGGGCGCTGGCCGAACTGCGTGCACCGCTCGTCGCGACCGGCCTGGAACCGTTCGCGGCCCCCGACTCCTGCCTGGCCCACCTGGCCACCCGCCCGGCCGGGGCGATGCCGGACGGATGACGTGAAGGGCGGCGGAGGCCGCGCTTCGGCGGACGCCGGCGTCCGGGGCCCCGGTCCCGGCCACGGCACGCGGCCCGCTCGCGGCGGCTGCTCGAGGCCCGCTCCCGGCGCCTGCACCTCGCGCGGCCTCCGGTACAGCAGCGGTTTGCGTGCCGGTCGGCGCCGTGGCGGGCGCCGGTTTAGACCCCGGCAGTTCCTGCACACCTCGCAGAAAGGCGACACATCGATGAACACCACGGCGGCCGCCCTCGCGGGTGCGGTCACCTTCGTCTGGCTCGGCATGGTGCTGGCCATTTCCTTCCTGGAGGCCCCGTTGAAGTTCCGGGCCCCCGGCGTGACCATCCCCATCGGACTGGGCATCGGCCGGCTGGTCTTCCGGGCGCTGAACCTCGTCGAGACCGCCCTTGCCGTCGTGGTGATCGCCGCCGTCGCCGCGGGCGGGCCCCCGGCGGGCGTCGCCGGGCTGACCGCGGCCGTCGCCATGCTGCTCCTCGCCCAGTTGGCCTTCGTACGCCCCCGCCTCAACCGCAGGTCCGACCTGGTCCTGGCTGAAGAGGCCGGCGAGGACCGGCCTCGCTCACGCGGACACCTGGCCTACGTGGCCCTGGAGATCGTCAAGGTGGCCGTCCTGATCGCCCTCGGCATCAGCCTGCTGGCGGTGTGACCGGCGGCCCCGGGGGGCCACGGAAGCGAGTCCCCGGGCACACCGCCCTCCCGCCGGGCCGGACGGGCGCCTCGCCCATGCCGTGCCGCGGTCAGCCGTTCCGCAGCCAGTGCGCGACCTGCTCCGGAGTGGAACGCGGCGCGTCGATGAGGTGGGGAACGAAACGGGACCGGCGGTCGGTGACGATCTCGTTGGATTCGCGGATGCCGATCCCGGCCGACCTGCCGCCGATGACCCACGAGCCGATCACCATGTGGTTGCCGTCGAAGGACGGCGGCCGGTGGAACTGCTGGAACAGGAACGGGCCGTCGTCGAACGGGCCGGCCTGGTCGAAGTGGTGCTCCGCGGAACGGACCTTGATCGAGGCACCCTCCCAGCCCCACAGGGGCTTGGCGACCCATTCGGCCAGATCGCGGGGGCCGTCGAGGTAGGACGGCAGGAGGTTCGGGTGGCCGGGGTACAGCTCCCACAGCACCGCCAGCAGCGCCTTGGTGGACAGCAGCGCCTTCCACATCGGCTCGAGCCAGTGCGTCGAACGGGGCCCGGCCTCCAACTGCGGGGCGTAGACGCTCTCGAACGCCCAGTCCCACGGATACATCTTGAAGCAGGAGTCGATGGGTGCGTCGCTCAGGTCCACGAAGCGCCGGATGCCGCTGTGCCAGCCGATGTCCTCCATCGTCAGGCCCACCGTGGGAAGGCCCGCCTCGACGGCCGTGTCCCGCAGGTACGCCGTGGTGATGATGTCCTCGTCGGGCTCGTCGGCGGAGTGCGCGAAGTGGACCTGGCCGCCCAGCCGCGGAGCCAGTCGCTGCCACGTCCGCACCAGGCGCTCGTGGATCGTGTTGAACTGGTCGCGGTCCGGGTGCACGTCCTCCAGCCACTGCCATTGCAGCACGGCGGCTTCGAGGAGGGCCGCCGGAACGTCGCCGTTGTACTCGTACAGCCTGGCGTCGCCCGTGCCGTCCCAGGCGAAGTCGAACCTGCCGTAGATGCTCGGCGACTCGTTCTCGAGGGTCTCGAGCATGGGTCTCGCCCAGCGGCGGTCGATGCCGAGGCGTTCGACGTCGCCCTTCTCCAGGACGTGCCGGGCCGCCGCCACGCACATCGCGTGCAGTTCCTCGGTGACGTCCTCCAGGTAGTCCACCTCGCGAGAGGTGAGCACGTAGGCGGCGCTCTCGTTCCAGTAGGGCAACGTGCGGCCGTCGGGCAGTACGTCGGTGTGGAACGGAAGGCCTGACCGCAGGACCGTCTGCTCCCAGTCGGCCCTCGGGGTGCGGGGTTCGCGTCTCATGGATCAGCCGCCGACCGATCCGGCCTTGCCGCCCTTGGCGGAGAAACCGCCGCGGGCGACGCTGCCGGACTTCGGCGCGGTGAACGAGCCGTTGCCCTTGCTGAGGTCGACCTTCTGTCCGACGGCGGGGACGTCCTTGCCCCGCGGGGTGTACCACCAGGCGTAGCTGCCCCCACCGGCCCCACCGGCTCCACCGGAGTTGCAGTGATGGTCCGTCACGCGTTTCTGGGTCAGCCTGTCCATGCATGTGCCCTGGTAGTCCGGGCCGCTGGAGCAGCCGCTGAGGGCTATCGCCATCGCGACCGCACCCACGGCGCCGACCGAGACCTCGAAGGAGCGGCGACGTGAACTGGTGCTCTGCTGACTCGTCACGAACAGATCCCTCCGGATACGTCTGCTGATCCGCGGCAGTGGTGTGCCGCGCGATACGGCGTCGCGACGGGCGGAGTCACCGGGGAACGGCCAGGCCGCGTAGGCGACGTGAAATCGCCCGCGACAGGTCGACATGCCCCGTTCATTCCGACCGTCCCTCGCCATGTACAGGTACTTGGCCTGTCAAACATACCGTTGGCGTATTTGCGTAAGAACGGCGGAGTCATGTTCCGCTTGCCGTACGGGGGTTGCCGGAGGAACAGGGCGTGGCCTGGGCCGTTGTCCGCACGGCCGGTGTCCGGGACCGGACGGTGGATTTCCCCTCTCTTTCATGATTGGTCTACCGTTATTCGCCTGTACCAGCATTACTTGGGGGGAATCCGTGCGAACTCGTCTCGCCGCCGCTGTTCTGACCTGTGCCGCGGCCGGCGTCCTCGTGGCCTGTGACCCCGCGGACGGCACCAAGTCGCCGGGCGGCGCCACTCCTTCGGTGTCGGCCCCCGTCGCCTCGGACGGCAGCGAGCCCACGCAGGACGGCAAGCCGGGAGGGGACCAGCGGAAGAAGGTGCCGGCCTTCGTCGGTATGGGGCTGCAGTCCGCGCAGGACGCCGCCCAGGAACAGGGCTTCTACTCGCTGAAGTCGCACGACGCCCTGGGCCGCGGCCGGATGCAGGCGTTCGACCGGAACTGGAAGGTGTGCAGCCAGAACGTGGCGGCGGGCACGACGGTCTCGACCGATACGACCCTGGACTTCGGCGCGGTCAAGCTGGAGGAGTCCTGTCCCGCGAAGGACGAGGCTCCGCCCTCGGCCGAGGGCGGGAGGATGCCCGACTTCAAGGGGAAGTCGGTGAAGGCGGCTCGCGCCGCGCTCGACGCGAGCACGTCGCTCACGGTGAAGGACGCGTCGCCGGACCACCGGTGGGTGCTGGTGGAGAGCAACTGGCAGGTGTGCTCGCAGACTCCGGGCCCTGGTACCGAGCTGAAGGGACAGCCGGTGTCCTTCACGGCGGTCAAGTTCGGGGAATCCTGCCCGTAGGCACCGGCACGGAGGGCGGGACTCGGTCGCGGAACCGAGCGGAAAGCCGGAAGGGGCCGGCGCCCACTGGGCGCCGGCCCCTTCCGGGGTGCTCAGGCGGCAGCCACGTCGTCGGTGTGGCCGTGCAGGCGCGCGACGACCTCGGTGAGCTGGGCGGCGACCTCGGCGTCGTTGACCGGGTGGGTCTCGGCGAAGCGGGTCACGGAGCCGGGGATGGAGAGCTTGATGTCCTCGATCACCTTGCCGCCGGCGATGCCCACGGCCTTGCGGGTGTCGTCCTGCGCCCACACGCCGCCGTACTGGCCGAAGGCGGTGCCGATGACGGCGACGGGCTTGCCCACGAAGGCACCGGCGCCGAACGGGCGGGACAGCCAGTCGATGGCGTTCTTCAGGACGGCCGGGATGGTGCCGTTGTACTCGGGGGAGAACAGCAGGAAGGCGTCGGCGGTACCAGCGACCTCACGCAGCTTGGCGGCGGCGGCCGGCACACTGCCCTCGACGTCGATGTCCTCGTTGTAGAACGGGACGTCGGCCAGGCCCTCGAACAGCTCGACCTCGGCGCCCGCGGGGGCGAGCTTGATTGCGGCCTCGGCGAGCTGGCGGTTGTGCGAACCGGCGCGGAGGCTGCCGACGAGCGCGAGGATGCGAACAGACATGGGGGACTCCAAGGGGGGATGACACAATGGCGTTACAGATCCGGACCGAGGTCCGTTTATTTTTCTACCACCATAAGCGGACCGCGGTCCAGTTCTGTTCCCGATGCCTTACGCTGTCTTCATGTCCCGCCCCCTGCCGCCCTTTCCGAAGCCCCAGGAGCCTCAAGAACCTCAGGAGACCCGGGAGCTGCTGGCGCAGCCGGTGTTGCTCGATTTCGGCACCGGCGAGGACGAGCCCTGCCTGCGGGCCGACGCGGCCCGCAACCGCGCGCGGCTGTTGGACGCCGCCGCGCGCCTGGTCGCGGAGCACGGCGCGGCCGGAGTCACGATGGAGGCGGTCGCCGCGGCGGCCGAGGTGGGCAAGGGGACGGTCTTCCGCCGCTTCGGCGACCGCACCGGCCTGCTCAGGGCCCTGCTGGACCACTCGGAGCGGAAGTTCCAGGCCGCGTTCCTCAGCGGGCCCCCGCCCATGGGCCCCGGCGCTCCGCCCGCCGATCGGCTGCGGGCCTTCGGCTGCGTGGCGCTGCGCCGCGCGGCCGACGACCTGGAACTGCAACTGGCGGCCGATCCGGGCCCGGCCCGCCGCTTCGGCGTACCCGCCCGCCAGGTCCAGTACGCCCATGTGACGATGCTGCTGCGGCAGGCGGCCCCGGACGCGGACAGCGAACTCCTCGCCCACACGCTGATGGGCTACCTCGAGCCCGCCCTCATCCACCACCTGACCCGGCAGTGCCAGATGCCGATGGAACGGTTGCAGTCCGGCTGGCACGACCTGGTCGCCCGGATCACCTCCACGGGGCCGGCCTGCTGAGAGCCGGGGGCCGGTACGGCCGGCTCGGCCGCGATCGGCGCGTGTTTCCGGCGAAGGCCTCCGGCGGGCTTGCGTGGTGTTCGCACCGAAGAGCGGAAGAGCCGCGTACGCACGGCGTTCCCGTCCGTCGGTCTGCGAGCGGGGGGCTTTCCCGACCGCCGGTCTGCGAGCGGGCGGCTTTCCCGTACGTGGCCTGCGCGCACGAGCGGCCTTCCCGTACGCGCACACGGCCGCCTCGACACCACCCGGTCGGGCGATGTGGGCGGGCCGCGCGCCGGCCGGCCCGGTGAGGCCGGCGGCGATGTCCCCGGGACCGCGCCGCGGGGCCGACATCGGCACCGACACCGACACCGGCGTCGCTGGTCCTCGCCCACCCCCCGGGCCATGGAACAGACGGCGTGGCCTGGCACGCCACCCGGCAGGGTTGCCCCGCCCGGCAGGGCGACCTGCGCGCCCTCGCCCTCCGCGTACCCACTCCGCGGCGGTTGCCGTTTCAACTTCCCTATGGAATAGGGCAGTTCACCAGACGGACGGTCCACGGCTTCTGCCAAGATGCCGTACGTCATGGTGCAGATTCCCAAACCCGCCGCGCCCCCGTCGCCCGCTCCGCGCTCCGTTCCCACGAGCGCCGACGTGGCCCGACTGGCCGGCGTCTCGCGCGCGACCGTCTCCTACGTCCTGAACAACACCAGAGCGGTCCGCATCAGCGAGCCCACCCGCCGCCGGGTCCACGAGGCCGCCGAGGAACTCGGGTACGTGCCGCACGCGGCGGCGCGCAGCCTGCGCGCGGGGCACAGCCGTATGGTCCTCATGCCCGCCCCGGCCATCCCGGCAGGCCCGCTCTACAGCCGCTTCCTGGAAGAACTCCAGTGGGCGCTCGGCCTCCTCGACTACACCGTCGTACAGCACGCCACCGCGGGCCTGCCCGGTGACGAGGCGGCGCGGGCCTGGGCCGAATTGCGCCCGGTCGCCGTCCTGGTGTCCGGCGTGGGGCTCGGACCCGCAGGCGTCTCGGTGCTCAAACGCTCCGGCGCGCGTGCCGTCGTCACCCTCGGCCCGGAGCCCGTCGAGGGGGCCCACGCGCTGCTCATGGACCACGAGAGCGTCGGCCACCGGGCCGGTGTCCACCTGTACGCCCGTGGCCGGCGCCGTATCGGCGTGGTCGTGCCCGAGGAACGCGGACTGGACATGTTCTCCCGGCCCCGGCTCGCCGGCGTACGGCGCGCCGTGCACGGCACCGACGGCAGCGTGACCGAACTGCCCCTCGGCTACGACGAACGGTCCGCCGCCCGCCTGGCCGCCCGCTGGCGCGACCTCGGCCTCGACGCGGTGTTCGCCTACAACGACGAGTACGCCATGCTGCTCATGCGCGCCTTGCAGGACGGGGGCGTGCGCATCCCCGAGGAGACGGCCGTGATCGGCGCCGACGACCTCATGCTCGGGCGGCTGCTGCGGCCCCGGCTGAGTACCGTCCACATCGACCTGCCCTCCGGCCGCGACCTCGCCGAACTGGTCGACCGCGCCGTTCGCGACCCCGGCGCCCCGCCCGAGCGGCACGCGGTGCTGGGCGCGACGGTGGTCCACCGCGAGTCCACGTGACCGCGAGTCCACGTGGCCCACGCGACGCCCGTACGAGCGACCTGCGGCAGGCCGACCGGCCCCACGACAAAGCGGTGGGCGCCACTCCCGCAGGGAGGGCACCCACCGTCCGGCACGCTCGGAAAGCAGCCCGTCGAGACCTCGCGGTCCGATCCGCCAACCGATCCACGGACCGTTTCTACTGACCGTTCTGCTGCTCGGCGACCGACTTGCGGACCTCGTCCATGTCCAGCTTGCGGGCCTGGCCGATCACGTCCGCCAGAGCAGCCTCGGGCAGCGCACCCGGCTGCGCGAACACGGCGACCTGGTCACGGACGATCATCAGCGTCGGAATGGACTGGATGCCGAAGGCCGCCGCCAGTTCCGGCTGGGCCTCGGTGTCCACCTTGCCGAACACCAGGTCCGGGTTGTCCTCGGCCGCCTTCTCGTAGACGGGGGCGAACTGACGGCACGGTCCGCACCAGGACGCCCAGAAGTCGATGAGGACGAATTCGTTGTCCGTGACCGTCTGGTCGAAGTTCTCCTTGGTCAGCTCCACGGTGCTGGTCATGCGTATCCCTCTTCCTGGTGCTTCCTGGTGTCGGCTTACCGGCGTGGGGCGAAGCCGTGGGCACAACACGGCCGACCCTACGGGTATTCCGCGCACGTACCCGTGTGGCCAGGGCGCACACCACCCACCAGACTGACCCCATGACCGAAACGGAAACCATCGCGTACGACGTCGTGGTGCTGGGCGCCGGACCCGTGGGGGAGAACGTGGCCGACCGCACCCGGGCGGCCGGCCTGTCCACCGCGATCGTGGAGAGCGAACTGGTCGGCGGCGAGTGCTCGTACTGGGCGTGCATGCCGAGCAAGGCCCTGCTGCGCCCGGTCATCGCCCGCGCCGACGCCCGCCGTCTGCCGGGTCTGAGCCAGGCGGTGCGCGGCCCTCTCGACGCCACCGCGGTCCTCGCCCGCCGGGACGTGTACACCTCGCACTGGCACGACGACGGCCAGGTGCGGTGGCTGGACAGCATCGGCGCCGACCTCCACCGCGGGCACGGCCGGCTGGCCGGTCCGCGTACGGTCACGGTCGACGGCCCCGACGGCACGCGCAGGACGCTGACCGCCCGGCACGCCGTCGCCGTCTGCACCGGAACCCGCGCCCGGCTGCCGGAGCTTCCCGGGCTCGACGCCGTCAAGCCGTGGACCAGCCGCGAGGCCACCAGCTCCGAACAGGTGCCCGAGCGGCTGATCATCGTGGGCGGCGGTGTCGTCGCCACCGAGATGGCCACCGTCTACCAGGCGCTCGGCGCACAGGTCACCGTCCTGGTCCGCGGCAAGGGGCTGCTGCCGCGCATGGAACCCTTCGCCGGCGAACTGGTCGCCGACGCCCTCACGGAGGCGGGCGCCGACATCCGCACCGGCACCGCGGTGGAGTCGGTCGCCCGCGAGAACGGCACCGTCGTGGCCGTCACCGGCAACGGCGACCGTGTCGAGGCGGACGAGATCCTCTTCGCCACCGGGCGCGCGCCGCGCACCGACGACGTCGGCCTGGAGACGGTGGGCATGGAGCCCGGCTCCTGGCTGCCGGTCGACGACAGCCTGCGCGTGCTCGGCAGCACCTGGCTGTACGCGTGCGGCGACGTGAACCACCGCGCGCTCCTCACCCACCAGGGCAAGTACCAGGCCCGGATCGCGGGCGACACGATCGGCGCCCGTGCGGCCGGTGTGCCCCTGCTGGAGACGGACCCGTGGGGCGCGCACGCCGCCACCGCCGACCACCACGCCGTACCACAGGTCGTCTTCACCGATCCGGAGGCCGCGGCCGTGGGCCTGTCCCTGGCCGAAGCCGAACAGGCCGGGCACCGCGTCCGGGCCGTCGACGTCGACCTCTCCTCGGTCGCCGGGGCCGGCCTGTACGGCGACGGGTACCGCGGCCGCGCCCGCATGGTCGTCGACCTCGACGCAGAGACCCTGCGCGGTGTCACTTTCGTCGGCCCCGGCGTCGGCGAACTGCTCCACTCGGCGTCCGTCGCCGTCGCCGGCCAGGTTCCGATCAGCCGCCTGTGGCACGCGGTCCCGTCCTACCCGACGATCAGCGAGGTGTGGCTCCGCCTGCTGGAGGCCTACCGGGGCTGACCACGCGCCCCGGGAACCGCCCCGGCTGTTCCGGCAGTTCCCGCGGGGCCGGTGCGCCGGCGCTCGCCTACGGCAACTCGAAGCCGAGCGCCCGCGCGGCCTCCGCCGGGGTCGGCTGGGTCCAGCGGCGCGTCATCGCGTCGCTGGAGGAGAGGGAACGGAGTTCGGCGCGGTCGAGGTAGAGGGTGCCGCCGAGGTGGTCGGTCTCGTGCTGGACGATCCGGGCGGGCCAGCCCGAGAGCACCTCGTCCACCGCGCGCCCGTGCTCGTCCAGGGCCCGCAGGCGCACCTCGGCGTGCCGTGCCACCACGGCCTGCCAGCCAGGGACGCTCAGGCAGCCCTCGTAGAACGCGGCGCGCGCGGTGCCGACGGCCTCGTAGGACGGATTGACCAGCACGCGGAAGGGGAGCGGTACCCGTCCGCGCGCCACTCGCACCTCGTCCGGCACCGGTGCCGGGTCCTCCACGACCGCGATCCGCAGCCCCACCCCGACCTGCGGCGCGGCCAGTCCCACGCCCGGCGCCGCGTGCATGGTCAGGCGCATCGCCCGAATGAGGCAGGCCAGCAGCTCGGGCTCCAGCTGGCCGTCGAACGGCTCGGCGGCGCGCCGCAACACCGGGTCGCCGGCAACGACGATGGGCAACGGGCCGTCGTCGGCGAGGAGTTCCTCGACCTGCTCGGCCAGGGATGTACGCGCACGGGGGGAAGCCATCACGTCAGGATGCCACGGCGCTCGCTCGGCCCGGTCCGCCTGGCGCAGGCAGGCCACCAACCTGGCGCGTAACCGGCGCCGGTGCGTCCTGAGCGGGTGAGGACGGGCCGGTTTCCGCGGGGCGTGCGGGAACCGGCGTGCAGCACCCCCGGCAGCGCCTCCGGTGTGAAGTAGCGTGGTGCGACACGCCGACGCCGGAGGGAGACGCACATGACGACACCACACGGGCGTGCCCGGCGCGGGCAGGGTGAACTGGAGAGCCAGGTACTCGGCGCGCTCCGCGAGGCGGACGGCCCGGTCACCGCGGCCTGGGTGCAGCAGCGGCTCGGCGGCGATCTCGCCTACACCACCGTGGTCACCATCCTGACCAGGCTGCTCGCCAAGGACGTCGTCTCCCGCGAGCGCCGGGGCCGCTCCTTCGTGTGGACCCCGACCGCGGACGTCGCCCGCCTCGCGGCGCTCCGGATGCGCCGGTTGCTGGACGGCGAACGGGACCGCGAGGCGGTGCTGACCAGCTTCGTCACCACGCTGCCGCCCGGCGACGAGCAGGTGCTGCGCGCACTGCTGGACACGGTCACCGCCGCGGACGACGCCGACAGCGCCGACAGCGCGGGACGCCCGAGGGACGACGGTACGGAACACTGAGGCCTCATGGGGTTCTACGTCTTACTGCCGCTGGTGCTGCCGCTGTCCGCCTGGCCCGTCGCACGCCTGGCCGCACCGCGCCTGCACCCGCGCACGGCCACCCGGCTGCTGACCCGGGTGGCCGCCGTCCTGGGCGGATCCAGCACGCTGTGCCTCGCCCTGCTCACGGTCGTCGGCAGCGCCCAGCTGACCGGCAGCCCGGTTCCGGACGAGTGGGCCGATCCCGAGTTCAGGGCGGCCGTCTCGCGCGACCGGGTCGCCGGCCGTGCGGCGATCCCCGCCCTGGGACTGGTCGCGGTGGCCTGCGGGCGCACCCTGTGGCGTCACCGGCGGGTGGCCCGCCGCGCCCGCCGGGCCCTGACCGGGCTGCGCGCCGCACCCGTCGTGGTCCTGCCCGACACCACGCCCTACGCCTACGCCCTGCCCGGCAGTCACGACCGGATCGTCGTCACCACGGCACTTCTGGACGGCCTCGCCCCGGACGAGCGGCGGGCCCTGTTCGCGCACGAACGCGCCCACCTGGCGGCCCGCCACCACCGTCACCTGCTCACCGTCCACCTGGCGGCCTGCGCCAACCCCTTCCTGCGGCCGCTGCGGTCCGCCGTCGTCTACACCGCCGAGCGCTGGGCCGACGAGGACGCGGCCCGCGCGGTCGGCGACCGGCGCGTGGTCGCGCGGGCGATCGGCAAGGCGGCCCTGCTGTCGTCCGCCGCGCCCGTGCCCACCCTCGCCGCGGTGACCGCCGGGGGCCCGGTGCCGCGCCGGGTCGCCGCCCTGCTGGCGCCGGCACCGGCGGGCCGGCCCTGGCCATCGGCCCTCACGGCGGTCGGCGCCGCCGTGTGGGGCGCCGCCGCCGGTGCGGTGGTGTCCGCGGTGTCCTCGGCGAACTCCGCGGTCACCCTGTTCCTGCTCCTCCACCCGGCGGCGCCGCTCTGACCGGCTATTCGCTCCGGTCCCCGAAGTCGCCCGCGAGGGCGGAGGCGACGCGCAGGTGTGTCTCGGCCTCGTCCTGGCGGCCCTGCCGCTGGAGGGTGCGGCCCAGCATCAGCCGGGCGTAGTGCTCCACCGGGTCGCGCTCGACGATGACGCGCAACTCGGTCTCGGCCCGGCGCAGTTGGGCCGAGTGGTAGTAGGCGCGCGCCAGCAGCAGCCGGGGGCCGGTCTGCTCCGGCACCTCCTCGACCAGCCCGTTCAGCACGCGGGCCGCGGCGGCGTAGTCCCGGGCGTCGAAGAACATCTGCGCCCGCTCCCAGCGCTCCGCCGGGGTTCCGTGCTCGTAGTACGTCGTGTCCACCACTGACCTCCTCAGGTGCCTCGTTCGGAGCCACCGGCCGCAACAACAGGCACGATTGGTTGAATATTCCACTACGCTGCCGTTGTCGGCGGCGAAGGCCCGGGAAAGCCCGCGAACGACGGCGAGCGGGGGCTTCAAGCGCCCCATGGGGCTAGGTTGGGCGCCATGAGCAATCTCGATCGCGAGTCGGTCCCCGCGGTGTGCGGCGGCCGTGGCTTCGTGGTGGCGGAGCCCGTACGGGAACTCCTCAGCCCTCGCCGCGTCAAGCTCGGCGAGTCCACCGAGGTGAGGCGGCTGCTGCCGAACCTGGGCCGCCGCATGGTGGGCGCCTGGTGCTTCGTCGATCACTACGGCCCCGACGACATCGCCGACGAGCCCGGCATGCGGGTCCCGCCGCACCCGCACATGGGCCTCCAGACGGTGAGCTGGCTGCACGACGGCGAGGTGCTGCACCGCGACTCGACGGGCAGCCTCCAGACGATCCGCCCCGGCGAGCTGGGTCTGATGACCTCCGGCCGGGCCATCAGCCACTCCGAGGAGAGCCCCAGGTCGCACGCCCGCTTCCTGCACGGCGCGCAACTGTGGGTCGCCCTCCCGGACACCCACCGCCACACCGACCCGCGCTTCGAGCACCACACCGAACTGCCGACGGTCACCGCCCCCGGCCTCGAGGCCACCCTGATCCTGGGCGACCTCGACGGCGCGACCTCGCCGGGCACGGCGTACACCCCGATCACGGGCGCCGACCTGACCCTGACCCACGGCGCCGACGTACGCCTCCCGCTGGACCCGGACTTCGAGTACGCCGTGCTCTCCATGTCCGGCGAGACCCACGTCGACGGCGTACCCGTCCTGCCCGGCTCGATGCTCTACCTGGGCTGCGGCCGCACCGGACTTCCCCTGCGCGCAGAGTCGGACGCGGGCCTGATGCTCCTGGGCGGCGAGCCGTTCGAGGAGGAACTGATCATGTTCTGGAACTGGATCGGACGGTCGCAGGAGGAGATCGCGCAGGCCCGTCATGACTGGATGGAAGGGTCACGGTTCGGGGAAGTGAAGGGGTACGACGGGGCTCCGCTGCCCGCTCCGGAGCTCCCGCCGGTCCCCTTGAAACCACGGGGAAGGGTGCGTTGACCTGCGAAAACGACTGATTGGTTAGTGACGGGTGGGCGACTTGCCGTCGTGCCTTGCCTCTCGTCCCTCCATCGCGTGCGGGAGGGCGGCTGGACGTGCCGCAGGTCCCATGTGTGGGGCTAGGTAATTCCACGGTGTGTCCGTCTGTGGGTAGCTGTGGCAGGACTCTTGCTAACCCTACTGATGAGTCATCAGATGTTCGCGTCGTGCCTTCGCGGCGGTGTAGTGGTCATCGCCGCTTGGGTGACCACCGCACGGATGCTGACCTGGCAGGTGGCTGATTCACACTTCGGTGCGGGAACTCAGTGCTCGGCCTGTCAGTTTGTGGGAATTCGACAAGGTGTGAGCGGCCGTAGGCGTGAGCGCTCTTGGCACTGCTCCTTGGAGGGGGTGTCGTGGTGGAGTGCTCCCAGCAGATTCTTCGTCTGCTGGTGGTACACGCTCACCGTCGCCTCTGACCGCGGCAAAGGGTGGAATCGTCTGCTGCTGAGCCGAGTTGGTCCGCACCTTGTCCGAATCTTGGTCCGTGATCTGTGGTGTTGGCGTGCGAGTCCTGCGGTACGACATGGCACAGGTCGTAGAGACCGTCCGGGGGCGTCTACGCCGGTCCAGCGCGGGCACGAAATAGCAGGTCAGAGCCTTCTGGTCCGGGAGGGGCCGCCCAGTTGGCGATGGCTGTGTGATAGGCGAGTGATACGGCGAGGCCCCGCCGGGGTCCGTCCTGACGGGACTTTGAGCCGAGCCGTGAGACGACGAAGTGCATCGGAGCGCTCCGGTGCGGCTTCGTCTGAGATCGGCTGCGCTGGCGCGCACGATGCGGTTGGCGCTTCATGCGGTCCGTGTTCCTGTGACGCTTCTAGGGTGCGCCTACTTTGCGATTGCACTCGTTGGGAGGGGGGTCACGTCCCCTGGGGTCGATGCAGCGCAACCCACGGCCGCTCGACGACAGTCTCGCCGAGCGGCACCATTCGTGAGTCGTCAGTCACCATCCGCGGGCATCAGGAAACCGTCCGCTTCACGGACCGTCGCCTTCGCGACGAGCTCGTCCACATCGCTCGTGAGCGCATCCCTGATATCAGGGCCCAGCCGTGTCCACCCGAAGAAGCGCGCGACTTCGCGGAGTAGCTCCTCTCGGTGGGCGCCCGGACTTTCGTCGACCACGTGCTCCACATCGAGCCGCCGCTCGACCGACGGAACCTGCCCGACTTGGCTGCCACGGTCGGTGTCGGAGTGCGAGCGAAGGCCAGCTGTCGGTCAGGAACGTCATACGCCTCACCGACTCGCACGATCTGGCCCGCGGAGGCGATCCTCCGCAGCACTCGACGAACCGAGTCTCGGACGCCCCATTCCGTCGCTCTGATGTCCGTCGGGAGTGGGCATGCCTGACACCGATCTTCTGCGTGTCAGCCGTGACGTTGATCAGTTCCACTGTCACTGGGCGGCTCGGCAGGCGCTGAAGCTGCTGCTGCCTGGTTCGGATCTCACTGCGATCGCCATTGAGGGCGACGTCTCTGACCAGGCCAGATAACGAAACGCTGCCGGAGTACCAGTCGGCGCAGTGCGCTCAGCGGGACCAGGCGGGACGACCGTCGACCACGGTCATCCGCACTGCCTCTGAGCAAGGCGCGGCGAGCTGTTCGCGGTAGGACACCGAGAGCAGGCAGAGGCTGGCCGGTGCGCCCGGCGCCACGCGGCGAGGTGCACCGCCCGGGTTTTCGAGGGAGGTGAGCAGCGTATCCAGGGCCAGCGCCGAGGCGATTCGCTCACCGGCGCCGATCGCCGCTCCGGAGCGGGTGGTGCGATCCCGTGCCGACCTGATGACCTGCCATGGGTCTGGGTCGCCGAAGGGCGCGTCGGAGGAGCCGGCCACGCGGATGCCGGCCCGGCACAGGCTCGCCCAGCGGTAGAGATGCGGTAGATCGTCGACGTCGACCTCGGCGAGGTAGGTGTCGCCGCGGCTGCGCAGGAAGTCGGGCTGCGTCACGACGGTGAGCCCGAGCCGCCGTAGGTCGTCGTCGAGCTCCGGCGGGATGATCGCACCGTGCTCGATGCGATCGCCGGGGCAGGCGCCCAGGTCGGCGAGTACCGCAACGGTCAGGATGAGCGACTCCCGCGAGACGCAGTGAACGGCGACGGCGCGCCGCCGACCGTCGGCGCCTACCTGGTCGATGAGGGCGCGCAGCGTGTCGTAGTCGGGCAGATCGTGGTCTCGCAGCAGCAACTTACGTGGTCCGCGGCTCACGTTCGCCGGAAGGCCGAGCGTGTCACCGACACCGAGCGCCTGTACGTGGAGTGGTGCCACCAGGGCCAGTTCGCGGACGCCCGCCTCGTCCAGGTCCGGCGTCGCGTCGGTGACGCCGGTGATGCCGGACCCGAGCAGCTGGTCGCGGACCTCGCGCAGCGCCACGCGGTGGGAGTCGTCGACGCCGGCGAGGTGCTCTCGCAGGCGTCGGTCGTAGCGCCACAGTCGGCCGTTGGGACGCCCCTGTGCATCTCGCTCAAAGTCGGGGGAGCCGAGGTCGAGCGCCTCGGCGACCAGGTCGAGCGCCTTCGAGTTCAGCATCCACAGCGCCCCGCTTCGGTGCTGAACCCGCAACGGTCGGCTCGGAAGCAGTCGGTCGAGCACGTGGCGGTCCAGCTCGCCGGCGACGGACTCGTGGTAGCCGACGGCGCGAAGCCAGCCGTCGCCCTGCGGAGCGGTCTGCAGCGCGCGGGCCAGATCTGGCAGGCCGCTCACCCGTTCGGGTCCGACATCGAGCGAGTGCCGCGCGGCGGCGAGTGCGTGCAGATGGAGATGGTGGTCGTGGAGCCCGGGGAGCAGTGCACCCCCTCGGCCGGCGATCACCAGCTCGCCGGCGGGCCTCAGCCCGGGAGCGACCTCGGTGATCCGCGGACCACGGGTGCGTACGTCGACGAGCGTCCCGCCCAGGTCCACCTCGGTGAGGAGCAGGCCGGGGCCTTCCGGAGGCGTCACCGGAGCACCTCGGGGGTGTGCGCACCGGCTGTGGCGGCCGGCCCGGCAGGCCGGCGGGCTCGGGGAGGGGCGACCTGAATGACGTCTTCGCCGGTGTCGAGCTGCCATCGGCCCGACCTGTCCATCGTGACGCGCAGCCGGTGCCGGTCGTCGACACCCGCGGCGGCGACGTGGCGGCAGACATCGTGCATGGAGACGTCGACGAGCACCGCCCGCTTCTGCTCCAGGACCTCTGCGGCGGCCCCGGCCGCGACCACGCCGGTGAGCGGATCCGCGAGGGCGTCGCCGCAGGGGAGGACGTCGTCCCGGTCAAGGAGGTACAGCCCTGCGCCGACGGACACGTCGTCACCGAAGCCGACGCGCTGGCTGTCCCTGCCCCGAGCCGAGATGGAGAGCCAGCTGACTCCGTCCGCGACGAGTTCGTCGGCGTGCAGGCCCCAGGACGCGAGTGCGCGCGGGCGTGAGGACTCCAGCACGAGGTCCGCGGATCGGACCAGTCGGAGCAGGGCGTCCCGCGAGGCCGGGTCGTTCTGGTCGATCACGACGGAGCGGTGCCCGCCGTGCAGCAGGTCGAAGAAGGCACGAGGACCGTGACGGGCACCGTCGAGGCGGGTGCTGCTCTCGACCTTGACGACCTCCGCGCCCGTCAGCCCGAGCAGGTGCGCGCACAGCGGGCCCGCCCACAGCGCCGTGAAGTCGATGATCAGCGGGCGCTCACGGACGTGTGGGCGGGTTCCGCCCGGAGTCAGCTCGACAGGGTCCCGGTCACCCGGTGGAGGCCCATGGTGAGGCACGGCCGTACCGGGCAGACCCAGCAGCTCCATCCGGTCGGCGGCATCCGAGGTCGAGGTGCCCCGCGCCCAAGCCGACACCGCTGCCCACGGGTCGGTGAGCTCGTCGGTCATCACCAGGGCGGGCACCATGTCGAGGTCGCTGTCGCGCGCGAGGGACAGTCCTATGCGGCCGTCGAGGGTGGGCAGGGTCCGGAATGTGCCGGAGCACGAGAGTGGGCCGCGACGCCCCAGGCCGGCGATGGCGGCGCGTTCGGAGAGCAGGCGAACGTCGGGGAGTGTCGGGGCGCGGCCGGTGCGCCTGCGCGCGGACCGTGACAGCCGGGCCAGTTCCTCGGCGACGGTGGTCGCGGGGAGACCCGGCGCCGGCCGGGGTGGCCCGCCGGCCCGCCCGGTCAGCGACATCGCTCCCGACGCGGCCCAAAGGCGTGCCTCCGCGGAGGCCGCGTCCTCAGTGCCGTTCATCGACCAGGCCCCAGTTCAAGGCCGTGGCCACGTCGATTCGCTGCCCTGTGAGGGCCAGGAACGCCGTGCGCCAGCGGCCGATGCGCCGCGGGATACCGACGGTTCCGCCGGCCCCCGGGATGAGTCCCATCAACAGTTCGGGCAGCTGGAACCAGCTCCCTTCGACCGAGCGCACGCGGCTCGCGAACGCTGGGATCTCGATGCCCGCCCCGATGCAGGCACCGTGGAGCGTCGGCACGACCCGCTCCCGGAGGAGATGGACGGCGTGCCCCACGCTCTGCTCCAGCCTGACCAGATGGGCAGCCGCGGGGGAGTTGTACGAGCCGAACTCGTCGAGGTCGCCGCCGCTGCAGTACGAGGGGCCGCGACCGCTCAGAAGGATCTCGGTGATGGAGTCGTCGGCCAGCGCGATCGAGAGTGCCTCCAGCACTCCGTCGCGCATCGCGCGGTTGAAGGCGTTGTGACGAGCGGGCCGGTTCAGCTCGACCACGAGCGACGGCCCGTCGCGCTCGATGACGACGGCCGCGGGCTCGGAGCCCGATGTTCCGCGTGGGGTTCGCCGCCGCCAGTCGGCGAACTCGGCGGAGGCCAGCAGCATCGAGTAGGCGGCGGACTCCAGCTCGAGCGCGGCGACGACCGGGAGGTCCTCGCTCGCGCGCAGGGTCCGGTCCAGCACACTCGACGCGACCGGTGCGCGCGAGAAGGTGGACGCGACCGCCTCGGCGGTCTCGTCGACCGGGGCGTCGACCCAGGAGCGCCCGACCCCTCCCGGCGCGATGGTGAAGGTCAGCGACCTCGACAGCGCTGCGATGGCCGGCCCCAGAACCCTGGTGGAGACGCCCACCAGGATCGGGTCGAGGCCAGGACGGACCGGCGGTGGATCCGGGGTCCCCACGCGTACGGCGTCGTCGAGGTCGACGAGGACGGGGTGACGCGGCATCGGGCCCTCGGCGTACCGGAGCGACGTCAGGAACTCGGCGATTTCACCGGCGCCGACTCGCTGCATGGTGCACACCCGCGACGGGCGTGCTGAGGCCGTGGCTGCGCGACGGGGTTCGGCGGTCATGACTCTCCTGCCTCCTGTGACGCGCCGCACAGTATTTGTCATGAGGAATGGGCGCGTCAAGGGGTTAATTGGGGAGCCGCAATGCTCATGAGAAATATTCATCATGAGTATTGACGCGCAGCTTCGGCGCTGGTGAGACTCCTCGCGGCGCCAGTCACACCGCGAATCGCCTTCGCGGCGGGCGGACAGACGGGAGTGAGAACGTGGAATTGCTGCGCATGGCGGTGCTGGGCCTGGGCTTGGGAGGCGCGTACGCCCTCTTGGCCCTGGGGGTGGTCGCGATCTACCGCGGGACCGGCGTGCCGAACTTCGCCCAGGGGGCCGTCGGCATGTTCAGCGCCTATGTCTTCTTCGGGCTCCGCGATGACGGGGGGGTCCCGGCCGCGTTGGCGGTCGTCATCACCGTCGCGACTGCCTCCCTGGCGGGCGTGGCGTTCTACCTCCTCGTGATGCGCCAGCTCCGGAACGCACCGATCCTGGCCCGGATCACCGCGACGCTGGGACTGCTGCTGGTCCTGCGCGGACTGGCGATGGCGCTGTTCGACGTCGCCTCGCGCACACCCAGAGGCGAGCTGCCCTCCCATGTGCTCCGGTTGGGCAGCGTCGCCCTGCCGGTCGACCGCCTGCTGATCGCGTGCCTGGCGGTCCTGCTCGGAATCGTGCTCAGCGTGGTGTCCGTGCGGACTCGGCTCGGTCTCGCCGTCCGTGCCGTGGCCGACAACGAGAAGGGCGTCCAGCTCGTCGGGCTGTCCCCCCAGTTGCTGGGGGCTCTGACCTGGGCGATCGGATTCGCGCTCGCCGCGGTGGCCGGCATCGTCCTCAGCCCGATCTCCGGCCTCGACGCGGACGCGCTGACCATGCTCATCGTCCCGGTGTTCGGCGCGGCGCTCCTGGCGAGGTTCAACTCGTTCATGCTCGCCGTCGCGGGCGGCCTCGGCATCGGCATCGCCCAGTCGACGCTCGCCCTCGTCCAGGACCACCAGGGCTGGTACTCCATCCTGTGGGCCGGGATCGGTCGCTCCCAGGCATTCCCGGCCCTCGTGGTCATCCTCCTCATCGTCGCGTCGGGCCGGCTGCTCCCCGCACGGGGCGACGCCGCCTCCGGCCGACTGCCGGTCGCCCCACTTCCGCGCTACCGGAAGTCGGGCCCTGTCATCGCACTCGCGGTGGGGCTGCTCCTTATATACACGTCGTCAACCCCCTGGCTGTCGGCCGGCATTGTGACCCTCTGCGGCATCCTCATCGGCCTCTCGGTGGTCGTGGTCACGGGCTATCTGGGCCAGATCTCGCTCGCGCAGTGCGCGACCGCCGGCATCGGTGGGCTGGTCACGGCGCGCCTCGCCGCCGGCCTGCCGCTGCCCCTGGTCATGCTGATCGCCGCCGCCGTGGCGGGTGTCATCGGGATTGTCCTGGGGCTGCCGTCGGTGCGGGTGCGCGGACAGAGCCTCGCTCTCGTCACCCTCAGCGCCGCGTACATCTGCGAGCAGGTGGTCTTCCAGGACCCGCGGTTCACCGATGCGGAGTACGGCTACCCGCTGATCCCCGCTGCGGCGCTGTTCGGCAGGCAGCTGGACATGACCTCGTTCGCCGTGCTGGTCCTCGTCGTCGTGATCGTCGTTGCCTCCCTCGTCGGAGCCCTGCGGGCGTCGAGCCTGGGCCGACGTGCCCTGGCGATCCGCGAGAACGAGGCGGCGGCGATTGCGGCGGGCACCAACGTCCCCCGCTACAAGCTGGCGGGCTTCGCACTGGCCTCGGCGATCGCCGGCCTCGCGGGATGCCTCCTCGGCTACCACGCCCTGGTCTTCGCTCCGAACGGCTTCACCACGTTCGCCTCGCTGAACATCGTGGTCATGGCCTACATCGGCGGTATCGCGATGATCGGAGGCGCGATCTTCGCCGGTATCGGCGCCGCCGGCGGCCTCTTCGCCCAGCTCCTCGCCGTCAACGGCTGGGCCAGCTATCACGACCTGATCGGTGGACTCGGCTTGCTGATCGCGATCCAGCTCCACCCCAACGGGATCGCATCTCTTGGACATGATCTGCGCCACCGTCTGCGATCGCGTACAAGCAACTCGGAGGTGCCTCCGTCCCCCCCGGCGGAACGCAGCACCGACGTCACTACCGATTCAGAAATTGAAGGGCTCGTTCGATGAAGCACAAGACTTTCAGAACCCGTGTCGCCCTTGCCGCGGCGGGACTGCTGACCATGAGCGCGCTCACCGCCTGCGGAAGCGGCGCGGCCTCCGCGAGCGGTTCGGGACCGATCGTGCTCGGGTCGCTGCTGACGATCGACAACCCGTTCTGGAGCAACGCGGACGTCAAGGCGACGAGCGAGGCGTGGGAGAAGTACATCAACAAGGAGCTCGGCGGGATCAACGGCCGCGAGGTCAAGATCGTCACCTGTGACGACAAGGGCGACAGCGCCGCCGGAACCACCTGCGCCAACAACCTTCTGGCGGAGGAGCCCGTCGCCTTCGTGAACAACGCCTCCCTCGTGGTCGGCCAGGTGGTCCTTCCCCAGTTCACGCAGGCGAAGGTCGCGACGCTCGGAGCCTGGCCGATCTCGCAGCAGGAGAACGAGAACCCGCTGCTCTTCCCGACCACCTCCGGAGCCTCCGGCACCTACCCCGGGCTCGCGGTCTACCTCCGCTCGATCGGTGCCAAGAACGTGGCGCTGGTGTTCGAGGACAACGGTGCCGCGAACGCGGTCGCCAAGTCGCTGGCCGACCTCTGGAAGTCCCTCGGCGGCAGCAAGTCGAGAATCTTCTCCTACGGTCTGCGCACGCCGGACTTCACGCCGCTCGCCTCGCAGGTGGCCGCGTCGAAGCCGGACGCCGTGATCGCGGGAATCGGCAGGGGGGACGCGGTTCGTGTGTTCAAGGCGTTCAAGAACGCCGGCGTCGACGTTCCGATCACGACCACCCAGACTCCTGCGGTGAAGGGGGTCCTGGAGGACGCCGGAGCGGCGGCCGAAGGGGTCTACTTCTCGTTCGTCTGCTCGCCCGTCAGCGTCGGCGGCGAGGACGTCGAGCTGTACGAGCACGTGATGAAGACGTACGCGCCGGACGTGGAGCTGACCGGTCAGACCTGTGCCGCGTCCTCGGGGATGCAGTACGCCCTGTCGGTGCTCCAGGGCATCAAGGGCGACATCACCAAGGAGTCCGTCCTCGCTCAGGCCCAGAACTCGACCGACTGGCCCGGCTTCATGACTCACCCGATGGCATCGGACGCGGCGGCGAAGGCGACCCCGGCGATCCGCAACCCCTACGTCACGGTCGCGCAGTACAAGAACGGCGAGTTCGTCCCGGTCACCGTCGATCACGTCCCCGCCGGGCTCAAGCCCTACGTGAACGTCCGCGACGGCATCCCGTGGTTCCGCGGCACGCTGCCGGCGTCCTGAGCACCGTGCGGCAGTCTGTCGGAACGAGAATCGGAGTTGACGATGGCGATCATCGAGCTTGACCATGTCGGTGTCCGTTACGGCGGCGTGCAAGCGCTCACGGACGTCTCCTTCACGGTCGAGGAGGGCAGCATCACCGGCCTGATCGGCCCGAACGGAGCCGGCAAGACGACACTGATCGACACACTCACGGGGATGACCTCGTACACCGGTTCGATCAGGTACGCGGGGGAGGCCATCGACGGCTGGGCGGCGCACAAGCGCAGCCGGCACGGCCTGGTTCGCAGCTTCCAATCGGTGGAGCTCTTCCACGACCTCACCGTCCGCGAGAACATGCAGGTCTACGCCGACCGGCATGGGATTCGCAACCGGCTCCGGAACTTCCGGCAGGGCGCGGGGACGGGCGAGTCGATCCACGAGGCGCTCGATCTGTTCGGCGTGGGCTGGACCGTCGATCGCTTTCCCGGCGACCTGCCGCACGGGATCCAGCGCGTGGTGTCGATCGCCCGCGCGCTGGTCTCCCGGCCGAAGGTGCTGCTGCTCGACGAGCCCGCCGCCGGCCTCGAAGCCGGCGAGACGCGCGAGCTGGCGGCGCACCTTCGGGCCGTCGTGGAGAAGCTGGGCGTCACCGTGTTCCTGATCGACCACGACATGGACCTCGTCCTCGGGCACTGCGAAACGGTCCATGTCATCAACTTCGGCCGCTGGATCGCTTCTGGTACCCCCCAGATGATTCGGGAGGACCCGGCCGTTCTGGAGGCTTACCTGGGCGCGCCGGCGACTGTTCCGGTGGGCAGCAAGGAGGGCGCACGATGACCGGAAAGAACCTGACCGTGAGCGGACTCAGCGCCGGATACGGCGGCGTTCCAGTCGTGCACGGCGTTGACCTCTCCGTCGCCCCGGGCGAAGTCGTGGCGCTGGTCGGTCCCAACGGCGGCGGCAAGTCGACGGTCATGCTGACCTGCTCCGGACTGGTGAAGCCCCTCGGCGGGCAGATCCGGCTGGGCGACGACGTCCTCAACGGGAAGTCGCCGAACGAACTCGTGGCCATGGGCGTCGTCCAGGTGCCCGAGGACCGGTCGCTGTTCTACAGCCTCACCGTCGAGGAGAACCTCCGTGTGGCGTCGTCGGCACCTCCTCGGGTCGACGCCTACGACCTGTTTCCCGAGCTGAAACGTTTGCGCAAGCGTCGCAGCGCGCTGCTCTCCGGCGGAGAGCAGCAGATGCTGGTGATGGCCCGGGCGCTCTACTGCAATCCCTCGATCCTGCTGGTGGACGAGATGTCGCTGGGGCTGGCGCCGCTGATCGTCGAGCGGCTGTTCGACGCACTGCGGTCGCTGTCCGCCGAGTTCGGCATCGGTGTGCTGGTGGTCGAGCAGCATGTCCACCTGGCGTTGAAGCACGTGGAACGCGGCTACGTCATGTCCGGCGGCCGGATCACGGCTGAGGGCAGTGCCGCGGATCTCGAGCGTCGCTGGCCGGAGATCGAGGCGTCCTACCTGGGCGTCAGCGTCTGAGAGGGGAGTCGACATGACGGCGGCGGACACGACGAGTGTCGCAGAGGAAGTACTGGCGCTCGAGGACCGGCGATGGCAGGCGCTGATCACGCAGGACCTCGACACGCTTCGATCGCTCTTCGACGACGAACTGTCGTACACCCACTCCAACGGGCTGGTCGACACGGCGGCGTCGTACCTCGGATCGCTGGAGGCCGGCACGGTCCGCTACGTCGCCGTGGACCGCAGCGACACCCGGGTCACGGTCTACGGGCCGACCTCCATCGTGACCGGCGAGGCGAGGATCTCCGCCCAGCTCAACGGCGACGTGATCGAGATCCGTTCGAGGTACTCGGCGGTCTGGACGACGGCGAACGGCACCTGGCGATTCGTCTGCTGGCACGCGTCGCCGGTGCTCGCCTCGTAAGAAGAAAGGGACGGAAAGTGACCATCACCCCGTATTCTGGCGAGGTCGAGTTCGACGGTGCCAGGATCTCCGCCGAGGCACACCGGTTCCTCTCCGCGGGAACCGTGCCTCATCTCATCGGGGGACGCGAGGTGCTCTCCGAGTCCGGGGCGACGCGTGACATCGTCAACCCGTCGACGGGGAGCGTGCTGGGACACGTGGCCGCAGGTAGTGCGGTCGAGCTGGATCGCGCGGTCCTCGCCGCACGCGAAGCCTTCGACGACGGCCGATGGCGCAACCTCGTCCCGCGCGAGCGGGAGCGCCGGCTCGTGCGGCTGGCCGAGCTCATCGAGCAGAACGCGAGCGTCGTCGGAGACCTCGACACGCTGGACGCGGGCATTCTTCGGCGCTACGCGGACTACATCGCGACCTACTCGGCGAACGCGCTGCGCTACTTCGCCGGTTGGCCGACCAAGATGGCGGGCTCGCTTCCGCCAGTCGGCCCGGACTACGTCGTCCAGGAGCGGATCGAGCCGGTCGGCGTCATGGGCGTCATCAAGCCGTGGAACGGGCCGGCCGCCGTCTTCGCGCAGTGTGCTCCAGCGCTGGCGGCGGGCAACTCCGTGGTGCTCAAGCCGGCCGAGCACACCCCGCTCAGCGCCGCCTATCTCGGAACGCTCGCGCTCGAGGCGGGCATCCCCGACGGGGTCTTCAACATCGTGCACGGCGACGCGGCCGTCGGCCGCGCGATGGTCGAGCACCCGGGCGTGAACCGGATCTCGTTCACGGGATCCGTCGGGACCGGACGGGCGATCGCCGCGAGCGCGGCGCACACCTTCAAGAAGGTCAACCTCGAACTGGGCGGCAAGAGCCCGGTGCTGGTGTTCGCCGACGCCGACCTCGCCACCGCGGCGCAGATGGCGACGCACTCGGTGTGGAACAACTCGGGCCAGGTCTGCACGGCCGGAACCCGTACCTTCGTGCAACGAGCGATCTACGAGGAGTTCCTAGACGAGGCCGTTCGCTACTCGAGCGACAAGAAGGTGGGCAACGCCTTCGACCCGCAGACCGACCTCGGGCCGCTGATCACCCCCGAGCAGCAGGCCAAGGTGCAGCGCTACATCCAGGTCGGGCAGGAGGAGGGCGCCAGCCTGAGGTACCTGGGCGCGGCCGGCTCCGCGACCGGAGGCAACTACGTGCCTCCGGTGATCTTCGCGGACGTCCGCAACGACATGACGATCGCCCGCGAGGAGATCTTCGGGCCGGTGATGTCGGTGATCCCCTTCGAGGACGAGGACGAGGCCTACCGGCTGGCCAACGACAGTCAGTTCGGTCTCGCCGCCGGCGTCTTCACCCGGGACATCGCCAGGGCACACCGAGCCGCCGATGCCCTCGACGTCGGCACCGTGTGGATCAACTGCTACCAGGTCACGGACGCCGCCGTGTCGTACGGCGGCGCCAAGAGTTCCGGCTACGGGCGGAGTCTGGGCCGGCCGGCGCTCGACGAGTACACGCGGTGCAAGAGCGTCTGGTCGCGGAACTACTGAGGCCGGCTCCTCGCGTGAGGAGTGGCGGAATGGAGAGCAGGTCATTGGAACGCTTTGCGGACCGTGTGGTCCTCGTCATCGGGGCAGGGTCGGGCATGGGGCGCTCGGCCGCCCTTCGGATCGCGTCCGAAGGCGGCCATGTGTGGGTCGCGGACATCGACGAGGACAGTGCGAAGAAGGTGGCGGCAGAGATCGATGAGGCGGGCGGCCGTGCGGTGGGCGTCCGGCTCGACGCGGCAGACATCCCAGCGCTCACCGACCTCTACGCCAGGATCGACAGGGAGCACGGAGTCCTCCATGCCGTGCACTATCAGGTGGGGATTCCCGGTCCGGCCGGCCTCGCGGTGTCCGAGGACGAGTGGCAGCGGACCATGGACGTCAACATGAAGTCGGCGTACTACGCGACCACACTCTGCTGCGACCTGCTCGAGAGGGCGGGAGGCAAGGGCAGCATCACGATGACCAGCACCGCTGCCGCGATCATCGGCTCACCCCGCAGCCCCCTCTACTCCATGACCAAGGGGGCGATCCTGCCGTTCGCCCGCTCCTTGGCCCTGATCGGGGCCAAGCGCGGGATCCGTGTCAACGTCGTCGCGCCGGGAATGGTCGAGACACCCATGCTGTCCTCGTTCTTCCCGGGCGCGGGGGACAAGGACACCGCCGAACTGATGGCGTCGTTCCGGTCCTCGGTGCCGCTCGGTCGCGGGGCGCAGCCGGAGGAGATCGGCAACGTCATCGCGTTCCTCAACAGCGACGACGCCAGCTACCTCACCGGCGTGACGATCCCGGTCGATGGTGGCGCAACCATCGCCTGAGCGCGCGTCGAACCGAACTAGAGAAGGATCCCAGCCGCAATGCTCTTCCACGAAGCAATCGCCCGGTCGCTCGCCGACCAGGGGGTCACCGAGATCTTCGGTCTGCTCGGTGACGCCAACCTGTACATGATGGACAGTTTCGTCAAGGTGACCGGTGGCACGTTCTACTCGGTCTCGAACGAGGCCGGCGGCGTCCTTGCGGCCAACGGCTACGCCCGGGCCACAGGGGGACTCGGCGTCGCCACGGTCACGCACGGACCGGCGCTGACCAACACCGTGACGGCACTGGTCGAGTCCGTGCGCGAGCGGACGCCGCTCCTGCTGGTGGCGGGCGACACGGCAGCCGTGGACAAGGAGAACTTCCAGAACATCTCCCAGCGCGACGTCGTCCTCCCGACGGGCGCCGGATTCGAGCAGGTCCGTTCCGTCGACACGGCGTGCGAGGACGTCGCCGTCGCGGTGCGCCGTGCGTTCACCGAGCAACGGCCCATCGTTCTCAACGTCCCGGTGGAATTCCAGTGGCAGGAGGCGACGTACACCCCGGCGTCCGGACGGCGTTGGCACGCACCGCAGCCGTTCGTGCCTTCTCTGGGGTCGCTCGACGCGGCCCTCGGGATCGTGGCCTCGACGAAACGGCCGGTGGTGCTCGCCGGTCGCGGTGTCTGGGACGACGAGGCCCGCGCTGCCGTGCTGCGCTTCGCGCGTCGCATCGGCGCCCCGGTGGCGACGACGCTTCGCGCTCGTGACCTCTTCCGCGGCGATCCCCACAACCTCGGCGTGCACGGAACCCTGTCCCACCAGATCGCTCTCGACACGATCGACAAGGCCGACTGCCTGGTTGCCTTCGGCGCGTCGTTGAACAAGTGGACGACGGCCGAGGGTGCGCTGCTCGACGGCAAGGCGGTCGTGCAGGTCGACTCCGACCTGGCGGCCCTCGGGCGCCACCAGCCGGTCGATGCAGCCGTCCACGGAGACAGCGGGGCCGTTGCCGACCTCCTGATCGAGCAACTGGACGAGGCGGAGGTCAAGCCGACGGGCTTCGCCACTCCTGAGCTTGCCCAGCGGCTCAGCGAGCGGAGCGATGCGGATTTCAAGGACCTCGGCACCGACACCACGGTCGACATCCGGTCCGCGATCCTCCGGATCGATGCGGCCTTCCCCCAGGACCGTTCGCTCGTGTTCGACGCGGGCCGCTTCATCTTCAACTGCTTCACGATGTTCCACGTGGAGCATCCGCGCGACTACCACCACACCATCAACTTCGGTTCGATCGGCCTCGGCATGGGCAACGCGATCGGAGCCGCGGCCGGAGGCGGCAAGCCGACGCTGCTGGTCACCGGCGACGGCGGGTTCATGCTGGGTGGGCTCGCGGAGTTCAACACCGCCGTGCGCCACCGCCTGGATCTCGTCGTGGTGATGTTCAACGACAGTGCCTACGGCGCCGAGCACATCCAGTTCCGCAACAAGGAGATGGACCCCACGCCGTCGATGTTCGACTGGCCGGAGTTCGCCCCGGTGGCCGACGCGCTCGGCGGCAAGGGCTACACCGTCCGCAACCTGGAGGAGCTCGACGCAGTCCTGGCCGAGCTTCCCCACCGTGACCGGCCGGTGCTGATCGACATCAAGGTCGACCCCGACCGGGTCGCCTGAGGCGGGGCCGGCAGGTCCGGGAAACATTTCGGGCTCCCCGCCGCCGTGGGCGGTTACCAGCGGTCGCCGCAGCACGGTTGTGCTGATCAGACTGCGAGCAGTGTGTGCAGGCGCTCGGCTGGGTTTTCCCGGCCGAGCGTTCTGCGTGGGCGGTTGTTGAGTCCGGCGGCGGAGGCTGGATGCCCAGGGCTGTGGACGGACGGGTCGGTTCCCTGGGGGAAGCAACGCCGCAGCAGGTTGCTGGAGCAGACGTGGCGAGTGGCGCGCTCGACCGGTGTTCCGATGGCCGGCTTCCCGTCCTCGCCGATGACGAGGTCGTCCTACCGGTGGCCGGGAAGGCACGGTTCGGAGGCCGCCGCGGGTCGTTCACTGATCACGACCATGGGCGCCTGGTGAACCGTGGCCGGCGGGAGGCGGCCTGACAGTGGGGTGTGCGGTGTGCGCGGCCTGAGCGCAGAGTCCGGGCGTGTCGGTCGGCGATGTGGATACGGTCCGCCTCGCACGGATACCGGGACGGCACAGAAGGCGCCGCCACCGCATCGAGCGGTGCCGGCGCCTTCCTCTGTGTGCCAGTGGGCTGACGTCCGTAAAGCCACTTCCCGCCCGTGCGGGTGTCGATGAGGGGCGGTCCCGCCGGATCCCGAAGTCCGTCGCCACCCCTGAACCGCGGGGTGTTGCGACAACCACTGGAACCCGGGCGGGCCGGGCAGCGGCCCCTCGGAGCGGGTCAAAGAGCTGCGTCACCGCAGGGATGCGTCCGGCCTCGGCCTTGGTGCCGGGTCGTTCCCATCCGGCTGTCCCCGGTGGGAGACAGCACGTCGGCCGTCAGTTGAGGCGCTGAAGGATCATCGCCATGCCCTGCCCGCCTCCGACGCACATGCTGAGCATCCCGATCTCGCGGTCCTCCCAGCGCAGCGCGTTGAGCAGCGTCGTGGTGAGTCGCGCTCCGGTCATGCCGAACGGATGCCCGACGGCGATCGCCCCGCCGTGCACGTTGACCCGTTCCTCGTCGAGGCCGAGCTCCCGGACCGAGGGCACGACCTGGGCCGCGAAGGCCTCGTTGAGCTCGACCAGGTCGACGTCGGAAACCTTCATGCCGGCCCGCGCCAGGGCCTGGTGGCACGAGTCCACCGGACCGAGCCCCATGATCTCGGGCGACAGGGCGCTCAGCCCCGTGCTGACGATCCTGGCCAGCGGGGTGATGCCCAGGTCGCGTGCTCGCTGCGCGGACATGAGCACGAGTGCGGCGGCGCCGTCGTTGAGGGCACAGCAGTTGCCGGCCGTCACGGTGCCGTCCGGACGGAACACCGGCTCCAGTGCGGCCAGGGACTCGGCGGTGACGCCGGACCGGGGTCCGTCGTCGGCCGACACCACCACGCCGTCTGGGCGAGTGACGGGGGTGATGTCCTCGGCCCAGAACCCGCTCGCGATCGAGGCCTGCGCGCGTTGCTGACTGCGGGCGGCGAAGGCGTCCTGGTCCGCGCGTGAGACACCCATGACCTGGGCCACGTTCTCCGCTGTGTGGCCCATCGCGAGATAGAGGTCCGGAAGGTCGCCGGCTTCGCGAGGATCGGTCCAGGTGCCGCCGTTCCCGGCCAGCCGCTCGGACCTGGCGGCCGCTTCGGCGAAGCGCGGATTGCGGGTCTGTGGCAGCCCGTCAGCCTTCCCGTACTGGTAGCGACTGACCATCTCGACACCGGCGGAGATGAAGACGTCACCTTCGCCGGCCCGGATGGCGTGGAGTGCCATCCGGGTGGTCTGCAGGCTGGAGGAGCAGTAGCGGTTGACGGTGGTGCCGGGGACGCCGTCGAGGCCTGCCAGCACGGCGACCGCGCGGCCCATGTTGTACCCGTGCTCACCGGCCGGCTGCGCGCAGCCGAGCATGAGATCGTCCACCTCGGCCGGGTCGAGGGCCGGCACCTGCGCGAGCGCGGCCGTCACCGTCTCGGCGGCGAGGTCGTCGGGGCGGAGGTCGCGCAGGGACCCCTTGTTGGCCCGCCCGATGGGCGAGCGGGCGGCCGCGACGATGACAGCGTCCTGCATGATGCTCCTTTTCCGGTAAGGCGGCCGACGGCTCAGGGGACCAGCACGCGCACCGTCTCGGCGACGCAGGCCGGCTTGTCGGCGCCCTCGATCTCGATCGTGTAGCGGACGACCGCCTGCACACCGGCAGGCACATCGGTGACCTCGACGAGCGTGGCGACCGCGCGAACCCGGGAGCCGGCGATCACCGGGCTGGGGAAACGCACTTTGTTGAGACCGTAGTTGATTGCCATCCGCGGCCCGTCGACGCGGAAGATGTCGCCGCCGAGGCGGGGAATCAGCGAGAGCGTGAGGAAGCCGTGCGCGATCGGCGCGCCGTAGGGACCCGCCTTGCTCCGCTCGACGTCGATGTGGATCCATTGCCAGTCCTCGGTCACATCGGCGAAGTCGTCGACCCTCTGCTGGCTGACCTCGAACCAGTCGCCCACGCCGAGGAGTTCGCCCTCGGCGGCCCGGAACGCCGCGATGTCCTCGAAGACCCTGGTTGCGGGCGCGATGTCGTTCCTCACGGTCGCGGACTCCCGTCGATCCGGCTGTTCGGTCTTGCCCGGGCGACCAGTTGGTGGAGCATGCCGCCGATCTCGGCGACCTCCCAGCGCCCTTGCTTCTCGGCGCGCGGACCCTTGACCCAGGTCTCCGCCACGGCGATCTCGCCGCCCTTGACCGTGAAGACCCGGCCCGTGATGCCCTCCGATGCGGGGCTGCCCAGGTAGACGACCAACGGGGCGATGTTCGCCGGCGAGCCGGAGTCGAAGCCGGTGCGCTCGAAGGTCTCGCGTACCTGCGCGACGTACGCGTCGAGCCCCGCCGTCATGTCGGTCAACGCGGTCGGGGCAATCGCGTTGACGCCCACGGAAAGCCGGGCGAGCTCGTCGGCGGCGATGAGGGTGAAGGAGGCGACCGCTGCCTTGGCGGCGCCGTAGTTTGCCTGCCCGATGTTGCCGAACAGCCCCGAGGGGGAGGAGGTGTTCACGATGCGCGGCGCGGTGACGGGGTCTCCCGCCTTGTACTGCTGACGCCAGTGGTCGATTGCGTGCCTGGTGACGCAGAAGGTGCCCCGCAGGTGCACCTTGGCGACAGCGTCCCACTGGGCGACGTCCATGTTGACCAGCATCTTGTCGCGCAGGATGCCGGCGTTGTTCACCACGGTGTGCACCGTGCCGAAGGCGTCGAGGGCCGTCCTGATCAGGCGTCCCGCGTCGTCCCAGTCGGAGACGTCGTGGGTGCTCGGCACCGCCTGACCCCCCATGTCGAGGATCTCCTGCACGACGGGTTCCGGGTTCGCCACGTCGTTGACCACCACCCGGGCTCCCTGCCGAGCGAACTCGAGTGCGTGCTCGCGGCCGAGGCCGGCGCCCGCGCCGGTCACCACGGCGACGCGGCCCTCACAGATTCCCATCAGCTCACCGTCTCCTTCACCTGCCCTGCGGCTGGCGATAAAATTAATTCCTCATGATGAATTAGTCAAGGGTTTCGGGGTCCGGCGACCGGGGGACCGGCGGCAGCAGGAACGCCCGGTCTGGTGGGGGGCCTGAGCCGGAGTCGGAGGCAGGCCCCGGCGATGATGAGGCTGGCGACAGTGACGACCCTGATCGGGCCGAGCCCCCGCCACAACCGTCGGACAACGGACCGGCGATGGCGATGAGCCCGCCGTCACTGCACCAGGTGCCCCCCGTCGACCGCGAGGCAGTGTCCGGTGACGTAGGACGACCTCTCGGAGCTCAGCCACAGGTTGGCCTGTGCGACTTCCTCCGGCGTGCCGAGCCGGCCGAACACGCTGAGCGAGAACTCGTCCACGGGCGTGCGACCCGCCCGCGAGGCGCGGATCATCGGGGTGTCGACGCCGCCGGGCAGGACGGCGTTCACCCGGATCCCCTCCGCGCCGTGCTCCAGCGCGGCGACCTTGGTCAGGCCGACGACGGCGTGCTTCGCGGCGACGTACGCGGCGTTGCCGACGCGTGCGCGCACCGAGCTCACCGATCCGATGTTGACGATCGTCCGCGGCCCCTCGCCCTGTCGGACGAACTGGCGCAGCTCGTGCTTCAGGCAGAGCGCGATAGCCCGGAGGTTCACCGAGACGATGCGGTCGAAGGCCCGGAGGTCGAGGTCCACGAGGCGGGCCGCGTCGGGGGCGACCGCCGCGTTGTTCACGGCGCAGTCGAGCCGGCCCCAGCGTTCCACTGCGGTGGCCACCGCACGTTCGACGTCTTCCTCGACCGAGACGTCCGTGCGCAGGAAGACGGCGTCGCCGCCTCGGTCGCGGATGGCCCGCGCGGTCCCCTCTCCGAGTTCCCAGTCGATGTCGGCGACGAGCACGCGTGCGCCCTGCTCGGCGAACAGCAGGGCCGTGGCCGCCCCCATGCCCGACCCGGCCCCCGTCACCAGGGCGCAGCGCTCTTCGAGCTCGCGATCCATGTCCACCTCTTGTCGGTACTGAGGACGGCCTGGCGCCGTTCGGGCTCGGCCGCGATCACACGGGTACAGATCTGCGGGCGGGCGCGTGGCTGGCCGTCTCCGGCGAGGTGGGCGGCCACGCGCCCGTACTGTGAGCGCCTGAGGGCCCGCCTCAGCGCGCGGCGGCGTCCTCTCCTGCGAGGTATCCGAAGGCGACGCCGAGGACGATCGTGCCGCCGGCCCCGCCGTAGAAGCCCTGCGTCGTCGCACCTCCGACATTGCCCGCCGCGTACAGCCCGGGGATGGCCTTCCCCTCGGTGTCGACGACACGGCCCTTGACGTCCGCGCGTGGCCCGCCGATGGTGCCGATGGCGCTGGCCTCGACCTTCACCGCGTAGTACGGCGCGGTGTCGACGGGCCCGATGGCGCCCGTGGCGGGGTTCTTCAACGCGGGACGCATGACCATGGCCAGGGGGCCGACCAGCTGCTTGCGCATCCGCTCCGGATTCCGGGCCTTCGCGATGTTCCCCATGATCCGGCCGGCGACCGGCCCGATCAACTTCGCGATCAGGGCACGTCCGCGCTCGGCCGCAGCGGGAGCCCAGGCGTTGATGGAGAAGCGCCCCAGGAAGGGGTTGTGGTCGCCGAAGAAGCGCTCGAACGTGGTGGTGCCGCGTCCGAACCAGGGGTCGAGGCCCTTTGCGGCCTCCGGGTTGAACTGCCGGACCGTCCGGGTGAGACCGTCGGGGTCGATCCCGCACTTGCGGGCGAGCTCCTCCAAGGTGGCGGCCTTCTGGACAACGGCCGGGTAGTCGCCGCCGGGTGGGGTGCTCAGGAAGCTGTAGCGCTGGTGGTAGTACTCGTCGAAGATCATCCAGCCGGTGGCGTTCGGCATCTCGCCGCTTGCAGGGTCCACCTCGCGCATCACGGCACCGAGGTCGTTGTACGACGCCGCCTCGTTGCCGAAGCGCTTGCCCTCGGCGTTCACCATGATCGTGTGGGGCAGCGCCCGTTCGCCCTGGACGAGGCGGCTGATCGGCGCACCGTCGAGCTCCTCTCCCGGGATGCTGATCCCGGGCATCCACCATGCCTGGTCGGTGGCGACCATGTCGGCCCCGACCTCCTCCACCATGTGCATGGCGTCGCCGACGTGACCGCGGGCGCTGGTCTGGATCGGGAAGGGCGCGCCGAGGTGCTTCGCGGTGAGATCGTCGTCGCCCTCGAAGCCGCCGCTGGCGAGGATGACGCCCTTCGAGGCCCGGACCGTCTCCCGGCCCGCGCCGGTGTCGACGACCACGCCGGTGATGCCGGTGGAGTCCTTCAGGAGCTGCGTCGCGCGAGCCCCGGTGCGGACCGCGACCCCGTGGTGCAGGCAGCCTTCGAGGAGTGCGCCGATCATCGCGTACCCGGCCATCCACACGCCCTGGATCCCGTTGATGAGCCACAGGGGCAGGGGGTTGCGGGCCATGCCCGACTTCTTGGGCGGTCGCACGAGGCCGGCCGCATCGCCCAGGACCGACGGGGAGAACGGGCCGGGGAAGAGCGACCGGAAGTTCGACGCGCCCGGGATGTCGGACGTGTAGTCGGGCCACGCCACGGGGATCCAGCTCAGGTACGTCTGCTCCTCGATGAAGCGGGCGACCTTCGGCGCGGTCTCGATGAACGTGTCGACGATGTCGTGGTCGAGGACCTGGTCGCGGCCCTGGCCCAGCAGATAGGTCCGCGCCTGCTCCGGGGAGTCGTCCGCCTTGAGGGCGTCGTAGGAGAGGCGGTGATCGGGAACCCATATCGCTCCGCCGGAGATCGCCGACGTCCCGCCGACCAGGTGCTCGGACTCCAGGACGAGCACGTCGGCGCCGTTCACCGCGGCGCTCAGTGCGGCTGTGAGTCCGGACGCGCCCGACCCGACGACGACGACGTCGACCTGTTCCGGCAGGCCGGATTCCGTCGCCTTGCCGACAACGCCTTTGAGTTTGCGCGCAGTTGATGCCATCGAGACCTCGCTTGACCTGCCGTCCGGTTGTGCCCTGCGCCACACCCTAGCTTATTCATCATAAGGAATTACAGATCCGGTGACGGCTGCCCGGGCGGGTCGGGGCGGGCCGCGCCGGGCGTCTTGTGGATCGAGAGGTCTCAACCTTGCGGTAATACATCATGATGAATATGCTGCGCCGGTCGCTGCCGGGGTGGCCGGCGTCCCGGCGCGCCCGCGCTCGACGGGTGCGGAGGGCGGGGGTCGTCTCGCCGAAGAGTGACTCGCGCGAACCGCTTGCCGCAAGGGACCCCACCTTTCCCTTGACCTAATTATCATGACGAATTAGCGTGCGCTGTGCCACACCGTGAGCCGAAAGGAGCCAGCGTGGACACCACCGAGCACCTCGTGGAGCGACTCGCGCGGGCCGTCGACGACCTCGAGATCCGTCGCGTCATCACTGACTACGCAGCCTTCGTGGACGCTCGCGAGTGGGAGGGGCTCGCCGGGATCCTCGCGGACGAGGTCGTGGCCGACTACCACAACGGCCGGACGGTCGTGACGGGTGCGCGGGCGATGGTCGACTACATCCGCGACAACACGGCCCACCTGGCGTGGCAACACCACATGATCGCGCCGTACGGCGTCGACGTCGCCGGTGACCGGGCCACCGCCCAGGCATACCTCGTGTCCCACCAGATGCTGAAGGGCGACCCGTCACACGTCCTGATGATGGCGGCGACCTACGACCTGGAGTTCGACCGCGGGGAGCGCGACTGGGTCCTGTCGCGCATGATCCACACGATCAAGGTCGCCAACCACCTCCCGATCACCACAGCGCCGCCGAACAGCGCCGCAGTCCCCCCAGCCGTCAGTCACTGAGACCGTCCACCGAGCGAGGAGCGCCGATGCAGACCACGACCAGCGGGCAGTACGACGAGGCCGCCGAAGCCGCCGAGCGGCTCGAGCGAGCGAAGGCCGCGGGATGCCCGGTCGTCCACTTCGACTACACGAACCCGAAACCGGCGCTGAGCTACTTCGAGGAGTTCGACAAGCTCCGCCACCAGGGCCCGACGGCCTACTCGACGTACGGCCCCGGCTTCTGGATGCTGCTGACCTCCGAGCTCGTCGGCGAGGCGTACCAGACGCCGGAGATCTTCAGCAGCAGCGCCACCATTCCGACCGTCCCGCACCCGGACTGGACCTGGATCCCGACGATGATCGATCCGCCGCTGCACAGCGAGTACCGGCGCTTCGTCAGCATCGCCTTCTCCCCGCGTTTTGTGAAGGCCATCGAGGATTCCATCCGTCAGGACTGCATCGACACCATCGAGTCGTTCGTGGCCGACGGCCAGTGCGACTTCCTCGAGCAGTTCGCGAAGGTGTTCCCGACCAAGGTCTTCCTGCGCATCCTCGGGCTTCCGCTGGAGCACATCGACATGTTCATGGGGTGGGTCGAGACGATCTTCGAGGGCCTCGGCCACTTCGGCGAGGAGGCCGAGGACCAGCTGCAGGCGCAGCGGGACATCCGCACCTACTTCGCGGGCGTCCTCAAGGACCGCAGGGAGAACCAGCCGGCGAACGCCGAGGACGACTTCTTCACGATCCTCGCGAACGCCCAGATCGAGGGCCGGCCGATCCGCGACGACGAGTTCCTGAACATGTCGGAGGTGATGCTCCTGGCCGGCCTCGACACGGTGAAGAGCCAGCTGAGCTACATCTTCTACTGGCTTGCCACACACGACTCGGATCGTGAGTGGATCACGCGTGAGCCGGAGATCATCCCGAACGCGGTCGAGGAGTTCCTGCGCGCGCACAACATCGTGATGACCGCTCGTCAGGTCGCCGAGGACGTCGACTTCCACGGCTGCCCGATGAAGAAGGGCGACATGGTCATGGTCGCCAACCCGTCGGCCTCGCGCGACGAGGCCGTGTACGACGACCCGACCGAGATCCGCCTCGACCGCCAGGTCAACCGCCACTTCTCGTTCGCGGGCGGCCCGCACCGCTGCGCCGGCGCACACCTCGCCCGGACCGAGCTCGCCATCACCCTCGAGGAGTGGCACAAGCGGATCCCGAACTACCGCGTCACGAACACGGAGGGCCTGGTCGAGAGCGGCCCGCAGGTCGGCGTCGAGAAGCTGCAGCTTGCCTGGGAGGCCTGAGATGAAGCGCATCACCGTCGACACCTCGAAGTGCAGTGGCCACGGCCGTTGCTACACGCTCGCGTCGGCCTTCTTCGACTACGACGACGAGGGTTTCCCGGTCATCCTCGAAGAGCGTGTTCCCGACGACCGGGACGGTATCGCGGACCTGCTGTCGGCCGTCGACAACTGTCCCGAGCGCGCGATCTCGGTGAGTGACGAGGCGTGACGATGGCGATCGACATGGCCGTCGGGACTCCGACGATCGAGCAGTTCCGCGAGCAGGCCCGGGCATGGCTGAGGCAGAACGCTCCTGCCCGAACGGCCGTGCGGGACGAGCACGACGTCTCGGTCTTCCACAATCTCGACCACGACGCCGAACTCGAGGTCCTGCGCGAGCTGCGGGAGTGGCAGCGACTCAAGTTCGACGCCGGGTACGCGGCTCTCTCGTGGCCGACGGAGCTGCACGGTGCCGGCCTGCCCACGGAGTACGCCGACGCCTTCAAGGAGGAGGAGACCGCCGCGGTCGCTCCGACCCGACACGAACTCTTCTCGGTGACCGTCAACCTGATCGCCCCCACCGTGCGGATCTACGGGTCGGACGAGCTCAGGTCCCTGCTGCTCCCGGGGCTGCTCGACGGCTCACTGCTCGCGTGTCAGCTGTTCTCGGAGCCGGGGGCCGGCTCGGACCTCGCGAACATCTCCACCCGGGCCGTGCGCGAAGGCGACGAGTGGGTCGTCAACGGGCAGAAGGTGTGGACGTCCGGTGCCCAGTTCGCCGACTGGGGGCAGGCGATCGTCCGGACCGAGGCCGGCTCGAAGCGCAACCGCGGTCTGACCACCCTCATGGTCCCCATGGACGCGCCGGGAGTCGAGGTGCGCCAGATCCGGCAGATGTCGGGTGGGACGAGCTTCAACGAGGTGTTCCTGACCGACGTACGCGTTCCGGACGCGTACCGGATGGGCGACGTCGGCGACGGGTGGGGCGTCACTCGGGCGACCTTGGGCTTCGAGCGCGCCAATGCCTCCAACAAGGCGGGCGTCGGCGGGTCGTTCGAGCAGCTGGTCGATCTCGCAAGACGAACCCGCTCCCTGTCCCACCGCGACGTCAGGCTCGCACTGGCCGATGTCCGGATGCGGGAGATCGCCGCCGAGATCGCCCTCCGGCGTGACAAGCGTGCACGCGACGCCGGCGAGGCGCCGGGCGCCGCCGGCTCCATGCGCAAGCTGCAGTGGGTCGCGAAGCTCAACCGGGTCTCGGACCTGGCGCGCACCCTACTGGCTGACCGGGCGGTCGCCGACCTCGGCGAGCCGGGCACGTTCTCGTGGAACGCCCACGTCCTCGGTGCTCCCGGTTACCGCATCGCAGGCGGAACCGACCAGATCCAGCGGTCGATCGTCGCCGAGCGGCACCTGAACCTTCCTCCCGAACCCAAGGTGGCCGAGTCCCGGTCCTGGAAGGAGAGGCCATGAGTGTAGCGATCGACCTGACCGGCCGAGTCGTGCTGGTGACCGGCGGCAGCCGTGGCCTCGGCCTGGAGATGTGCCAGGCGTTCGCCCGTGCGGGAGCCAATGTCGTGGTCGCGAGCCGCAAGGCCGACGCGTGCCGGGAGGTGGCGGAGAAGCTGACCCGCGACAGCGGTGTCCGCTCCGTAGGGGTCGGCGCCCACGTCGGTGACTGGGCCGGTGGTGAGGCGCTCGTCGACACCGTCTTCGAGGAGTTCGGCCGTCTCGACGTACTGGTGAACAACGCCGGCATCGCCCCGATGTACGAGAGCCTCGAGACCGCGACGGAGCAGCTGTTCGACAAGACCTTCGACGTCAACCTCAAGGGTCCGTTCCGGCTCAGCACCCTCACGGCTCCACGGATGGCCGACGGCGGGTCGATCGTCAACGTGAGCTCAATCGCCTCGGTTCGTCCGAAGACGTCCGACCTCGTCTACGCCGCGGCGAAGGCGGGGTTGAACACCCTGACCAAGGGCCTCGCCCAGGCCTACGGCCCGCGGATCCGCTGCAACACGATCATGGCCGGGCCCTTCCTGACGGACCTGAGTGACGTCTGGTACACGGACGAGTGGCGCGAGCGCGCGAAGTCGTTCCCTCTCGGCCGCGCCGGGGAACCGCGCGAGATCGTCGGAGCCGCCCTCTACTACGCCTCCGACCTGTCCTCCTTCACGACCGGAACGGTGTTGCCGGTCGACGGTGGACGCACCGCGATGTCCTGAGCCACCCCGATCCACGCACAGAGAGCGAGCAACCTGCATGACGTCGGTGAACGAGTCTCCAGCACGTCCCGCCCACCGCACGCCGGTGCCGCGGGTCGGACCGCTGGCGGGTGTCCGCGTGGCGGACTTCTGCTGGATGGGCGTCGGCTCTGTGGCCACGCGTATGCTCGCGGACTTCGGCGCCGAGGTGATCAAGATCGAGAACCGGCGCCGGATCGACCGGCCCCGCCTGCTCCCGATCTACAAGGGCGAGACGCGCAACTACGGTGAGGAGATACCCGACGCCGACCCGGACCGCGGAGGACTCCACAACAACTACAGTCGCAACAAGCTCGGCATCACGGTCGACATGAAGTCACCGAAGGGGCGCGACCTGGTCGACCGTCTGATCTCGGTGAGCAGCGTCGTGACGGAGAACTTCGCCCCGGGCGTGATGGAGCGCTGGGGACTCACCTACGAGCGGCTGGACGAACTGTCGCCGAACGTCGTCTACGGACGCATGAGCGGGTTCGGGCACTCGGGCCCGCACGCGCACTTCAAGTCCTACGGACCGATCGTCCAGGCAGTCAGCGGACTGTCCTTCATCAGCGGACTTCCCGGCCGCGAGCCGTCCGGATGGGGGCTGTCCTACATGGACAACCAGGCAGCGTACTACAACTCGGCCGCGCTCATGATGGCGATCCTGCGACGGAACAAGACAGGGCGCGGCGCCGAGGTCGACGTCTCCGCCGTCGAGGTCGGCATCTCGATGATCGGGCCCGACATGCTCGACGTGACCGTGAACGGCCACCACACCAGGCGTCCCGACTTCCCCCGCGGGAACCGGCTCGAGCATCCGCCCGCAGCGCCCCACGGGGTGTATCCGAGCGACAGTGACGATCGCTGGATCGCGATCGCCGTCTTCGGGGACGACGACTGGACGCGGTTCGTCGAGGCGATCGGGCGGCCGGCCTGGACCGAGGATCCGCGGTTCGCGACCGAGGAGTCGCGCCGTGCCCACCAGGACGCGTTGGACGAGCATGTCGCGACCTGGACCCGGCAGCGCAGTCCCCGCGACGCCATGCTCCTCCTGCAGTCGGCGGGTGTGGCCGCCGGTGCGGCGCAGACAGCCGAGGAGATCAACGAGTTTGACCCGCAGCTGCGGGAGCGCGGGATCTTCTTCGAGCTCGATCACCCGGTGATCGGCGAGGCCCGGTTCGAGGGCACGCCCATCACGTTCTCGCGGACGCGCCAGCACACCTGGCGCTCCGCGCCACTGCTCGGTGAGGACAACCACCACGTGTTCGGCGACATGCTCGGGCTCTCGAGCGACGAGATCGCAGAGCTCGAGTCGGAAGGGGTGATCTGACATGTGGGACGGCCCCACCTCGGAACTGACGTACAGCGGTCTGCGAGTCGTCGAGCTCGCTCAGGATCCTCAGGGCGAGATCGTCGGCAAGCTGCTCGCCGACCAGGGCGCGGACGTCGTCAAGGTCGAGCCCCCCGGCGGATCGGCCGGCCGTAGGATCGGCCCGTGGGTACAGGGTCACGAGGGCGACCCCGACCACAGCCTGCACTTCTGGACGTACAACACGGGCAAGCGCAGTGTCGTTGTGGACACGTCCACAGCCGAGGGGCGTCAGGAGCGCAGGGCGCTCATCGCCGACGCCGACGTGCTCATCACGTCGGCCGGCCCACGCGATCTGGCGGCCGACGGGCTCGATCTGCACGCGCTCATCGACGAGTTGCCGCACCTGATTGCTCTGTCGGTCTCCCCGTTCGGGTTGACGGGTCCCTGGGCCGAGTGGCGTTCGAGCGACCTCGTGGCGCTCGCCGCCGGCGGGATCCTCATGAGCTGTGGCTACGACGACCACACGATCCCGCCGATCAGGCCGGGTGGGAATCAGGCCTTCCAGCTCGCGGCGAGCTTCGGCCACTGCGGGCTGCTCCTCGCCCTGCTCGAACGGCAGGCCACGGGATTGGGCCAGCTGGTCGAAGTCTCGATGCATGAGGCCGTGGCGGTCAGCGGTGAGCTGGCGAACCCGTACTGGTTCTACCCCCGGGTCCTGCTCGAACGACAGACGTGCCGGCACGCGCAGCCGTCGCCGACGCAGCCGGCTCTGTTCGAGTGCGCCGACGGCGTTCAGGTGTACTTCGCGCTGATCCTCAGCGACGACCGGACGTGGAAGACGCTGGTCGAGTGGCTCACCACGATGGGTCTCGACCTCGATCTGGGAGGTGAGGAGTACCTCTCGCTGGCGTACCGGCAGGAGCACTTCTCCCACATCCAGACGATCATTGAGTCGTTCTTCCTGATGCAGGACTCGGTCACGGTCTACGAGGAGGCCCAGCGCCGTGGCCTGCCGATCGGTCCGGTCTTCGCGCCCGAGCAGCTCCTCGACGATCCGCACCTGCGGGAGCGCGGCTTCTTCGTCCCGGTCGCGGCCGGTGACGGTCAGTCGGCTCTGTTCCCCGGGGCGCCGTTCCGGTTCTCGTACGGAACCGCCGGGCCGAAGGCGCCTCCGCGCCTCGGAGCGGACACCGACGCGGTGGTGAGCGGCCTCGTCGCCGACGAGGTGGCGTCGTGACCGACACCTGGGTGCCGGACCGGTGCGCGATTGTCGGCATCGGCACAACCGCGTACTCGAAGGCGTCCGGCGTCAGCGTCACCTCACTCGCCGCCGAGGCGTCGCTGGCCGCCATCGGGGACGCCGGGCTGGTTCCCGCCGACATCGACGGACTGATCCGCAGCGACTACGACGAGACGTCCCAGGTGGCGCTGGCTGACGCGCTCGGCATCGACGACATCACGTACTGGGGCCAGAACGGTCCCGGCGGGTCCGGCCCGGCGGCGATGGTCGGGCAGGCGGTGGCGGCGATCGTGTCCGGGCAGGCCACGAACGTCCTCGTCTACCGCGCGCTCAACGGCAGGTCGGGACGGCGGCTGGGCAAGGGCGTGTCGGCCGACAGCAGCGTCGGGGGGAACTCGAGCTACCTCGAGCTGTTCTCACCGTACGGCGTCACCTCGCCCGGCCAGTTCTTCGCCATGATCGCCCGGCGCTACCAGGAGGAGTGGGGCCTGACGTCGGGGGCGCTCGCCGAGATCGCCATGGTGTGCCGCCAGCGAGCCAACGCGAACCCGGCGGCACAGATGTACGACCGCCCGTTGACGCTCGACGACTACTACGCGTCGAGGATGATCTCCGACCCATTGCGCCTCTACGATTTCTGCCTGGAGACGGACGGCGCGGCGGCGCTGGTCGTCACCTCGGCGGAGCGGGCGCGCGACTGCGCACAGTCGCCGGCGATGATCCGTTCCGTCGCCCAGGGCACGGGGATGCGGGTCGGGCCGGGACAGATGTACCCGGTGCTGATGGGGGAGAGCCTCGACAACCTCACCTCCCGGCGCGTCGCCGAGCGGCTCTACGCGCGTGCCGGCCTGACGGCGAGCGACGTCGATGTGGCGCAGCTCTACGACTGCTTCACCATCACGGTGTTCCTCCAACTGCCGGACTACGGATTCTGCGACCGCCTCGACACGTCGGCCTTCGTCGAGAGCGGCGCGCTCGACGTCGGCGGACAGATCCCGATCAACACGGCAGGAGGTCAGTTGTCCGAGGCGTACATCCATGGCATGAACCACATCGTCGAGGGCGTCCGCCAGATCCGCGGAACGTCGACCGCTCAAGTCCCCGGGGTCGAGGTCTCGCTGGTCACCTCGGCGCCTCCGCCGGGGGCGAGCGCCCTGCTGCTGGTGTCGGCATGAGCGGGCTGGGAGGAGGGATCGGACTGCGTCCGATCACGGATGACCCCGACACGTCGGGATTCTTCGCCGCGGCCCGGGAGCGCAGGCTCGTGGTCCAGACATGCCGCGCCTGCGCGCACCAGCAGCAGCCGCCCCGCCCGCGGTGCCGTTCCTGCCGCGGTGACGACCTCGGGTGGGAGGAGGTGCCCGGCGAGGGCAGGGTCCACACGTGGACCGTCGTCGAGCACCAGATCAACCCCCACTTCCCGGTTCCGTACACGTCGGTCCTGGTCGATGTCGAACCGCGACCCGGGGACCCGACCGTCCGTTTCCTCGGTCACCTGCCCGGTCGCCCGCACCTGCTCGTGGGCACGCCCGTGACCGTCGAGTTCATCGACCTCGGAGGGGACGTCGTCCTGCCCAACTGGGCGATCGGCGAATCCGAGCCGTCCGCCACCTGAAGGAGAACACCATGGCGTGGGACTTCCAGACCGATCCGGAGTACCAGGCGAAGCTGGACTGGGTCGAGCAGTTCGTCCGCGAGGAGGTCGAGCCGGCCGATCGCATGTACGAGCACCCGCTCGACATGACCGACCCCGTCCGAAACGCGATCATCAAGCCCCTGCAGCAAAAGGTGCGCGAGAAGGAGTTGTGGGCCTGTCACCTGGCCCCGGAGCTCGGGGGCCCCGGCTACGGGCAGCTCAGGCTGGCGCTGCTCAATGAGCTGATCGGCACGACCCTCTGCGGCCCTGTTGTCTTCGGCACCCAGGCACCGGACTCGGGCAACTCGGAGGTGCTGGCGCACTTCGGCTCCGAGGAGCTCAAGCGTCGCTACCTGACCCCGCTGCTCGAGGGCGAGATCGCGTCGTGCTTCTCGATGACGGAGCCGACGGGAGGATCTGACCCGACGTCGTTCCGATGCCGAGCCGTGCGCGACGGCGACCACTACGTCGTGAACGGTGAGAAGTGGTTCTCGTCGAACGCCCGGTTCGCGAGCTTCCTCGTCCTCATGGCGGTGACCGACCCGGACGCACCGCGCCACCGTCGCGCGTCGATGTTCATCGTGCCGTCGGACACGCCGGGCATCGAGATAGTCCGCAACGTCGGCGTCACCGGCCACGCCGGCCACGAGGGGACGCACGCCTACATCCGGTACAACGACGTGCGCATCCCCGCGGACCACATGCTCGGCGAGGAGGGCGACGGCTTCAAGGTCGCGCAGGTGCGCCTGGGAGGCGGTCGCATCCACCACGCGATGCGCACCGTCGCGCTGGTGCGCCGCTCGCTGGACCTGATGCTCGAGCGGGCGGTCTCGCGCGAGACCCGTGGCCGGCGGCTCGGAGACCTGCAGTTGGTCCAGGAGATGATCGCGGACTCGTGGATCCAGCTCGAGCAGTTCCGGCTGTTCGTGCTGCGCACGGCGTGGAAGATCGACCAGGCCAAGAACTACAAGCAGGTCATCAAGGACATCGCGGGCGTGAAGGTCGCGATGCCGAGGGTGCTGCAGGACGTCGCCGGCCGTGCCCTGCAGCTGCACGGCTCGCTGGGCATCTCGACCGAGATGCCGTTCGGCAAGTACGTCCTGGAGAGCTTCCACATGGCGATCGCCGACGGCGCGACGGAGGTGCACAAGCAGTCCGTGGCCAAGCAGTTGCTGCGCGACGTGACTCCCGCACCCGACCTCTTCCCGTCGATGCACGCGCCGCGGCTCCAGGCCCGGGCCGAGGAGAAGTACGCGGACCTCCTCGCATCACTGCAGACGGACGTCTCGGACTTCGTGGAGGTGTGAAGGATGATTCTGCAGGATGTCGAGGCGGCCGAGATGCGGTCGGAGCTCACCGAGTGCGTTGCGCAGCTGGCCGACCGGGTTGCGCCCCGCAGCGATGCGGTCGCCCGGGCCGATGCCGCGGCCGACGGAGCGTTCGACCGTGAGCTGTGGGAGCGTCTGATCCGCGAGGTCGGCATTCTTGGACTCGCGGTACCGGAGGAGCAAGGCGGCGCCGGCGCGACTCACGCCGAGCTGGGCGCGGTCGTCGAGGTGCTGGGCCGGCGAACCGCGGCGGTTCCGCTGTTCGGCGCGGCACTGGCCATCGAGGCGCTCGTGGCCGCGCTCGAGTCGCCGACCGCCGGCGTGTGGCTGCCCGCACTGATCGACGGCAGCGCTCACGGTGCCGTCGCTTTCGCCGGCGACCTCCGCGCGGTCGAGGTCGACGGCGTCTGGCGGGTCACTGGATCGGCTCCGGCCGTCGTCGACGGATCCGTGACAGACGTCCTCATCGCCGAGGCGTCGACCCCGGCCGGAGCGCGCTGGTTCGGGGTTGACGTCGCGGACGCGACCCGGGACCGGCACGAGACCCTGGACCTCGTCCGGGACATCACCACGCTGACCGTCGACGGTGCCCCCGCGACAGACCTCGGCGACGCCGTCACGGAAGGGCTGCGCAACAGGATCGAGGCGGTCGCCGATCTCCTGCTCGCCTGCGAACAGCTCGGCGTCGCCGAGCAGTCGTTGGAGGACGCGGTCGAGTACGCCGAGGTCCGCGAGCAGTTCGGCCGGGTCATCGGCTCCTTCCAGGCCGTCAAGCACGTGCTCGCCGACGTGGCGGTGGAAGCCGACCTGGCCCGGTCGCTCGTGGAGCACGCGGTGTGGGCGGCGGTCCAGAGCCCGCGGGACCTCCCGGAGGCCTCGGCCATGGCCCTGCTGGCGGCGTCCCGCGCCGCCGTCCTCGCCAGCGGCGAGAACGTCCAGGTTCATGGTGGCATCGGGTTCAGCTGGGAGCACTGCGCTCATCTGCTGTTCCGGAAGGCGCGCAGCAACGAGATGATCCTGCACCCGCCGGCCGAGCTGGCCGATCGGGTGCTCCGTGCGGAGGGAGTTCTCGCATGACGTACGCCGGAGCGGCTCCGCAGAGGGTTGTTGTCGTCGGTGGTGGAATCGGCGGCGGACGGACCTGTGCGGCGCTCCGATCGGCAGGCTTCGACGGCGAGATCGTACTGATCGGCGACGAGCTCCACGAGCCGTACGACCGCCCGCCGTTGACGAAGGCTTTCCTGCACGGCGACGTCGACCTCGATCTGGGCCTGGGCCTGGCGGAGCTGGAGGTGAGCTTCGCCCGCGGCGAGCGCGCCACAGGCCTGGACCTGGCACAGCGGCGTGGGGGGGGCGCCCCGGGGGGCCCCCCCCCACCCCGCCAGGGGGTAGGCCCCCCGGCGCGCCCCGGCCCCCCCCCCCCCGCCCGGCCGCCCGGGGGCCCCCCCCCCCCGGCGG
>NZ_JBIVTV010000030.1:0-17824 GCF_044756885.1 Streptomyces sp. NPDC091412 | reverse complement strand
CCGGCGCCGGCCCCGGCGGGGGGGGGGGGGGCGGGGGGGGGGGGGGGGTGCGGGGCCCCGGGGGCGCCCCCCCCCCGGGGCGGGCCCGGCCCCGGGGGGGGGCCCCCCCCCCCGGGCCCCCCCACGACTACGACTTCCTGGTGATCGCCACCGGGGCGAGCCCGGTCACCCTGCCCGGCGACGGGCCGCAGGTGACCCTGCGCACCCGTGAGGACGCCGAGCGCCTCCGCGAGTCCTTGGTGCCCGGCGCCCGGCTCGTCGTCATCGGCGCGGGCTGGATCGGTGCCGAGGTCAGCACCGCCGCGCTGACGCGCGGATGCCGGGTGACGTGCGTCGAGCTCGGCGCGGCGCCGCTCGAGGGGCCGCTGGGCCCGGAGGTCGGGCGTCGGCTCCTGCCATGGTGGCAGGACGTGGACCTGCGCACGTCGACCAGGGTTCGCGAGGTCTCGGCAGAAGGGGTGGTGCTCGCCGACGGCGAGCTCATCCCTGCGGACGTCGTGGTGACGGGTGTGGGCGTGCGCGCCGACACCGACTGGCTGGTCCGCGCCGGTCTCGCTGTCGAGGCGGGGGGAGTTGCCGTCGACGCGGACCGTCGGACCAGTGACCCCCACGTGTTCGCAGTGGGAGACGTGGCCGCGCGGTGGAGCGACCTGCTCGGTCAGCGGGTCCACTTCGGGCATTGGGACGAGGCGGTGAACGGTGCGCTGGCCGCGGTCGGCGCGATCGTGGGCACACCGAAGTCTGCCGACGACGTCCCCTACTTCTGGTCGGACCAGTTCGGCAGAAAGCTGCAGTACGTGGGTCAGCATCGCCCCGGCGATCGCGTGTTCCTGAGGGAGCACGACGACCCGGAGCGGTGGGGCGCCGCCTGGGTCGACGCCGAAGGGCGGCTCTCCGCACATCTCTCGGCGGGATTCCCGCGTTCGATGGTGCAGGCCCGGGTCGCGATCGCCGAGCGCAGGATCGTCGACCTGAGCCGGGTCGGATCGCTGACGGAGTCGTTCTGACATGACCCGTCCCCCGGCTCCATCGCTCCGCCAGTGGCGGGGCGGCACGAGGGGTGCCCGGCTGAGCCCGAGCGCGTGGGCCATCCCGCGTGGGGCACTCGTCGAACCGGCCCGGGACGGCGAGTTCGCCGGATGCGGCGCGCGCCGGGCCGGTGACCGGGTGGTGCATCCCGTCGGCCGCGGATCCGCGCCCCCGAACCCGGGTGGACCGCGGCGCTCGCACAGTCCGGGTACGGCCGTCCTCGACGAGCGGACGCCTCTGGCCGACCCGTTGGCCGCCCTGGCCGCCGTCGCCGGGGCGGCTGGCACGACCGGGCCGGCGACGGCTGTGCCCTTCGCCGTGCTCCGGCGCCCACATCTGGGCGCACGGGCCGTCGCGACGCTGCATGAGGTCTCGGGCGGGCGCTTACGACCGGGGGCCGGCGCGGGCCGGCCGCAGGGGGAGTTCGCGGCGCTCGGTGCGCCGTTCGCCACTCGTGGCCGCGACCTCGACGACGAGATCGCCGTGCTCCGCCGGGTTTTCGCCGGCGGCCCCTTCAGCGATCGGCCGGACCGATGGGTGTTCGCCCCTGTCAGGGTGGGTGTCGCGGAGGCGGCGCGAGGCCGGGCGGCCATCAGGGAGATCCGCCAAGTTCCGGGCTGGACCGGCCCGTTCATGTACATCCTGCGAGCCGACGCCCTGGATCACGGCCAGGTGGCGGAGTTCGCGACCAAGGGGTTCGACGAGGCGATCGTGTGGGCCTACCAGCTCCGGGGCGCCGGAGCCGTCAATGAGCGCCGACACACCCTCACGGAGGCGCTCTCGCACATGCGTTGTGCACGGGAGCGTCGGCATGTGGGTGTGGCATCAATTTATCGGTATGAATTCTTACGGGAGTGCCCTCGTCGCGCCAGTGGTCCCGGCGGAGGCACGAGCGACAAGGTGCAAGCGAACTCCGAAGGGTGAGTGGTCATGAGGAGCAAGGTGACGTCCGGAAACGGTAGGCGTGCCGGAATACCTATCGCAGCCGGTGGATCGGTTCTCCGTCCGCTCAAAGCGGCCGAAGTTGTCGCCCGCAACGTGGTGCGCACGGTCCGGTCGCACGGACTGCGCACGGGAGACAGCCTTCCCTCCGAGGCGGAGATGCTGAAGTTGTACGGCGTGGGCCGGGAGTCCCTTCGTGAGGGACTTCGGCTTCTCGAGGTCCAAGGCATGATCTCGATCCGGCGCGGGCCTGGCGGAGGCCCACTGGTCGGCACGGTCGACTCGGCGAACCTGGGCCGGCTGCAGGCGCTGTACTTCCATCTGGCGGGCGCCTCCTACGAAGAGCTGTTCGATGCGTGGGTCTACGCCGAGTCGACCCTGGCGCGTTTGGCCGCCGCCAACCCTGAAGTGGCGGCACGGGAGGCGGCGATGACTCCGTACCTTTCCGGTGACGTCGACGACGTCGCGCACGACGATCTGGACGTGTACATGTCTGGGCATGAGGGCTTCCATGGCGCGTTGGCGGCCCTTGCCGGCAACAGGGTCATCCAGGTGACGTTCCGGGCGTATGGCCAGCTGGTTGCGCACCACTTCGCGACCGTCGGCGACGTTCGGACGATCCATGACACGCTCGTCGATGACCACCTCAAGCTGGCCCAGGCGGTGCTGGACGGTGACGCGCCGACCGCTGAGTCCTTGATGGAGTCGCACCTCGCCAATGTCCTGCACCTGCACAAGGAGCAGCTGGGCGATCTCCTCGACGGCGACGTCGAGTGGCTGTGACTCCTTGACGCACGCCCGGCGGCTGCAGGGGCCGTGAGCCGCACCATGATGCACCTTGACCTATTCATCATGATGAATTAGCTTGTGGTGACGTTCATGCGCCATCGCAGGAGGGACTCCGTCCATGGCCACCGTCCACGAGCCGGCCCCGTCGCACGACGTCGCCGCCATCCGGCCCGGCGATGAGCTCGACGAGCCGGCGCTTCGTTCCTGGCTGGTCGAGCATCTGCCGGGCCTGGAGGGCGACATGACGGTGATGCAGTTCCCGCGGGGCTCGGCGAACCTGACGTACCGGGTGTCCTTCGGCGACCGGCACCTCGTCGTGCGGCGCCCGCCGCTCGGCACCGTGGCCGCCGGGGCTCACGACATGGGACGCGAGCACCGGGTGCTGTCGCGTCTGCACGAGGCGTACGACCGCGCGCCCCGGGCGTTCCTCCACTGTTCGGACCCCGCGGTGATCGGGGCCGACTTCTTCGTCTCGGAGTACCGCTCGGGATACGTGGTCTGGGAGCGGGTGCCTTCCGAGGTCAGCACCGACGCCGACGCGACCCGTCGCATTGGCCTTGCGGTGATCGATGCCCTGGCCGAGCTGCACGAGGTCGATCCCGCCTCCTGCGGACTCCAGGACCTCGGGCGGCCCGACGGGTTCCTCGAACGCCAGGTCGTCGGCTGGATCAAGCGCTGGCACGCGGTTGCCGAGCAGTCGAACCTCCCGGACGCGGCCTCGACGAAGGCGCTGGTCGACGAGGTCGGGGATCGACTGGCCCGCACCATGCCCAGGAGCCAGGCCGCAGGGATCGTCCACAACGACTTCAAGATCGACAACTGCCAGTTCGCGGCAGGCGACCCCGACAGGGTCGCGTCGGTCTTCGACTGGGACATGGCCACCCTCGGCGACACGCTGGCGGACTTCGGGACCCTGCTCAACTACTGGCCCGACCACACGCTCCCCGCGGGAGACGTGGGTGCCTTCGTCGCCGCGTCCGCGACCCGCGAGCTTGACCTGCCCAGCCGTGGCGAGGTGATCGAAAGGTACGCCGGCACCAGCTCGTACGACCTGTCGGACATCAGCTGGTACGAGGCGTTCGGGTGCTGGCGGACCGTGGTCATCCTCCAGCAGCTCTACGCACGCCACGTGCGTGGCGAGAGCCCGGATCCGCGGATGGCACAGCGAGGAGAAATGGTCGGGCCCCTCGCGCGCCGGGCACTGGCCCTGCTGGGCGGTGCGGTGTGAGTGACCGACGAGCCCGATGCGAACACGAGAACTCCCTCCCGAAAGACGAACGAGGAGCAGGACGATGAAGACAGGGACCCGAGTGATCAGCGCCGTGTGCGAGACGGAGGTGGTGGTCATCAAGGGCGCGGACGTCGTGCTGGAGTGCGGGGGCGTCGCCATGGTGGCCACCCGGAACGACGTCCGGGGCGAACCCGCCACCGGGCACGATCGCGGCACCCTTCTGGGGAAGCGCTACACGCAGGAGAGCTCCGGACTCCAGGTCCTCTGCGTGAAGCCCGGCGCCGGAAGCCTGAGCGTCGACGGTGAGGCGCTGACCGAGCTCGCTGCCAAGAAGCTGCCCTCCTCGGACTGAGGCCGCAGATGAACGTGACAATGATCCTCGAGATGGTCTCGCAGGCAGCCGGCGACCGCGCGGCCGTCGTGTCGGGTGACCTGTGCTGGAACTACAACGAGCTGGCCGACCGCGCCCGCGCGCATGCCGCTGCCATCCGGGAGCGGGACGTCACGTCGGTCGCCTACCTCGGTGAGAACTCGCCGGAGACGATCGCGCTGTTCTTCGGTTGCGCGATGGCAGGGGTCTCCTACGTCCCGGTGAACTATCGATGGACCGATGAGCAACTGGCGGAGGCGCTGCAGCGCATCGCGCCTGTCGCGGTGGTCACCGACGAGCGGTCCGCCCCGCGGGTGCGGGGCCTGCCCGGCGTCGAGCCGCTCCACCTCACCGGCGGTGGGGCGTCGACCGAACCCGAGGACACCGACGGCGAGTTCCCCGCCGTGCTGCTGTTCACCAGCGGCACCAGCGGGACGCCGAAGGCGGCCGTCCTGCGGAACCGGCACTTGGTGCCGTACGTCGTCACGACCGTCGAGTTCCTCAACGCATCTGAGGACGAGGCGATCCTCGTGTCCGTTCCGCCGTACCACATCGCAGCGGTGAGCTCGCTCCTCACCTCGGTCTACGCCGGCCGCCGGATCGTCCTCATGCCCGCGTTCGATCCGGCCGCCTGGGTGGAGGCCGCGCGCCGCCACAAGGTGACACAGGCCATGGTCGTCCCCACGATGCTGAACCGGATCCTCGACGAGGTCGAGTGCGATGGCCAGGGTCTGCCGGCACTGCGTCACCTGTCGTACGGCGGTGGTCGCATGCCCGTCGAGGTCATCGAGCGGGCCATGAGCCTGCTTCCGTCGCTGGACCTGGTGAACGCCTACGGTCTGACCGAGACGAGCTCGACCATCACGTTGCTGAGCCCGGACGATCACCGCGAGGCCGCGGCGAGCGACGATCCGTCGGTTCGCGCTCGCCTGGGTTCGGTCGGCCGGGCCCTGCCCACCGTCGAGATCGAGATCCGCGAGGAGGACGGCCGGGTGCTCGGTCCCCACGAGACCGGTGAGATCTGGGTCCGGGGCGACCAGGTCTCGGGCGAGTACCTCTCGCACTCGGCGGTCGGCGACGACGGCTGGTACCCGACCCGCGACCACGGCCATCTCGACGCGGACGGCTTCCTCTTTCTCCACGGCCGCGCCGACGACGTGATCGTCCGCGGCGGCGAGAACATCGCCCCCGATGAGATCGAGGAGCGACTCCGGTCGCACACCTCGATCAAGGACGTCGCGGTGATCGGCGTCCCCGACACGGAGTGGGGGGAGCGGATCGAGGCCTTCGTCGTGCCGGCCGCTGGTGCTGCCGTCGTCGAGGAGGACCTGCGCCAATGGGTGCGAGAAGGGCTGCGGTCGACCCGGGTCCCGCAGAGCTTCCACGTGCGCGAGGAGCTGCCCTACAACGAGACGGGCAAGCTGCTGCGCCGAGTGCTGAGGGTCGAGAGGGTCGCAGCCCTGGCTCCGTCCCCGTGACCGGCTTTCCGAAGGTGGGCGCGTGGAGCGGGGCCGGGAACGGGGATCCGGTCACGAATGATCATGAGGAGTTGAGGACGCCATGACCTACGTCATCACCCAGAACTGCTGCAACGATGCGTCCTGCGTGCCTGTGTGCCCGGTCAACTGCATCCACCCGACTCCCGAGGAGCCGGGGTACAGCACGACCGAGATGCTCTACATCGATCCGGACGGCTGCATCGACTGCGGGGCCTGTCTCGACGCCTGTCCGGTCAATGCGATCGAGCCCGACTACGACCTTCCCGCGGAGTCGATGCCGTTCCTCGAGCTGAATGCGGCGTACTACCGGGATCCCGCCCATCGGGACTACGACCCTGCGCCGTACAAAGAGCCCGCGCCACGAACCTGGAAGGGCGCGCCGGCCGGCCCCTTGAAAGTGGCCGTCGTCGGCACCGGGCCCGCGGCGAGCTACGCCGTCCAGCACCTGCTGTCGCAACGCGGCGTCGACATCACGATCGACGTCTTCGAGCGGCTGCTCACGCCTTGGGGGCTCGTCCGGTTCGGCGTGGCGCCAGACCACCTGTCGACGAAGAACGCGGCCGAGCCGTTCGGCAGGGCGCTGCGAAGCAGGAACGTGCGGGTGTTCCTCGACGTCACGGTCGGTGAGGACGTGACGCACGAGCAGCTCGCCGAGCGCTACCACGCCGTCGTCTACGGGGTGGGTGCGTCCCGCGACCGTCGGCTGGAAGTCGAGGGCGAGGACCTGCCGGGGAGCCACGCCGCGACGGACTTCGTCGGTTGGTACAACGGACATCCCGACCACGCGGCCTCCGAGTTCGATATCGCCGTCGAGCGGGCGGTGATCGTCGGCAACGGGAACGTCGCGCTCGACGTCGCCAGGGTGCTCGCGAAGGATCCGGAGGCGCTCGTCGCGACCGATATCGCGGAGCACGCTCTCGAGGCGCTGAGAGCGTCGTCGATCAAGGAAATCCGCGTGGTCGCCAGGCGGGGCGCGGACGCCTCGGCCTTCACGACCCCCGAGCTGATCGGTCTCAAGGAGGCGTTGGGACCGCGGCTGATCCGGTCGGCCGACCTCGGGGCGCTCGGCGCCGGCGGGACGCCACTCGACCGGTACAAGCGCGAGCTCATCGAAGGGCTACCGACCGAGGTACCGGACGGCGACCGGCCGGTGGTCGTCCTGGACTATTGCAAGACCCCGATCGCCGTCGTCGGCGACGAGCGGGTCGAGGCGGTTCGGTTCGCGCGGACGCAGATCGATCCTGAGACCGGGTCGACCTCGGTGACCGACGGGACGGAGGACGTGTCCGCCGGCTTGGTCATCCGCTCCGTGGGCTACCGGGCGCTGCCGATCAAGGACCTGCCCTTCGACGAGCAGCGGGCGGTCGTACCGAACGAGCGCGGGCGGGTCGTCGACCCGTCCACGGGCACGACGGTCCCGGGCGCCTTCGTCACGGGATGGGTCAAGCGCGGGCCCTCGGGCGTCATCGGAACCAACAGACGATGTGCGCGTGAGACGGTCGACGTCCTGCTCGAGGACTGGGAAGCGGGACGACTCGGCGGGCCGGCCGATTCCACCGACGTCGCATCGATCCTGCCGCGCGTCACCGACCTGGAGGCGTGGAAGTCCCTGGACGCCCAAGAGAGGACGAATGGCCGAGCTGCGGGCCGCCCGCGCGTCAAGGTGGTGGACAGGGACGCCCAACTGGCCGTGATCGCGGCAGCGCTTTCGACCGACTGAACGAACCAGGAGATGGATGTGGACGAACGCATCGTCGTGATCGACGGGGCGCGGACCCCGATCGGCAGCTTCGGCGGACAGTTCAAGGACGTGCCGGCGCACGAGCTCGGTGCGGCGGCGGTCACCGAGGCGATCAAGCGCTCGGGTGTGACCGTCGACGACCCCGCCGAGGTCGTGATGGGCTGCATCGGCCAAGTCGGCCCGGACGCCTACAACGCGCGGAGGGTGGCGATCGAAGCCGGCCTGCCGAAGTCGGTGCCGGCGTTCACGGTGAACAGGTTGTGCGGCAGCGGGCTGCAGGCGATCTGGTCGGCGGCGCAGGAGATGGTCTGGAACGGCCTGGAGTTCACTGTCGCGGGCGGCGACGAGTCGATGACGCGGATGCCGTTCTACGATTTCGGCGCCCGGTCGGGCTACAAGCTGGGCAACCGGCCGCTGGTCGATGGGACCGTGGCGATACTGACCGACCCGTTCGGCGGCGTGCACATGGGTGTGACCGCCGAGGCGGTCGCCGACAAGTACGGTGTCTCGCGCGAGGAGCAGGACGCGTTCGCGCTGCGGTCACAGCAGCGTGCGGCGTCGGACGCCGCGAAGGCGGCGTTCGAGGAAGAGATCGTCGCCTTCGAGGTGCGCGGCCGTCGTGGGGTGACTGTGGTCGACACGGACGAGCACCCCAGGCCCGAGACGACGCTGGAGGGTCTGGCCGGCCTGCGGCCGGCCTTCACCGAGGGCGGCACGGTGACAGCGGGCAACGCCTCGGGCATCAACGACGGTGCCGCCGCGGTCGTGCTGGCCAGGGAGTCCGTGGCGCGCGATCGTGGTGCGACCGGCCTGGTGGCGCTGGAGCAGGTCGCGACGGCGGCGATGGAGCCGGGTCTGATGGGGTATGCGCCCACGTTCGCGCTGCGCTGTCTGTTCGAGAAGACAGGTCTCACGCCGGCCGACATCGACATCGTCGAGCTGAACGAGGCCTTCGCGTCGCAGGCCGTCGCCGTGGCGCGGGACGCGGGCCTGGATCCGGAGCGCACGAACCCGTATGGCGGCGCGATCGCGCTGGGTCACCCGGTCGGTGCGACCGGCGCGATCCTGTCGCTACGGGTGGTGAAGCACCTGCGCCGCACCGGCGGTGAGTTCGGCATCGTCACGATGTGCATCGGCGGCGGCCAGGCCCTCGCCGCCCTCTTCCGCCGCCTCGACTGAGGCGAGGCGGCGAGGCGTTCGGCGCCCCGCCGCCAGGGGCGCGGTGGGGGCGCCCGCCCCGTGGAGTCGCGATGCCGCGCGCTGGAGGGGCCGGCCACATCGGCGGTGCCACGGGCACCTTCGAACCGGTGGGCGACGATGTCCAGGATGAACCCGCCGGCCCAGTCGGTCAGCCAGGGGTGGCTGACCGACTGGGCCGGCGGGTGTGTGTTCTCCTCCTCCGCAGTCCCACACCCCGAGAGTCTGGTCCAGGAGGCAGCGCGCCGGCAGGAGCGAGGCCCGGCCTGCCCCTGGGCATGCCGGGCCTCGCTGCGTGAGCGGTTACTTCGGGACCGCGACCGCCGTGGTGTCGCCGCCACGGGGCCGTCCGCCGGTCCGGGCGGCTGCGGTCCGTCCCTGCTGGACGGTGCGGGTCTCCTGATCGGTGGGTCGGCCTCAGACGTCGTAGGCGTAGAAGCCACGGCCATTCTTGCGGCCGAGGTGGCCTGCGGCGACCATGCGGCGCAGGAGGGCGGGCGGTGCGTACAGCGGTTCCTTGAACTCTTCGTACATCGACTCGGCCACCGCTTGGGCGGTGTCGAGACCGATGAGATCGAGCAGGCGCAGCGGCCCCATGGGGTGGGCGCAGCCGAGTTCCATGCCGCGGTCGATGTCGTCCGGGCGTGCGGCGCCCGACTCCAGCATCCGTACGGCGCTGAGCAGGTAGGGCACGAGCAGTGCGTTGACCACGAAGCCGGAGCGGTCGGGTGCCTGGATGGCCCGCTTGCCCATGTGCCGGGCGAGGTCGCGGGTGCGTTGCACGGTCTCCTGGCTGGTGGTGAGGGCCGGGATGAGCTCGACCAGCTGCTGCACGGGCACCGGGTTGAAGAAGTGCATGCCGATGACCTGCCCGGGGCGCTCGGTGGCGACGGCGAGGTCGACGATGGGGATCGAGGAGGTGTTGGTGGCGAGGATCGCTGCGGGGTCTTGGACTGCCTTGTCCAGGGCCCGGATGACGTCGGTCTTGATGTCGCGGTTTTCGGCCACGGCCTCGATGACGAACTGGCGGTCGGCCATGTCGCCGAGGTCGTGGGTGAACGAAAGCCTGGCGAGGGCCTGGTCGCGCTGTTCCTCGCTGAGCTTGCCATGCCGTACGCCGCTGTCGAGGGAGGCGGTGATACGACGGCGGCCTGCCTCGACAGCGTCATGGGTGGACTCGGCGACGCGGACGTCGAGGCCGTTGCGGGCGGCGACTTCGGCGATGCCGGAGCCCATCAGGCCGCAGCCGATGACGCCGAGACGGGTGACGAGATCCATCTGAGGTCCTATCTGATGAGTAGCGCGGTCTTGCTTCCGGCCGGGTCAGGCACAGGGGTTGCGGCGGTACGGGCCCTCGGCAGCGGCCTTCGACGGCCGGTTGAAGGGGATTGACGCGGGGGACCGAGTACGGGTGGCGCGGAAGGCGGACGCCGGAGCGGCTGCCTTCCGACTTGAGCACGTCAAGGCCGAGGCCCGGCGTTGTCAGACATTGCGCCGGTATTGGCCACCGACCTCGAAGAACGCCTCGGTGACCTGCTGCAGCGAGCAGACACGGGCGGCATCCATGAGGACCTCGAAGGCGTTGTCACCGTCGATCGCGGCCTTCTTGAGCCGGGCGATCGCCTTCGCGGCCTCCTCGTGGTGCGTGATCTGGAACTCGTGGACCCGCTTGAGCTGGGACTCCTTCTCCTCATCGGTGGCGCGGGCGAGCTCGAGCTCCTGCTGCTCGGCGTCGCCGCCGGGCCGACGGAAGGTGTTCACCCCGATAATGGGCAGCGTGCCGTCGTGCTTGCGCTGCTCGTAGAGCATCGACTCGTCCTGAATGCGGCCGCGCTGGTAGCCGGTCTCCATGGCGCCGAGTACGCCGCCGCGTTCGTTGATCCGGTCGAACTCGGCGAGCACCGTTTCTTCGACCAGGTCCGTGAGCTGGTCGATGATGAACGAGCCCTGCAGCGGGTTCTCGTTCACTGCCAGGCCCCACTCGCGGTTGATGATGAGCTGAATTGCCAGCGCGCGGCGTACGGACTCCGCGGACGGAGTGGTGACGGCCTCGTCGTAGGCGTTGGTGTGCAGCGAGTTGGCGTTGTCGTAGATGGCGATCAGCGCCTGCAGAGTGGTGCGGATGTCGTTGAAGTCCATCTCCTGGGCGTGAAGGGAGCGTCCGGAGGTCTGGACGTGGTACTTGAGCTTCTGGGAACGCTCGTTGGCGCCGTACTTCTCCTTCATTGCGATGGCCCAGATCCGGCGGGCGACCCGGCCGAGCACGGAGTACTCGGGGTCCATGCCGTTGGAGAAGAAGAACGACAGGTTCGGCGCGAAGTCGTCGATGTGCATGCCGCGCGCCAGGTAGGCCTCGACGTAGGTGAACCCGTTGGCGAGGGTGAACGCGAGCTGGCTGATCGGGTTCGCGCCGGCCTCGGCGATGTGGTAGCCGGAGATCGAGACGGAGTAGAAGTTGCGGACGTGCTGACGGATGAACCACTCCTGGATGTCGGCCATCATCCGCAGGGAGAACTCAGTGGAGAACAGGCAGGTGTTCTGACCCTGGTCCTCTTTCAGGATGTCGGCCTGCACCGTGCCGCGCACGTTCGCCAACGCGTGCGCGCGCAGCTCGGCCGACTCCGAGGGCGAGGGATCGCGGCCCTCGGCAGCGCGGAACTTCTCGACCTGCTGGTCGATGACGGTGTTGAGGAAGAAGGCCAGAACCGTGGGCGCCGGACCATTGATCGTCATCGACACCGAGGTGGTGGGCGCGACCAGGTCGAAGCCGTCGTAGAGCGCCTTCATGTCCTCCAGCGTCGCGACGGAGACGCCGGAGGTGCCGACCTTGCCGTAGATGTCGGGACGCTCGTCGGGGTCACGGCCGTACAGGGTGACCGAGTCGAAGGCGGTGGACAACCGAGTGGCCGGCTGGTCCTCGGAGAGCAGCTTGAACCGCCGGTTGGTGCGGAAGGGATCGCCTTCGCCTGCGAACATCCGGGCCGGGTCCTCGCCATCGCGCTTGAACGGGAACACCCCGGCGGTGAACGGGAAGTAGCCGGGCAGGTTCTCCCGGCGCCAGAACCTCACCAGCTCTCCGTGGTCGGTGAACGCGGGCAGCGCCACGCGGGGGACCTTGTTGCCCGACAGGGACTCGCGGGTCAGCTTGGTGCGGATCTCCTTGTCCCTGACCTTCACGATCTGCTCGTCGCCGGAGTAGGACTCAACGACGGCGGGCCAGTTCGCGATCTGCTCCGCGACCTGGTGGGGGAGCTGCTTGCGTGCCTCTTCCAGCAGCGCGGCCACGTTGCCGGCGTCGGACCCGTTCAGGGCGAGCTCGCCCTGAACGATGTCCAGGCGCTGCACCCGCCGGGCCGCCTCGGCGACTCGTTCGGTCTCGGCGTGGTAGGCGCGGACCGATTCGGTGATCTCGGCGAGGTAGCGCACCCGGTCCGCGGGCACCACCTGCCGGATGCCGGAGGAGTGGCGTACGTCGACCGTGGGCAGCGTGCCCTCGGACAGCGGGAGCCCCTTCTCGCCCAGGGCGGTCTTCAGGTGCTGGTAGAGCGCGGTGACACCGTCGTCGTTGAACGTGGCCGCCGCGGTACCGAATACCGGCATGTCCTCGGGCCTCTTGTCGAACGCCTGGCGGTTGCGGACCAGTTGGCGGGCCACGTCGCGCAGGGCGTCCTTGGCACCGCGCCGCTCGAACTTGTTGATCGCGACGACGTCGGCGAAGTCCAGCATGTCGATCTTTTCCAGCTGCGAGGCGGCGCCGAACTCCGGCGTCATCACGTACATCGGGATGTCGACGAACGGCACGATCGCCGCGTCGCCCTGGCCTATGCCCGGCGTCTCCACGATCACCAGGTCGAACCCGGCGGCCTTGACCACGTCGATCACATCGGCCAGGTGCTCGGGCAGCTCGTGACTGCCGCGGGTGGCGAGACTGCGGAAGAAGACCCGGTCCCCGTCAAGCGAGTTCATCCGGATCCGGTCACCGAGCAGTGCGCCGCCGCCGCGGCGGCGGGTCGGGTCGACAGCGATCACCGCGATCCGCAGCCTGTCCTTCTGGTCGACACGGAACCGGCGCACCAACTCGTCCGTCAGTGACGATTTCCCCGAGCCGCCGGTTCCGGTGATACCGAGAACGGGCGTGACCCTCTCCGCCGCAGCGGCGCGCAGCCGCTCCAGGAGATCCGTGGGCAGCTTGCCGAGCTCCGCGCCTGTGATGGCACGAGCGACCGCGAACCGGTCGCCGGCGAGCACGGCGGCGGCGTCGGTCGACCTGCCGTCCCAGAGGTCGAAGTCGCAATCCCGGATCACCGAGTTGACCATCCCGGCGAGGCCCATCCGCTGGCCGTCCTCGGGGGAGAAGATGGTCACACCGCTCTTGCGGAGTCGGGCGATCTCCTCGGGCACGATCACGCCGCCGCCACCGCCCACCACGCGGATGTGCTTCGCCCCTCGCTCGCGCAGCGACTCGACCAGGTACTCGAAGTACTCGACGTGCCCGCCCTGGTAGGACGAGACCGCCACGCCGTGTACGTCCTCCTCGAGTGCCGCGTCCACGACTTCCCGCACTGACCGGTTGTGTCCAAGGTGGATCACCTCGGCGCCTTGGGACTGGAAGATCCGCCGCATGATGTTGATCGACGCGTCGTGCCCGTCGAACAGGGCCGAAGCGGTGACCAGGCGGACGGGATGCACAGGACGGTGCAGATCGTTCATGGAGGCCTTCCGGACAGGACGGGGGAGTGCGGGCTGGGGGGATACTAGGACGTCCAAGTAAATTGCAGCAGGTGATGGTGGTGTGACTGCAAGCACAGAGCGGTGGCTGGCTACTCCGGCTGTTTCGAGGGATCCCGCTGGAGTGGGTGGTTGGTGGTCCGTGAGGTCGTCACGGGCCGGAGGGCGGCTGGGACCTGGTGATAGCCGTCCGCCGCAAGGGAGTTCCTGATGACCGGGACCGTGCAGACGCACCTCGTCGAGTAGCTTCACGGCGCTGGTCGGACCTGGCGCGGCAGCGGTCCGTTCAGCGGGCCTTCATGGCCCGGGCATCGAACCCGCCGAGCGCGTCGGCGCCGACCTCGGCGTTGTGGGCGTGCGCCATGTGGTGCAGACCGAAGACGGAGTCCATGCCGACGCGCATGCCCTGGAGGTCCTCGGCCTGGTTGACTGCCTTTTTGGCCAGGGCCAGGCCGAAGGCCGGCATCTGCGCCATCCGCTCGGCGATGGCGAGTACCGTGCCCTCGAGCTGCTCGCGCGGCACAACGTGGTTCACCATGCCGAGCTCATGCGCCCGCGCGGCGGAGAAACGATCGCCGGTGAAGAGGAACTCCTTGGCTGCCCGGGGGTTCATCATCCACGGGTGGGCGAAGTACTCCACCCCGGGGATGCCCATCCGGACCACGGGATCGGAGAAGAAGGCGTCGTCGGAGGCGACGATGAAGTCGCACGACCAGGCGAGCATCAGCCCGCCGGCGATGCACGCCCCGTGAACCATGGCGATGACGGGCTTGGGAATCTCGCGCCAGCGTCGGCACATGCCGAGATAGACTTCGGACTCGCGGGCGTACCTCGCGTCGACGCCCTCGCGGTCGACGTGGTCCCAGTGGATGATGGCGCGACGGTCGAATGACTGGTGGGTATCGCGCCCCGGTGTGCCGATGTCGTGGCCGGCGCAGAAGTGCTGTCCGGCGCCGCGGAGGACGATGGCTCGCACCGAGTCGTCGTTCACCGCCCTGCTGAACGCGTCGTCCAGGGCGTACGTCATCGCGGAGTTCTGGGCGTTGCGGTACTCGGGCCTGTTCAGGGTGATCAGCGCTATGGAGTCGCGTTGTTCGTAAGTGATCGGGTCGGAGCGGTGGGTAGCGTCTGCCATGCGTGGACGTTAGCACGAGATCGCTAATTCGTCATGAGGAATAGATAGCCGGGAAGGTTCGGTGTCAACGACCCGAACTTGTGCTTGCGAGTGGTTTCAGTATGAGGTTGGGGCGAGTCCCAGTCGGAAGGATGCGCCAGGTGAGTAGCAGGAGCAAGAGTGGCTCGGTGGCGATCCCGATCGCCACAGGCGGGTCGGTCCTCAGGCCCCTCAAGGCCGCGGAGGTCGTTGCTCGCAATGTCGTGCGCGCGATCCGGGCGCAAGGGCTGCAGCCGGGAGACGGCCTGCCCTCGGAGGCCGAGATGGTGAAGCAGTACGGCGTGAGCCGCGAGTCGTTGCGGGAGGGGTTGAGACTCCTCGAGGTTCAGGGAATGATCACCATCCGCCGTGGGCCGGGTGGCGGGCCGCTCGTGGGAACCGTCGACTCCGCCAACCTGGGCCGGCTGGAGGCGCTCTACTTCCATCTGGCGGGAGCGACCTACGGCGAGCTGTTCGATGCGTGGCTGTTCGCGGAGCCGACGCTCGCGCGCATGGCTGCCGCGAATCCGGACGCGGCTCTGCGTGAGTCCACGATGGCGCCCTACCTCGCGGGCGACGTCGAGGAGGACGCGCACGACGATCTTGACATCTACGTGTCCGGGCACGAGGGGTTCCACGGTGCCGTCGCGGCGCTGTCGGGAAACAAGGTCTTCCAGGTGACCTTCCGCGCCTACGGGCAGTTGGTGGCCCACCACCTCGCCACCGTGGCGGATGTGCGGACCATCCATCAGACGCTGGCGCACGACCATGTCAAGCTGGCCCGGGTCATCGTCGACGGCGACCCCAAGAAGGCGGAGGCCATGATGCGCGCGCATCTGACGAACATAGCCAATCATCACCGGGCCAATCTGGGCGACCTGCTCGAAGACGACGTGGAGTGGCTCTAGCCTCCGCGTTTCAGTTGGGCTCGCTCGCCCGGGCCGGCGCTCCTTGTCCTCACCGGCCGGTGAAGGAGGCGAGGAGCGCGACGGCCTCCTCACGTACGACCGCCTCCCCTATCACCCGGGCCTCCTCCCGCCCCATCTGCTCGCGCGGCATGTGCCATGCGCGCAACAAGCGCTTGGCCTGACCGAGGGCGAAGGCCGGTCCGGACGCGAGCCGTTGACCGAGCTCAAGAGCCCGCTTCTGGAGCATCTCGTCGTCCACCACCTCGGTGACCAGCCCCCACTGATGTGCTTCGGCAGCAGTGAGCGTACGGCCCGTCAGAGCCAGCTCGAGGGCGCGGACCTGACCGATGGCCCGCGGCAGGAGGTAAGACGTACCGCAGTCGGGGGTCAGGCCGACCCCCGCGTAGGCCATGAGGAACTTCGTCGAGGCGGCTGAGACGATCACATCGCAGCTGAGCATCAGGGCCAGCCCGGCCCCCGCCACGGACCCCTGCACCGCGGCAACGACGGGCGTGGGCAGGGCGGCCAGACGCTGCAGGGCCTGGTCGAGAGTGTCGGCCAGCTCTTCCAGGTAGCCCGATCGGTCCGCCGCGACTGCCATCGCCGCCACATCCCCTCCGGCGCAGAACCGCCGGCCCTCGCCACAGATGAGCACCGCCCGCACGGCGGGATCGTTGGCCGCCCGGTCCACCGCCGCGCCCAAGGCGCGAGCAGTGGGCAGGTCCACCGCGTTCGCCCGGTCCGGCCGGGCCAGCGTGATGAGGGCCAGACCGTCCTGGCATGCGTAGCGGACGAGGTCCTCGGTCCGGTCGTGGTTCAGCGTCATCTGTGTGCTCCTTCCTGGTCGAGGGGGTGCGGACTGGGCGGGGCAGTACCGCAGGGTAGAGGTGGGGGAGAGCGCGGCCGACGCATGGCCGCCGCCACGCATGGTCACCACGCCCGGCTCCAGGTCACGCCGGACGAGGTCCTTGGCGGGCCGATCACCGTCAGGGGGCGACTGTGCTCGGTAAGGGCGCCCACGTCAACATCGGACTGGTCGTCCCGCACGCACATGGCCTGGACGACGCCTGCTGGCGGGCGAGGAAGCGGACAACGCTGCCCACCGCAAGGACCGCGCCCGCGCCGGGCACTCGTTGCGGTCCGCGCGCATCCTATGGTGCTGAGTTCCCTGTGTAAAGGAACTGAGTTTCATTCCTCGGGGTGGTGGTCAGCTCTCGTGGAGAGTGGATTCGATCTTGCGGACCACGTGCCACAGCGGCGTCTTGCGCGTGGTGATCAGGACGACCACGTCGTCGCTCTCTCCACTGTCGCCCGCAGTCGGGGCCGGGCCTTCCTGGCCCCAGGAGTTCTGCACGAACGCGAGAGCGGCGTCCATGCGTGCCGAGATGTCTCCCTGGCCTCCGGAACGGAGCCATGCACGAAGTGCGTTGTTGTGGGCAGCCACCACGGAGGCGGCGATGACATCCGCCCGCAGGGTTCCGTCGGATCGGCTCGCGAAGCGTCGGCGGAGGTAGTCGGCGAGGGTGCGCTCGTATCGCCGCACCACGGACAACTCGTGGTTGCGGAGCGCCGGCACGTTCTTGGTGAGGCGATATCGCTGGATGGCGAAGGTGGGGTTGGTGGTGTACATCCGCATGACGAGGCGAGCGGCGTCACAGACTCGGGTCACCGGTTCCTCTTCATCGCCGTTGCTGTCCTGGAGGAAGGTCGTCATCTCGGCCAGACAACCCTCGTGATCGGGGAAGACCACGTCCTCCTTGGACGGGAAGTAACGGAAGAAGGAGCTGCGGCCCACGTCGGCGAGCCGGACGATGTCGTCGATCGTGGTCCGCTCGAAGCCGCGCTCGAGGAACAGTTGGAACGCCGCCGCGATCAGGGCGTCCCGCTTCGATCGCTTCACGGAGTTGCCGCCGACTCTCCGGTCATGCCCCTGTGCCTCGTCCATGGGGGGAACATAACACCCGCCTGAGTCGATCCCGGTGGGCGAGCGCGGGTGCGTATGGTCACGGAGAAGGGCTGGAAAGAATGGCACTCAGTGTGCATAATCTCGATACTGAGTTCCATCTAGGTCATCGCCGTTTCTGTACGCTCCGGCCGTTTTCACGGCCGGAGCAGAGTTGGGACGTCCTTGTCATGAGTCAGGACTTCGACCTGTACCGCCCGTCCGAGGAGCACGACATGCTCCGTGACGCCGTCCGTTCGCTGGCCGAGGCGAAGATCGCGCCGTACGCCGCCGC
>NZ_JBIVTV010000029.1:0-64355 GCF_044756885.1 Streptomyces sp. NPDC091412 | reverse complement strand
CACTCCTCGCCACCTGGGCCGGCACCTGCCCCACCTGCCACCGCGACATACCCGAACCGATACGCACCTGACCAAGCCCTACTAGTGCTGTGGCCAGAACCAGGCGGGGTCGCCGCTTCTGACGACGTACGCCACGCTGGCTGGCGCCGCCCGCCATACCCACGTCGTCATCACGCATCCGTGCGGGTTCGCGTTGCCCCTGCTGCAGTGGGCCAGCAGGCGATCGCGAAGCCCCGTCAGCACCGTGAAGTCGTACCCTGAGTCTGCCTGGACGAGGCCCAGCAGGTACTTCCAGTCGATCCTGGCCCGCACCGCATGCGCGGCCTGGCGGTCGGTCAGGTTCTCGGCGAACTGCAACACGGACACCCAAGCCAGCTGCCCGGGAGCAACACCGGGACGGCCACGGACGCCGAACGCAGACCTGAAGACCTCGTCGTCGAACAGCGGGCCGAGCGCGTCCCGCACCCGCATCGCCAGGCACCCCTTCGGAAACGCCGCCCGCGCGACCACCTGGGTCCCCTCGGGGACTTCCCGACCCGAGCCCGCTCCCATCGACACCCCACCACTCCGTCCCGCGGCCGAAGGGCAGCCTGATTAGAGGACGTTTCTGGTGGCTCTAGTCGCGTGAGGCAGGCTTCCTGGCCGCTCCCGGTGCCGCGGGCGGCATCAGAGGAGCTATGGTGAGCCCGCCCCGTCGGGGACGTCGGATGCGTGTGGCACGCTGCGGCTCATGGATGACGATCTGGTCGGCACACAGACGCCACAGCGCCGCATAACCGATCCGGAAGAGGCTCTTGCGCTGCTGGAGCGTGCCGTCCCCGGATTGACCGACCTCCGCCGGCCGACGCGGGCCGTAATCGACTGGGCTGGGTTCGAGGAGAGCCTGGACACCGGGCTTCCCGCTGATTACAAGTACCTCGCGGAGTGGTACCCGACCTTCGCCATGGGAGACTTCCTTCTGGTTCATCTTCCTGAGCCGGGTGAAGAGGACCGCAGTCTTCAGGCCATCCGTCGCACCCTTGCGGTCCTTGCCGATGCATGGTTGGAACCCGGTCTCGGCTTGCTGGCCCACCCAGCTCCTGGTGGGCTGCTGCCCTGGGGTGAGTCGTGCGACAGCGACAAGTTCATGTGGAACACGACGGGACGATCTCCGCAGGACTGGATCGTCACGGTTGCTTCTCGCGGCGGGGCATGGTGGCACTACGGTGGCGGCGCAGTCCAGTTCCTCGCGGAGTACTGCAACGGGATCCTGGAACCCTGGGGATTGCCGCCGATCGACCTGGAAGTCCCCCCGTGCTGATCGGCTCGTTGGTGGCTATCGGCTGGTGTGGCGCCGGTATCCAATGAGGGCTGCGGCGCTCCCGGCAAAGGCGAGGAAGTGCTCAGCCGTGCGTTCGTAGCGGCGGTGGAGACGTCGGCATCCTGCCAGCCAGGACACGGTCCACTCGACTACCCAGCGATGTCGGCCCAGCCGCTGCGAGGACTCGACGCCTTTGCGAGCGATGCGGTGGCGGATGCCTCGCTTGCGGAGCCATCGCCGCAGGTGGTCGTAGTCGTTGCCTTTGTCGGCATGCAGTTTCGTCGGCCTCACATATATGAATATTTGAGCTGAATGAGAAATCCATCCGCATTTCGTAACAGACGGTGTTTTTCAGTATGCGCGGGTGCCGCAAGGCGGAGGATCAGTGCGTCTCCGGGCGAACCGGTCCGGAAAGTGGCGGGGCGTCAGCCCCACTCGAACAGACAGGCCTGATCATGATCAACGGGTTGAAAAGGGCTGCAGCCCTGGGAGCAGCGACGGTGGCTCTGGCCGCGGGCGCTGTCGTCGGCACGGTCGGCACCGCATCGGCCGCACCACAGCACCCACAGCCGCCGGTAGCACAGCACCACCAGCCGCCGGTAACGTCGCACCACCAGCCGGCACCGCAGCACCACCAGCCGCCGGTAACGTCGCACCACCAGCCGCCGGTAACGTCGCACCACCAGCCGCCAGTAGCGTCGCACCACCAGCCGCCGGCATCGCAGCACCACCAGCCGCCGGCGTCGCGCCACTGCGTGCAAGCGGCGGGCTACTGGTCACGGCTGTGGCACCCGGGATACCGGGACCGGAACCACCACGCACACGCCGGCTACTGGACCCGCATCTGGCGCCCTGCCCACCGGGACTGCCGCCGCTAACCCCACAACCGCCGCCACCCACCGATAGGAGCGACGGCAAACCGACCGGTCTCCGGCGCGTCCCCTCGAAGACGCGCCGGAGACCGCCGTGTCCCGTACCGGGAGTCCAACCTGTGACCAGCGGTGGTCCGGGTGAGGTCTTTGATCCAGATCATCGAGGCGCGCAAGTAGAGGCCGGGGAGGTAGCTCCCTGGCCGACGGACCTTGTGGGACGTACAGCGCAGGCGGGCACCATGGTCGTATGACCGATCTTTCGGAATCTCAGCTCAGCCAGTCTTTGACTGCCGTCGATTCGGGTGCGTTGCTGACGCTGGCCAATGGCTATCACGCCCGCATGGTGCACCCACTGGGCAGCCGCGCGGTCGCCGGGCACCTGGTGAAGCCCTATGCGATCGAGGCGCCCGGACGGAGTGTGACGGACGAGGACGTGCAGACCGCGCTGCGGGTCGCTGCCGATTACCTCTCGTCGGCGCATCTGCGGGGTTCTCTTGGGCTCTCCGTGCTGCTCATCCATGCCGGTGGCGACGGCGACTACATCCTGGTGCACACCTGGATCGAGGGCTACATGTCCGACCTCGCCATCTTCACCGGTCCGGTCGGCGATGCCACTCAACTCCGGCCCGGCCGGGCGGGCCTCGCCCCGTGCGTGTGGGAGGCGGCGGTCCTTGCGTACGAACGAGATGCCGTCACCCGTCACGTGCTCGACAGCCAGGGTTCGGTCGACGAGCGGCTCGTGGCCTGGCGCGGCGATGTGCTGGAGGGCGAGGTCCGGTGACCGGCGCCGGAATGGCCCGGGTGCGACGCCCACGCGTTGCTGACCTTCCTCGTGTGGCCCAACTGGCAGCCGAGCATGCCGCCCACGAGAGAGCGGCGCCTCAGCCCACGGACTTGGCTCGGCGGCTGGAGACCCTGCTGTTCGCTACGGAGACCCCGCGATTGCGATGCTTCGTCGCCGCGTTGAATGAGGAGGAGATCACCGGGTATGCCTCGTGCGCCCCGGAGGTCTCCACGGGGGACGAGGCGGCTGCAGCCCTCTCCAGCACCCCCGAGGACACCCTCGCCCAGGTGCATCCCGGCAGCATCGTGATGAGCGCGCGCGGTGGTGGAGTCGACGCTGACCAGAGACAGGTCCACCTCACCCCGCTGCGCGGCTTCTGCGGTCAGGCCCTCCAGCAGGACCTCGAAGACGGCGGCCTCACACCGCTGCCGCACGCGGTTGTGGACGGTCGACGAGGCACCGAGCTCCTGCGGCATCGCCCGCCACTGCCCGCCGGTCCTGAACCCCCGACACGACGAACCCGGGGGTGAGGTTGATCTTCGTGGCGGCCCGCCCCGAACGACATTCCGCGGGTGTCACGGAAGCGTGGCAGCGGGCTGTCCATGGCGCTGTTCTGCAGGGACAGGCAACCCACGGTGTGCTCGGATGGGGGCTCACCTTGCTGCGGCAGAGACGAAAACCGATGACCCGCCGGCGTCGGCTTGGTCAGTCGGCATGGCCGGGAACCTGACAGGGCTTCGGCGCGCACACCGAGCCCGCGAGCCAGGATTCGCTCGATTCTGTCGTCAGAACACTTGATTCGAGCGATGACATCCGTCATTGTGCTTGAAACGACTACGCGACTTGCTCTTCACGCAGGTGAGGAAGGTCCTTCATGGACGACATCGACCGCGCCATCCTGCGGGAGCTGCAGGTCGACGGTCGCATCCCCTACGCCGAGCTGGGGCCGAAGGTGGGACTGTCGCCCTCGGCCGCAAGACACCGGCTGCAGCGCCTGATGGACACCAAGGCGGTCCAGGTCGTCGGGGTGACCGACCCGATGACCATGGGCCAGCAGACGATGGCTCTCCTGGGCCTACGCATCGGGGGCGATTCGCGGGCGGTGGCCGATGAACTGTCCCGGCATGAGGAAGTCGTGTACACAGTCCTGACTTCTGGCCGCTATGACCTGTTCGCTGAGGTCGTGTGCAGTCGCCCTAGTGACCTTCTGGACTTCATCAACGACGTCGTACGGGCCGTCGAGGGCGTCGCATCCGTGGAGAGCTTCCCCTACTTCGCGATTCACACGCACCGCTTCCTGTGGGAAGTCGACTGAGGCATCCGAGCGTCCGCGCCCAGCCTGCCCACACCACGCTCCAGACCAGCCGAGGGACCTTGCATGCCGCACGACGAGTACCGCACCATCGACTTCTTCGCCCAGGAAGCGCTTCCCGTACCACAGGTGACACCCACTCAGGCCGAGTGCATTGCCGCCCAACGCTTCGGCATGAACGCTCGTGCGGAGGCGCTGGGAAGCCAGCAGGACGCCAACTTCCTGCTGCACGGCGACGATGGCACGGCCTTGGCCATTCTGAAGATCGCCAACCCCGCCTTCGGCCCTACGGAGATCGAAGCCCAGGACACCGCCGCCGACCTGATCTCTGCGGCTCACCCAGAACTGCGCATCGCCACCGTCCTGCGCCGCCCCGACGGCTCACCGCAGTGCGCGACGGTGGACACCGAGAGCGGGCCGGCCATCGCGCGGCTGATGCGATACCTGCCCGGCGGTCCGCTCTCGGGACCACGGCACCTGTCCCCGAGCACGGTGGCGGCCATGGGCACGATCGGCGGAAAGGTCAGCACCGCCCTGCGTGACTTCCACCACCCGGGCCTCAAGCGCGTTCTCCAGTGGGACCTGCGGCACGCCGACCGCGTCGTCGCCAAGCTCGCAGAGCACATCGACGAGCCCGACCAGCGCGCCGCCGTTCAGGCCGCGACCGCCGACGCCTGGGCGCGGGTCCAGAAGCTTGCCGCCGCGCTTCCGTTTCAGGCGGTGCACCTGGACCTCACCGACGACAATCTCATCTGTTCTCCCGACGGCCGCCTGCCCATGCCCGACGGGGTCATCGACTTCGGTGACGTGACCACGAGCTGGGCGGTCGGCGAACTCGCCGTGTCGCTCTCCTCGATGCTCCACCACGACGGGGTCGAGCCCCATCACGTGCTGCCCGCCGTCCGGGCATTCCACACCATTCGGCCGCTCTCCCAGGAGGAGGCGGAGGCGTTGTGGCCGCTCGTGGTCCTGCGCGCGGCCGGCCTGGTCGCCAGCGGGCGGCACCAGGCCGCCGTCGACGAGGACAACGCCTACGCCAAGGCCGCGCTCGACCGCGAGTGGCACATATTCGAGCAGGCCACCCGCCTGCCCCTTCCAGTGATGGTCCACCTCATCAAGGACGCGATCGGCCTGGCCGACGTGCCTGCCCGCGCCGATTCACCGGCGCACTTCCTGCTGCGCGACCTCGCCGCCGACGACATCACTCTCCTCGACCTGTCCACCGGCGCCGACTCCATGGACCACGGAGCCTGGCTCGAACCCGGCACCGAGGACCGGCTCGCGGCCTCCGCACTCGCGGACGGAGCAGCCGCGGTGGCCACCCGGTACGCGCATCCACGGCTCACTCAGGCTCCGGCATTGTCAGCCGTTTCCGCTCCCACGGTGCCCACCGGCATCGACCTGTGGCTCGGCCGGCCCGCCGTGGCGCAGGCCCCCGCCGCCGGGAAGGTCCTCGCCGCGGCACCGGGCCGTGTGGAGATCGCCCTCGGCCCTCAGGTGCTGACGCTGTCCTTCCCCCACGCAGTCCATCCTGTAGTGATCACTGGTGCAACAGTGCAGGCGGGCGAGGACATCGCCCACCTCCCCTCCGGAACCTCGGTCCACATCGCACTGCACAACGCCGACGGCCCCGCCGTGCCTCCCCTGGTCCGCCCCGAGTACGCCGCCGGCTGGCTCGCGCTCACCGCAGACCCCGCCCCGCTCATCGGTCTCCGGGCCGCCGGCCGTGCGCAGGACAGGGACCTGCTCGACCGACGTGACGCCGTGTTCGCGACCGTGCAGGAGCACTACTACGCTGAACCTCCCCGCATCGAGCGTGGCTGGCGCCACCATCTGCTCTCCACCGACGGCCGCTCCTACCTCGACATCGTCAACAATGTCACCCCGCTGGGCCACGCGCATCCCCGCGTCGAGCAGGCGGTCTCCCGGCAGTTGCGACGACTCAACACCAACTCACGATTCCACTACGCCTCGGTGGTGGAGTTCACCGAACGCCTCGCCGCCCTGCTGCCCGAGCCCCTGGACACGGTGTTCCTGGTCAACTCCGGTTCCGAGGCAGTGGATCTGGGTCTGCGGCTGGCCATCGGTGCCTCAGGACAGCACGACGTCGTCGCACTGCGCGAGGCATACCACGGCTGGACCTACGCCTCCGACGCGGTCTCCACCTCACTCCAGGACAACCCGAACGCCCTGGCAACGCGGCCGAGTTGGGTCCACACCGTGGACTCGCCCAATTCCTATCGCGGCCTGCACCGCGGGGCAGATGCGGTGTGCTACGGGCCCGAGGCCGCCGCGGTGATCGACGAGCTGGCCGCCTCCGGTCGACCGGCAGGAGCCTTCCTCAGCGAGACCTACTACGGCAACGCCGGTGGAGTGGCCCTGCCCGACGGCTACCTCGCCGAGGTGTACGCGGCGGTCCGCCGCCACGGCGGTCTGGCCGTCGCCGATGAGGTCCAGGTCGGCTACGGCCGCCTGGGACACTGGTTCTGGGGCTTCGAGCAGCAGCAGGTCGTCCCTGACGTCGTCTGTGTCGCCAAGGCCATGGGCAACGGGCACCCCCTCGGCGCCGTCATCACGTCCAAGTCGGTTGCGGACCGGTACCGCGACCAGGGTTACTTCTTCTCCTCCACCGGTGGCAGCCCGGTCTCCAGCATCGTGGGCCTCACCGTCCTGGACACCCTGCGCGATGAGGATCTCCAGGGCAATGCGGTGCGCGTCGGCGGCCGTCTGAAGAGCCGGCTTGAGGCACTGGCCGACCGCTACGGCATCATCGGCGCTGTCCACGGCTCGGGCCTCTACCTCGGCCTCGAACTCGTCCGGGACCGCGTCACCTTGGAACCCGCCACGGAAGAGACCGCCGAACTCTGCGACCGCATGGTCGACCTCGGCGTAATCGTCCAGCCCACCGGCGACCACCTCAACATCCTGAAGATCAAACCGCCGTTGTGCATCGACGCCCCCGCGGTGGACTTCTTCGTCGACATGCTGGACCACGCCCTCGCCCAACTCGGCCACTCCCGCTGACGTCGTACGTCCGGAAGCCGGATCTGACGCTGCCTCCGAGAGGGGTGCCGGTCCGTCGGCGTAGTCGTCGTCTCCGGCAGGCTCGCACCCGCGGCGGCGGGTACGGCACCCACCTCGGAAGGCGGCTCGTCCAACGGTGTGTGCGACATCCGTCCGGGTCCGGATGTCCTCCAGGACGGCATCGAGGCAACCCACCGGCAAGCACGTCCACGGACAGGACTCTGACGCCGACGACCGGACGAAATCCGGAGCCTGGGCGGCGACTCCCAGGCACACAACGCCTGAGCCAACGCCGTTGACCGTACCGATCAAGGCCGAGCCTCATAGCCGACAGTTCGGAAGGAGCCGCCTTGTGTGTCAAGGAAAGAAGAGGGAGACGTTGAGATGAGTCAGGCACACCACATCCACGGTGACGTCACCCTCCACAAGGGAGGTGCTGAGCTCATCGACCGGCTGGAGCCTCTGTGGCTCGCGCTGCACGCTCACCACCAGTCCGTCGAACCGGGGTTCGCGTATTTCCCGGACGAGCGCTCCTGGGAACTGCGCCGCTCCTGCTATCGGCGTTGGATCTTGGAAAGGGGGTCCTTCATCCTGCTCGCCGAACGTCACGGCCAAGCGGTCGGCTACGCCTTCGTGGAGATCCACGCCGGGCCCGACGACACCTGGGTGACCGGCACCCGCATCGCCGAGCTCCAATCGCTCTCTGTCGCATCGACCGAGCGTGGGAACGGCATCGGCACACTGCTGCTCGACGAGGTGGACGCTGAGCTGAACAGGCTCGACATCGGCGATCTGCTCATCGGAACTTTTGCAGCCAACACCGGTGCTCGGCGCCTCTATGAGCGTCGGGGGCTGCAACCGGTCCTTACGTACTATGCCCGCTTCTCCGCCAGCGGGAAGCAGCCCCGCTAGTGATCTGACCGGGCAGATCACTGGTCAGGCTACTTGCGTGGCCCGGGGCGATCCGGGCCGCTGCCTCGGCCGGACGGGGCCCGTTTCCAGGGGCGGGGTGGTCGGTGCGGCGCGGGTCAGTTGCTGGTGCTCACAGCGGTGGCGTACTGCTCGTCGGTGACGGGCTCCAGCCATGTGGTGGCGTCTCCGCCGGCGTCTCCGACGACCATGGCGATGTGGGCCATGAGGGTGGTGTCGGTGGCTCCGTGCCAGTGCTCCTCGCCGGCCGGGCACTTGACGATCTGTCCGGCGCTGACGCGTACGACGTTGCCGTCGCGGGTGCCGACCAGGCCGATGCCGTCGGTGATGTAGAGGGTCTGGCCGTTGGCGTGGCTGTGCCAGTTGGTGCGGGCGCCGGGAGTGAAGCGGACCAGGGCGGCGGCCAGGCGGGCCGGCTCGGTCGGCGCCTCGATCATGTTGAGGTAGACGTCGCCGGTGAACCGCTCGGAGGGTGCCTTGGCCGTGGGGGTCGAGGTGATGTGCTCCATGATGGTCTTCCTTGTCGCATGGGGGGCGTTGGGCGGTGAGCGAGGGCGGGCTCAGGACGGGGCGCGCTCGTCGGCGATCTTCTTGAGCCTGGTGATGGCGGTCATGGCGTTGGGCCAGCCGGCGTAGAAGGCGAGATGGGTGATGGCTTCGGACAGCTCTTCCACGCTCAGCCCATTGTTCAGGGCAACGCCCAAATGGTGGTCGAGCTGCTCGCTGCGGTAGAGAGCAGCCAGCGTGCTCACGGTGACCAGGCTCCGGTCGCGAGGGGACAGGCCGGGGCGTTTCCAGACGTCGCCGAAGAGGACGTTGTTGGTGACCTCGACGAGCTTGGGGGCGATCGCCTTGAGCTCTTCGGGGGCGGACTGATCGGGCATGGTGGTTCTCCTTGGTCTGCGACGGTGCTGTGCGGTGGGAACTCCGGGGTCATTGGGCGGTGTAGCCGCCGTCGATGGGGAGGGCGACACCGATGACGAAGCTGGCGCCGGGGCTGCACAGCCACAGGACGGCCTGCGCGATCTCGTCGGCGGTGCCGAGCCGTCCGATGGGCTGGTTGGCTTCTGCTTCGGCGCGGTCGAGTTCTCTCTTGGTGATCATGTCGCTGACCATGGGGGTGTCGATGGTGCCAGGGCAGATGGCATTGATGCGGATGCCGCGCGGGGCGTATTCGAGGGCGGCGCTGGTGGTCAGGCCGATCACGCCGTGCTTGGTGGAGTGGTAGGAGGCGCGGCCGGGGATGCCGACGAGGCCGCCGAGGGAGGAGCAGTTGACGATGGCGCCGCTGCCCTGGGTGCGCAGGTGGCGTAGTTCGTGCTTCATGGCGGCCCAGATGCCGCGTAGGTTGACGGCGTGGACCTTCTCGAACTGGTCGAGGGATTCGTCGGCGGCGTCGGTGGGCGGGATCTGGATACCGGCGTTGTTGTAGGCCATGTCGAGGCGGCCGAAGACCTCCACGGTGCGGTCGACGGCGGCGGCGACCTGGGCCTCGTCGGTGACGTCGCAGGTCAGGGCAAGAGCCTGGTGGCCGGCATCGGTGAGTTCCTTCACCGCCTCGCGCACGGCCCTTTCGTCGATGTCGGCGAGGGCGACGGCGGCGCCGGAGGCAGCGAAGGCTTGGGCGACGGCCAGGCCCATGCCGGAGCCGGCGCCGGTGACGAAGGCGACCTGGCCGGTGAAGTCGTAGGTCGGGTTCACAGGGTTCCTCCTGGTGAATGGGGTGCGAGGTAGGCGGACAGATTCAGGACCGCGTCGACATCGCGTCAGCGGTCTCCCGCGGTGCCGCCGGGGCCCGAGCCTCGGCAGCAGTGCCCTGGGCGACGATGTGGGTCGTCCCACGCCTGGCGGAGAAGGCCAGGGCGATCAGTGGCAGCAGGGTCAGCCCGGCGAACACGGCGCAGACCAGTGCCGGTCCGGTAACGCCGAGGGAAGAGGCGAGGGCCTGTCCGGCGAGCGCGGAGCCGGCTGCGATGCCGGTGTCGTACGCGGACGTGGTCAGCGCGGAGGTGAGAGTCGGCGCGTCACCGGCGAAGCGGACGGCGAGGGCGGTGATGACCGGGTTGATCGTGAACCCGGCCAGTGCCATGAGGAAGATCAACGCGACGGCGACGGCCGGGGTGGTGGCCAGAGGGATCAGCGCGAGCGGCACCAGCGCGGTCGCCGCCGCGGCCGGGATGGTCGTGGTCATCGGGCGGCGGTCGCCGAACCGGCCACCGATGACGGTGCCGCCCAGTGCGCCGGCCCCGAAGACGATCAGGGCCAGCGGCACGGCACCGGCCGGGATGCCGGCACGGTCGGTCAGCAGCGGGGTGATGAAGGTGTAGGTGGCGAGGACTCCGCCCGTGATCAGACCGGCCGCAGCCAGCGCCAGCCACAGTCGGCCCTGGCGCAGCGCCTTGATCTCACGGCGCACGGAAACCTGGACGATGTCCATGGAGCTCTTCCTGCCGGGACTGGACGGGGTGCGGGGCGCCGGTGTCTCCTGCCACCCGGTCGACGACGCCTCTGCGGGTGGGAGGGGGTTCGCTGCGTCCTGGGAACAGGCGGTCATGGCCATCAGCACGGCTGCCGGAGCGACGAGGAGCCGGAGTGGGGCGCGGCGAGGTATGGCGCTCATCGGCGCTTCCTTGCGGGTCGGTCAGGGCTTGAGCAGGGTCTTGATGGCGCGACGCTCGTCCATGGCCCGGTAGCCCTCGGCGACCTGGTCCAGAGGCAGCGTGAGGTCGAAGACCTTGCCCGGGGCGATGGCGCCGGTCAGGACGCGGTCGATGAGGTCGGGCAGGTAGCGGCGTACCGGGGCGGGACCGCCACGCAGCCCGACGTGGGAGAAGAACAGCTCCTGCCCATCGACAGCGACCTCGTGCGGGACGCCGACGAAGCCGACGCTGCCACCCGGGCGGGCGGAGTGCAGGGCCTGCTGCATGGCCTGGGCGGTGCCGACGCACTCCAGCACGCTGTCCGCGCCGATCCCGCCGGTCAGCTCCCTGATCCGCGCCACGCCCTCCTTGCCGCGCTCGGTGACGATGTCGGTGGCGCCGAACTCGCGGGCGAGCTTCTGGCGGGAGGCGTGCCGGGACATGGCGATGATCCGCTCCGCCCCCATCTCCTTCGCAGAGATCACCGCGCACAGGCCGACTGCTCCGTCACCGACCACCACGGCGGTCGAACCAGGCTTGACCTCTGCGGCATCCGCGGCCCACCAGCCGGTACCCATCACGTCGGAGACTGCCAGCAGCCCCGGCCACAGCTCCTCGCCGGGCACCCCGTCGGTGGCGACCAGGGTGCCCTGGGCGTTGGGGATGCGAACGTAGTCGGCCTGGCAGGTGGACATGAATTCGCGGTGCAGGCAGTTCGACTGGAAACCGTTCCGGCAGTTGGCACACGTGTTGTCGGAGGTGGCGAACGAGCCGATCACGAACTGGCCCGGCCTGACCGAGGTGACTGCGGAGCCGACCTCCTCGACGAAGCCGACGTACTCGTGGCCCATCGGGTGCGGCTCGTTCGTGGGCTCCAGGCCGCGGTAGGGCCACAGGTCGGAGCCGCACACGCAGGTCACGGCCGTGCGGATGATCGCGTCGGTGGGGTGGAGGAGCTTCGGGTCGTCGAGGGTCTCGAAGCGGATGTCGCCGGGGGCATGGATGACTGCGCCGCGCATGAGAGGGGTTCCTTTATGTGCCGAGGCGCGCCGGTAGAAACCGGCCGTCGCCGAATGCAGAGAAATGCGGCTGCCCGTCCCGACCGGCTCGCAGCCGCGGCGGAGAGCACCACGTCATCCAGGTAACCCGCTCCCGGCGTGGGTAGCGAGACACCGTCAAAGGGTGTACTGCCAGTACATCCCTATGACCGCGGGCGGGACGTACCGTCGAAGGCGTGGACAACCAAGCAGAGGTCCGCGAGTTCCTCACCTCGCGGCGAGCGAAGATCACCCCCGAGCGGGCGGGCCTGCCCACCGGCAGCCGTCGGCGCGTACCCGGCCTGCGCAGGAGCGAGGTCGCCGCGCTGGCCGACATGAGCGTGGAGTACTACTCCAAGCTGGAGCGCGGCAACCTCGCCGGCGTCTCCCCGGCTGTCCTCGAAGCCGTCGCTCGCGCCCTGCAGCTCGACGACGCCGAACGCGCCCACCTGCTGAACCTGGCACAGACAGCGGACGGCTCCGACGCCCTCACCCGCCCCCGCCGCAGAGCCACCCGTCACTGGACGGCCCACCGCAGCCTGCAGTGGACCCTGGACGCTGTCACCGCCGGCCCGGCGTTCGTCCGCAACGGCCGCATGGACATCCTCGCCGCAAACCAGCTCGCCCGAGCCTTCTACGCCGACGTCTACGCCGCGCCCCACAATCAAGCGAACCTGGCTCGCTTCAACTTCCTCGACCCCGCCTCCCGCGGCTTCTACCCCGACTGGGACCAGGCCGCTGACATCGCCGTCGCCATCCTGCGCACCGAAGCCGGCCGCAGCCCCCACGACAAGGACCTCCACGACCTCGTCGGCGAGCTCTCCACCCGAAGCGACGACTTCCGCACGCGCTGGGGAGCCCACAACGTCCGCCACCATGGCACAGGCACCAAACGCTTCCACCACCACGCCGTCGGCGACCTCACCCTCGCCTACGAAGGACTGGAGATGGCCGCCGAACCCGGCCTCACCCTCACCATCTACACCGCCGAACCCGGATCGCCCTCCGAGGAAGGACTGCGCCTCCTCGCGACCTGGGCCGCCACCCAGGGGCTGTCAAACGAACGGCTCTGTCCCGTAATCGGTGGTAACGAAGGGTGACGGCCGTCGTCGGCATGGTGTGAGAGAGGTCAATGAGCTTGTGGGTGTGGTGTTTTCGGGACTGTCTGCCCTCGTCGTCGAGGGCGTGACGGACGAGGGCGAGGTCATCCGGGTGTCGGCACGGACCCGGGACGATCCGGTGCCGTGCCCGGTGTGCGGGCAGCCGACGGGCCGGGTGCATGGCCGCCACGGGCGGGTGGTCGCGGACGTGCCGGTGGATGGACGGCGGGTCGTGGCGTCGGTGCGGATCCGGCGCCTGGTCTGCCCGGTGCTTGGCTGCCCGCGGCAGACGTTCCGGGAGCAGGTTCCGGGCGTCGTGGAGCGCTACCAGCGTCGCACCAACCGCCTGGCCGACCAACTCGGCTCCGTGGTCAAGGAGTTAGAGGTCCTAACAAAGGCGTTGGACGTGTCGGTGGGTGATGAGGCAGGTGGCGAGGCCGAGGAATGCCTCGTGGAGGTCGTCTCGTCGCTCCCATCGGACGCGTAGGCGCCGGAATCCATGGAGCCAGGCGATGGTCCGCTCGACGACCCAGCGGTGGACTCCGAGACCGGAGCCGTGCGGGACACCGCGGCGGGCGATCACGGGTTTGATGCCCTGATCCCAGACGAGGCGGCGGTACTTGTCGTGGTCGTAACCCCGGTCGGCAAGCAGCATGTCAGGCCGTCGCCTCGGTCGCCCGACCAGGCCGGCGACAGCCGGGACCTTGGCGAGCAGAGGCATCAGCTGCGTGACGTCGTTGCGGTTTCCGCCGGTCAGCAACACCGCGAGCGGGATGCCCTGCCCCGAACGGGATGCCCTGCCCATCGACGAGGACGTGGTGCTTGCTGCCCGGACGTGCTCGGTCGACCGGCTGGGACCGCTTTTGGGCCCCGTCGAGCGGCCCGGACGTGGCTGGAGTCGATCACCGCCCGGGACCAGTCCAGCTGCTTCGCCGACCGCAGCCTCGTCAGCAGGACGGCATGGAGCCGGTCCCACACTCCGGCCTCGTTCCACGCGGCAAGACGCCGCCAACACGTCATGCCGGAACCAAAGCCGAGCTCCTGGGGCAGGTACTCCCACTGGATGCCGGTGTGGAGCACGAACAGGATCCCGCACAGAGCCTGTCGGTCAGGAACCCGCGGCCGGCCCGCCACCAGCTTCGGTCCCGGGATCGGAAGCAACGGCTCGATCAGCAGCCGCAGTTCATCGGACACGATCCACGGCCGAGGCTTCCTCTTCCCCACGAACAGACCAAACGAACATCCAAGCCGACAGTCACACCATCAACAGCTTCTGTTAGGACCTCTAACAGAAACCTCCAACACCCCAGCTCAAGCCACCTCTGCCACACCAACTACGAATCCCGGAATCACACCTGTCCTCCACATATCTGGCTGCGTCCGGATTGCGCCATGGCCTGCAGTGCTGGCCGCACGGCCCGCCATGGTCCACACTGGCCGGGGTGACGGAAGGAGACCGATGGCCGGCGCACTCGACGAACGTGGGGCTCTGCAGCGGCTGCTCCGCGGCGCACGTGCCGTGCTGCTCGACTTCGACGGACCGGTCACCGACCTCTTCCGCGACGAGTCGACCGCGCCCGTAGCCCACGAGATCAAGGACGTGGTACGCGGCATCTGGGGCCGGCTGGACCCCGACGTCGAAGAGTGCGACGACTCCCACGGCATCCTCCGGCATCTGCGGGACATGTTCGACCGGCCGACCGTCACGCCCCGCGATCCCCGCGCGCTGACCGAGGCCGAGGCCATCGTCACCCGGTACGAGTACGACGCCGTCAGGGCGGCCGTTCCGGCACCGGACGTCCTGCGCCTCGTCGACGCGCTGTGCGACCTCGGTCTGCGCCTGGTGATCGTCAGCAACAACTCCGACGGCCCGGTCTGGGAGTTCCTCAAGAACAACGGCTTGCAATCAAAGTTCGACACCGTGGTGGGGCGGGACCCGCACGAGCTGCGGCACATGAAGCCCGATCCGTACCCCGTCCGCCGCGCTCTGAGGCTCCTGGACCTGCCGGGCACCCAGACCCTGCTCATCGGCGACCAGCTCACCGACCTCCAGGCCGCCCGGGTGGCGGGCACCCCCTTCCTCGGCCACACGCCATCGGCCGAGCGCGCCCGGGAGATGAGGAACCACGGCGCGGGCTGGGTCGTGCAAGGGCACGCGCCGGTCGTCGACGCCGCGAGGTCCTTGGCGGCCATAAAAGCGAACTGACCCACCGATTCTGCCGAGTTGGTGTGCAAAGGGGATCCACGGGGCATCATCACCCTCCCGCACACCACGGCACGCACGGGGGTACGTGTGTCATCTCGCAGTGAGGGCGACAACGGCCCGAGCCGACTCGAACGTCTCCAGGACACGCTGGGCCGGTGGAAGCCTCGCGTGGTGCGCTGGCTGCTCGCCCTGGTCGCCCTGCTCGGAGTAGCCGCCGAGGTCATCGACCCGCTGGGGAACGCCCTCAAGGGACAGCAATTGCTGGGAGGTTCGTTCGCGGCGCTGATCGCCCTGATCCTCTTCGATGCCATCAGCGGGTCCGAGCCGAAGGAGGTGTCGGGCGTCCATGTCTTCGCCGACCGGGATGAACTGCACGCCGCGTTCCGGGAAGCGTTCCAGGCGCGGCTCGTGCGGGTCGACTTCTCCGGATTCACGATGCAAACGCTGCTGGACGCGCTGCGGGTACCGCTGGAGAAGATGGCCGATCACGAAGTACGCACGGTCGAACTGAAGCTGTGTATCATCATCGCCCATCTGAACCTTCCGATGGGGCTGCCCGGAGGCCTTGTCCCCGCACCCCGTAATGGTCAGTCCGAAGCGGAGAGGTTCTACTTCCGGGACTCCCCGGAGAACCGGCAACGGATGCGGGACGACTTCACCAAGCACAACTGGATCACACTGAAGAATCTGCTGGAACGGGTGCACCAGCGAAATCCGGGAATCGTCATATCCTGCGAGATCCGGGAGTCGCCGCAGATACCCGAGCGGAAGCTGTACATCCTCAACCAGGAAACAGTTTTCTCCACGCCGTACGGCATCGAGCACAGAGACGTCACCTGGCACGAGAACACCTACCGGATCCTCGACACCGAAGGCTTCGGCCCGCTCTACGGCGAGGCCCGCTACATCGGCTGGGATCTGCACTCGCGGGCGCGCTCGACCAGACAGATCGCGGAACACCACATGGAGTGCCACCGCAACCTCTGGGAGAAACTCGCCGACATCAAGCCGGAGCGTCCCGTGATCGCGGATCCACTGTGGGCCACTGCCCCTCGTCGGTGAGCATGTCCCAGACCGACTCGCACCACTTCGTCATGCTCTCCACGAAAACGGAATCCAGTGCCGGGGGGTCGTTGGCGCGGACGTGATGGGTGAGCGTCGCGCCGAGCCCCGGGACGATTCCGTCCGGCCATCAACTGAACAAATCCTTGACTGCTCAAGCTACTGATATGCTTGAGCAGTCAAGGAGGTGGCAATGAGTGATGTGCTTGACGCGTCGCTGCGTCTCGTGAGGGCCCAGACGGCCCTGGTGAAGCGATTCGACGCGAGCCTGGGAGGGTTGCATGGGGTGAGCCTGGCCGACTTCACGACGCTGCTGCGTCTGGGGCAGGCGCCCGGCGGCCGGATGCGCCGGGTGGACCTGGCTGAGGCGCTGGGTCTGACTGCCTCCGGGGTGACCCGGGGGCTGGCGCCGCTGGAGCGGATCGGGCTGGTGACGCGCGAGACGGACGCCCGTGACGGCCGGGTGGCCTACGCGGCACTGACCGACACCGGCCGCGCACGCCTGACGGACATGCTCGCCACGGCCGAGCAGGTCGCCGCCGAGATCTTCGCCGCGCCCCCGTGGAGCAAGGAGGACATCGGCCGGATGTCCGCGCTGCTGACGCGCCTGGGCGGTACCGGCCTGCCCGGCCACCCCCTCACCCCATAACCGCCGGCACGCCTCCCGACGGATGCCTCATCCGCACCTTGGAGCACCCACATGAATCCAACCCCAGCCCCCGCACCGCCCCTCGCCCCTGCCGCCACCACGGCCCACGCCCCGGCGGCCATCCGCACGGAGGGCCTGCGCAAGGTCTATCCGCGCGCGCAGGGCGGTCTTGTCGCCGTCGACGGTCTGGACCTGACGGTCCACCAGGGCGAGTTCTTCGGCCTGCTCGGCACCAACGGCGCTGGTAAATCCACCAGCATCGGCATGCTCACCACCCTGGTCGCGCCCAGCGCCGGACAGGCGTGGGTCGCCGGGTACGAGGTGAGCGCCGACCCGGTCGGCGTGAAGTCCCGCATCGGCGTGGTCTCCCAGGCCAACACACTGGACCGCGCACTCACCGTCGCGGACAACCTCGCCTTCCGCGGCCGTTACTTCGGCATGCCCGCCCCAGCAGCCCGCCGCCGCGCGCTCGAACTGCTGGAGCAGTTCGGCCTCGCCGACAAGGCCGGCGCCAAAGCCCACCAGCTCTCCGGCGGCCAGGCCCGCCGGGTCATGATCGGCCGGGCCCTGATGCACCTGCCGGAGGTGCTCTTCCTCGACGAACCCACCGCAGGCGTCGACCCTCAGGCACGCGAGGACCTCTGGCGGATCATCGCAAGCCTGCATGAGGTCGGCCAGACCGTGGTGCTGACCACCCATTACCTCGACGAGGCCGAGGCCCTGTGCCAGCGCTTGGCCGTCATCGACCACGGGCACCTGCTCGCCTGCGACACCCCCGGGGCGATCAAGGCGTCCAGCGGAGCGCAGACGGTCATCACCGTCCACTACGACGGCGATGCCACCCCGGCCACAGACGCCCTGCGCAGCATCCCCGGCGGCCCCCACGACGTGGCCGTCGACGGCCCGACCGTACGGGTCCGCACCACGCATCCCGACGGCCTCCTGGGCCACCTGCTGCGAGCCGGCAGTGCGGCCGGCCTCATCGTCCGCGACGCCACCACCACACCCCCCAGCCTGCAGACCGCCTTCCTCACCCTGACCGGACGTGACTACACGCCATGACCACCGAGAACCTTCTCGCCATCACCTCCCGCCCGCTGTCGTCCCGCCGTGCCGCCTGGCACGCCTACCGCGCGCTGACCAGCCGCGACCTCCACGTCCTGGGCCGCAACCTTCCCGCTCTGCTCATCCAGGTCGGCCTCCAGCCGCTGCTGTTCACCTTCGCCTTCGCCTACGTCATGCCCAGCATCGGCAGCGGACTGGGCGGCGCGACCTCGTTCTCCACGATCCTGCTGCCCGGTCTGATCGCCAGCACCCTCACCCTGCAGAGCATCATGTCTGTCACCGGGCCGCTGGCCGCCGAACTCGGCCCGGGCCGCGAGATCACCGACCGCGCCCTGGCGCCCCTGCCCGTCTGGGCCCTGGGCCTGCAGAAGATCACCTCCTCCGCGATCTTCGGCCTCGTCTCGACCCTCGTTGTCGTCCCAATCGTCTGGCTCGTCCACGCCCCCGGCAACGCGCCCCGAGCCCATATCGACAACTGGCCCCTGCTGCTGACGACACTGGTACTCAGCGCGCTGCTCGCCTCCACACTCGGGCTGCTGCTCGGAACCGCGGTCGACGCCTCCGCCTTCGGGCCGCTGCTCGGCCTGCTCCTGGCCGCCGCCACCATGCTGGGCTGCGTCTACTACCCGTGGACCGCTCTGCACCCGATCCGCTGGGTCCAGGTCCTGACCCTGGCCAACCCGCTCGTCTACATGAGCGAGGGCCTCCGCGCGAACCTCACGCCCTCCACGGGTCACATGCCGACCTGGGCCTACCTCACCGCTCTCACCCTCGGCACCGCCGCTCTGGGCTACCTCGCCCTGCGCCGCTTCGCCCGGCGAGTGCAGACGTGACTACGCGCCTGCCGCAGTAAATGCCGGATTTACTGCGGCGGAGCCCCTAGCGTGATCGCCGGGACCTGCGGCGGCCGATTCCGGCCGCCTGGGCGAGGTGTGCACATTTACTGCGGCAGTGAGCCCTTTCCAACCTGCCGGTTTGGGTTGGCAGTTGGGCTGACACACAGGCGAATTCCCTGGTAGATGGGTTTTCGGCCAAGAAATCCGTCTCCACCAGAGGCTTCGTTTGCTTGTCTACCCGTCCGGCGTCGACGTCCAAAACTGACGATCATCGTTGACACCTGAATCTCCGATCACTACGGAGATCCCCCTGCCGAAGTCCATCCCCGTTCCTCGACTACGTGCTGCAGCGCCTGCCGTTCCAGGTCGAGGTCATCCAGACCGACGACGGCGCCGAGTTCCAGTCCGCCTTTCACTGGCACGTGCTCGACAAGGGCATCGCCCACACGTACATCAAGCCCCGCATCCCGCGGCTGAACGGCAAGGTCGAACGCTCCCACCGCATCGACGCCGAAGAGTTCTACCGACTGCTCGACGGCGTCGTCATCGACGACGCCGAGGCCTTCAACTACAAGTGGCGCGAGTGCTCAAAAGCCCCAGGGTCATGCACCGTCCCGTACGACCGCTAACCTCTCAGCGTGACGAGAGAGCAAGGCCCCGAGACTGACCCGATTCGCCGCCGAGCGTGGGTTGTGGTCGTGTCCGTCGCATTGCGTGCTCTGCTCGGCCTTGCTGTCTGGGGAGTCGTGACTCTGGCACTTTGGCACTTCGAAGACGGGGTCGACAGAACGATCACCTTCGCGGTCCAGGTGTTCGCCGCTGCCCCAATGCTCGGGCTCTACATCGCCGAGCCACCGCGCCGGCGCGTTGGATGTGCAGTCGCTCTCGTGGCCGTACTCGTGATGGCAGTGCTCGGCCTTGCAGTGCAGGCGTGGCTCTCCCCCACGCACCATGTGGGATTCCAGGTAGGCGGGATCATCGGGGTACCCGTTGGCGCAGCCCTGTTCGCTTTGATCGTCAGCCGGGCCAAGGCTGCCTGATCGCCCACCTGGGCTGCCGACCACTCGGTACCCGCTGATATGGCGGCGAGTGATCGAGCGGCGGGGTCGCTCGTCGCGGCTGATCCCCCTCGATGCGAACTATGGGCATGGTGGTCGCTGAGGCCGGTCAGGCACGTCAGCTGATTGCTTGGGGCTGGCAGCGGTTGGTCCTGGGCGCGGGGGTTGCTGCACTTCCCTGCTGTACAGCAACCAGATGCGCCATGTACAACATCGCCATGACGACTCAACCGACGCGGGCCATGTGGTGGGCCGAGATAGCGGTCTTCCTTACCGTCGCCGGCGCGACCTTCACGGCGATTGCTTTCCTGATGTCGTTGGCAGCCGGAGGCCGCCACGTGACCCTCGACGGCGGGGCGTCGATTCTGTTGATCGCGCTGTCCATCGGCGTAGGCATCTTCGTGAGCGGCCGATTCAGGGCGTGGGGGTTGCGTCGCAGAGCCGTGTGCCACACGCAATCTTGAAACCCGTCGTGACGCGAGTCACCGTGCGCCTGTAAGCACTTTGGTTGGCTCCGCCATACGGACCGACCTTGGCGCCATCGCGCGTAAGCCGCTGGCTGAATTCTTGATCATGGGGAGTCCACGCGCGTACCTCGTGACGAACCGATGACGCTGCGCATGCTTTCCGTGTAGCCGAGTGCCTATTTGGGCTGACTGAGACTCTCCAGTTCGCCGCGGATGGGATGGCGTGCAGTGATCGTCCTGCCTACGATCCCAGGATGGCTGGAATGTCAATCATCGTGTGCCTGCCCGGTTCGGCCGTGGGAAGGGTCGACGAGGCGGTCGCGGAGGCGATGATGCCCTTCGCGCGAGACGGTGTGGGCGCCGTGGAACGGGATGTGTGGGACAGCTTTCGGATCTGTGGCGGGTCCATGGGCCTGCCGGTGCTGGCCGACCACGAGGACGACCCGCGGCTGATCGAGGATCGTCCCCGCTGGGACGGCACGTTGGAGCCCGGTCTGCCCGGAATATGCGCGGGTGGGCCGAGGGGGCTGATCGATTTCCGCGATGCCCTCCGAGCGAGGGGCGCCGAGCACGCGGGCCGGGTCTGGGATCGATGGCAGGAAGTAGCTTCCCGCCACCCGGCTGCGGACGACGAGTCGGTGTTCTTTTACCGTCACCTCGCCGCCGCAGGGACCAGGGCCTCGTACGAAACGTCCCAGGAGGCCGCCGCCTACCGTGCCCAGCCGGCCGTCCACGCCTGGGCCGAGGTCGCGCCGACATTGGCCCGGCCCGATATAGCGGACCACTTCTCCTTCGGCTGGGACGCGGTCGGTATCGGCCAACGCAGCCGCGAGGAATACGTCGCGACCTACGAGTTCAGCCTCTTGCCTTCGCGCAACGTGCTGACCCTAGGCGGATGGTGGTACGAACTGGACGAAGCGCCCCAGCATGGCGCATGCCACAGCCGCGCCGATTGCGTCCACGAGCCGGACGTCAACGAGGGGCACCAGGGTGTCCAGTCCTATCTCCTCGCACTGCCCGCCGACACACTGCTAGTCAACGTACGCTGCCACGTCTGACCCGACCGACCGTGCCATGCCCTCCCGCATGCTGCCTTTACCGACGCCGAGTCGGGGGCCGACGGCATACCCGGCAACGTGCGTTATCACTCCGGGGGCTCTCGCAGATCTCTCACAGATGCTCATTTATGAGATTGCCGAGTAGCCGAACTGCAACCGGACGGGCGCCCGATCGGAGTGCCTTGCCGGGCGCCAAGTCGCGGCGAAGGCCACGGGCGTCCGACCTCCCGCACGTCGCCGTAGTACTCCTCCTGCGAAGTTGTCTTTCGCTCCGCCTGTGTGGTCGGAACCGATCTGTGCGCTCAGGCGGGCTGACGGAGTGCGCTGACCAGTGCGCGCGGGTCGTCTGCGTGGAAGCGGATGGTGTGGGCCTCTTCCGTTGCGCCGAGCGGGCGAGTGAAGGAGAGTGGCCGGTTCAGCTCCAGGGTCACCGAGGTCTGGCTGCCCACGATCAGGTCGAGGACCCCGTCCTCGGAGAGGGTGATCAGACGGCCCTCGGGGTAGCGCCGGTCGACCCGGACCGAGGCGACCGCGTCATCCGCCACCTCGTCCTGCAGGCCCCGGCCCCCGTCATCGCCAAGGCGCTCGGTTACCACGACAGGACAGCCACCCGGCTGGTCACCGCGAAGCCGGAGGGACCTGGAGCCGATACGTTCCCGGCGACGCCAGGTGATTCCGATCAAGGGCCTTGTTCACTGAAGCGCAGAACAGGTACACCGTCCCCAGAGCTTCGGAGTCGAAGACAGTCTGTCCGACCGCCACCGAATCGACCGGACCGCACACGCCTTCGACCATGCCGCTCAACACATCAACGGCGACCGCCGGATCACCGCCCGGATCCCACCGGGCATGCATGAGCGCAGCGCGCATGGCCTCTGCCAACTCCGTGGCTGAGGGCTCCGCCAGATCACTCTCCATCCCCGCATCGTCCCAACCTGGCCCGCGGAAAACTACCCTGACCAGCTACTCATCGTGACCGATGCCGTGAAGTCCCTGTGAATACACGACACATCAACATGCGAGCCCACCAGTCCCGAGGCCGTAGGACTCCAGGACCGACAAAGGAGAGAGCACCGTGCAAGATCAGATCGCACGGGCCGCTCGGGAGTCAGGACAAGACTGTGAGGGGACCTTTGGCCGGCTGGGGCGATGGTGGGCGGGATGGGAGCTCCCCGCGCACGCCACGATCAACCCTCAGTCGGGAACGGCGCCCCCTCCATCCCGGTGCCGTGCAGTTCCTCCACGGCGCCACCGGGGTCATGGTCGCCGACACTGCCGATGGCTCCTGGACCGTTCCTCCCGGGCGGGCGCTCTTGATCCCCGCTGTGACCCGGCACCGCGTCCGGATGCTCCAGGTGAGCACCCGGAGCCTGTACATCGAGCCGACGGCCGTGCCGTGGTGGCCCGCCACCTGCACGGTCGTGGACGTGCCGCCGCTGCTACGCGAACTGCTGGTGGCGGCAGTCGAGTTCGTGCCCAACTACGATCTGTCCGGACGCGGCGGACACGTCGCGGCGCTCTTTCTGCACGAGATCGCCGCGCTCGCCCCGCTTCCGTTCCACATCGGTCTGCCCGCTTCTCCCGACCTCGCGGCGCTCTGTCGCGCCTACCTGGCGGCCCCGGACGTGACCGTCACCAATGCCGCGTGGGCCGCGCGGACGGCCGTGAGTGAACGTGCCTTCACCCGGCGATTTCGCAGGGGGACAGGAGAGAGCCCGGCCCATTGGCGGGCCCTCGCCGGGCTGTTGGCGGCACTCCCCATGCTGCGTTCGACCTCCGTCACCGAAGTCTCGGGTCGGCTTTGCTGCGCCTCGCCTGCGGCGTTCACCGCCGCCTTCACCCACGGCTTCGGCGGACCGCCGTCCCGGTTTCACCGCTCGTCACCGTGACGGCCTGCGGGGCCTGTCGCCGGACAGGATCATTTCCGGGAAAGGCTCACTGTGCTCATGTGCAAAGTCGGCACCCGGGACCTGCTCGCCCGGCTCTTCGGAGTCAACGGCAGCACTCTCGCCAGGGCCGTTCACCCAGCCCGGTCCTTCCCGGCCGAGCCCGGCCGCACCGATCCGCCCTCGACGGCCAGGTTGCCGCATTGTGGACGCGACGTGAAGATGCCACACGCTGATCATCTTATGAGTAACATGCCGGATCGTCTGCTCGTTGTCGACCGGAGCGAAATGCCCTGCTTCCCTTGGTTCCCAGTGTGCCTGGCGTGTCCGTGTTCCGTTTCTCGGTGCGAACCTGCCGCGGGACGGGCTCCTGGGAGCGCGGAGTTCCGGGAAGCAGGCCGTCCCACGCGGTGGCCGGCAGACGTGCGCGCCTCTCCCTTACCCACATCGCCAGGTCTGCCTGTCGGGCGTGAGCTTCCGCTGCGTCGCCCGATGCCGGCCGGGGCCTGGCTCTGACCCTCCGAGGACCCCCTATCCGTGACATCAAATCCCGAAGCTGCCCTTGCGGTGTTGGGTGCGACAACCGCAGCGGGCGCTGTCGCCGCAGCGGCTCTCGCCAGATCTCGCGCGGGCCTGTCGCGTCGCTGTGCGGCGCTGACCCGGCAAATCGCCGAGCAGAATGAGGCGTTGGCAACCCTCCGGGCCCGCGAGAGGGCGCAGTTCGAAGAGTTGCGCCACTTGGTGAACAACCGGCTGCCCGCCGCCGCTCTGCACTTGATAAGCGATCATCATCCCGTGCCCGACGGCCTGTTGAACGACGACAGCGACTTCGCGGTGCAGGCCCAGGCGGCGCACGACCTGTTCGTGGAGACTCTGATCGGTGAGCGCGGCCGTATCGACTCCGCCGCCCGGGCGGCACTGCGCGGCGCCTGCACGGCCATCCAGGCCCAGAGCTTCCGGCTGCAGACGCTCATCGACGAGCTGCAACGCGACTGCCGCGACCCGGAGGTCGTCAGGGAGTATTTTCGTATCGACCAGCTCAACGAGCAGGTCCTCCGGCTGGTGCAGAAAGCGGCCATCGTGAGTGGTTCGTGGCCCGGCCTGGTCCGGCCGGACACCCACCTCCCCGACGTCGTCGCCGGAGCCACGTCGCGTCTGAACGGATTCGAGCGGATCCAGGTCCACACCAAACTGCTGGTCGGCGGGGTGGGCGTTGTCGGCCGGGCCGCAGAACCGGTGGCGGTGGCTTGCGCCGAGCTGATGGCGAACGCGCTGGAGTCCTCACGGGGCGACTTGGCGGTGGAGGTCACCCTTCTGCAGACGGACAACGGCAACGTGTGCATCCAGATCGACGACGCGGGCAAGGGGATGACCCGCGAGTCCGTCGCGCGCGGCACCCGGCTGGTGACCGGCGAGAATGCCGGCAAGCTGCTGCTCACCGAGCTGGGCGACCCTCCGGCTCTGGGTTTCGCGGCTATCGGGCAGCTGGTCGCCGACCACGGCTTCCACGTGTCCGTCGATCAGGTCTCCCCCTATGGCGGGGTTCGTGCCGTGCTGGCGGTTCCGAAGCATCTGCTGACCACCATCGATGAGCAGGCGGAGCCGCCGTCGGCGATGGCGGCCCTGCCGGCCCCGGCGCCGCGCACGCCCGTACCTCCTGACGCCGCGGAGCGCGGGGAGGGGTTGCGTGACGTCAGCGCGCCGTCTCCGCGTGACGCCAGCGGGCTGCCCCAGCGCCGCCGCCGGAGCGGATCCTCCCGTGGCCGCTCTCTGACGCGTACGGCTCGACCGGTGGACCCGGATGCGGCTGGCGCCGCATGGGGTGACTTCGAGCAGGCCGTTGCCGCCGGACGTGACGCAACCGACTCTGAGAACAAGGACAAGTCTTGACCCAGTCAACTCTCAGTGAGCAGATACCCGACCCCTCCTGGGTCCTGGGCCCGATCATCGAGATCGGCGTCCGTCATGCTCTGATCCTGTCCGCCGACGGCATCGTCGTCGGAGCCTCGGGCAGCCTCGGCCGCGATGACTCCGAGGGTATGGCGGCCATGGTGTCCGCCCTGCACGGCGCCGCGCGCGCGGCGGCCGTCGTCTCGCTCCAGGCACCCGAGGAGACTCCGATCTCCACCATTACGGTCCAACTCGACGCCTCTGGAACGCTTATGGTCATGCCGGCCGGCGGAGCCAACGCGTTCATCGCCGCTTCCTTCGGCACCGATGTGCCGATGAACATCGTCGCGCACACTCTCGCGCGGCAGGCGAAGAACCTCGGCGAGGCGCTGATGTCCGTACCCACGCGCTCCCATGGCCCGTCATCATGAGCCCGGGCCCGGCGCGACGACTGGTCCCCAGTTACCTGGCCACGGGAGGCCTCAGCGCTCCCGAGCACAGCACGCTCGAAGACCTGACGGCCTTGACCGCCACCGGCCGACCTGCGCTGCCCCATCACACACCCGCCCATCAGCGACTTCTCGACCTGGTCAGTGACGGCGGGCTGACCGTGATGGAGATCGCGGGCTATCTGCGTCTTCCGATCGGCGTGGTGAAGATGCTCGCCGCGCAACTGGTGTCCGACGGTCACCTGCGTGCCGCTGCGCCGCTTCCGGACGCCCTTGCTCCCACCGCTCACGCCGGACGGCCCAGCAAGGCCCTCCTGGAGGAGGTTATGCATGGGCTCCTCGCCCTCTAGTGCGCCGGTCTACCTGCCGGACTCGAACCACGAACGGGTGAAGATCCTGGTGGCCGGGCCGTTCGGTATCGGTAAGACCACGATGATCCGCACCCTGTCGGAGATTCCGAGCCTCCACACCGAGGAGGTCATGACCGACGCGGCGGCTCATGTCGACGAGCTTGCGGTCGCGGACAAGAAGACCACCACGGTGGCCATCGACTTCGGCCGTCTCACCATCGCCCAGGGGCGAATCGTCCTGTACCTGTTCGGCACGCCCGGGCAGCGGCGGTTCAAGCCCCTGTGGAGCGACTACGCCCGTGGGGCCCTGGGCGCACTCGTCATCGTGGACACCCGGAGACTGGCCGACTCCTTCGAGGTCATGGACCTCATAGAGGAGAGCGGCCTGGACTATGCCGTAGCCGTGAACCAATTCCCCGAATCCCCCACCTATGACGAGGAAACCCTCCGCGTCAAGCTCGACGTCGAGGATCACACCCCCATGGTCATCTGCGACGCGCGCGACTGGGACTCCAGCCTCAACGCGCTGCGAGCGCTGGCCGCCCACCTCGTCACCCGTGCCGGAGGCGATCTGTGACCAATGCCCCCAACGCTGTACCGCTGTACGGACCGGAGCATGCCGTCGACCCTCAGCGCAGCTACCAACTGCTGCGAGCACAGGGCCCGGTGGGCCGCGCCGAGATCGATCCCGGCGTCGTCGTATGGGTGGTCACCGACTACCGGGCCGCTCTCGACCTGTTGCAGGACCCCGGCACCTGGACCAAGGACACCCGGGGCTGGGACACGACGGTGCCGGCGGACAGTCCGGTCAAGGAGCCCTTGCAGTGGCGGCCCAGCCTGTTCTTCGCCGACGGCGAGGAACACGCGCATCTGCGGAAGGTCATCACCGACAGTTTCGCGCTCCTCGACCCCCAGTACCTACGGGATGTGACGCGACGTCACGCGGACACGCTTCTGGACGAGTTCGCCCATACGGGACGGGCCGACCTGGTCGCCCAGTACGCCCGTAGGCTGCCGCTCATGGTCCTGAACACCTTGTTCGGCATGCCGGACGAGGGCGCGGACCAGCTCATGTCGGCAATCGAGGCGATGATGAGTACGGTCCCGCAGGCCAAGGAGGCGGGCGAGCAGGCTCTCACCGCGTATCTGGGCGGCCTCTACGCCATGAAGAGCGCGCGGCGCGGCCGCGACCTCACCTCCTGGTTCATCGACCACCCGCACGGGCTCAGCCCGGAGGAGGTGATCAACCAGGTACTGATCACTCAGGGCGCGGCCTACGGCACGCTGGCGGGCCTGATCGCCAACACCCTCGCGCAGATGCTCTCCGACCAGCGGTACCGGGGCACTCTCACCACCGGGAGTCTGCCCATCAGGCACGCCATCGACGAGGTGCTCTGGGCGGATCCGCCTCTGGCCATGTACAGCCTCCACCGCGCGCGGCGCTCCGTCACGTTCCACGGGCGCGCCATCGAGGCCGGAGAGCCCATCATGGTCTCCTACGCGGCGGTCAACACCTGCCCCCACGCCGGTCAGGTGAGCGACGAGCAGCGCTCCGACTACAAGGCACACCTCGCCTTCGCGGCCGGTCCGCACTCCTGCCCCGCCGAGGACATCGTGTTCGTGGTGTCGGTCGCGGCCATCGAGCGGCTGATGGGCAGGCTGCCGGACATCGAACTCACCGTTCCGGCTGCCACTCTGACGTACCAGCCAGGCCCCATCTATCGCGTTCTCACCTCACTGCCCTGCCGTTTCACTCCGCAGACACCGGATTCACGGAGATCAACGCGGGGTAGCGTCCCCGTGTCCGCTTGATCTACATCACCAACACCGACAGCTGACCGACCGCCCCCGGGGTGCAAACCCGGGGGCCGTGTTCTGCCCGGCCACGGGAAAAGGGCGAATTTGCCTGGGATTCTCGCTTCAAGGAAGGTACGTGCATCGATGGCTGGTACCGCGTGGGACACCGATATTCCGACCCTTATATCCGTTCGTGACGATGTAGACGCGGTACTCGAGGACTTCGTCGTCGTGCAGGAGCGGGCAGCACTCGGCCCGGAAATGGCACCGCTGTTCACCACCGTCCGCCGACTTCTCTTCTCCAACGGCAAGCGACTGCGCCCCTTGCTGTGCGTGGCAGGATGGCAGGCCGCAGGCGCATCGGAAGACTTCCACGCGGTCCTTCGCGTCGCCGCCGCCTTGGAGCTGTTCCAGACGTTCGCCCTGATCCACGACGACGTCATGGACGACAGCGATACCCGCCGCGGACGGCCCTCGGCCCACCGCGCGCTGGCCGCCGAGTACATGAGCGGCGGTGGGCGGCTCAGCAAGGCGGAGGCGCACGGCCGGGGTGCCGCCGTCCTCCTCGGTGACCTCTTGCTCGTGTGGTCGGACGAAATGCTGGCGGGCGCAGGGCTCGGAGCCGGGACACGGGCCCGGGTCCTGCCGCTGGTGGACAGCATGCGCGCCGAGCTGGTCTACGGGCAGTACCTGGATCTGCTGTCGACCGACCGGATGTCCGGCGACGTCGAGGCCGCGCTGCGGGTCGCCCGGTACAAGACGGGGAAATACACCGTGGAACGGCCCCTGCACCTCGGCGTTTCCCTGGCCGGCGGCGATCCGCAGCTGCTGCAGACCTGCACCGATTTCGCCATCCCGCTGGGAGAAGCGTTTCAGCTGCGCGACGACGTGCTCAACGTCTTCGGTGATCCGGTACAGACCGGCAAGCCTGTCGGAGACGACATCCGTGAGGGCAAAGCCACCGCGCTCCTGGCTCTCACGGTCCAGGACGCCTCCGGGGCCGACCTGAAGCTGCTCAGCACCCTGGTCGGCAGCCCGGAACTGGGGAGCGAGGACATCGACCGGGTCCGCACCGTCATGGAGACCACCGGCGCCCGGCAGCGGGTCGAACAGATGATCACCGCCAGGCGCGACACCGCTCTCGCCACGCTGGAAGAAGCAGACCTGCCCCAGGACGTCGCCGAGACGCTGAAACAGATCGTATGGATAGCCACGGAAAGGCAGTCATGAGATCCATGTCCCACCAGGCGACCCCGATACGGGCACGGCACACGAACAGCTACGTGGAGCGGGCCCAGATTTTGGTGACGTCGGTCGACAACGATCCCTGGGGCAACGTGCGTCCCTCCGTGTATGAGACGGCCCGGGTGACCTCCTGGGCACCATGGCTGGAGGGACACGAACGCCGTCTGACGTGGCTGCTGGAGAGGCAGTCCGCCGCCGGCACTTGGGGAGAGGGCCCCGCGCCGTACCGGCTACTGCCGACGCTCAGCGCCACGGAAGCCCTCCTGTCCACGCTGCGCCAGGACACGGCCGCAGGCGTCTCGCGCGAGCGGCTCGCCGCGGCTGTGGACAACGGGCTCGCAGCGCTGCGGGACCTGTCCAGGACCGGTGGGTGGCCGGACACGGCGGCCATCGAGATCCTCGCCCCCGACCTGGTCATCCTGATCAACGACCACCTGGACCAGCCGGAGGTCGCGGCCCTGCCCCGGCTCGGCCCGTGGGCCCGCGGGCAGCGCATGGCTCAACCGCGCGGATTTCAGGCGGCGCTGCCCGACCGCGTGGCCGAGCGGTGCCAGGTGGCCGGCGGTGTGCCACTCAAGCTGCACCACACCTTCGAAGGGGTCGCGCGCCGCCTGCCGCAGATGGTGCCTGGCGTCCCAGGCGGGCTGCTGGGCAGTTCCCCCGCCGCCACCGCCGCCTGGCTGGCCACCGGACCCGGCGCGGGCCGGGAACAGGCGGTCACTGCGCTGACCGCCGTGGCGGAGCGTTATGACGGTCTTTTCCCGGAGGCCACGCCGATCTCCGTCTTCGAGCGGCTCTGGGTCGCCGCCGCCCTGGCCCGTCCCGGCCTGCCCGCCACGTGTGTGCCACCCGTCCGCGCCTGGGCTGCGGAGATCTACGACGCCGCCGGCGTACGCGGCGCCCCGGGCCTGCTGCCCGACACCGACGACACCGCGATGGCGGTGCTGGTGTCCGCCCTCGCCGGCTCACCCCGCGACCCCTCCCCGCTGTCCGCTTTCGAGGCCGGCGACCACTACGACTGCTATGTCGGCGAGGACACCGGCTCCAGCACAGCCAACGCCCACGCCCTCCAGGCGCTCACCTCCTGGCTGAGCCACCAGCCCACGACAGGTGACGTTCTCCAGGCCCGTATGGACCTGACCCGCGACTGGCTCCTCGCCCAGCAACAGCCCGACGGCGCCTGGTGCGACAAGTGGCACGCGTCCCCCTACTACGCCACCGAACGGTGCGTCACTGCTCTCTCCGGGCACACGGGCCCGACCACCCGCGACGCCGTCCGCTCGGCCGCCGACTGGGTACTGGCCGCTCAGGGCGACGACGGATCCTGGGGGGTGTGGGGTGGCACCGCCGAGGAGACCGCCTATGCCGTGAACATCCTTCTCAACTCCCCGGATCACGCGGGCAGGCCAGAGGCCGCCCAGGCCCTGAAACTCGCCGAGGACATCCTGCGCGAAGCCGTCCACTCCTCCGGCCACCACCACCCTGCCCTCTGGCACGACAAGACCCTTTACGCCCCGCAGGCCATGGCACAGGCCGAGGTGACCGCCGCGCTCGAGCTGCTGCAGACACGCCGGCCCTGAACCGTCCCGCCCCCCTTCAGCCCGGATCACAGACGGAGGCACCAACCGTGAACGCCGACCTGCACGTTCCGCCATACGCTCCAGGGCGTGTGCCGCTCATCGGACACGCGGTGCCTCTGGCAAGGGACCGTCTGGCCTTTCTGCAGCGCCTGCGCGAGCACGGGCCGATCGTGCGTATCGCGATCGGCCCGAAGACTGTGACCGTCATCAACTCTCCCGAGCTCTTGCAGGAGATGCTCACCAGCAAATCGGGGCACTTCAGCAAAGGGCTCCTGTTCGAGAAGCTGAAACTCTTCGGCAAGGATGCCCTGCCGGTCGCGGAGGGCAGCCGGCACCTGAGGCGCCGCCGCCTGATGCAACCCGCGTTCCACCACCAACAGGTCGACCAGTACGTCCGGACCATGCACACCACAGTCGATCCGATGATCGCGGCATGGCAGAGCACGGGGCCACTGGATCTGAAGACCGAGATGCAGTTGATGACGCAGAACGTCGTCATGGGGGCCTTGTTCTCCACCACTCCCGACCGCGACACCGGGCACGCGATCCTCGAGAGCGTCGACACCCTGTTCGCCGCGGCGCTCCGCCGTGCCCTGCTGCCACTTCCCCTCCTCGAACGGCTGCCGACCCGGGGGAACCGGCGGGCGCGGCGTGCCGGCCATGTGATGCGTGCTGCTGTGGGTGAGGTCATCGCCGACCACCTGGCACGGCCGGAAGCCCACGACGACATCGTGTCTCTCCTTCTGTCCGCCCAGGAGCCGGACGGTACGCCGCTGGCCGACGAGGACATCCTGTCCGAGGTCACGGGCCTGCTCGCGGCGGGTTCGGAAACCACTGCGGTCACCTTGACCTGGCTGTTCCACGAGCTGGGCCGTAACCCGGACCTGGAGCAGCAGTTGCACCACGAGGCCGACACGGTCCTCACGGACGAGCCCTTGACCACGAAGACTCTGACGCAGCTCACGTTCACCCGCAGACTGGTCAACGAGAGTCTGCGCCTGTACAGCCCGGCATGGCTGGTGACCCGTCAGACCACCGAGCCCGTGCGGCTCGGAGCCGTGGATCTGCCGGCCGGGGAGGACATCGTGTGGAGCCCCTACACGTTGCACCGTGATCCCGGCCTGTACCCTGACCCGCTCCGCTTTGATCCCGACCGTTGGCTGCCAGAGCGTCCGCAGCCCCCGAAGGGGGCGTTCATTCCGTTCGGGGCCGGAAAGCGGCAATGCATGGGCAACGAGTTCGCCCTGGCCGAAGCGACCCTGATCACGGCCCTGATCGCGTCCCGCTGGCGGCTGCGGCCCGTCCCAGGACCTGCCGTTCGGCCGGTCGGAGCGATCACCCTGCATCCGTCCACGTTGCGCATGACCGCCGAGGCGCGGACGCCCGTGCGCCGCCACCGGGAGGCCGTATGACCGGCACCGGCGATGCGGCGACGATGCTGCCTCAACCAGACTTCACCGCCACGTTCCCCGGTCCGTTCCCCGCGAGTCCGCACGGGAATCACACGGAACGCCAACTCCTCGGCTGGCTGGACGAGTACCCGCTGCTCCCCTCCGCCAAGGCCAGGAGTGTTCTGGTGAACATCACGAGTCACGGGGCATCGCGTACCTTCCCGACCGCCGACGCGGACGATCTGGTTCTGTTCGCGGAACTCCTGCTGTGGCTCACCGCGTTCGACGACGTGCACGGCGAGGGCAACGCCGCCGGCGACCCGGCTGCTCTTGTCGACCGCTCCGCTGAGCTGATGCTTGTCCTGGCCGGCGGCAGCCCGCCTCCCCTCAGGGGCCCGTTCCCCGCCGCCCTGTACGACCTGCTTGCCCGCTTCCGGGCCCGGACCGGCCCAGCCGCGTACCTCCGACTTGCCGCAAGCCTGCGCGACACCATCATGGCTCTGGTCTGGGAGGCACACCATGTGGCGGAGCCGGAGAGGGTTGCGCTCGCGACCTATCTGGAGATGCGTCCGCACACCGTGTTCGTCAGGACGATCATTGCTGCAGCGGAGATTGTCCTGGACTACGAACTGGCGGACGCGCAGCGGGCGCTGGCGCCGGTGCGGCACCTGGAGATCGCTGTGGCCAATCTCGCGGGATGGATCAACGACTTGGCCTCCTACGAACGTGAGGTGGCGCGAGGGCCGGTGCAGCCATTGAGCCTGCCCACGCTGCTGCGGGCGCGGCACGGCGGAAACCTCCAGGAGGCGTTTGCGCACGCCGGCGGTATGTGCGAAAACGAAGCAGCCGTCGCCCGGCAATGGATCACAAGCCTCGCCTGCGATCCCCCGAGCACGCTCACAGCCCACGCCCGCGCCCTGGAGGGCATCGCCCGCTCCTTCATCTGGCACACCAGCCATGCCCGATACCAAGGCCCCGAATGCGGCCCTGCCCGGTCCGTCCGCTCACCTTGACGACCAGCGGGTGTGTCGGCGCTCGTACGACCTGGACCGGCTGGTGATCACCCCGACGCCAAGGCCGCACTCACCTTTCCGTCGCCACATGCGTCTTGGTCCAGACCGGTGGCCGAGTGCCGGCCCCGGGCCACCAGGACACCGTCGGCGCATCGCCAGGCCCGCACCTCGGCCGCCGGACCGGGCAATCCCTCCGGCTCCGCCCCGCGGCAGGGGCGGAGCAGTGATGCGCCAGCGAGCGCTTCACTTAGGTCGCCGAGTGGCCCCGCCGCGGCTTGATGCCGATGGACAGCGACGCTTCGCAGGGAGCGGGTGGTGCACGCAACCTGCGGAATCGACTGGGCCGAGGACCACGTGCGCCACGAGGCACTTGAAGTCGAGCGGGGGTGAGAGACCTTCGGCTCCTGGCCGTCGCAGCGGTCGGGTGAAGCTGAGGGCAGCTTCAGCCCGTGTCGGACCAGGGCCGAGCCGATACCGCGCCTGTGGTGCTCGGGCATGACGGCCAACGGGCTGCGGTTTTGAAGGCCGAAGTATGCCCTCGATTCCGGGGGTCGCGGTCAGGACTGCCGCCACCGTGCTGGTCACCGTCGGCGACGGCACCAGCTTCCCCACCGCCGCCCACCTGGTCTCCTACGCCGGCCTCGCCCCGACGACGAAGTCTTCGGGAACCTCGATCCACGGCGAACACGCCCCGAGCGGCGGCAACCGGCAACTCGAACGCGCGATGTTCCTGTCCGCACTCGCCGCCCTGCACGATCCCGTCTCCGGTACCTGCCACGACAAACGCCGAGCCCGCGGCAAGACCCATACCCAGGCCCTTCTCCGCCACGCCCGCCACCGCATCAGCGTGCTCGAACCTGCGGGCGAGCGCCTGACGGTCGATGTGACGCGGCATGGCGAACGATGCGCGCGGCGCCCAGCCGCTTCGCGGCGATGACCATGGGTGGGGGCGGCTGACGACGTTGGTTCAACCATGGGTCGCAGCGCCCGCGCCTGAGTCGGCCACCCAGTCCCCGTGCGACGGAAGCCCCTCACGCTCATCCCGCACCGGGCTCAGTGGCCGGTGCGCTCGCCCGAGCGCTTGGGTGGCGTGCACGCCCTACGAGAAAGACCGACATGCCGACCAGGCACCACACAGCGAGCACGACATAGGGCTCGATGTGCTGGTTGTGAGGAAAGTAGATTGCGTTGCGCTGAGCACTCACCGATGCGCCCGGTGGCAGGAACCGTCCCAGAAAGCCCAGGACCGGAGGGAGCAGCGGCCAGGCAACTGCGCCTCCGGAGGAGGGGTTGCCGAGGATGACGAGCAGCAGCCACGTCGGCAGAAGTGCCCAGCGGCCCAGGAAGGTGTGGAACGCAGTAAAGATCATGCCGGCTGTGAACATGGTGAGCGTACAGATGCCCCACGACTGGGCAAAAGGCAGCCGCACCACGCCGAGCACCCAGTCGGACATGGCACAAATGCACAGGCCACCCAGCGCGGAATAGCCGACGGTAGTGGCGATCCGTTCGGCGGGGCGCAGCGTTTGGGCATGCACCCCGAGCTGGATGGCACCGACGAAACCCAGGATGGTCGAGCCCAGGGCGATGTAGAAGAGCCCGAGCCCCTGGGGGTCAGTGGCCGGAAGCGGCTTGATATCCCTGACCTGGACGGAGATTCCGAGCGCCCTGCCCACCTCCGGGGCGCCTTGGCCGAGGACCCGGGCGACCGACGCACCCGCCGCGCTCGCCACGTCGACCTCCACGCCGGCCGGACGGCGCTGCAGGATCGCGAATTCCCTCTGCGCGTCGACCGCGGCGAGCGCACTGCCGTAGTCGGAGTACGGGTGCAGGACCAGCGAGGTGCGGAGCGCGGACTCCAGCGCACCGACGAACCGATCGCCGCCGGCCGACTTCCCCGTCACCGCGACGGGGATACGATGCGGTACGGGATTGGCCATCGCCCAGCAGTAGGCACCGACGAAGAGACCGGCCAGTGCGGCGACGATGAGCGAGATCACCACCGCCGGCACGAAGCGCGAGGACGTCAGCCGCGACCATCCACCCTGACGGGGCCGCCGACGAGGCTCCGCTGCGGACCGATGTTCGCCCATAGCTGTGATCGTATGGGGGGCGAAGTGCAGCGTCCGGCTGCCGCACCGGATGCGTCGCCTTGACCTCGGTCTTATGACCTGCCGCAGCTTCGTCGCCGAACCGCTGATGGCCGAGTACGACGGCCTGGCCCGCCGCAGGTCGAAGCTGCGGGCCAGGGCGGCGAACCTTCCCCCGGGAGAAGGCCCCGCTGACCTCAGGCTTTTCGACGCCAGCCCCAACATCGCCCCAGCCACGATCCATACGCTTGCCAGCTCCGAGTGGATCAAGGAAGGGCAGCCACTCTGCCTGATCGGTGGCTCCCGCACAGGCAAGTCCCCCAGGTAGCAGTGCAGCGCTGGCAGGTGCGAACACAGCGCGTCGACCGGCGGTGAAGTCGCGGCGATGAGCATCGGGGCCGTCGCGGAACGCTTCGGTCTCTCTCGCCACGCACGTCCTGCGGCACTGGGAAGCGATGGACCTCCTCGCCCCCGACCGCGACTCTGCCGGCCGACGTCGCTACAGGGTCGACCACCTCACCCGCGTCGCCGTCATCCTCCGCGCCCAGGAAGCTGGACTGTCCCTCGACACCATCCGCTCCCTGGCCGCCACGGCCGACCCCGCGAAAGCGGCGGGACATCCTGCAAGAGCAGGCCGCGGCCTTGTGCTCCCGCATCGCCACCGCACAGTACTCACTCGAGCTGATCGAGTGCGCTCTGGACTGCGATCACGAAGACTTCACCTGGTGCGCACACTTCAGGCGCCCCTGCCCATGTCCCGGTCTGATCCGGCTCCGGAGGGAGCCGGATCACTCCAACCGGCCCTCTCACAGCAGTCGGGACGTCAGCGCGCCCAGACCAACGGCGAGTTGGGCTGCATGGTCGACGCCGCGGAGCCTTGACCGTGCCACGGCGGCAGCCCCGGCAGACGATGACGGCGCACAGGGCCGCCGGCTGGGCGGGAGCCTCCGCCGTCTCACTTGATGAGCTGGGCGGGCCGGGTCGCGATGTGGAGCAGGTACTCCAGTGGGCCGCGCCGGAACAGGCGGGTCCAGACCGTCGCCAGGAGCGTGGCGCCCGCGATGAAGCCGAGCAGTACGGGCAAGGCAGCCATGGTCCCGTCCTCGACCCTGGTCACGTGCCAAACGTCGGTGAAGAACCAAAGAGCGACGATGTGCAGAACGTAGACGGTCAGTGCTGTCATACCGACCGCCGCAATGGGTGTGGCCAGACGTGTGAGGCGCGGCATGCGGTCGGCGACCGTCAGACACGTGGCCACCACCAGGAGAGCGATGCCCGTGCTGCCGAGGATGGAGAAGGTCGTCTGGCTGTGCGGTGCGGCCACCAGCAACCAGGCGAGCGGGGTGCGGTTCTGTGGCTCGCCGACGGTGTCGGACCACCACGCGGACGACGCCGAACCGCCGTCCGTGGCGGCCGCGACGGCGGAGAGAGCGTGGGGGACCAGGCGCAGGGCCAGCCAGGAGCCTCCGTAGCCAAGGAGAGCGAGTGCCCCGCCGGTGAGGGCAAGCCGGGAGCGGATGCGGGAGCAAGAGAGATCGAGCCGGGCCACCGCCATGCCCGCGATCAGGAACGGCATCCAGGTGAGAACCGGATACTCTCCGGTGAACAAAAGTTCGATGATGCCGTTGGTGTTGCTGATCCTGGCCAGCGGGTCGCCGGCGGTGATGGCATCCGCCCAACTCCCCTCCTCGATCGATTTCCTTACCGCGTACAGGACTTGGGGCAAGATGAGTGCGCCCGCGCCGGCGATGAGTGCGAGCGTCCGTGCCCGCAATCTGTACAGCGAGAGAGCGGACAGGAAGAGCAGCCCGTAGAAGCTGAGGATCACATCGACCTGGGTGTCCAGTGCGGTCAAGGCGTAGCCGAGCACCAGAAGGATGACGGCGCGGATCACGATCCTGACGACCGCCTGCCGGCCGTGGCGCCCTGTCCTCGGATGCGGGCGGCCGGTGATGATGACCAGCGAGAAGCCGGCGAGCAGGGCGAAGAGGGCGGAGGAGCGGCCCCGCGCCATCTCCAGGAGGATCCCCATCGGTCCGCCCACTGTCACGTCGGGTCCAACATGGGCGGAGTACATGCCGAAGACGGCGAACCCGCGGGCCAGGTCGATACCGATGAGCCGGCCCGTCGACGACGCGCTGACCGGGGTGGACGAGCGATCCGTCCCGAGCTCACGTGATACCTGTGCCGACAGGGTCAACGATGCGTTCTGCGTCATGCCTTCAAGGTCGACCGACCAGTCGTCCCAGCCACCCCGGCGACTTTCCAGAGGCGCCCCGTCGACTGGCCGGAGTTACCTGGCCGACTGGCCGGACCCGCGCCGCCGTCTGGCGGGAAACGCATGTCGGACGCCGACAGACGGCTTCCGGCGTGGTAAGGATCGAAAGGCGGGCATGCGACGAGCGGAGCGCACGTGATCCGGGTACTGGTGGTCGACGACGAAGCCCTGATCCGCTTGGGCTTCACGCATATTCTCAACGCTGTTGGGGACATTGAGGTCATCGCCGCGGTACCTGGCAGTCAGGCCGTCCGGACGGTGGGCGAGCTGCACCCTGACGTGGTCCTGCTGGACATCCGGATGCCGGACGTGGACGGGCTCACCATTCTGGCCAACATTCGCCGTATCCCCGATCCTCCAGTGGTGGCCATGCTCACCACGTTCGACACCGACGAGTACGTGGCGACCGCCCTGCGCTCGGGCGCCGCCGGTTTTCTACTCAAGGACACCGACCCCGAGCATCTCCCCTACCTGGTACGAACCCTGGCCGAGGGTGGGACCGTACTGTCGTCCAAGGTCACCCGCACAGTGGTGGACGGCTTCCTCGACAAGGGTGCGCACGAGCCCTCCGCTGTCCGACTCACTGCCCGGCTCTCTGAACGCGAGCGTGCCGTCCTCATACTCATAGCAGCGGGGCTCGCCAACACCGACATCGGCGAACGGATGCACCTGAGCACCGGCACCGTCAAAGGCCATGTCAGCGCCGTTCTCAGCAAACTGCGGGTCAGCAGCCGCGTCGAGGCGGCCTTGATCGCCGAACGCGCGGGCCTCCTGCCGCCACCACGGGATGGGGACACCCATTGAACGTCCGACGCCCGCCGGCTCGGTTGCTGGACGCCGCCCTCATCGGGGCGTCGTTGGCTGATGCCTGGGCCCACATCGAGATCGAGGAGCACGCGGCCATGGCCTGCGCGCTGCTCGCCGCGCTTGCCCTCGCGCTGCGTCGCCGCCTGCCACTGACGACCTTCGTGTTCACACTCCCCACCGCCATGGTCTCCGACGCGGTATTCGCAACCTTGGCCGCGCTGTACACGCTCTCCTCTCTCAGCCGCCACCGCATCCTGCTGGCCGGCTGCGCCCTGGCCTACGCGATCACGGACTTCCTGCCCTGGCCGTGGTCGTCCCTGGAGGCGGCCGACCTTGCCGAGACCTCGAGTCTGGTCCACCTCACCTACACCCTGGCCGTCTCAGTCGCCCCCGTCTTCCTGGGCCAGCTCGTGCAGGCCCGACGCGAACTGTCCCTTCGACTGTCTGAAATCTCCGAGGCCCGCGAGCACGAGCGGCTGCTGACCGCCCAGAGCGTCCTGGCGAAGGAACGCGCACAACTCGCCCGGGAGATGCACGACGTGGTCTCCCACCAGGTCAGTCTCATCGCGGTACAGGCCGGAGCACTCCAGGTGGGCAGCCGGGATCCCGAGACCAGAAAGGCCGCGGCCACGATCCGACGGCTCAGCGTGCAGACCCTGGACGAACTGCGGCACATGGTCAGCGTGCTGCGCGCATCCGGCAGCCGCCCCACAGAGCTCACTCCCCAGCCTTCCATCGCCGACCTGCGGCAACTGGTCGGCGGCAGTGGAATCGAAGCGGAACTGGAGACGGACCTGCCCGAAGACCTTCCGCCCGGCATTCAACGCGCTGTCTACCGTTCCGTCCAGGAAGCCTTGACCAACGTCCGCAAACACGCCCCCGGCGCCACGGCGAGGGTACACATCCGCCACAGGGACGGCGCCCTCCACACCACCGTCATCAACACCGCCCCCACCCGGCCGGCTCTACCCCTGCCCAGCGCCCACCACGGCCTCGCCGGCCTGCGCCAACGCGCTGAGCTCCTCGGCGGTACGATCGCCACCGAGTGCACAGTCGACGGTGGGTACAAGCTGCATGTGGAGCTGCCGATGCAGCACAGGCCGCCCCCGGCCAGCGCTGCGCCCCAACTACCCAACTGAGTGGGCCGCGATGAAGGTGGACGCCGCGAACCTGGGCATCGGTTCCGCCGAGACGATGCGGACGTGGGTCCGCAAGGCCGAGGTCGACGCCGGCCGGCGTCCCGGGGTGACTTCGGAGGAGGCCGCGGAGATCAAGCGGCTGCGGGCCGAGAACGCCGAGCTGCGGCGGGCCAACGAGCTCCTCAAGGCGGCCTCGGCGAGCACCCCGTATGCGGCCAAGAACCGCACCCCCCCAGTTCCCGGTCGCTCCGCGACGCGGAGCTGAAGACGCAGATCAGCCACGTCCACGCCGACAACTTCGGCGCCTGCGGAGTGCGGAAGGTCTGGCGGCAGCTGCACCGCGAGGGCATACCCGTGGCCCGCTGCACGGTCGCCCGGCTAATGCCTGACCTCGGTCTTGAGGGCGCCCGACGCGGGAAGAAGATCCGTACCACCATCCGCCGGCCGACCGCTGCCGGGTCGGGCTGGAAGTCCCGCAGGACCAGTTAGGGACGGGGTGCCCACCTGCGGGTCCGGAATTGTGGTGCGGTGGCGGCGTCTACGGTGACGGCCGACCAGCTCGGCCTGCCGCATCAGCCGCGCAATGCGACGCCGACCACACCGATCGCCATCGCGTCGCAGGACAGCGTGAATAGGCGGAGTCCCACAAGCACCCCGGCCGGCCCAGGTGCACATGCTCACCCGTGATCAGCGGACGGACACGTACTCGTCCCTGGGGGGTCGGGAATTTTGTTCAGCAGCGGTCCGCGCTGACCGCCCGGTATATCAAGCCGACGCCGACGCCGTCCTGGTAATCGGTGTCGATCAGGGTGTCGCCCGCCCTTGTTCGCGTCACTGGCCGGCGGGCCGTCAGAAGTCGTACGGCTTCTTGGTGCTCCAGTTCAGCACGTCGGCCTCGTTCCAGCTGAACTGCGGCTTCTGGCCCTTGGTATCGACGGAGTAGAAGGGACCGTTGTGACCGTCCGCGCCGCGCAGCGCGATGGCGAACGAGTGCGCCGTGTGGTTCTTCGAGCCGTAGTCGAAGAGGTTCACCGCACTGTATGCCTTGCCTCCGGGCCGGAGCGTGATGCGCTTGTCGCCGCCCGGGTTGTCCTTCTTCGAGTGCGGCAGTGCGGCGCCGTCGACGTCCTCGCCGAGCTTCACCGCCGGGTACGAGGTGACCCAGCATGGCTTGGCGCCCTCGTTCGACGCGGTGACCAGCAGGTGGTCCCCCTGCTGACCGGCGAACCGGTGCACAGCGGTGACCAGCATCTCGTCTCCGCGGCACTGCTGGGCGCCGGCCATTGTGCCCTTGCTCGCGGCCTCGTCCGTCCCGCCCGCAGCGGCCGCCGAGCGCGCCCCCTCCTTGGTGTCACCACCGCTGTGGGCCTGCTCCGCGCCGCCCTTGCCGCCCCCGTTGAACACGGACCGGCTCCGCGCGGTACCAGCGGCGCGGTCGCCGCCCGCCGCCTTCGAGCCGTCGTCGGCGCCACCGCAGGCGGTCAGGCCCAGCGCCAGCGCGGCGGTCACGGCGGCCAGGGTGACGGAACGGGCGGTACGGCGGGCACGGTGCATGGTCATGATGAAAGCTCCCCCATGGTCTGTCAGGACGCGGCATCTCCCCTGCTCCCGCAGGGCGACCGGCCGCATCGACTGTTTCGCTGCACCCCATGAGATGACCCGGTGGCGGGCGTAGTTCACTCGGGTCTGTCCGCATTCGGTAACAAGCAACTGGGCGCAGGCACACCGGTGTTCACGCCGTGCCCGTCAGCGGTGCAGCGCCTCCGGCTACTCCAGCACAGGGGAGACCACCAGGCGCTCCCGCCCCGTCCGCGGAACGGCTCGCCAGCGGTCCACCGCGTACACGACCCCCGCGACGCCCAGCCCCGGCACCGCCAGTGCCGCCCCGGCCGGCGCCGGTGATGTCACGCCGAAGACGCGGAGGCATCGGTGGTGGCGATGTCCTGCATCGCCGAATCCGGCGTGATGCTGATGGTCACCGGCGCAACGTACTTGATCGGACCGTCGTGCTTGATCGAGCCGTCCGCGTTCAGCAGAACCTGCTCATTGTTCGGGTGCCGGAAGTCGAACATGCCCTTCAGCGGGCCGGCCGTGGCATCGAAGGAATGGCCGCCGAGGCGGCCGGTACGCCAGTTGTCCTCGGGAAACCAGGTGATGGACGCCTGGTCGGTCAGGGTGTGGTCGACCTTGTTGACCTTGCTGTACGGCGAGACCACGAGCAGCGGCTGGCGGGTGCCGGGGCCGCGGCGGTCGGCGTAGCCGCCGGACGCCTTGGGGCCCTTCTGGCAGGCGGGGCTGTCGGTGGCCTTGCCGTTGGAGCCGAGGGAGGTGTCCTTGGAGTCGTTGCGCGGGGCGACATAGGCATGGTCGTACCAGCCGTCGGAGTCGTCGTAGGCGATGACGAGCGCGGTTCCTGGGCGTAGCGAACACGTCCGACAGGGTCCGCCGGCGCAGACCGGACCGGTCGGGGACCGCGCATCCCCGACCGGCCAGGAGGGGTACACCCTCATCGGAAGCCCGGTCCCGGTGCCGCCGAAGGGCCGTACTCCATGCACAGGTGCTGGAGCGGGGCGGCGGGGCCGAAGCACCCAGCCGCCCGTGAGGGCGGCGGGCCGTCGAGGCGGAGGGACCGAAGGAATTCGCTGACCTGCTGAAGCGCCGCTCTCATCGTGTGTAGCTGTCGCATCCGCTCGTGAGGATTGGCCCCCGTGCGTCGGATGTTGTCGGACCCATCACTCGCGCGAGGCGGTGGTGAGCGGGAATCCTCCGCTGCCGCCGCCCCGCATGTCCTCCACGTCGAACGGGTCTGCGTCGGCCCGGACGGCATGGATACCGAGCCGTCCCCGGCCCGCGGGGGCGTGCTCGGCAGCGCTGATCCGGTACTCCACGGTGCGGGTGCCCTGGGCGGGCAGGTCCTGCGCACCGGAAGCGCCGGTCAACGGCTGGTAGTCGTTGGCCACGACCAATTCGACGGGATGCCAGTCGCCGTCGGGGGCCTCGCGCCGCTCCACCGTCAGCTTGGGCGGCTGCTCGCCCGCGTAGTTGGACTCGACCTGCGCGGAGAGCGCGATGTCGCGGAGTGCCTTGCCGGTGGTGTTGCAGAGCTTGACGAGGACGGTCTGCGGTTCGCCGCCGGGGCGGACGGTGATGCCTTCGCGCGGGCCGGCGGCCGTGGTGATCAGGTGGCCGTTGGCCTTGTCGGCATCGGTGAGCTTTGGACAGGGCTTGGCCTGGAAAGCCGCGAAGTCGGGATTCGGCGAGCTCTCACCGTCTGCCAGGGCTGACGGCCCCTCGCAGGCGGTGATGAAGAAAATCACCGCCCCTGCCGCGGCGACAGCGGATCTGGCCCAGCGCCTATCTACGTGCACGGATGCCCCTTCTCATGGATCACTCGTTGGTGATCATCATGCCTGAAGGCCGATCACGGTAGCGCCGCGGGGAAGGTGCCGTGACCGCCTCAGCGGGAGCTGAGGCCGAGCCGCGCCGATCCTCCCCGCGCATCTCGCACGCGCTCTGGCCGTCCGGACGACGTAACACACTGGCGGCTCAGGCAGCGGTGAACGGGGGATGATCCGGTGGGGTCTGGAGATCGAGAGCCGGCCGTCGGAGCTGCCGCCACGTTCTTCGGCATCAGCTTTGCCCTCGGCACCTCGATGTCGCACATACCGATCAGCCGGCTCGTGGGCGGTAGTGCGGAGATACCCGACGTGACGCGGCGCTCCGTCTGGCTGAAGGGCTCCGCTTGGCACCCGCCCGATTACGACAACGCGGAGGCGTTCGTGCGGCGCATGGTGCGTGAGGGCATCGGCGGGGCCAGACTTGGGCAGCCGACGCTCCGGCGGCAGGTACTGCCACAGGTTGCGCCGGCTGTGATCAGCTCGGAGTTGTGGCGCTGGCGGGGGCGGTGTCGGACAGGAAGCCCTCCGGGTAGATCATCTGTTCCGGTGCCCGGGATCGACTGCGGCTGAGGGGGTAGTACAGGGCGGCGGTAACGACCAGTCCGACGATCCAGGAGATGTCGGCACCGCCGAGCATCTTCGTCATGGGGCCGGTGTAGAGGGTCTGGGCGAGGAAGGGGATCTGGGTGACGACCCCGGCGGCGTAGCAGCCGAGCGCGACGGGGTTCCAACGGCCGTAGCGGCCGTCGGGGTCATACAGGGCGGGAATGTCGACGCGTTCCTTGGCCACGAGGTAGTAGTCCACGAGGTTGATGGCGCTCCAAGGGGTGAAGACCATCAGCAGGGTGAGGACGAAGTTCTTGAAGTTGCTGAGGAAGTCGTGGCTGGCCAGCAGGGCAACGAGAACGGACAGCGCCAGGAAGCTGGTGATGTACAGGGTGCGCACGCGCGACGAGATCCGCCGTTCGCTGGTGAAGGCGGAGACGGTGGTCAGGATCGACATGAACCCGCCATAGGCGTTGAGAGTGTTGACGGTCAGTTTGCCCACGACGATGACCAGGTAAATCAGCAGCGCGACCGCACCGCTGCCGCCCAGGTGTCCCAAGAAGCCGATCTGGCTGTCGAGGAAGCCGTGCCCCGCAGCGGCCGGCAGGGCGGCGAGGAGTGCGCCGAAGGACCCGGACCACTGCGAGCCGAGCACGCTGCCCCACAGGGTGCAGTGGAAGGTGGTGCGCGGGGAGGTTGTCCTGGGCAGGTAGCGGGAGTAGTCCGCGACGTAGGGGCCGTAGGTCAGCTGCCATCCGGCGCCGAGAGAGATCGCGAGCAGAAAGGTCGCGGCGTTGAAGGGCTTGGCTCCGAGGAGGGAGCTGAGGTGGTCCGTGGTGGTGACGAGCCGGAAGGCCAGGTAGGCGAAGCCGATGCCGCCGAGAACGGTCGTGACACGCCCCAGGGCGTGGATGTAGCGGTATCCGAGTACCGCGACCAGCGCGGTCAGGGCGCCGAAGACGATGATGCCCACCGGGCGGGCACTGGTGTGCACGATCTCGTTGACGGCCTGGCCGGCCAGCACGGTGCCGGTGGCGGCGAAGCCGAGGTACATCACGATGACCATCACGAGCGGGAGGACTGCGCCCAGGACGCCGAACTGCGCGCGGCTGGAGATCATCTGCGGCAGGCCGAGGCGCGGACCCTGGGCGGAGTGAAGCGCCATAACGATGCCGCCGAGCAGGTTGCCAATCAGCAGGCCGATGATCCCCCACAGGGGGTCGGCACCGAAGGCGACCGCGAGCGCGCCGTTGACGACGGCGGTGATCTGCATGTTCGCGCCGAACCACAGCGTGAACTGGTTGAAGGGTCTGCCGTGGCGCTCGGATTCGGGCACGACGTCGATGGTGCGGCGTTCGACGCGCCCGGTGGGTCTGACGGGCGGAACCAGTTGTGCCATGGGTGCGCCTCCTACGGCGACGGTGTGGAGTTGGGCGAGGTGTGCGAGGTGTTGCGGCCAGGTCTGACGGACCGGTTCGGTCAAGGGCCGGGCGGCGTCAGGCGAGAGCTCGCTCCACGAGTTCGAGCCCCCTGGTCGTCGGGACACTGATGCGTACGGTTCCGGGCACGCCGAGGGCGCTGCCGGGGCGGACGGCCACGCCGTGCCTGGCGAGCCTGTCGATCAGTTCTGTCTCGTCCCGGGCTTCTATCAGGACGAAGTTGGCCTGGGAGGGGACGACCTGGTAGCCGGCGCGGGTGACGAGGCTGGTCAGCGCTTCTCGGTGGGTGAGGGTGTGCCGGCGGACGGCCTGGTGGTGCCCGGCATCCCGCAGGGCGGCGAGGCCGGCGGCCTGTGCCAGCACACCGACTGAGAAGGGGGCGCGGATCTTGCGCAGCGTCTCCACTATGGCGCTGTCCGCCACCAGGTAGCCAACTCGCAGACCAGCGAGCCCGTGGATCTTGGAGAAGGTACGCAGGACCGCCACCCTGCCCTCGCGGGCGAGAGGCATCGCGGTCGTGGTGCTCGGGTCGTCCGTGAAGTCGATGTACGCCTCGTCCACCACGACCAGGCGGGCACGACTCTCGGCGACGAAATGTTCCAGCGCCGCCCGCGGCAGCGCGGTGCCGGTCGGGTTGTGCGGGTTGACCACGTAGGCGATGTCAGCGTCCAACTCGGCCATCGCGTCCAGGTCGTGGGCCCAGGCGCGCAGCGGAACCTTCGTCAGATGGGCACCGACCACCTGACTGCTGATCTCGTCCATGCGGTAGGCCGGGTCCGCGCAGACCGCGCGACCGCCGTGAGCGAGATACGCCCACGCCAGCAGGAAGATCAGTTCGTCGGAGCCGTTGCCCACGAGGATCTGCTCGGGAGAGACCTGGTGCAGCCGGGCCAGCTCGCCGCGCAGCTCACCCGCCAACGGGTCCGGGTAATGGTGGGCCCCTGCAGCGGCTTCGGCCACCGCCTGGGCCACCCGCGGGCTCGCGCCGAGCGGCGACTCGTTGGACGCGAGCGAACCGTCCTCGCTGCTCGCATGCACACCGGGCCGGTAGGGCTCGATACGGCTCAGCCACGGCCGAGGTTTGATCATTGAAGAGACCCTCCCAGGATCGATGCCAGTCGTCCGGCCGCGGGCCGACGTGCTCGCCCGCGCGTCAGGAACAAAAGGCTTCGTTCGTATATACGAAAACGAAACGCTTATACGGACGGAGGCACCATAGGAGCGGCTCAACCGGAGTGTCAATGGCCGGTTGCCGAGCGCAGCGGACCCATTGATGACACCCGGGGAACGGTGTTTCTATATGCGAACAGACCCGGAGGAGGAACGTGAGTACATCCGTCGTCCGCGCCATGCGCATCCTCGACCTACTGGCCCACGCAGACGAGGCGATGACGCTGACCGAGATCGCCGAAAAGCTCGACATACCCAAGAGCACGGCCTTCGGCATCCTGCGCGACATGGTGAACGAGTCCTTCGTGTCGCTGCCCAAACCGGCCACCTACACCATCGGCCTGAAGGCATTCGAGGTCGGCTCCGCCCACCTGCGCCGCGTCGGCGTCACCGGCATCGTGACCCCCGAGCTGAGCCGACTCACCCGCGCACTCGGGGTCACCTCGCACTACGCGATCCTCGATCGCACCGACGCCGTCTACCTGTGCAAGCAAGACCCACCCGGCCTCGGGATCCGTCTGGCAAGCTCTGTCGGCGCGCGCCTTCCGTCCCACCTGACCGCCGTTGGCAAGGCCTGCCTCGCCTGGCTGGCCGAAGAACGCCTGCCCGAACACATCGAACTGACCGCGCCGAACGACACCGGCATGGCGAATCCGCTCCAGAAGCTCACCGCGGAGCTGACCGAGATCCGGGAACGCGGCTTCGCCGCCGACAACGGACAGATCACACCAGGAGTCACCTGCGTCGCAGCACCGGTCTTCAACCCGGCAGGCTGCCAAGGCGCCGTCGGCGTGAGCTACCTGCGCGACACCGCAGTGGACTTCGACACCCTCGTCACGCAGGTCCGCGACGCCGCCGGCCGGACCTCCGCACTACTCGGCGCAGCCCCGGCCTGACAACGCTCCCTTGACTTCTCCCCCTCCTGGAGGAGGGGGATTCTCACGGCTCGCGCTGTGAGGTTTTCTGCTTCGCCGCCGACTGCCCGTCCAAAGTTCTCCGTTGAGGTCTTACACCGGCTTCACAGACCGACGCCGCCAGCCCGGCGGCCAGGAGGTTCTTCGCCGCGTTCACGTCCCGGTCATGGGTCGTCCCGCAGGCACACGTCCAGGTACGGACGCTCAGCGGCATGCTCTCGGCGAGGGCACCGCGAGCGGAGCACTGCCTGGAGGACGGAAAGAAGCGGTCGACCACAATCACTTCCCGCCCGTACCAGGCGGCCTTGTACTCCAGAAGGCTCCGGAACTGAGACCACGCCGCATCACTGATGGCGCGGGCCAGGCTCCGGTTCTTGACCATGTTGCGCACGGTCAGGTCCGATGACGAGCGTTTGATTTTCACACACGAGTCGAGTGGTCAGCTTATGCAGGTGATCGCGCCTGCGGTCGGTGATCCGGGCGTGGATCTTCGCGACCTTCAGCCGGGCTTTGCACCGGTTGGCGCCGTCGCCTTTGGCCTTGCGGGACAGCTCCCGCTGGGCCCTGACCAGGCGGGCGCGCTCCTTGCGTTCGTGCCTCGGGTTGGCGATAGCTCGATGAGACACGAAGCGACCTGTTGGTGGGTGGCGTTGGGCGGAGGGAGAGTGCGCCAGTGTCGGTCCCGGCTACGCGAAGCGTTCGTGGTCGGCCAGCACCGCGTCGATCACATCGAGATGGATGGCGACTCGCCCGTCCCTGAGATCGGAACACTGGGTCAACGTCAGCAGGGACTTCCACAGCGCCCAGCCCCTGGCCCTGGCCCAGGTGCCGTCATCCTGGCCAACTGTGTGGCGGAATGCCTCGCGGTTTTCCTCGCGGAGCATCGTCCAAGCGATCACGAGATCGCAGGCCGGGTCGCCGATGCCCGAGGTACCGAAGTCGATGACGGCCGACAGCTTGCCGTCGGTGACAAGCAGGTTGTTGCCGCCGAGGTCGCCGTGGAACCATACCGGCGTTCCGCGCCATTGGGGGGCCTCGAGTGCCGCTTGCCAGACCTCGGTGGCCCTCACGGTGTCGATCCGGCCGCTCAGGGCGGTGATGCAGCGACGCGTCTCGTCGTCATAGTGGGCGGGTGACGTGCCGCGATACCCGCTGTGCGCGCCGGCGAGGGGGCCACCCTTGGAGTCACAGCGCTGAAGGGCGAGGATGAACCCGGCGACGCTGGTGGCGAACTGGGTCATGTCGTCGATGCGTTCGGGAGAAGCCGTCTCGCCGGGCAGCCAGCCGCGCACGGACCAGGGGTAGGGGTATCCCGCGCCAGGGGCTCCCTTGGCCAGGACCGTGGGGACAGCCACCGGCAGCGCGGGGGCCAGGCGAGGCAGCCAGTCGCATTCCTTGTCGACCGCAGGGGCGTAGCCGGCTGCGGTGGGCAGGCGGACCGTCATGTTGTCACCGAGGCGGTAGGTGCGGTTGTCCCAGCCGTCCACAGCCACCGGGACCACAGGCAGAGGGCTCCACTGAGGAAACTGAGCGGTGATCAACCGCTTCACCAGAGCGGCGTTGATTCCCGCGCGCCCGTCCGACACAGCTGTAAGCACCCGCTGATCCTCACCGGTGAGGACGTACCAGGCAAGTGATTAACGACGCGAGACACATCTGAATGTCTGGAGGACCGTCGAACTTCGGGTCGACCGCATGGATCGACGACGAGTCCGGGAAGAATCTCCACCTGCTGAACCTGCGACGCGATTCAAGCGACGAGCAGGCGGAGGCCGAGATCTGCCGCGTCGAGGTCGGCGAGGTCGCTGTTGCGCTCGGTCCACCGACCGGAGTCGATGTCGTCGCTGAGGCTTCGCACCGCCCGCTGCTCGGCCTCCGGCCCGACCCTCGTCCACACCGACATCGCACGGCGCACGTGATCCTCCAGATACGCCCCCGGTCGGCGCCAGTACGCCTCGAACAGGCCGTCAGCGCAGTCCCACGGAATGGGCACCGGCTCTGCGCGGGCGCCGATCGCGTCGGCCATCCCGGCAAGCGAGGGAAACTCTGCGAGGACGGCGGCGAACTCGGGCACGTAGTCGCGGGTCAGCCAGAACCGGTCCTGCCATCCGGGCTCGTCGGTGTCGAACGTGAGCACCACCACGCGGCGGGCCACGCGCCGCATCTCGCGCAGCCCCGCTATCGAGTCCCCCCAGTGGTGAACAGTGGAAACGGCCATCGCGACATCGAAGGACTGATCCTCGAACGGCAGGCTCTCCGCGGCGGCGGCCACGCACGGCGCCGAGCCGGCAGGCCGCTGCCCTCTCATGACCGCCGATGGTTCCACCGCGGTCACGTCGCGATCAGCAGGCTCGTAGGAGCCGGTGCCGGCCCCGACGTTCAGTACCGTCTGCGCGTCCCCGAGCGCGTTCCAGATCTGCGCGGCGATCCGTGGCTCGGTACGCCGTGTCGCGGTGTAGGCGCCGCCGATGGCGTCGTACAGCCGTGCACCGAGCATCCCCAGTTGCTCCTCCGGTGTCACCTTCAGTCCCTTCGCCCGTGCCTCGAGTTCTCTGTCGACGGCCGCCACCATGGAGTCAGCGCGATCACGCCGCTCCAGCAGCAGGCCGCGCAGTCGGCGCAAGTGCGCGACCGCGTCGGTGGACGGGTCGCCGACCAGTTCCGCCACCTCCCGCAGCCCGAAGCCCAACCGCCGATAGCCCAGAACCTCGCGCAGCCGCTCCACGTCGCCCGCCGAATAGGCCCGGTACCCGGCCGCAGTCCGCGCCGACGGCCGAACGAGCCCGATCTCGTCATAGTGATGCAGCGTGCGGACGCTCACGCCGGCCAGCTCGGCCACGCGTCCCACAGTCCAGTGGTCCTCCACGGCACCGACTATGCGGCCTGACGCCACGTGAGGGTCAAGAGCCTCACTCACGGCAGAAAAAGCCGAACGCGAAGCAGCGGTCCGGGACGACTCCTGCAAGCCAGAGGGTTCATGTCCAACTTCTGTGGAGCGCCTACTCCCTGTGCCCGTTGGCCTCGCTGGTACGTCCCGCGAGATCGTCTGGAAACTGCCGGCGCCGGCGGCGTTCGGGCTGATGGTGCTGGGCTGTGCGCGAGGTACTGCTCCGGCTGGAAGAGTTGCTTTTCCTGTCGGCTCCAGAGATCAGAGGGGTGTCGGTGCAGGACGACTGCGTTGTAATCCGGGTCGGTGTCAGATGCCGGATGGCAAGGCTCGGTGTCCGGGCTGCGGGAGTTGGTCGGGGCGGGTGCACGGCCCCTACCTGTGGTTTCCCACTGACCACCCCGTTGCGGGACGGCGGGTGGTGCTTCCGCTTCGTGTCCGGCGCTCGTTCGACTTCGAGGCCAACCCCACCATCGACGCGGCCACCGTCCATACTCTCGCCAGCTTCGAATGGTTCAAGAACGGCCAGCCGCTCTGCTTGTTCGGCGACCCCGGCACCGGCAAGTCCCACATGCTCCTCGCCCTGGGTACCGAGGCGGCCATGAAGGGCTACCGCGTCCGCTACGCGCTCGCCACAAAGTTGGTGAACGAGCTGGTCGAAGCCGCCGACAAGAAGCAGCTGAACAGAACCATCGCACGCTACGGGACCGGGACCACCTCACCGCGCCGGCAGCCGAGAACGCGGCAGTCTCAGCATCGGCCAGACGCAGGGCGCACCACCGTGGACGAAGGCGTCATCACCAATGGCGGAGCCGTGGGCACCGGTCACGCCACGGGCCCGGTCCTCCGGTGGGAGGTCCGGGCCCGGCTGTTTACCGTGGTGTCGTGACGACAGCGAGGCCACCAGGCGCTCCCGCCCCGTCCGCGGAACGGTTCGCCAGCGGTCCACCGCGTACGCGACCCCCGCGACGCCCAGCCCCAGCACCGCCAGCACCGCCCCGGCCTGCGCCGGTGATGTCACGCCGAAGAGGCGGAGGCATCGGTGGTGGTGGCGGTGTTCTCCATCGCCGAATCCGGCGTGATGCTGAGGGTCACCGACGCAACGTACTTGATCGGACCGACGTGCTTGATCGAGCCGTCCGCGTTTGAGTGCCGTTGCGCGGCGAGGCCTGAGCAGCAGCGACGACGTTCCGAGCTCCCCTGGGTCCGCGGGCTTTCCTCAGCGCGTGCCTGTCGTCGCAGTGCTGTAGGCATACAGGGCGACGACGCCGACCACACAGGCGAGGAGGATCGTCCAGGAGGCGAGGCTCATCCGTTTCCCTTTCCGCCCGGGCCGTTTTGGCTTCTCGGACCGCTTGGTCCGGCCGGGAGCCGCCGGGGCGGGCGGTGCGGCATCGGCGGCGGTCTCGGCAAGCAGGCGGCGGCAGGCCATGGCGAGTTCGCCGGTGCCGGCACCGAGCGGGACGACAGTCTCCGAACGCGCCGGAGCGGTGGTGCCACCGTCGAGGATACGGCCCGCGCGGAGCAGGATCTCGTCCTTGCGACCCGAGGGGGCGAGACTGATCCAGCGCTGCACATGCTCTCCCCGGATGACCACACCCCCGGCCCGCTCCCGGTACACGGTGTGCTGACGCCAGAGCATGGCTGCCAACTGCACTGCGGTGTCTCTTAGTTGGGCGCTCAAGGCCCGTCCTTCCAGAGCCGTACGGTCAATCGAACGAGAATCGTACTTCGGGCTCTCTGCTTCGCTCGGGCGGCCCAGGGCGGGGTGATGCGGTCTGCGGCATCGCCCGGCCCCTGCGGCACAGGAGCCCGCACTGGGGGAAGCAGGCACCCGCGGGAGGTAGGTCCCACGCTTACAGCGCACCGAGGGTCCCTGGCGTCACACATCCAGCCGATCACCCGCGAGCACCAGGCGCACGGCGACTCGAGTTCAAAAACTTGGTGATCTTGTAGGGTCAGGCCGCCACCTGTGACACGCAGGACCTGGAACGCGCTGAACACAGTGACCCCTGAGCGGGTCACGCCGCCTGCAGTCCGGGGGAGGTACGCGGGCGGCACCAAGACAGGGGCGGGCCCGTTCATCCCCGTGGCGGGCCCGCCCCCTGTTCACCTCGCAGCGTTTCGAGTGGAGTTCACGTGCAGCGTTATGTCATGCCCATGGCTTCAGCGAATGTGGCGTTCTCCTCCGCGTGAGCGGCCGGCAACACCTTGGCCGTCCCCTCCCCCGCTCAACGAAAGACCCCCACTTCGTGACCGTCTCCTCACATGAGGTCCAGCCGGCCGGCCGGCACGCCGCCCTCCCCGCGGGCAGCCTGTTCCGGCGGGTCTACGCACCCCGCGCGTGCGACGCGCTCGCCTACTCCATGGCGACCTATGCCATGCCGCTCGTCGTGCTGGCCACCACCGGCTCGGCGTCCCTGACGGGCCTGGCCTTCGCACTGGAGTGGATACCCCGGGTGGCCGCGTTCGGCTTCGCCGGCACCCTGGTGGACCGCAGCGGCGCGGCGATCGTCTGCTTCATCGCCTCACTGGCCCGCGCCCTGCTGGTGGCGGGCGCCGGTGTGGCGCTTCGCCTGGTGCCGCCGGGCACGGCCGAGACCGTCACCGTCATGGCACTGGCCGCCGTGACCGGGGCGCTGACACAGTTCAGCTTCATCGCCAACGAGGCGGTCGGCGCCGTCGTGAGCCGGCAAACCCAAGGGCAGTCCCACAAAGTGCAGTCGGTACTGATCGGCATCGACCAGACGGCCACCCTCATAGGCCCCGCGCTGGGCGGCGTCCTGCTGCTCACCGGCCCGACGCGCATGCTCGCGTGTCTGAGCGTGCTGTCCTTCGCCTCCGCCGCACTCGCCCTGCAGACCCCACCCACTCCCCTGCGCGCCGCGCGCCGTGGCGGACCGGCGCCGGGCGGTGGCCTGCGGGACGGATGGCAGACCCTGCGCTCCCTGCCGTCCCTGCGCCGACTGGTGGCCGGCCTGGCCTGCTCCAACCTCACGCTCGGGCTGCTGCAATCGGCCAGCCCCATCCTCGTGGAGGACCGCTTCGGCCACTCCCCGGCCGCCGCCGGCGCGCTCTGGTCCATCGCCGCGGCCGCCACCCTGGTCGCGGTCGCCTGCTGCCGCGCCGGCCTCGACCGGCTCGGCCTGTGGGGGGTCGGAGCCATCAGCGCAACCATCGCGGCCGCCGCCTGCCTCGCCGTGCCCCAGGCCCCCTCCTACACCGGCTACGTGACCCTCATAGCCCTCTTCATGGCCGCCGACGGAGGACTCACCATCGTCCTGCGCACCCTCCGTTCGCAGGTCATCCCACCCGCGGCCTTCGGCACGACCCTCTCCCTGACCATCCTGCTCCTGCTGCTGCCCTTCCCCCTCGCAGGCATCCTGCTCGCCCTCATCCCGCCGCCCTACCTGAACAGCCTCATCGGAGCATGCGCCCTGCTGCAGGCACTCACTCTGCTCGTCACCTTCCTACGACTACGCAACGACCCCGCCCTCCGAGTCAGGACACCGCCACCCCGCAGCGAAACCTGACCCGTCCATCCAGCCATCGAAGCGCCAGTCCGAGGACAAGCACGCCGGTCCAGTCCGGCCCGTACAGCGGCACGTCCAGAACCCCGGCAGCACCATCGCCTGGAGCCCGGACGGCAGGTATTCCAGCCGCGGCCGTCTCGTACCAGCGCGGCGGACCGCTCCAGGTTGGCCAGGTGACAGGCGACCGACGCGGTGCTGCGCATCCCGGCGGCGTGGGCGAACCGCCGCACCGACGGACCCTCACCCTTGTCTTCGATCCACCGCCTGATACAGCGCCGGATCTCCTCTTCCCGCTCGGTCACTCAGCCACCACCCCGGGACCGACGCCGAACACCCCCAGAAGATCACCTTCAAACCACGTCGGTGGATCGAGGCTTGGCCGAGCCGCAGAGCCCGACGCCCCTGGGTACGGGGCTGCCCGGAGTTAGGGTCGTTCCCGTGACGTACCCAGTACCGGCCACGCCGACCGCCCCCGCAGCCCCGCCCGCGCACCCCTCCACGCACCCGAGCGTGCCCGCCGGCGCGCACGGTGGAGCGCCCAGTGGCCCTCTCGACGGGCTCGACCGGCGGATCGTCGCCGCTCTGCAGATCGATGGACGGGCCTCGTGGCGGCGGATCGCGGGGGCCCTCGGGGAGCCCGAGCGGAAAGTGGCGCGGCGCGGGTTGCGGTTGCTGGAGAGCGGGGACGTCGCCGTGCGCGGGCTTGTCGTGCGGGGTGAGACCGTGATCCTGCGGATGACGTGCCGGCCGGGCGCCGTGCGGGACGCGGCCGTGGCGGCGGCCCGGCGCGCGGACTGCATCTTCTCGTACGCGCTCGCCGGGCCGGTCGACTGCGTGGCCGAACTGCAGTGTCCGCCGGGCCGGTTGGCGCCGCTGATGTTCGACGAGGTGCCCGCGCTGCCGGGGCTCGTCTCGCAGAGCGTGTCACCGGTTCTGCGATATTTCCGCACGGTGCACGAGTGGTCGCCCGGGATCCTGGAGGCCGGGGAGGTCGAGGCGCTCGGGGGGCCGTCCGGGATCGTCGACGGGCTCGCTCTCCCGGACATCGAGGTCGGGCCGGAGGAGCTGGCGATCCTGGGGGCGCTCGCCGAGGACGGGCGGCGCACGCACGAGGACCTGGCGGCCGTCGCCGGGGTGTCCGTGGCGACCGCGCGGCGCCGCGTGGAGACGCTGACGCGGGAAGGCCTCGTGAGCATCCGGGCCGCCGTCGAGCCCGCGCTGCTCGGCCTGCCGGTGGAGGCGCTGCTGTGGATCAAGGTCAGGCCCGACGAGGTCGAGAAGGTGGGCCGGCTGCTCGTCGAGTCGCCGCTCGTGCGGTACGCGGCCGTCGTGATGGGTGAGCATCAGCTCCTGGTCGACGTGACGCAGCCGTCGAAGGCCGCACTGCACGCGTTCCTCACGGCCTCGCCATGGGTGCGGCACGTGGAGGCCGTGCAGTCCCATCTGGTCGTCGAGTCCTTCAAGCGCAGTGGTGTCGAGTTCCCGGGCACCGGCCGCAATCCTTCGTAGCGCGACTGAAAACTTCACCATCGACGATCTCGCGTCTTAAAACTTCATCATGGCCAACCTATTGACTGAAAGGGTCAGCAGCTTCAGTGTGGTGCACCACACGCGTCGCGCCTCGGCCACCGGCCGGATCAGCATCACCGCGGCGATGCCCACCGTGCCTGCTGCCCTAGGACTGCCATGCCCGTTGCTCCCGGCCCCGTCGCCCCCAGCTTCGTCGAATCCGTCGAACCCGCCGCATCCGGCCCCGCCGTCCCCGGCCGGGACGAGATCTGCGTGCTTGACGCCGTCGACCTCGCGGCCCGCATCCGCCGCGGGGAACTCTCGGCCCGCGAGGTCGTCCAGGCCCACCTCGACCGCATCGAGCGTCACAACCCCGCCGTCAACGCGATCGTCACCCTCGACTCGGAGGGCGCGCTGGCCGCCGCCGCTGCCGCCGACGAGCGGCAGGCGCGCGGCGAGGAGCTCGGCCCGCTGCACGGTCTGCCCATCGCCTTCAAGGACACCCACCTCACCCGCGGCATGCGCACCACGCACGGCTCGCCGCTCTTCGCCGAGCACGTCCCGCACGAGGACGAGCTCCTCGTGCAGCGCATCCAGGGCGCGGGCGCCATCCGCATCGGCAAGACCAACGTCCCCGAGTTCGCGGCCGGCTCGCACACCTTCAACCCCGTCTTCGGCGCGACCCGGAACCCGTACGACATGACGCGGTCCGCAGGCGGCAGCAGCGGCGGGGCCGCGGCCGCGCTCGCCGCCGGGTTCCAGCCGCTCGCCGACGGCAGCGACATGGGCGGCTCGCTGCGCAACCCGGCGTCCTTCTGCAACGTCGTCGGCCTGCGCCCCACCCCCGGCCGCGTCCCCTCGCACCCCTCCGGCAACCTCTGGGACACCCTCGGCGTCGCCGGGCCCATGGGCCGCACCGTCGCCGACACCGCGCTGCTGCTGTCCGTCATGGCCGGGCCCGACCCGCGCGTCCCGATCTCCCTCGACGAGCCGGGCGCCGGCTTCCGCGCGCCGCTCGGGCGGAACACCGCCGGGCTGCGCGTCGCGTTCGCCCCCGACCTCGGCCGCCGGGTCCCCGTCGACCGCGACGTGCGCGACGTCCTCGAACGCCAGGCCAAGGTCTTCGAGGACCTCGGCTGCGTCGTCGTCGAGGACTGCCCCGACCTGGACGGCGCCGAGGACGTGTTCCGCACGCTGCGCGCCCATGAGTTCAACCTCGGTCTCGGCGCGCTGCTCGACAGCGACCGCGCGTCCCTGAAGTCCAGCCTCGTCTGGAACATCGAGGAGGGGCGGCGCCTGACCGGCGCCGACCTCGTCCGTGCCACCACCGGGCACGCCCGCATCCACCTCGCCGCCACCGCCTTCTTCGAGCGGTACGACGTGCTGATCGCCCCGGTCAGCCAGGTCACCCCGTTCGCCATCGAGTCGGAGTACCCCACCGACATCGACGGGGAGCCGCAGCACACCTACCTCGACTGGATGCGCTCCGCGTACTTCGTCACCGTTCTGGGCTCACCCGCCCTCTCCGTCCCCGCCGGCTTCACTCCAGCCGGGCTTCCCGTCGGCCTCCAGATCGTGGGTCCACCCCGCGCCGAGAGGACCGTGCTCGAGACCGGTGCCGCCTACGAGGCCGCCACCGGGCACGGACGCCGTCGCCCCTCCCTCCCGTAGCCGTATGGAGCCCCGATGAGAAAACCGCACGTCCTGTGGGCCGTCGTGCCCGTAGTGGCTTTCCTCAGTACACCCTTCCTGCCCTTCGTCAACGGCCCGCACCTCTGGTTCGGCATCCCCTCCGTCCTCGCCTGGTGCCTGCTGTGGACGGCGGGTACGACGGCTTCGCTCGCGCTCGTCGAGCACTTCGCTCACCACACCGATGAGGACGACGAGGACGACCACGTGACACGCGACGCGTACGAGGAGGTCGCCGCGTGAACACCACCATGGCCATCACCCTGGTCGGCATCGTGACCATCGCCGTCGTCGGCATGAGCGGGCGCCGGCCGAGCCGCGGGGAATTCGGCGAATGGACCGTGGGGAAGCGCACGTTCTCCACCTTCACCACCTGGTTCCTGCAGGCGGGCGAGTCCTTCACGACCTTCAGCTTCCTCGGTCTCGCCGGCATCGCCTTCGGTGGCGGCGTCGCCGCGGCCTTCGCGCTGTGCTATCTCGCGATCAACTTCATCCTGCAGTACTTCACCGCGCCCCGCATGCGTGAACTGGGCCGCAAGGGCGGCTACTTGACACAGGCCGACTTCTTCGCCGACCGCTTCCGCAGCCCCCTTCTCGGCAAGGTCGTCGCCGTCGTCGGCGCCGTCTTCCTGCTGCCGTACCTCCAGCTCCAGATCACCGGGCTCGGACTGATCGTGCAGCTCGCCACCGGCAGCCGTACGGGCGGCAACCTGAGCATGGTGCTCGCCACCGTCCTCACCGTCGCCTTCGTCCTGTGGTCCGGCATCCGCGGCATCGCGCGCGTCGCCTACCTCAAGGACGCCCTGATGATCGTCGGGCTCGTGGTGCTGATCGTCGGCGTGGCACTGTCCGTGAACGGCGGCATCGGCGGCCTGTTCGAGACCGTACGGGACAGCCATCCGCACTTGCTGACATTCCATCAGGACGGTTACGACGCCACGTTCTTCGTCACCGCCGTCATCATCTCCGGCATCGGTGGCGGACTCGGCACCATGGCCCACCTGTGGCCGCCGGTCCTCGCCGCCGGCAGCGGGCGCGCGCTGCGCAAGAACGCGGTCTGGCTGCCGCTCTACCAGATCGCGCTCGGCATCCCCGTGATCGTCGGGTTCGCCGGAATCCTGCTGGTGAAGCCGGGCTCCCCCGCGAACGCCGTCGCCTTGACCCTCGCGGGCCAGACCCTGCCCGGCTGGCTCGTCGGCATCGTCGCGGTCGCCGCGGCCTCGGCGGCGATGGTGCCGTCCGCGGCCATCGTCGTGGGCATCTCCAGCCTGCTGTCCCGCAACCTGCTCAGCGTCCGCAACGAACGCGCGCAACTGCGCACCAACCACCTGTGCGTCGTCGCGGCCGCCGGCCTCGCCCTCGTACTCGGCCTGACCAGGCCCGGGCTCCTGTCCGACCTGCTGCTGCTCACCTACGGAGGCCTCACCCAGCTCGCCCCGGCGATCGTCATGGGCCTGGCGAAGAAGGTCCGTCTGGACGCGGTGCCCGCGCTGCTCGGCATCCTGACCGGTGTCGGCGTCCTGGTCTGGCTCACCTTCGGAGGCGTGGCCGTCGGCACGGTCGACACCGGGCTCATCGCCCTCATCCCGAACCTGGTGGTCACGGCCGTCGCCCAGCTCATCGTACGGTCCCGTTCCCTCGCCCCGGTCCCGGCCGAGGCCAACTGACCGGCCGCCGGGCCGCGCGCGGCGTGGGGCCGCGCGCCGCCCGGCGGTCCATCGCGCTCTCAACTCCCCTACGGGTTACGGCTTTCACCGTTCCCGGCAACCGCAGACACGAAGTGAAGGGCCGTCTCCATGACGGCCCTTCACTTCGTGTCTGGCTCTTGTCAGCCCCGCTACGGATCAGGCGTTCGGGCCCACGAACAGGTCCTGGTAACGCTTGCGCAGCTCGGCCTTCTGCACCTTTCCCATCACGTTGCGCGGCAGCGCCTCCTCGACGCGCACGGCGCGCGGGTGCTTGAACCGGGCGAGGTCGCCGGCGATGAACTTCAGCAGTTCGGTCTCCTGGGGCTCCTGGCCCGGTGCCGGGACGACGACGGCCACGACCGTCTCGCCGAAGTCCGGGTGCGGGACACCGATCACGGCGGACTCCAGCACCGTAGGGTGGGCGTCGAGCAGTTCCTCGATCTCCTTCGGGTAGATGTTGTAGCCGCCGGAGATCACCAGGTCCTTGCCCCGGCCGACGATGCACAGATAGCCGTCCTCGTCGATGCGGCCCAAGTCACCGGTGATGAAGAAGCCGTCCGCACGGAACTCGGCCGCCGTCTTCTCGGGCAGCCGCCAGTACCCGCTGAAGACGTTGGGGCCACGGACCTCGATGCTGCCGACGTCACCGTCGGGCAGCGCCTGTCCGGTCTCGCCGTCCACCACCCGGATCTCCGTGCCGGGCAGCGGCTTGCCGACGGTGCCGGGCTTGCGCGGGCCGCCCTCGTACGGGTTGGTGGTGTTCATACCGGTCTCGGTCATCCCGTAGCGCTCCAGGATGGCGTGGCCCGTACGGGCCTCGAAGGCCTCGTGGTCGCTCGCGAGCAGCGGGGCCGAGCCGGAGACGAACAGCCGCATCGAAGAGCAGGTCTCCGGGGTGAGCCGGTCGTTCTTCACCATCCGGGTGTAGAAGGTGGGCACACCCATGAGCACCGTGGCCCGGGGCAGCAGATCCACGACCGTCTCCACGTCGAACTTCGGCAGGTAGTACATGGAGGCACCGGCCGTCAGGGTCATGTTCGCGGCGACGAAGAGCCCGTGGACGTGGAAGATCGGCAGGGCGTGGATCAGCCGGTCCTGGTCGGTGAATTGCCAGGCTTCCAGCAGCGCCTGGCAGTTGGAGGCGAGGTTGCCGTGGGTCAGCACCGCGCCCTTGGAGCGTCCGGTGGTGCCGGAGGTGTAGAGGATCGCCGCCGGGTCGTCGGCCGACGCGTCGACGGCCTCGTCGTGGCGGCCGTCGCCCTCCAGCAGGGTGCCGTCGCCCTTGGTGCCGAGGGTCTCGACGACGAGGTCCTCCCCTTCGCGGTGCGCGTGGTCGGCCCGCCGCTCCGGGGAGCAGACCAGCACACGCGGCTGGGCGTCGCCGATGAAGTACTCCATCTCCGCACCGGTGTAAGCGGTGTTGAGCGGCAGGAAGACGCCGCCGATCCGCAGCGTCGCCAGATACAGCGCGATGGCCTCCGGGGATTTGTCCACCTGCATGGCGACCCGGTCACCGGGGGTGACACCGTCGGCGACGAGCCGGGCGGCGATCCGTCCCACGGTCCGCGCCGTCTCACGGTAGGTGATCTGCCGACCGTCGGGCAGCTCGAAGAGCGCCTTGTCCGGCTGCCGCTCCACCTGCTCGGCGAAGGACCGGCAGATGGTGGTGAAGGGTGGTGCCATCAGGGGTGTTCCTCTCTCATCGATCGTTTGAGGCGGTAGAGGCGGTGGAGGCGTCCCTGGCACGGGGCACCTCCGCGGCCTCGGGGAAGGCGTCGCGCAGCGGTCCGCCGAGGGCGACGGCGCCGCGGCGGACGAAGTCCTCGTGCCGGCGCTCCAGCTGCCCGGGCTCGTAGCGGTAGTTGATCATCGCGCCGTACGACTGCCGCCAGGCTTCGGCCGAGCTGTTCGCCGGCCAGTTCAACTGCCAGGCGGCGGCCCCGTTACCCAGGTGGAAGCGGGCGACCGGATCGAGGGGGCGTCCGTCCTCGCGCCGCTCGACCGCGATGTACCGTGCCAGGGCGGGAAGGAGCAGGGCACGGATCCGTTCGACGTCCGCCGCACCGAGGTCCGCCGTCCCCTCCAGGGCGTCCAGCTCACGGACGAGCAGCCTCAGCTCGGCGTCCCGTACGGCCTGCTCACCGAGCCAGCGCCGGAATCCGGGGAGGGGCGAGAGCGTGACGAACTGCGTCAGATGGGGCAGTTGCCCGCCCACCTGCTCGATGACCTGCTTGATGAGGAAGCTGCCGAAGGAGACTCCGGCCAGGCCGTCCAGGGCGTTGTTGATCGAGTAGAGCGCCGCCGTGTCCGCGTCCGAAGGGCTGAGCACCGGGCCGGGCTCCAGCAGCGGAGCGATACGGTCCGGCAGGCCGCGCACCAGAGCGACCTCCACGAAGATCAGCGGTACCTCCCCGGTGGCCGGATGGAAGAACGCGTAGACAGCACGGTCCTCCGGCTCCAAGCGACGGCGGAGCTCGGCACTGCTCGCCATCGGGTGGACCTTCTCGCCCCGCATCAGGTGCTGGTGCAGCTCCTGCGGTGCGTCCCCGGTGACCTCCGCCATGCGGAGAAAGCCTCGGTTGAACCACGAGGTGAGCAGGTGGTGGAAGTCATGGTCGAGGGGCCGCAGCTCGGGGTGACGGTGCATCAGCCGGCGCAGGTCCGCGCGCATCTCGACCAGGGCGAGCGTGGCGTCGGGTGCGTGGTTCATCCGGCGGAGCAGCTGCTGGCGGGCGGGCTCGACCACGTCGAAGAGCCGTACCAGCTCCTCCTCGCCCCGGGACCCGGCGCTGCGGGCGTCCTCCCAGCGACGGAAGGCGGCACGAACCTGATCGGCGTCGGCGCCGTAGGTCTGGGTGATGTGGCTGAAGAAGGCCCGCCTGCCGTCGTCGTCGAGCTCGTCGTAGGCGGCGAGAGCCCTGGCCGCGACCGCGCGCATCGAGGCTTCACCCACGTCGCTCATCAGGACTTCGCAGGCGGCGAGCAGCTGGTCCAGCGGGGAGTCCAGCGGCTCTCCGGCCGCCGGATCCGCGCAACGCCGCCGCCCGAGAGCCTGGAACAGGTCGGTCAGCAGCCAGCCGTCGTGACGTTCCATGTCCGCACCTTCCGTACGCCCCTGGTCTCGCTCGCCTCTGGTGTCGCCCCCGGCTTTGAATCCATGACGAACGACGATATATATAACAGCGCTACCGTAGGACACATCGAGGCTCGTGCACCACCCCCTGCACGCCCGGATAACCTGACCGCTCGGAGGTGCACATGGCCCGGGTCCCGGAATCCCAGCGCGTTCGCGACGCACTCGAGAACGCTGTCGTCGACGGTCACTACCGTCCCGGCGAGCGTCTGGATCCTGCGCGGCTCGAGCAGGAGTTCGGCTGCTCTCGCACGCCGATCCGGGAAGCCCTCCAGGCCCTGGAGCGCTCCGGACTCGTACAGATCCGCCCCAAGCAGGGCACGTACGTCACCGAGCTGAGCGTCTCCGAGCTGGCCGAGCGCTTCGAGGTCATGGCCGAGCTGGAGGGGATGGCGGCGCGGCTCTCCGCCCGCCGGATCGACCGGGAGGCGCTGGACGACCTCGAACGCGCCCTGCAGGAGTGCGAGAGCCACGCGGCGGCCGGCGACGCGGACCGCTACTACTACGCCAATGCCCGGTTCCACGGCATCGTCTACGACTCCTGTGGCAACGAGTACCTGCGACAGCAGGCCCACGCGCTCAAGCGAGCCCTGCAGCCGTACCGGCGACTGCAGCTGCGCGTCCCGGACCGCATGCGCCGCTCCCTGGCCGAGCACCGCGAGATCGCCGACGCCATCACCCACGGCGACGCCGAGACGGCGGAGAACGCCGCCCGCGACCACGTACTCGTCCAGGTCAAGGAGTTCAGCCAACTGGTGCGGACATGGCGACAGTTGACGGATCCGGCGCGCGACGCCGGATGAGCACACCGCCGGGCCGCGGCTCTGATGTCACGCCCTTCCGACCTGGATCACGATCCCCAGGACGCGGTGGAGATCGCCCGGCTTCAGCGGCCAGCGGCCACTCCCACGCCTCTTTACTGCCGACTTCCAGTGCCGAAAGCCCGCGATGATCGACCTGACAAGGATGAGGCCCGATCGTCAAAAACGGCTGCGGAACGCACCGTGGCCCGGAGCGGGGGGGGCGCCTTCCCGGCTCCGGGCCATCTGGTGTTCAGCATGTTCCGGTTCAGCTCAGCGCCCGAGCAGCGGCACGTCGATCTCGCCCATGTGGTAGGCGCGGACGGCCTGAACCAACTCGTCGACGGAGAGCTGGTCGCCGTTGGCGTGCATCTGGCGGAATGCGTCGGCCGGGTCGACGCTCTCGACCCCCACGGCGTCCAGCCAGGTCTTGAACTCGGTCGGGCTGATCTGGTCGTCATCGTCCACGTCCGCCAGCTCGATCATGGCCTGGATGGTCGGTTTGATGGCCTTCCCGAAGTCTGCGCCGCCATTCTCCAGGACGTGTTCCTTGACGATGTCGTTGAACTGCTCGGGAGTCAGCCGGCCGTTCTCTTTGTCGATCCCGGCCTTGTCTGCGAAGAAGTTCCACATGCCCAGGTAGGCGTCGCTCAGCGCGCGGCCCCTCGGGGAGCCGGGATTTTCGCCGAAGGCCTGCAGGATGCGCTTGGACTCGGCATCGCAGTCGGACTGGTCGATGCGGCCGTCGCCGTTCACGTCCCAGCTCTCGAAGCGCTTCTCGATCCGGTCGAGCTGCACGGAAGTGGTCATCTCGGAGATCTCCAGGTGGTTCGTCCGGGCGGGGCCGGTCCAGGGGCAGGGCCGGCGGTGGCACCCGGGTGCATCTGCGAAGTGCCGTCACCCGATCGGAGTGGGCACGGAACGTCACCTTACCTACACTGTCAGCGATTGCGGGTCGCACATCTATTGCCAACCGAGTGATAGGGGGTGGGCAGATGCCAGATCCGCGTCGTCGTTGTCGGGCGCGGGCGCGCCCGGAACCGCCGGTGCCTCGATGCCCGGTCGCCGCGCGCCGTCGGAGCCCGGGGCATCGTCCACGGGAACCAGCCCGAACACGGAGAAGCTGATGGCCCAGTAGGCGATGTAGGCCACCAGCAGCACCACGCCGTGCCAGCGCCTGAGGTGCCCGGTGAGAAGTGCGTATGCGGCGAACCCGTTGATCACCACCAGGGCCGGCAGGTGCCAGCTGAAGATCTCCGGGGTGATCACGAGCGCGCCCCCGGCCAGGGCGATGATGCCCACCTTCGCAGTCACCGAGAACACGACGCTGCCGATGACGTTGCCGACACCGATCGCGGGCGCGCCCCGTCGGGCCGGCTCCGCGGTCAGGAAGATGTCCTCCAGGGAAAGCACCAGCGTCGCGATCGTCGCCCCGAAGACAGTGCCGCTGATCGCGAAGTTCTCCACGATGCCCTCGGTTCCCTTCGTCATGGTCCAGGCGCCGACGACGATTCCGGTCAGTGCGAGGATCGCCAGCCCGAGCAGCATCCACCCCGGCCGGCCGGCCGACTTCGCCGCGCCGACCTGGCCGGTCTCGTAGAGGCCACCGGAGCCATGGTCCCGGTCCCCGCTACCACCACCTGGGCCCCCGGCCGTTCCGGCGGCGACGCCGACGAGTTCGGGACTGTCCACCGCTTCGAGTACTTCCGCGCTCCTGAACGTCGGCACCGCCCGACGGGACTCGCGGTAGGCGATGTAGGCGACGAACAGCAGGAACAGCAGGACGAGAACGATCGCGAAGACGGTCCCCAGCTCGCCGAGCAGTGCCGGCCCGATCAGGATCAAAGGAGCGATCGCGAACAACGCGATGTAGTCCTTCGGGATCTCCACCCGGCAGGGCGCGACGAGGGCAGCAATCGCGAGCACCAGGCCCGACAGCGAGATGACGGTTCCAAAGACGACGCCGAGCGCGACGTCCTCCAGTCCCTCAACGTTGAGCACCACACCGAAGGCGAGGTCGTCGAACTCGATCCCGGTGAACACAATGGCCAGCAAGAACAGCGAGACCGCCAGGCCGCGCGCAGCGCCGACCAGGTAGGTGATCAGCTTCTCGGCACTGTAGATCAGCAGCGCCACTCCGGCGACGAAGATGAGGATGGACGTCATCCGATTGCTCCCCCTTGAGCAGAACGGACTGGCCAGGCCCCCCAGGGGCCTGGCCAGTGACAATCAATCGGAAGCTAGGGCCTGTTCTGAGTTGAGATCACAGGATCGGTCATTCCCGCTTCAGGAAGGTGCTGGCTGCGGTAGACCGGTCGCGTGACTCGTGGTGATC
>NZ_JBIVTV010000028.1:0-65375 GCF_044756885.1 Streptomyces sp. NPDC091412 | reverse complement strand
GTGGCGGGGCGGCCGGTCGTGGCGGGGCGGCCGGTCGTGGCGGGGCGGCCGGTCGTGGCGGGGCGGCCGGTCGTGGCGGGGCGGCCTGCCGGCCGCCCCGCCGGTCTCACCTGCTCCGCAGCGTCTCGAGCGTCGCGTCGAGCCGGGCCGCGCGCGGCCGGTTGTGGGGGAGCTTCGCGAGCAGGACGGCCATGCCGCAGGTGTCGGTGAGCGCGGAGAAGACCAGTCCGCCCGCCACGCCCGCCGACAGGATCAGGAAGGCCGGGTGGACGAGCAGTCCGAGCACCACGCCGAGCAGCACCAACGATCCGGCGGTGAAGCGCACTTGGCGTTCCATGCTCCAGCCGGCCGAGGTATCGCAGGCCGTCGGCCGGTGCAGCTCGTGACCCGCTGACGCCCAGGCCCCGGTGCCTCCGGCGAGGGTGGCGGCGCCGACGCCGTGCCGGGCCAGGTACACGCAGGCCTTGACCGAGCGGGCACCCGAGGCGCAGACGACGAGGACCTCGCCGCGCCCCGCCGCGTGCCGGATCTCGGGCAGCGCCTGCCGGACGCGGTCCAGCGGGATGTTGAGGGCGCCCGGGAGGTGTCCCGAGGCATACTCGCCGGGCGTGCGCACATCGATGACGGTCAGCTCGTCGAGCCTGGTGTGCGCCTGCTCGACGGCCAAGGAGACGGGGGTGGAGGGAACGGTCACGGCAGAACGGGTCCTTTCCGGTCGGTGGGGTGGTCGACGTCGTCCCGAAGACGGACGTACAGTACCCCCAGGGGTATTTTGCAAGGAGTGATCGTGGAACTGGAGCTCGAGGGCACGGACCTCAAGGCCGTGCTGAACCGGTTGCGCCGGGCGCAGGGCCAGATCTCCGGGGTGATCCGGATGATCGAGGAAGGGCGGGACTGCGAGGAGGTCGTGACGCAGCTGGCCGCCGCCTCCCGCGCCCTGGACCGCGCGGGTTTCGCCATCATCGCCAGCGGCCTGCAGAAGTGCGTGGCCGACATCGAGGCCGGGCGGACGAACGGCCAGGACCCCGCGCAGATGCGGGCCCGCATGGAGAAGCTGTTCCTGTCGCTGGCGTGAGGGCGGGCCGCCGACGGCCCGGTACGGGGGCGGACGGTCGGCGCTCATCGGGCCACCGCGTCGATGAGCATGAACGCCGCCACCGCCAGCAGCACCACGGCGAAGATCCGCTGCAACGCCGGCCCGGACACCTTCGCGGCCAGCCGCTTGCCGTCCCACGCGGCGAGGACCGCGGCACCGGCGAACGGCGCGATCACCCCCCAGTCCAGCCCGTCGGCCGTCCCGGCCCGCATCGCCAGCGCGGCCAGCGAGTTGACGGTGATGACCAGCAGGCTGGTGCCCACCGCCGCGCGCATGCGCAGGGAGAGCACGCCCACCAGGGCGGGTACGGCGAGGAAGCCGCCGCCGACGCCGAGGACGCCGGTGACCGCGCCGAGTCCGGCGCCGGCGGCCGCCGCTCGGCCGGGCCGGACCGGGCGGTCCGCCTCGGGCGCCGGGCGCGAGCGCAGCATCCGGACCGCGGCGAGCGCCGCGAGCAGCGCGAAGGCGGCGGTGAGCACGACGTCCGGGAGCCGTCCGGCGACCGCCCCGCCGAGCAGGGCCGGGCCGACGCCCGCGGCGGCGAACAGCAGACCGGTACGCCAGTGCACATGGCCGTCCCGGGCGTGTGCGACGAGCGCGGTGGCCGAGGTGACGGTGACGATGACCAGGCTCGCGGTGGTGGCCGCGACCGGGGTGAAGCCGAGCAGGTAGATCAGGGCGGGGACGGCCAGGACGCTGCCGCCGCCCCCGAGCGTGCCCAGCGCCAGGCCGATGACGGCCCCGGCGGCCAGGGCGAGGAGCAGAGCACTCACGCGATCGTGCCGTCCTCGCCCCGCTGGTCCACCACGGGCAGTCCGGCCCGTACCCAGTCCCGCATCCCGCCGATCACGTCGACGGCGTCGGCGCCCCGGGCGGTCAGCAGTTCCGCGGCCTGCAGGGAGCGGTTGCCGGAGCGGCAGACGACGACCAGGAGCCGCCCACGCGCCTCGGGCGGTAGGTCGGCGTCCGAGGCGAGCGCGCTCAGGGGGAGGTGCAGCGCGCCGGGAGCGTGTCCCGCGCGCCATTCCCGCACTTCTCTCACATCCACGAGCACGGCGCCGCGGGATCCGCCGCCGGGCGCGCCGCCCGCCGGGGCGTGGCCCGTGCGTGCGGCGGCCTCCGGGGCGGTGATACGGGCGGGACCGCGGTGGACCGGGCTCATCGGCACTGCTCCCCCCGTTCGGTCCGAACGGTGAGCCCGGCCTTCTGCGCGGACTCGAACCCGTCGTCCACCGCGACCACGTCACGGCCCACCGCGTCGAGCAGGGAGGCGGCCACGGCGGCCCGCATGCCGCCGGCGCAGTGCACCCACACCTGACCGTCGGGGACCTCGTCGGTGCGCCGGTGCAGCTGGTGGACGGGGATGTGCACCGAGCCCTCGACGAAGCCCCCGGCGCGTTCGGAGTCGCGTCGCACGTCGAGTACGACGACGCCCTCCTCCGGGTGCCGCTCGGCGAGGTCCGCGAAGGTGGCCCGCGGGAAGGAGGCGGGCTCCTCGCCCGGACGGAGCCAGGCGGACGGCCCGCCGGTGGCCGCGGCGGTCGGGCGGTCGATGCCGACCCTGGCCAGCTCGCGCTGCGCGTCGGCCAGTTGCGCGGGCGTCTCGGCGAGCAGCGTCACCGGCTTGCCCCAGGGCACCAGCCAGGCCAGGTAGGTGGCGAGCTTGCCCTCGGCCTCGAAGTTGAACGATCCCGCGACGTGCCCCTCGGCGAAGGCCACCCGGTTGCGCAGGTCGACGACCCACTCCCCCGCGGCCAGCCGGGCGGCTATCTCCTCGGGGTCGGCGACGGCGGGCGGGGTGAGGTCGACCGGGGCGGGTCCGGCGGCGTTGGCCGGTCCCATGTGGGTGTAGTACGCGGGGATGTCGTCCAGGCCCGCGAGCAGGTCGGCGACGAAGGTGTCGACGTCGCGGGTGAGCGCGTCGTTGACCACGCGCTCCCGGCCGATGGTCGTGCTGTCGCCCTCCGTCTGACCGGAGGAGCAGAAGCTGCCGAAGCCGTGGGTGGGCAGTACCGCGGTGGCGTCGGGCAGTGCGGCGGCGAGCCGGTGGGCGGAGGCGTGCTGGGCGCGGGCCAGGCCCTCGGTCAGCCGCGGTTCGACCAGGTCGGGGCGGCCGACGGTGCCGATCAGCAGCGAGCCGCCGGTGAACACGGCGAGGGCGGTGCCGGCCTCCCGGAGGACGTACGAGGTGTGGTGCGGGGTGTGTCCCGGGGTGGCCATGGCGCGCAGGGTCAGCCGGGCGTCGCCGTCGACGGTCACGGTGTCGCCGTCGCGGACGGGGGTGCGCGCGAAGCGGACGTCGGCGCCTTCCGGGACGAGGTAGTCGGCTCCGGTCAGCCGGGCGAGTTCCAGGCCGCCGGAGACGTAGTCGTTGTGGACGTGCGTCTCGACGACGTACGCGATGCGCACTCCGTGCCGGGCCGCCGCCGCCAGCACCCGGTCGACGTCCCTGGGCGGGTCGACCGCCACGGCCGTGCGCTCGCCTCCGGCCAGGTAGCTGCGGTTGCCGAGTCCTGCCAGCTCGATCGTCTCCACGAAGAACACAGGACGCTCCCTTCTTAGCGAAGAATTACCCCCCGGGGTATCTCGTCAGACCCTAACACGAGTACCCCCCGGGGTATTTCCGCGCCTCTTCGGCGGCGGGTGCGGGAGGGGGCCGGGAACGTGGCGGGAACGTGGTTCAGTCGGGCAGCACCAGGGCGCACGTCTCGCCCGGCTGGACGCTGACGGCGCGGTCGGCCAGGCGCACGTCGATCGGCGGGCCGTCGGACTCGGGCACGGCGATCCGGATCCGGCCGTGCTCCAGCCGCAGCCGCACGCCCCAGTGCTCCCGGTAGCGCATCGAGACGCCGTAGGAGGACAGCTCCGGCAGCGGGGCGGGGTCGAGCCAGAGCGCGCCCTCACGGGTCTCCAGACCGGTCAGTCCGCGCTGTACGAGGTCGAGGGTGCCGCCCATGGCGCCGAGGTGGACGCCCTCACCGGTGGTGCCGCCCTGGACGTCGGCGATGTCGCTGCGCAGCGCCTCCTGCACGAAGGCCCATGCCTCGGCGCGGCGGGCGCGGGCCAGGACCCAGCCGTGCACCAGACCGCTGAGGGTGGAGCCGTGGCAGGTACGGTCCAGGTAGTAGTCGACGGTGCGCCGCCACAGGTCCTCGTCGAAACGGTGGCCCAGGCGGCCGAGGAGCGCGCGCAGTTCGGCCGGGGAGAAGAGATAGCCCAGCATGAGCACGTCGGCCTGCTTGGACGCCTTGTAGCGGTTGACGCTGTCGCCCTCGGCCTCCAGGATCCGGTCCAGGCGGCGGATGTCGCCGTAGCGTTCGCGGTATCCGGCCCAGTCGAACTCGGCCAGGCCGCCGTACCCCTCGAACTGGCTGATGACGCCGTCGTGGAAGGGCACGTGCAGCGTGCGGGAGACGTGCTCCCACTGGTCCAGCTCGGCGCCGTCCACGCCGGTGCGCTCGACGAGTTCACGGCGGCGCGGCTCGGGCAGGACGCTCAGCGCCTCCAGCGCGCGGTCGAGCACCCAGGCGGCCGTGACGTTGGTGTACGCGTTGTCGTCGAGGCCGGGCCGCTCGGCGTCCGGGTAGGCGTCGTGGTACTCGTCGGGGCCCATGACGCCGAGGATGCGGTGGCGTCCCAGATGCTCGTCCCAGGTGGCCGAGTCGGCCCAGAAGCGGGCGATCTGGAACAGTGTCTCGGCGCCCTTGGTGTGCAGGAACTCCGCGTCGCCGCTCGCCTCGCAGTACCGCCACACGTTGTAGGCGACCGCCGAGCCGACATGATGCTGGAGGTGGGAGTGGTCCGGCAGCCAGCGGCCCGAGCGGGGGTTGAGGTGCAGCCGCTGGGTCTCCTCCCGGCCGTCGCTGCCGCTCTGCCACGGGAACATCGCGCCGCGCCGGCCGATCGCGCGCGCCGCCGAGCAGGCCCGCTCCAGGCGCCGGTGCCGGTAGTGCAGCAGGGCTCGGGAGACCTCGGGGAAGTGCAGGTTCAGGTACGGCAGGACGAACAGCTCGTCCCAGAAGACGTGGCCGCGGTAGGCCTCGCCGTGCAGGCCGCGGGCCGGCACGCCGACGTCCAGGTCGGCGGTGTGCGGGGAGAGGGTCTGGAGCACGTGGAAGAGGTGCAGGCGCAGGATGCGTCCCGGCTCCCCGGGGACGTCGATGGCGGCCCGGCGCCACAGCCGCCCCCAGGCCGTCCGGTGGCTCTCCAGCAGTCCGGCGAAGCCGGGCGCCGCGCCCACCCGGTCGATCGCCGCGTCCAGCGGATCGCTGATCGCCAGGTCGCGGGAGGTGTGCAGGGCGACGGTCTTGTCCAGGGTGGCGGTACGGCCGGGTACCAGGCTCAGACGCACCCGCTGGATCGCGCGCGGGTGCTCGTGCCGGGTGCCCATCGGTCCGGCCGCCTGGTCGGCGGTCAGCCGGGCTGCCAGGCCGATCCGGATGTCGGAGGTCCGGGTCCGGCAGCGCAGCCACACCTTGTCCGGGGCCGCGGTGCCGGTGTGCACCTGGGTGAGGTGGCGGCCCTCCAGGTCCTGGTAGCGGCGTACTCCGGCGTTCGTCACGCCGCCGTCGACCGCCGCCTCGACCTCCAGGTCCGCCGGGCCGCCCTCGGCGGTGAACTCGGTGCGCAGGGCCGCCAGATACGGGTCGGCCATGTGCACGATCCGCTGCTGGCACACGGTCAGCGTCCGCCCGTCGCCGAGCCCGTACCGGGTACGGCGCTCCAGCACGCCCGGGTCCAGGTGCAGGACCTGGTGGTGCTCGAGGACCGGCACCGTGTCCGGGGTGAGCCAGGCGCCGCCCGCGAGGCGGAAGCGCAGCGGCAGCCAGTCGGGCAGGTTGACCAGGTCCTCGTTCTCGACCTGCCGGCCGGCGACGTGGGAGACGATCCGGTTGTAGCAGCCGGCCAGGTAGGTGCCCGGGTAGTGCACCTCGTCCGCGGCGCACTCCGGCAGGGCTCCGCGCGTGGCGAAGCGGCCGTTGCCCAGGGCGCACAGGGACTCCCTCAGCCGCTCCTGCGCGGCGTCGTAGCCGTCGTAGGCCCAGGTCCGCGCCGTCGTCTCCGGCACCGCGCGATCACACCCGCTGCGGTACGACGGCGACCGGGCAGTGCGCGTGGTGCAGGAGGGTGTGGGCCGTCCGGCCCAGCTGGAGACCGAAGTGGCCCTCCCTGCGCCGTACCCCGACGATCACCAGGTCGGCGGCGGCCGAGCGGTCCACGAGCACCCGGTGCGCCGGCCCCTCGACCGTGGCGGCGCGCACCCGCACCGCACGGTGCTCGGCCGCCGGTTCGCGCAGCAGTTCCTCCAGCACGGCGGCGGCCCGCTCCTCGTGCCGCCGGGCCGGCTCCTCGGCGAGCTCCGGGCTGCCGACGCCCTCGTGCACGGGGCGCCGCCAGGTGCGTACGACGTCGAGCACGCAGCCGCGCACCTCGGCCTCCCGGAACGCGAACCGCGCGGCCTCGTGCCCGCTGTCGGAGTCTCCGGCGGCGAGCAGGATCCGCTCGTGGGTGCCGGCCAGGCCGGCCCGGTCACCGCGGACCACGACGACCGGGCAGTGCGCCCGGGCCGCCACGGCCAGACCGACCGAACCCAGCAGCAGCCCCTTCAGCTGACCCCGCCCGCGAGAGCCGGTGACCAGCACGGAGGCGTTGGCGGCCTCGCCCAGCAGGGCGGTGACCGTGTCCTGCGGAAGGATGTCGGTGGACACCTTCACCTCCGGGTCGCGCCGCTGGGCGCGCTCGGCGGCGGAGGCGACGATGTGCTCCGCCATCACCTGCTCCGAGGGGCGCCCCACCGTCCCCGACGGCACCGCGCCCTCGTACCGCTCCCACAGGGACGCGTACACCAGGCGCAGCGGGAGACCGAACCGGGCGGCCTCAGCCACCGCCCAGTCCACCGCGGTCAGGCTCGGGTCCGACCCGTCGACACCCACCACCAGGGGCAGTTCCACCGACCCCACCGCCTTCCGCCGGGGCTGCCGCCTCCTGCGGCAGCGCGTCCCACCTTCACCGTCGCATCCGGCAGGGCACGGCGCGAGAGCGCTTCGGTCCTTCCGGGAGGCCGTTCGGAGGACCGTTCGGCCCCTCCCGCCGCGCCGTCTCCGAGTTCTCCCCGGCGCGGCGCGCCCGGTCCGCGCACCGTCAGATCTCGGGTCCGGTCCCCGTGGCGGACGACGACGGCCGCTCGTCGGCCAGATCGGGTTCCAGGAGGGGGCGGCGGCGTGGTCCCGTGAGGTCGCACCGCACGTCCACCACGCCCTCGACGCTGCGCGCCAGGCGGATGACGAGCGGGATCACGGAGGCGTCCGGGACCCGGCCGGTGAGCGTGACCACTCCCTCGCGCACCGCCACGCCCACCGAGTCCGCCAGGAGCCCGGCGACGACGACCTGGCGGCGGACCTCCGCCGCGATGTCCTCGTCGCCGCGCAGGAACACCTTCAGCAGGTCGGAACGGCTGACGATGCCGATGAGCACACCGTCGTCGCCGACGACCGGCAGGCGCTTGACGCCGTGCCGGGCCATGAGGCGGGCGGCCCGGCCCAGGGTGGCGGCGGGGTGCACGGTGACGGCCGGGGTGTTCATCAGTTCCTCGGCGGTCACGGCCCGGGCCTTGGCCGGGCGCGAGCCGGCCAGGGGCGGCGGCCCGCCGGGCAGGTCCGGGTCGTAGTCGCGAAGCTCCTCCTTGCGCAGCAGGTCGGCCTCGGAGACGACGCCGAGCACCCGGCCCCGGCCGTCCAGCACGGGCATCGCGCTGACGCCCCACTGCTCCATGGTCCGCACGATCTCCTTGAACATCGCTCCACCGGCCAGCGCGACGACGGTATGGGTCATCACGTCGCCGACGGTGTACTGGGAACCCTGCATGGTGTCCTCCGGCGGGCTCGAAGAGGGGCGGGCACGAGGATCAGACGAGGCGGTCCAGGCCGTACACGCTGAGTCCGCCGACGAGTTCCCGGCCCGTGACCAGTTCCGGTTCGATACGGACGAAGACCACCTGCGGCGAGGGCACCCAGGGCCGCGGGCCGCCGTGGAGCAGGCGCCGGTGATCGGCGGGGTCGATCACCACCGCGGCGGGGCCGGTGACGACGACGCTCCAGCCGGAGTGCGCGACCGCGTCCACCTCGTCGGCCTCGAAGGCGACCACCGCGCCGTCGACCGCGCGGACCAGTTCGGAGGTGGCCGAGGTGCACAGCAGCACCGCGCCGTCGCCGTCCAGGGCGAAGTTGACCGGGAGCACCGCGGGCAGGGCGTGCCGCGTATGGACGATACGGCCCACCGGCGCCTTGGCCAGCAGCCGCAGGCACTCCTGCCGCCCGAGCTCGCGGAACCCGTCGTTGCGATACATCAGTCATCCGTCTTTCCACCTGGCGGAGCGCGTGCGGCCGTTCCGCGCCGCGTCTCCTGCGTGTCTTCTGCGCCTCTCCCGCGTGTCCCCGCCTTGGGGCGGCCCCGGCGGCCGGGCACGAGGGTCGCACCCGGCGTCCGGCCCGTCAGGCCGCGGGCACCGGGACGACCTCGCGCCGCGGACCACCGAGCACGACCTTCAGCGCCCCCGTCTCGGCGGCGTGGGCGAAGACGTCGTAGGCCTCCTCCATGCGCTCCAGCGGGAACGTGTGGGTGACCAGATGGGAGGTGGGCAGCCGGCCGGCCGCCGCCATCCGCAGCAGCGTCGGCGTGGAGTGGGTGTCGACCAGGCCCGTGGTGATGGTCACGTTCTTGATCCACAACTCTTCCAGGTGCAGGGTGGCGGGTTTGCCGTGCACTCCGACGTTGGCCACGTGGCCCCCGGGCCGCACCATGCGCGTGCACAGCTCGAAGGTCTCCGGTACGCCCACCGCCTCGACGACCACGTCGGCGCCGAGCCCTCCGGTGAGGTCGTCGACCAGCTGCTCGGGGGCCTCGCGCGCGTCGGCCACGGCCTCGGCGCCGAGCTTGCGGGCGGCTTCCAGACGGGTGGCGGCCAGGTCCACGGCGATGACGCGCTCGGGCGCGAACAGCCGGGCGGTGGCGATCGCCGCGAGCCCGATGGGCCCGGCGCCGACCACGACGACGGTGTCACCGGGCCGCACCCGCCCGTTGAGCACGCCGACCTCGTAGGCGGTCGGGAAGATGTCGGCCAGCAGCACGCCGTCCACGTCGGTCACCGCAGCGGGCAGCGGATGCACGGAGAGGTCGGCGAAGGGCACCCGGACGAACTCCGCCTGGGTGCCGTCGATCAGGTGGCCGAGGATCCAGCCCCCGCCGCCGCGGCACTGGCCGTACATGGCCTCGCGGCAGAAGCGGCACCGGCCGCAGGCGGTGACGCAGGAGACGAGGACCCGGTCGCCGGGCCGTACGGTGCGCACCTCGGCGCCGACCTCGACGATCTCGCCGACGGCCTCGTGCCCCAGCACCGTGCCGGGGCGGACCTCGGGCACGTCGCCCTTGAGGATGTGCAGGTCGGTCCCGCAGATGGTCACGGCGTCGACGCGCACGACGGCGTCGGTGGCCTCCTCGAGGTCCGGGTCGGGGACCTCCTCCCAGGCGGACTGCCCGGGGCCGTGGAAGACGTAGCCTTTCATGCCGAAACTCACCCTCTTCGCTCCGGGTGGCCTTCGCTGACGGACGGCCTTCATGGCCGGCCGGGTTCCGGCGGTCCGCGGCCGGCGGGCGCGGCCCGCGCTCCGGCGCGACACCGGGACCGCCCACGCCTTCAGCTTCTCCGACGGTCCGGGGTTCCGCATGGGCCGGTCGGCCCCATCGGCCGCCCGCGGGAGCGGGTGCCCGATGGGGCGGTCCGACCGCGGGCTCTTCGGCCGCCGCGAAGGGGACCGAACGGCCCTTCCCCGCGCCGCGCCGGACCGGCTTGGCTGACGGCATGTCCGAACGTCCCACCGGGCCCGCCGTGAACCACGCGGAACGCATGGTCGGCACCACGACCGTCGTGACGCTGAGCGGCGACGTCGACCTCGTCACGAGGCTGTCCCTCGCCGCGCGCCTCGACGCACTGACCGACAAGCCGCGGCCGGACCTGGTGCTCGACCTGCGGCCCGTGCCCTTCATCGACTGCGCCGGGCTGGGTCTGCTGTGCCGGGTCCGCAACCGCGTCGCGGACCGCGGTGGCCGGCTGCGGCTGGTCAGCGGCAGTTCGTCCTTCCGGCGGATCCTGCGCCACACCGGCCTGACCGGTGTCTTCCAGGTGCTGCCGGAGTACGGGGAGGAGACCCCGGCCGCCGGGCCGGTTCCCCGGCAGGGGGTGGTCGCCACTGGCCAGGGATGAACGGCGGACGAACGGCCACCACGGTGGGACGAAAGGTGGGGCCGCGCACGGAAGGACGTTCGACGCACGGGCTGCACGGACTGGTGAGCGGGCTGGTGAGTGGGAGAAGACGGGAGAAAGGGAGGCGCGACCGGTGAGCGGCAGGACGGGCCACGGGCGCACGCGGCGCAGGCTGTGGCGGTGGCGCCGCAATCCGCTGCGCCGCCACGAGGACATCGTCGAGGCCTGGGCGATCCTGGTGATGTGGCTGGTGATCGTGGTCGGCGGCGCGGTCGCCGGAACGGTGGCGGCACGCGCCGCGGGCCAGGAACTCGCCTGGCAGCGCGCCGACCGGCACCCGGTCCGAGCCGTGCTGCTCACGGCCGCCCCGGCGACCACGCCCACGGAGAACGCGAGCTACCGGGCACCGGCGAAGGTCCGCTGGACCGGCCCCGACGGCACCACCCGTACCGGGCAGACCCTGGTGAGCACGGGCCTGCCGGCCGGTGCGGCGGTCACCGTCTGGCAGGACGGCCGGGGCCATCCGGCCGCCGAACCGCCCGGCCCGGCGGAGGCGACCGCGCAGGCCGCCCTGTTCGGCACCTCGGCGGCGCTCGTCCTCGGCGGCCTGGTCCTCGGATCGACGGCCCTGTTCCGCCGGCGGCTGGACCGGCGCCGCTACGCCCTGTGGGGCGCGGAGTGGGATCTCGTCGGACCGCGCTGGGACCAGAAGACGAGCTGACCCGCCCCGCCGGCCCGGACGTCCCGGAGGCGTTCGGATCCCGGAAGCGTTCGAATGGAGTCGAGGCGGTCTGCCGCCGCGCCGCCGGGACCACGTACGAGGAGGTGGCGGCGCATGCGCTACGAGAACCGCGCGGACGCCGGACGGCGCCTGGCCCGATGCCTGGAATTCCTGCGCGACGAGGACGCGGTGGTGCTCGGGGTGCCCCGGGGCGGCGTCCCGGTGGCCTTCGAGGTGGCCCGGCACCTGGGCGCTCCGCTCGACCTGGCCGTGGTGCGCAAACTGCCCGTGCCCTGGCAGCCGGAACTCGGTTTCGGCGCCCTCGGTGAGCACGGGGTACGCGTCATCGACCGGGCCGTCCTGGCGGAGAGCGGGCTGGATCCCGCCGAGCGGGAGACCGTCGAACGCGCCGAGCGGGCCGAACTGGAGCGGCGCCTGGGCCACTTGCGCGAGAGCCGCCCGCCGCTGCCCGTGGCCGGGCGGACCGCGCTCGTCGTCGACGACTCGCTGTCGACCGGCGCCGCCGCGGAGGCCGCCTGCCGGGTGGCGCGGACCCGCGGCGCCGCGCGTGTGGTCCTCGCGGTCCCGGTCGGGCCGGAGGCGGCGCTGCCGCACCTGCGCACAGTGGCCGACCGGGTCGTCTGTCTCCAGCCGCTGCGCCACCTCGGTTCGGTCGGGGGCTGGTACGCGGAGTTCGGGGAGGTCACCGACGCGGAGGTCGCCACCCTGCTGGCCGAGGCCCAGCGGGCCACCGCGACCGCCACCGCGACCGCCACCGGACCGCTCCCCGCATTCCCCTCGGAATCGCCCTCCCCGGACCGGGAGGTGGAGGTGCCGGCCGGTCCGGTGCGCCTGTCCGCACGGCTCGCCCTGCCGCCCACGCCACCGGCGGCGGTGGCCTACGCGCTCGGCAGCGGCCGGAGCTGCCCGGCCCACCAGCGCGTGGCCGCCGCCCTGCGCCAGGCGGGCCTGGGCACGCTGCTGATCGACCTGCTCACCGAGGACGAGGAGCGCACCCCGCACAACGTCTTCGACATCGTGCTGCTGGCCCGGCGCCTGCGGGCCGCCACCGACTGGCTGCGCCGGGAGACCGGCCTGCCCGTGAGCCACTGCGGGGCGGGTACGGGCGCGGGCGCCGCGCTGGAGGCCGCGGCGGAGGACGACATCCGCGCCGTGGTCTGTCTCGGCGGCCGCCCCGATCTGGCCCCGCCCGCGGCGCTGGCCCGGGTGCGCGCCCCCTGCCTGTTCGTCGTCGGTGCCCGGGACACACGTCTCCTCGGCCTCAACCGCCTGGCGGCGGACTGGATGCGCTGCGACCACCGTGTCGTCCCCGTGCCCGGCGCCACCGACCTGTTCACCGAGCCGGGCACGGTGGAGGCGGTGGCGGACCTGGCCCGGGACTGGTTCACCACCCATCTCGCCCGGCCGGAGGGGGCGTCGAGGCCGCTGACGTCGGCGTGAGCGGAGTCCGCCGCCGCCCTCGCGTCCGCCCGGGTGCGCGGACGCCCGTCGGAACGTACGGTGTCCTGCTGTGAGGGCCGACGACGGGGCGGCGCTGCCGCGCAAGACCTACGAGAGCGAACTGCTGCGCCTTCAGACGGAGTTGGTGAGGCTCCAGGAGTGGGTGCGGGTCACCGGGGCCCGGCTGGTCGTGGTGTTCGAGGGCCGGGACGCGGCCGGCAAGGGCGGCACCATCAAGCGGGTGACCGAGCACCTCAACCCCCGCATCGCCCGGATCGTGGCGCTGCCCGCGCCGACCGAGCGCCAGCGCACCCAGTGGTACTTCCAGCGGTACGTCGAGCAACTTCCGGCCGCCGGTGAGATCGTGCTGTTCGACCGGTCCTGGTACAACCGGGCCGGGGTCGAGCACGTGATGGGCTTCTGCACCAAGGAGGAGCACCAGCGGTTCCTGCGCCAGTGCCCCATCTTCGAGCGGATGCTCGTGGAGGACGGGGTTCTGCTGCGCAAGTACTGGTTCTCGGTGAGCGACGCCGTGCAGCAGGAACGCTTCCGGCGCCGTCTGGACGACCCGCTGCGACGCTGGAAGCTGTCGCCGATGGACCTGGAGTCCATCACCCACTGGGAGGCGTACTCGCGGGCCAAGGACGAGATGATGGTGCACACGGACATCTCCGAGGCGCCGTGGTACGTGGTGGAGAGCGACGACAAGCGCCGCGCCCGGCTGAACATGATCGCCCATCTGCTCGGCACCGTGCCGTACCACGAGGTCTCACCGACGGTGCTGCGGTTGCCGGAGCGGCCGCCGCCGACCGGCTACGAGAGGCCGCCGCGCGATCTGCAGACCTACGTCCCCGATCACACGGCGGGCCTGTGATCTCACGCCCGTTCGGGCACCACGGCCACCGGGCAGGCCGAGTGGTGCAGTGCGGTGTGGGCGACCCGGCCGAGCTGGAGCCCGAACCGCCCCGCCCGGCGCCGGACTCCGACCACGAGCAGGTCGGCGCCCGGCGCGGCGGCCAGCAGCACCCGGCGGGCCGGCCCCTCCACGGTGCGCCGGCGCACCTTCACCTCCGGCGGCAGCTCGCGCAGCGCGGCCTCCAGGGCGTCGGCGGCCCGCTCCTCGTACACCCGCTGAGGCTCCCCGCCGATCAGCGGATGGTCGAGGGTCTCGTGCGCGGGGCACCGCCAGGCCCGTACGGCCTCCAGTTCGGCCCCGCGGCGCAGGGCCTCCTCGGCGGCGAAGCGCACCGCGGCCGCGGAACTGTCCCCGACACCGAGGACGATGCGGCCGTGCACCGGGATCCGGGCCTGGTTGTCGTGGCTGCCGCGGACCACGATCACGGGGCAGTCGGCGTGCGCGGCCACGAACAGGCTGACCGAACCGAGCAGCAGGTCGACGACCGCGCTGCGGCCGCGGGCGCCCACGACCAGGGCGGAGGCGTTCTTGCCCTCCCGCACCAGCGCGTACTCGGGCGCCTCGGGCAGCGCGGCCCTGCTGATCGGCAGGTCGGGGTGGCGGGCGCGGGCGCGCCGGGCGGCGGCCGCGACGACCTCCTCGGCCTCCACCTGGTCGTCCGGCTTGCCGAGTTCGCGCGCGAGCGCGGCGCCCTCGTAGCGCGCCCAGAGCGAGGCGTACACCACCCGCAGCGGCACCGCGCGCAGAGCGGCCTCGTCGGCGGCCCAGTCGGCGGCCCGCAGGCTGGATTCGGAACCGTCGACTCCGACGACCAGCGGCAGATCCATGGTCCTCATCCTCCCTCTCCGAGGTCGAACACGATGCGGGCCTTGACCTGACCGCGCAGTACCTCGTCGATGGACTCGTTGACGGCGCTGAGCGGACGGCTCTCCCGGATGACCCGGGTGCGGCCCTCCGCGTGCAGTTGGAAGACCTCGGCGAGGTCCTGCCGGGTGCCGACGATCGAGCCGATCACCGAGGTTCCGCCGAGCACGGTGTCGAAGATCGGGACCCGGACCGTGCCCTGCGCGGGCAGGGCGACCATGACGAGCCTGCCGCCGCGCCGCAGCCCGGAGGCGACCGCCTCGAAGGCGGCCTCGTTCACCGCGAGGGCGATCGCCGCGTGCGCGCCGCCGTGCCGTTTGAGTTCCCGGCCGACGTCCTGGGTACGGGCGTCGATCAGGATGTCCGCGCCGAGTTCGGCGGCGAGTTCGAGCTTGTCGTCGGTGACGTCGATCGCGGCGACCCTGGCCCCGGCGATCTTCGCGTACTGGACGGCCAGATGGCCGAGTCCGCCGACCCCGGAGACGGCGACGAGCTGGGCCGGCCGGACGCCGGCGACCTTGAGGGCCTTGTACGTGGTGACGCCCGCGCAGGTCAGCGGGGCCGCGTCGAGGGCACTGACACCGTCGGGCACCGGCTGCGCGAAGTCGGCCCAGGCCAGCATCTTCTCGGCGTACCCGCCGTCGCAGCCGTATCCGGTGTTGACCTGCTGCTCGCAGAGCGTCTCCCAGCCGGACAGGCAGTGCTCGCAGCGGCCGCAGGCATGACCGAGCCACGGCATGGCCACCCGCTGCCCCACGGACAGGTGGGTGACACCCGCGCCGAGCTTCTCCACGAGGCCGACGCCCTCGTGGCCGGGCACGAACGGCGGGTTCGGCTTGACCGGCCAGTCGCCGTGCGCGGCGTGGATGTCGGTGTGGCACAGCCCGCACGCCTCGACGCGGACGCGGACCTGGCCGGGTCCGGGCTCGGGGTCCGGGCGCTCCTCGACGACCAGCGGTTCGCCGAAGGTCCGTACGACCGCAGCCTTCATGATCCTCACTCCTCGGGTGGGGTCCTGTGGTGTTCGGTGGGCCGTGCTCGTGGTGCCGGTCAGGTGTGTGGGACGACCGCGACGGGGGCGGCGGCGTGGTGCAGGACGGCGTGGGTGACGTGCCCGATACGGGTACCCAGGGGGTTGCGGCGCTCGCGCCGGCCCACGACGACGAGGGATGCCTCGTGGGAGGCGTCGACGAGCAGGTCGGCGGCCCCGCCGGGGCGGGAGACCTCGGCGACCTCGACGTCCGGGTACTTCCGCCGCCAGGGGCACAGCACCTCGGTCAGTCCGGCGGCCTCGGCCACCGCGGGCGACGTGAGCAGTTCGGCGTCGGCGGGTACGCCGTAGCCGTAGTACAGCGGCGGGTACCAGCCGTGCACGACGCGCAGCGAGGTACCGCGGCGGGCGGCCGCCTCGAAGGCGAACCGGATCAGGTCCTCGTCCGGGTGCGCGGTGTCCAGGCCCAGGACGACGGGCCGGAAGGCGGCCGCGGCGGAGGGAATGCCCGCGGGGTCCATCTCGTGCTCGTCGGCGGCCTGTTCCCTGGCCCGCACCAGGACGACGGGCCGCTCGGCGTGCGCCACGACGGACAGCCCGACCGAGCCGGCCAGGAAGCCGCCGACCCCGCCGAGGGCGCGCGAGCCCAGTACGAGCAGTTCGGCGTCGGCCGCCTCGTCGGTGAGGATCTCGGCGGGACGGCCGGGAAGGTGCCCGGTGCGCACCTCGACACCCGGATGGCGCAACCGCAGCCCCTCGGCGGCCTCGCGGGGCACCCGCTCGGTCCAGTGCCGATACGTCTCCGCGCCGAGCAGTGGCGCCTGCGCCAGGGGACCGGGCAGCGGCTCCCACACATGGACGAGCCGCACCGGCAGCCCGAGCAGCTTCGCCTCCCGCGCCGCCCATTCGGCGGCGGCCCTGCTCTCGGGAGAACCGTCGAGACCGACGGTTACGGTGCGGGGCATGGTCTCCCACCTCCTGCGACGCTGCCGCGACGGGCACTTCGGTGATCCGTTGATCCGCTTCCGAGAATCGCCGCCATCCGGCGTGGTGGCCATGGGCCGCTGGTCCCGCACCAGGGCCGACCGGCCCCCTGACCGACCCGCACCGGGGGCCTCGCGCGGTGCCCGGCCGCCGGGCGGAACGGTCCCTGGCTGGCACGGTCGCGTCGGGCCGGGCAGCGTGGACGTAGGGACAACGACTGCTCAGTGAGGTGGCCATGCAACCCTCCGAACCGCGACGCCGGGTGGTCGTGGGCGTGGACGGTTCACCGTCCTCCTGCGCGGCGCTGCGCTGGGCGGCGGAGTACGCCCGACTCGTCGGTGGCGTCGTGGAGGCGATCCACGCCTGGGACACCCCGTCGGCCGTCGGCTGGACCGGACCCGCGATCGATCCCGAGTTCGACCTGGAGCAGGCCCGGGAGCGCTTCGCGGAGGGACTGCGCAGCGTCTTCGCGGACGATCGCCCGGCGGACCTGGTGGAGTACCTGGTCGAGGGCGATCCGTCCGAGGTGCTGATCCGCGCCTCGGAGGGGGCGGACGTCCTCGTCGTGGGCAGCCGGGGCCGCGGCGGCTTCGCCCGCGCGATGCTGGGCTCGGTCAGCCAGCGCTGCGCCCAGCACGCGGCCTGTCCGGTGGTCGTGGTGCGCGCGGAGCACGAACGGCACGGCTGACCCGCCGCACGCAGCCCTGCCCGGGTCACAGGCCTGGTGGAGGCCCGGTAAAGGCCCGGTCACGGCTCCGGTGGAGCCCCCCCGTCACCTTCGCCGCGAAGCCCCGGCCGCCACCCCGGTGAAGCCCCCGTCACCCTCGCCGCGAAGCCCGCCGCCACCCCCACCGTGAAGACCCGGCCACCACCCCGCTGAAGCCGCCGCCACCCCCACCGCAAAGCCCCGGCCACCACCCCGCTGAAGCCCCCGCCACCCCCACCGCGAAGACCCGTCACTCCCCAGCTGAAACCCTCGCCACCCCCACGGCGAAGACCCGGCCACCACCCCGCTGAAGCCCCCGTCACTCCCCCGGCGAAGGCCGCGGGGGCTCCTCCGTGCTCACCGGCGCGTGCCAGACCAGCCTGGTGCCTCCGCCCTCGGGTGTGGTCCACTCCAGGCCGCCGCCCAGTCTGCGGGCCCGCTCGGCCATGTTGGCCAGCCCGCTGCGGCGCCCGTCGGCGGGAATCCCCACGCCGTTGTCGGTGACCGTCAGCCGCACGCTCCTGCCGTCGGTCTCCAGCGCCACCTCCGCACGGTCGGCGTGCGCGTGCCGGGCGACGTTCGTCAGCGCCTCCGACAGGACCGCCACCACCTCGTCCGCGGTCTCCCGGGACACATGGGTGTCCAGCAGCCCCTCCATCCGCACACCGGGCGCGAACCCCAGCACCGGCGCGGCCTCCCCGACCACCTGCACCGCCCGCGTCCGCAGTCCGGCGCCCGCCTCCTCGTCGTGCGCCCGCAGACCGAAGATCGTCGACCTGATGATCTTGATGGTCTCGTCCAGGTCGTCGACGGCCCGCAGCACCCGCTCCTTGGCGCCCGAATGGTCGATGAACCGGCCCGCGCTCTGCAACGTCATACCCGTCGCGAACAGCCGCTGTATCGCCAGGTCGTGCAGGTCCCTGGCGATCCGGTCACGGTCCTCGAGCAGCGTGATCTGCTCCGCGTCCCGCCGCCGTCCCGCGAGTTCCATCGCCACGGCGGCCTGCGCCGCGAATCCCTTCAGCAGCTCCAGCTCCTTGCCGGAGAAGTCGGTCCCGCCGGCCTCCCGCACGAGCAGGACCACGCCGCGCACATGATCGCCCGGATCGCCGACCGGCACCGCCACCGCGGGACCCAGGCCGGAAAAGCGCGGCGGCCCCGCCGTCACCCGCGGGTCCCGCGTGATGTCCGGGCTGCTCACCGGTACGCCGCCGGCGAACGCCTCCCCGGTCAGCGTGCCCTGCACCGGCAGCACCAGTCCCCGGTGCGCATCCGCCTCCTGGCCGATCGCCAGCTCCACACTCAGCGTGCCGGTCCCCTTCACCGGCGTCGACATCGCCGCCAGCGCCGCCCCCGTGATCTCCCGCGCACGCTCGGCGATCAGCCCGAGGACCTCCGCCTGGTCGGCACCCGACATCAGGCTCTGCGTGATCTCCGCCATCGCCCGCAGCCAGCGCTCCCGCAGCCGCGACTCCTCGTAGAGCCGCGCGTTGTCGATCGCCACGCCCGCCGCCACGGCCAGCGTGGCCAGCACCGACTCGTCGTCCTCGTCGAACTCCAGCCCGCCGCGCTTCTCGGTCAGGTACAGGTTGCCGAAGACCTGTTCCCGCACCCGGATCGGTACGCCGAGGAACGTGTTCATCGGCGGATGGTGCTCCGGGAAGCCGTACGACGCCGGATGCTCCGACAGCTTCGCCAGCCGCAGCGGTTCCGGATGCCGGATCAGCTCCCCCAGGATCCCGTGCCCTTCGGGGTACGCGCCGATCCGCCCGATCTGCTCCTCGCCCACACCGATCGTGTGGAACGCCGACAACCGTCTGCCGTCGGGACCGATCACGCCCAGCGCCGCGTACTCGGCGTCCACCAGCGTCGCCGCGGCGTCCACGATGCTGTACAGCACCTGCTCCAGGTCGAGCTCCCGGCCGACGGCGAGGACAGCCTCCAGCAGACTGTGCACCCGGTCGCGGGTACCCCGCGCCGCGTCCAGACGCGCCTGCAGCTCCCCCAGCAACTCGTCCAACCGCAACTGCGGCAGCCGCACACGGGCCTCCCCTGACTCCCCGGAACCACCCACCGGCGACCCTCCAAACCCCCGCGCACCACCGAAAGCCGTCTCACCCACCTGCCAGCCACATTAACGGCCCCGGCAGGGGAGGGCACCGGGAGCCCGGCCGGTTCGGCTGGTGGCGCCGTCACAGCCCGTCCACAATGGTGCTTCGGCCGGCAGGGAGGACCGGATGACCCGATTCCTCGTGGCCGGGATCGACGCGTCCCGGGAGAGCCTCGTCGCGGGCGAGTGGGCGGCCGAGGAGGCGGCCCGCCGCGGTCTGGAGCTGCGTCTGGTGCACGCCGTGCCCGCTCCCGCCGATGACATCGTCGATCCGCCGGTCGCCCTCTCCTGGCAGCGGTCCGGCGAGGAGGTGCTGGGGCGCGCAGAGGCCGGTCTCGCCGCCGTGAGCCCCGGGGTGGCGATGAGCGGCGTGCAGGTGGCCGGCTCCGCTCCGGCCGCCTTGCTCTCCGCCGCCCGGACGGCCGAACTCCTCGTCGTCGGGGCCCGGGGGGACGGCGGATTCGACGGCCTCTCGGTGGGCTCGACGGCGCTGGCGGTGGCGAGTGGCGCGCCCTGTCCCGTGGCGGTCGTGCCCCGGCCTCCCGCCGCCGCCCTGCACGAGGCGGAGGTGGCCGTGGGTGTCGGCGACGTCCGCACGGCGGCCGGGCCCCCTCTGGACTTCGCCTTCGGCGCCGCTCGACTCGGTGAGGCCCGGTTGCGGGCCGTGCACGCGTGGTCCCTCGGCGGCGCCCCGATCTGGACCGCGCTCGCGGTGCCCGAGGAGGACCGGGCGACGTGGGAGGACGAGGAGGTCCAGCGGCTGTCCGACGTGCTCCGGGAGCCGCGCGAGAGGTATCCGGACGTCTCCGTGCTGCCCGACGTCGTCCTGCTCCACCCGGCCTACGCGCTGGTGCACGCCTCGCGGCGGGCCGGCCTGCTCGTCGTCGGCCGGCGTGCGAGCCCGCGGGCGGCCGAGCAGCGGCTGGGTCCCGTGGCCCATGCCGTCCTGCACCACGCCCACTGCCCGGTGGTCGTCGTGCCCCACGGGTGACCGCACGTCAGACCGCAGGTCAGGTGCCGAAGAAGACGTCGAACTCCTCGTACAGCTCCATCGGGACCAGCTTGTTCGTGCCCGCCACGTCCGCGAGCGGGACGCGTACGACGTCCGTGCCGCGCAGGGCCACCATCGTGCCGAAGGCGCCGTCCCTGAGGGCCTCCACGGCGTGCAGACCGAAGCGGGTGGCGAGCCACCGGTCGTAGGCGGACGGCGTGCCGCCCCGCTGGACGTGGCCGAGCACCGTCGTACGCGCCTCCTTCTCGGTACGGCTCTCCAGCTCCCGGGCCAGCCAGTCGCCGATGCCGGACAGGCGCACGTGCCCGAACTCGTCGCGCGACTCGTCCTTGACCACCATCTGCCCGGCCCGTGGGACCGCCCCCTCCGCCACGACGACGATCGGCGCGTAGTTGATCTCGAAACGCCTCTCCACCCAGGCGCACACCCTGTCGAGATCGAACTCCACCTCCGGGATGAGGATGGCGTTCGCGCCGCCCGCGACGCCCGCGTGCAGCGCGATCCAGCCCGAGTGGCGCCCCATCACCTCGACGACCAGGGTGCGCTTGTGCGACTCCGCGGTGGTGTGCAGGCGGTCGATGGCCTCGGTCGCGATGCCGACCGCGGTGTCGAAGCCGAAGGTGTAGTCGGTGCCGCCCACGTCGTTGTCGATGGTCTTGGGCACGCCGACCAGGTCGACCCCCGCGTCGGACAGCGCGCTCGCGACGCTGAGCGTGTCCTCGCCGCCGATGACGACGAGGGCGTCGATCTCGTGCGCGCGGAGAGTCTCGCGGATGCGGTCGATGCCCCTGTCGAGCCGGAGCGGATTGGTGCGGGAGGAGCCGAGGATCGTGCCGCCGAGCGGAAGGATCCCGCGCACGGCCGCCACGTCCAGGGGACGGGTGACGTCCTTGACGGCGCCGCCCCAGCCGTCCGCGATCCCGACGAACTCCCAGGCGTACTCCTGCGCGCCCTTGCGTACGACACTGCGGATCACCGCATTCAGACCGGGGCAGTCGCCGCCTCCGGTCAGCACTCCCACCCGCATGGTCTCTCCCTCGCAGCTCTCTCTCCCAGCTTGGACCCGCCGTCCGCGGGCCGCACGGCACGGCCCGCCGCGCCGCGGCCTGCTGTTCCGCTTCCGGATCCGGTGCGGACGGTATGCGGTCGTCGACGAGCTGCACGGCTGTGACGGGGCGCCCTGTCACATGGGGAAGCACAGCAGGCGTACGGCTCCGTCCGGCCAGCCTGCCCGGTCGCGCAGGAGCGTGACCATGGTCCGCAGCGGCATCAGCACGGGCCCGTCGGGTTGCTCGACATGCACGTCCTGCTCCAGCGCTCGCCAGCCGAGCCGTTCGTAGAGGGGGACGAGGGGCCGTCGGCAGAAGAGAAGTCCGTGCTGCGGTCCCATCGTCCGTGCCTGGTCCAGGGCCGCCGCGACGACTTGGCGCGCCAGTCCGCGCCCCCGCACGTCCGGTGCGACGGCGACGCCGCCGACGCCTACCACCTCGGTGCTCTCACCGCCGATGGACACGGGCAACCTGAGCAGGCCCGCATGCGCCACGAGACGGCCTCCCAGCCTGACGCCGAAGTGGTGTTCCTTCGGCAGCCAGGTGAGTCCTGTGTACGCGACGCCGAAGGGATCGGAGCCGTCGCCGAGGATTTCCGTCTTCTCGGCCTCCGTGTAGTGCGTGAGCCGTACTACCGCCGGTGGCGGCGGATGGAGGTGATCAGCCATGGCGACATGATCCTGTTCATGCCGGCTCACGGCCAAGTGGGGCGTCCTCTTCAGCGTCTTCCGCTCACACCTTGCGCCAGTCCACCTTTCCCGCCACCCACCGTCCGGCCCACCATCCGGCATGTAGATTTTGTCACTACATGGTCCGATATGGGCCTTTTATGGATTCGAATGGTGACCGGACCCATGACCCGGCGGCACCGGGCTGGCGCGGCGGCGTATGCCACAGAGTGAGGGCCCTATGACGGACGTGGGAGCCAGCGGCGTCTTCGAGGGGGTGCGGGGGCATCCGAGGCGTGCCCTCGTGGCCTTGCCGTTCGTGCTGATCGCGGTGGTCTCCCTCACGGACGCGCTGACTCCGCCGTACGTGGAGCTCGGACCGCTGCTGATGGCGGCGCCCGCCGTCAGCGCCGCGTTCGCCGGCCCCCGGCTCACGGCGCTGGTCAGCGTCCTGGCCGTGGGCTCCCGGCTCGCGGTGGCCTCGCTTCAGCACACGGTGGGGGAGGCGAGCCGAAACGGGGGAATCGCCGCGCTGGCCGCCGGCGCGATCGTGGTGGTCACCTTCACGGCCGTACGCGACCGGCACAGGCGCGTGCTGAGTCAGGTACGCTCCGTGTCCGAAACCGCGCAGAAGATCCTGCTGCGGCCGCTGCCGGACCGTATCGGGCCGCTGACGGTCGCCTCGGTCTACCTCGCCGCCGAAGCCGAGGCACAGATCGGCGGTGACCTGTACGCCGCGGCGCGCACCCGCACCAGCACCCGGCTGCTCATCGGCGATGTCCGGGGCAAGGGGCTGGCGGCGGTCGGGGACGCCGCGATGCTGCTCGGGTCCTTCTACGGATTCGCCTACCGTCAGGCGTCCCTCCCCGCCCTCGCGGCCCACCTGGACAGCAGCGTCGGATGGGATCCGCACGGCGGCGCAGACAACGGCGAGGAGCGCTTCATCACGGCGGTGCTCCTCGACTTCCCCGACCACGGCGGCTGCGTCCACGTGGTCAACTGCGGGCACCCTCCGCCGCTCAAACTGCATCGCGGCACGGTGGTGCCGCTCGACCGCAGCCCGTCGGCGCCGCCGCTCGGACTCGGCGAGTTCAACGGCGGCGACTACGTCCTCGACAAGTTCCCCTTCGGGGAGGACGACCTGCTGCTGCTCTACACCGACGGCGTTGTCGAGGCCCGCGACGAATCCGGCACCTTCTACCGGCTCACCGAACGTCTCGCCACCTGGGGCGAGCGCACGCCCGACGACCTGCTCCGGCGGCTGCGCCGCGACCTCCTCGCATACGTCGGGGGCCGGCTCACCGATGACGCGGCGGCCGTCGCGGTCATGTGCACGCCGCCATACCCGCACCCGTCCGTCGCGCCGGGCGCACAACGGGGGTAGCGGGGTCACCCGGCCTCTCGACGTGTGGTCGAGGCCGCGCCTCGTTCACGCCTCAGCCGTCGCACGACGACCACCGGATCGATCACCGCGATGAGGGCGAGCGCCCCGCACACCGCGGCGACGGTGGTCAGCGGGCCGGGCCCGGGGCTCTTCCCCGGCCCCGATTCGGCCGCCCACACCGCGAAGTACGCGGTCGCCGCGGCGAAGACCGAGACGAACACGCCGGACAGAAGCAGGCGCAGTCCGAGCGGGCTCCGCGCGGTAACCGGTTCCGTGCCGGTCCGAGGGGAGCGGCGGCCGATCGTTCCGGAGTCCCTTCGGGTCGTCCGTTCCTCACGTCGACCCGGATTCGTTCCGCTCATGACGTCGTCCTCACGGTCTCGACAGCGTCGCCTGCCCGCATCCAGTGGCCCCGAGCGGTCGGAGTTTCCTGCTGCCAGGCACTGAAACGGCAGCCCCGGCCCCGGCGGCCGCCTGCCGGACGGCCCGCCACACGACTTTGCCATCCCTTTACAACCCGCTCCCGCCCTGCCTCGTCTCTCCGCTCGATCCACAACCGCCCGCCGACCGGCGGGCGCCGACGAAAGAAAGCGATCCGATGCGCCGAACCATCCTCACCGCCGCGGCAGTTGCCTGCACCGCCGTGCTGGCGGGAACCGCACCCGCCTTCGCCGACGGGGCCGCTCCCTCCCCGGTCCCCACCACGGCCGCGACCCCCTCCCCGGTCCCGACCAGGGCGGCCACCCCCGCTCCGGTCCCCGAACCGACCCGTGCCCCGGTCCATGACCAGGTCCGCGCGGTGCCGGCGGGCGCGCCCGACACCGGTGTCACCACCCCCGCCCAGGAATCCGGCTCCCGGGACAGCCTGATCGGCGGCGGCGCCGGCGTGGCGCTCGTCATGGCCGGCGGGGCCGTCCTCGTCGTCCGCCGCCGCCGGGCGACCGGGGCATGACGCCGCTCTCCAGGCGCGCGTTCGGCACCGCGGCACTGACCGCGCTGCTCGCGGGCTGCGGTGGTACCGGGAACGGCCGGTCCGCGACCGTCCACCCCACCGGCGCCCGCGGCGGCACTCCGGACACCGGAGACGCCACGCCGGTCGTCGGCTCCCCGCGCCCCCTGCGGCGTTCGGTCCCGGTCCGGCTCCGGATCCCGGCCATCGGGGTCGACACCCCGCTGCTGAGTCTCGGTCTGGAACCGGACGGCACCGTGCAGGTCCCCCCGGTCACCGCACACGACCAGGCGGGCTGGTACCGGTACTCGCCCACACCGGGCCAGGTCGGACCGTCGGTCGTCCTCGGCCATGTCACGGTCGGTTCCTACGGCGACGGAGTCTTCCGCCACCTGGACCGGCTGCGGACCGGCGAGACGATCGACGCCCGCCTGGACTTCGCCACCCCCCGCCCCCGCCAGGACACCGCCACCAGGAGGGCCCCCAGCGCACCGAGCCGCACCGCGGCGGCCGGCACCCGCGGAACGGCCGGGCCCGAACCGGTCCGCACAGTTCCGGCCGCCCCGGAACGGTCCCGGGCCGTGCCCACACCTGAGGCATCAACTCCTCGCTGACGCCTGCCCGTTCACAGGACGAGAGGCACGGAGAGAGGGTGTCCGCGGCCGTCTGTCGCGACGACCCCGGACACCCTCTCGTGGTCGGCTACCAGCCGACGGCCACCAGCAGCCACTGCGGGTTGCCGTGGGAGACGAAGGAGGACTGGCCCGCCACGTCGTCGTACGGGAAGCCGTAGGCGAGCCGGTTGATGGCGTTGTCGTGCCAGAACTGGGCGTAGTAGTTCGCGGGTGCCGCCTTGTAGTACTGGGCCGGGTCGGACTGCTGGGAGGCCGGCAGCGTGGCGACGTGCCGGTTGAGGGCGGCGCACATGTCGGGGTTGCCGGCCAGGGAGGCGGCGCAGCCGAAGATGTCGGAGGTGGCGGCGTTGACGCCGACGGACTGGGCGTACGAGGTGAAGTAGTTGGCGTTCGCGCCGCCCGCGCGGAAGCTGGGGTCGCTGCCGGGGGCGATGATCCGGTACGGGGCCTGGGTCTGGGCCAGTACCTTGAACTGGTTCGGAACGGCGTTGGTGAAGCGCTGGAAGGTGGTGGCGCGGTCCTCGGCGAACGTCTGCCGGTTCTCGCCCACCTCGACGTCGTAGCCGTCCTTGGTGTGCAGGCGCATGGCGAGCTTCAGGCCGAAGGCGTCGACGCGGGTCGTGTTGCCGTTGAAGACGTTGTTGCCGACGGTGAACTCGATGAAGTCGTAGTAGGGACCGCCCGGCGAGCCGAGGTAGAAGTACATGCGGCCCGCCGAGTTCGCCGGCATGTCCAGGTAGGGCTGCTCGGCGATGGAGTGGACCTGCCCGTTGAAGCTCCAGTACACCTGGCTGTCCGGGTACTTGCCGTTGGTACGGTTGAGGATCTTCACCTCGACGGCGTTCTTCGCGGCGGGTATGTCACTGGTGCCGCCCCAGAAGTCGTCCGGCGGGGTGGTGCCGCCGGGCCCGTAGACCTGGAACTCCCAGAGGGAGTAGCCGTACGGGGTGGCTCGCTCGGTTCCGTTCACGCGCACATAGCGGCCGCTGCCCGTGACGGCGAGGTTCTGGATGCCGCCGGTGGCGGTGGTGGTGGAGTGGACCGTGGTCCAGGTGTTCGCGTCGGTGGAGGTCTGGATCTGGAAGGACTTGGCGTACGCGGCCTCCCAGTTGAGGGTGACGCGGGTGAGCTGCTGGACGGATCCGAGGTCCACCCGGAGCCACTGCGGGTCGGAGAAGGCGGAGGACCAGCGGGTGCCGGTGTTGCCGTCGACCGCGGCCGCGGCCGGGAAGGTGTCGTTCTCGACCGAGGACGCCACGGCGGGGCGCCCCTGGGACAGCAGTTGGTCCGCGGCGTGTGCGGACGACGGGGTCAGAGCGGCGAAGCAGGCGGCGAGCAGGACGACGACCAGGCCCAGCGCCGTACGGGAACGCGCGGCGGTGGTTGCCGGTCTGCGGGTGAGTGCGCCGGAGAAGGTCTGCATACGGGTCTCCTCAAGCCGGTTCGGCGTGCGTGGGGGTGGAGCGGCAGCAGGCGTGAGAGCGCTCTCTCCGGGTTGTATCCCCACCGGCGGCCGGCGTCAACAACTGAAGCCGAAATCCCGGGAGTTGACGATGCGTGCCTTCATTACTTGATGTGAGCCGCCGCGTGCGGGCCGAGGCATCCCCCGACCCGCACGAGCGGCCGACATGATCCGGCCCGGGGCAGGAACTCCCCCGTGCCGTCAGTCCTTGATGAAGTCCGGGACCACCTTCGGCGGCCAGACACCGACTTTGAGCACGCCCATGGAGTACGCGCGGGAGACCAGCGCCGCCCGGTTCGGCACCCGGAGTTTCCGCAGCAGACAGGTCACGTGGTACTCGATGCCCTGCCGGCTCAGGTGCAGTCGTGAGGCGAGCGGGATCGTGGAGAGTCCGGAGGCTATGCCTTCGAGTATCCGGGCGTCGATCGGGCTCAGGAGCTTCTTGTTGCGTCCGCCGACGACCTCCGAGTCGGCCGATTCGTTCTGTGCGCTGGGCATCATGACCAGGATCGAGGATTCGTCCGGGAGACCGCCCCGCACCATGAGGGCCGTCAGGGGGACGGTGAACGTGGCGTCGTCCCGCCCCACCGCGATGACGTCGGTGGCGAAGCGATCACGCCGGCCCTCGATGAGACCGGTGAACTGCCGCATCAGCGGCTGCTGGACACTGGGGTGGACGAGATCGCTGAAGGTCCGGCCGCACAACTCCGCGGACGAGCCTCCGAACTGCCAGAAGAACCCCTCGCTGGCCTGCTGGATGGTCAACGCCCGGTCGAGACGTGCCATGTTGAGGCGGCCCTCGTCGAGCAACGCGGTCTGCGGCGACCGGCCGCCCTCGTGGAGGTCGCGGACTTGCCCCTTCCCCGAGACAGCGCGGGTGGACGTGAACGAACTCGTCTCACGTCGTGAGTTGGTGACCTGCGGCATAATCGCCCTTCGTACGGTGGGGGGTGTACTCCGCGCGCGGTGGACCCGATCGGTTCGGGCCACGACAGGACGGCTCGGCACGAGGGGCGCCCGGGCGCCCCTGCCTGGAGGGCGCACACCAGCGAATGTGGCGGCGGGCAGTGCCTCACGCATCTGACAACGTTGCCGGTCTGCGACCTCTCGTCGCGGTCACCGGACCGTCGGTCTGCGCAGCGGTTGGTACTCATGAGATGGGTGAACAGGTATCAGGTTCCAATGGCCTTCACGGTCAGGAAACTCGCCGGCCCCTCCAGAACTTTCCCTTCTCCTCTCTCACGGAAGAGGAAAGCCGAGAGGGACGCGGTTTCCCTGACCGTTCAATTCGCCATTTACCACTGGAACCACACCTGGAACTCTAGAGAGCCAACGGCGACCGGGTCAACGTGAACCAGCCTGATCCCGCCGATTCTGTGGAGTTGCGGGGGAAGGTTCGGTCGGTCGCCCGGACACCGCACCCAAGGTTCGGTACGGTTACGAAGCAGCAGGTCAGAGGGTATTTTGACAGAAACGGGCGAACCGAATGCCCGTTCAGCCGGGAGCGTGCACGCCGGTTTCCTGGAGAACTGCGGCCAGCTCGCGCCTGCCCGTAATGCCGAGTTTACGATAGGAGTTTGTCAGATGCTTTTCCACAGCCCGGGCACTCACTTGGAGTTCAGCTGCAATTTCCTGATTGGTGAGCCCATTGACAACTAGTGATGCCACACGGCTCTCGGTACGGGTGAGTGCCGACCGTACGACCGGGACGGAGGGCCGGCCTTCCGCGCTGACCGGCCCGGCCAGCCAGGGAACGCCGCAGGACTCCGCCAGCCCACCGGCCTCACGCAGCGCCTCCCGGGCCTCGGCACCGTCCCCCAGCACCCGCCCCAAGTCCCGTACGGCCATGAAGAGTTCCAGTTCGTTGGCGGAGTCGCGGAGTGTCGCCACGGCCTCCCGCAGCAGATCGACCCGGTCGTCCGCCCCGTCGGCGCGGGCGCGCAGCCGCAGTGCCCGGCCGATGGCCACCGGCGCTCCCCACTCCCTCGCCCGCGCGCACTCCTCCGCCGCCAGCGTCCGGGCCAGGTGATGGTCGCCGAGCTGCTGGGAGAGGGAGATCGCCCAAGGGCGCCAGGGGAACAGAACGGGATTGCGCCACCCCGCGCACTCCAGCTGCCGACCGCATTCCATGGCCGTCTCCAGAGCCGTGTCGGCCTCGCCCGCCTGGGCCTGTTCCGCCATCCGCAGCAGGCTCAGCAGTGCGGCCGGTATCGGCGCGAGGGACCGGCCGGCCGCCTCGGCCACGATGCGTGAACCCAGTTGCACATCACGCGCCGACAGGGCCAGCGCGCCCAGCACACCGTAGACGAAGCAACGGCTCTCCTCCCCGATCGTGCCCGCCAGTTCGGCGATTCGTTCCGCCTGCTCCCGGGCCTGGGGCAGCCGGCCGCGCGCGATGTGGAACAGCGCGCGCCGCGCATGCCCCATGGCGTCGCCCCCGCCGTCGTCCCCGTACCCGCTCCGCGCCGCGGCGTTCAGCCAGGACTCGGCCGTCTGCAGGGCGTCGGCTCCCACCAGGGAGAACATCACCAACTGCATCACCGAGCCGCCGCCGGTGGCGGTCGCCGGTTCCCAGTCGAGGATGCCGAGGGCCTGCCGTACGATCTCCGACGCGTCTCCGTCGGCACTGAGCGTCGCCGCGTGCAGCAGCACGGCCAGCAGTTCCCGGCCGCCGCGCGAGCGGACCGTGGGCTCCAGGACGCGCAGCCTGGCGACGGCGTCGGCGAGTTGGGCGTAGTCGTCGAGACCCGTGTACCGCAGCCTGGCTTCCAGGGACAGCGCCTCTTCGCCACCGGGGTCGTCGCGCCTGTACGGGTCCACGAGGTCCTCGGCGGCGCGCCTGAGCAGGGCGGCCCCCGACGGGGTCACGGGGCTGGTCACACAGGGCGAGAGACGCAGCACCGCGGCAGCGCGGTCACGGGCCGTGGGGAGCAGGGGCAGCGCCTGCGCGATGTGGGATTCGGCGGCCGGCGGATCGAAGGACAGCTCGACGGCCGCGAGTTCGACCAGCAGTTGGGCCCTCGTCCGGTCCTGCTCGACCGCTTCCAGCAGAGCCCGCCGCAGATACCGGGCCGCCAGTTCCGGACTCCCTTTGCCCCGCGCGGTGTCCGCCGCGCTGCGCAGCACCGGAACGGCCCAGGGGTACCGGGGCGTCGGAATCGCCATCAGCTGGGCGGCGACCTGCTCCGCCGGGAGCCCGGCGTCGTACAGGACCCCGGCGGCGGACTCCTGCCAGCGCTGCCGTTCGGCGGCGCTCATCGAGCATTCGACGGCCTCCCGTACGGACGGGTGAGCGAAGCACGCCTCGTCCTCCCCTGCTGTCAGCCCGAGTTGGTGCAGGACGCGCAGCGCCGTCGTGAAGCCGACGTCGTCGAGGCCCGCGAGGCGGCCGAGGAGTGCGGGCTCCTCGAGCCCGGCCAGCGTGGCGATCGCGGCCGCCGCGTCCCGGACCGGTTGCGGCTGGAGCAGCAGGCAGTTCATTAAGCGGTCGCGGAGTTGCGCGGGACGCCTCGCCTGCACGAGCCCCGTGCTCGCGGCGCTGGGCGGGCAGCCCGTGAGGGCGGCTTCGGACAGCACGGACAGAAGGAACAGCGGACGCCCCTGGGACATGTCGTGGCAGGCATGGACGAAGTCATCGTCGGCGGGTTCCCCCAGGCGCGCGCGCACGAGTTCCCCGGTGGCGGCCGGAGACAGGGGCACGGGACGCAGAATCCGGGCCGAGGCGCCCACCACCTCGTGCACCAGGGGGTCGCGTGAGCCCGGATCGCCGTCCCGCAGGGTGCACACGAGCAGCAGCCGCAACCCGTCCAGCCGCGGGGCGAGATGGGCGAGCCAGCGCAGCGACCACGAGTCCGCCCACTGAAGGTCGTCGATGAGGATCAGCAGGGGCGCCGTGGCGCTCAACTTGGCCAGCAGCGAGCGCAGATCGCGCAGAACCGTTCCATCCAAGGCGTCGGGGTCGGGCACCACGTCGTCGCCGAGCACCCGTCGGGCGGCCCCCGCGTCGGCGAGCAGCCGTTCCCGGCCCGGCCCGGGTGCCGTGGTGAGCAGGCTGTCGAACAGCTGACGCACCACACCGCAGGCGAGGCCTTGTTCCGTCGGCGCGGCGTTGGCCCGCAGCACGTGCACCGCGCCCTCGTCGGCGCAGCGGGGCAGTTCGTTCAGCAGTGCCGAACGACCGATGCCCAGGGGGCCGGCCAGCACCATGTGGGAGGAGCGTCCCTCGGCGGCGGCGCGCAGCGCCTGTCGCACCGCGGCCAGCTCGGCACCTCTTTCGAGCAGCATCGCGTTCAGTGTCCTTCCATCGCGCGGACCAGTTCCCGCAGTTCCTGGCGCCCGTTGATGCGCAGCTTGCGGTAGACGCGGGCGAGCCGGAGTTCGACCGCACGGCTCGAGATCTCCAGCAGCGCGGCGATGTCCCGGTTGCTGCGCCCGCGGCCGGCGAGGAGCGCGGACTGCCGCTCGGCCTCCGAGAGGTCGCCCCAGCCCGGAACCGACACCGTGCCGGTGGCCGCTCCGGCCAGCGCACGGGCCCTGACCGCCATGGGGGCGGACGGATGGGCGGCGGTCAGCGCGCACAGTTCGGCGAGCGACAGGGCGGCCATCCGCCGGTCGCCGCCGCTCTCCGTCATCTCCAGGGCCGTGTACTCCGCCAGGACCCGGGCGTACTCGGGACCGGTCGGCGCCGAGCGCACCGCTCCCATGGCCGAGCGGATGCCCGCCAGGCGGTCCTCCCGCCCGGCCACCAGCACCCCGGTCAGCTTGGCCCAGGCGAGGGTGCTGCCCGCGCCCCAGCGCCGGGCGAGCGCCAGTTCCTGTTCACTCAGTCGCCGGGCCTCGGCCGACTCACCCAGGGTGTGACAGGTCAGTGCCGTCAGCGAACGCCACGGCACCAGCGCGGGATTGAGGTGATGACGGCTCAGCAGCCGGCGGCCGCACTCCCGGAACTGGTCGCGCGCCTCCACGGGGTTGCCGCCGCGCAGCGCGACCACTCCCCGCGCGAACAGCAGGCGGGGCCAGTGCTCGCTGTCCTCCGCGGCGGGCGGCAGGGGCATGGCGGCACGCTCACGTGCCGCGTCCCCGCGGCCGCTCTCCACGTCCACGACGATGCGGATGCCGTACAGATGGGGCAGGAGGGCGGCCGATCTGCCGAGCAGGCGCGCCCCTCGCTCGGCGGCCTCCAGGTCCCGCTCCGCCTGGGCGTGCCGGCCTCTGCGTACGTTGAGTTCGCCGCGCAGGGCGAGGATCTGGGGGGCGGCGAGCCGGAGCCGGCTGCCGTCGAGTGCGCCGAGCAGCCGGTTCAGGCCTGACTCCGCGTCGTCCAGCGCGTCCGTGAGGCACAGGGCCTTGCACGCCGCCAGGGCGGGCTGGACGAGCGGCCCGTCCGGCCGTTGCTCCTCGGTGAGGGCGGCCTGGGCCAGGCTCCTGACCTCGTGCAGGCTCTCGCCGTACAGCGCGAGTTGCCAGGCGCGCACTGCGGCCTGCGCGCGTGTGGCCGGGCGCTGCGGCAGGGGTGGCACCGTGGGCACGGACGGTACGCCGTTTCCCTGGCCGGTCGGGTCGGCTGCCCAGAGAAGCGCGAGCAGATCGTCCCGTTCGGCGCCGGCCGCGACCGTCAGCGCGTCCGCGAGCGACCGGCGCACCACCTCGGTACCGCCCCCGGTGAGGCCGAGATCGGCGGCGTGCAGGCGCACGGCGGCGGGGTTCTCGGGCGTACGGATCAGCCGCTCGATCCGCAGGTCCCCGGCCTCGGGCTCGGTGACCAGGTGAACGGCGGCCAGTTCGAGGCCGAGGCGGGCGCGCTCGGCGGGATCCCTTTCCTCCTCCGCCGCCCGCGCGAGGAGTACGGCGGCGCGGTCGTGCTCGCCCTCCCGCACGGCGTGGTCCGCGTCGCGGCGCAGTGTGTGGATCGCCCAGGCGGCCCCGGTCGGGCGCGCGGCGAGCAGCAGGTCGGCCACGGCCCGGTCCTCGGCCCCGGCGCGGTGGGCGAGTTCGGCGGCCCGAACATGCAGATCGGTCCGGTCGTCGGCCGTCATGTCCTCCAACACGCGGACCCGCAAAGCCGGTTCGACCGTGAGACGGCCGTTGGGCAGGGCACGGATGCCGGCCGTCCGGGCGAGGGCCGCCCGCAGCCGGTGTTCGTTGAGGGAGCCCGCGCGAGCGAGCGTGCGGACGAGGGGGAAGTCGAGCAGGTGCCCGCAGACCGCCAGCACCCGCACCACCTCGCCCGCTTCGGCGCCGAGTCCCCGTACGGCGCTCATCAGGTGGTCGCCGAGCACGGCGGTGCCGGCCCCCCGGAGGGCCGGCACCCGGGCCGCGGCCGGCCGGTGTCCGAGCGCGGCGAACCGCTGCAGCAGGTCGTGCAGCACCGCGGGATGCCCGCCGCTGATCCGGCCGGCCTCGGCCGTGAACGCCTCGTCCGCGGGTCCGCAGACCCGGGCCACCTCGGCGGCGACCTCGTCCGGGGGCAGCGGTGCCAGGGTCAGGTGATGGGCGACCGGGCCGGGTGCCGAGCCGAGTTCGCCCGGCCAGCCGGGGTCGGCCGCCGCCGCGTCGTCACCGCCGCACACCACCGCGAGCGGTGCCCCGGCGGATCTGCGCAGCAGCGCCTGGAGCCAGTGCAGCGACTCCCGGTCGAGCCAGTGCGCGTCCTCGACGGCCAGGACGGTCGGACGCTCGCGCGCCGCGCGCAGCAGCCCGGCCAGCCCCGGAAAGGGCTCGCGCCGCGTCGGCCCCGGTGATGTCGCCCGTGTGCCGATCGGTGGGGCGTCGAGCGGTTCGAGCAGCTGCGTGACCACTCCGTACGGCAGTTCGGACTCCGACAGCGCCGCTCGGGCGCGCAGCACCCGGTGGCCCGACCCGCGGGCCCGGTCGGCGGCCCGGCGCACCAGAGCGGACTGGCCCAGCCCGCTTCTGCCCGACAGCGTGACGAGCACCGGTCCCGAGGTGTCGAGCCCGTCGACGACCGCTGCCACCACGGCCCGCTCCCGTGCCCGGACGCGGGACGGCGGGTCCTCGGCGGCCGCCGCCGACCGCGCCTGATACTGCGGCTGGTGAGAGGGGGTTGACCCCGTCATCCGTCACTCACCCTGTCTTCCTGCCCCCGTTCGTGTTGTGCGGCGTGTGAGTCCCCGACAGGTCGGACCCTCACGCCCCTTCCAGCACCGACCAGCCCGGCACAGGCCACGAGCGGCCGTGCACGGCGCGCAGGGCGTCCGTGAGCTGGTCCCGTCGGCGCACCCCGAGCTTCCGGTAGACATTGGTCAGATGTGACTCGACGGTGCGCACCGTGACGAACAGCCGTTGTGCGATCTGGCGGTTGCTGGCCCCGGACACCGCCAGTCCCGCCACCTTCAGCTCCGTGGTGGTGAGCAGACCCCCGGTCGGCACGCCGGCGGCATGGCCCATGCGCCCGCCGGCGGAGACCAGCAGGCTGCGGGCCGACTCCGCCAGCGCGAGCGCCCCGCAGCCACCCGCGATGCCGGCCGCCTTGCGCAGCCGCTCCCGGGCACCGGCCTCGTCGCCGTGCAGCAGGAGGGCCCGGCCCAGCGCGTATTCGGCACGGGCGTACGCGGAGACCGCGGGCGACCGGGACAGCTGGTGGGCCGACTCGGCGAGCAGGTCGAGCCCGGCCCGGCCCGGAGTGAGGACGCCCGACGCGAGCGCGGCGAGCCCGAGGGCGCGCGGCGTTCCCCAGCGCCGCGCGCGTTCGGCTCCTTGTTCAGCCAGTTCCCTGCCCTCCGCCGGCCGGATGGCCGCGAGGATCAGGCAGGTGTCCACCCACCAGGAGGTGAGCACCGGGCTCAGCACACCCGCGGTCTCCTGCACCGCGCCGCACTCGCGCAGCAGCCGCAGCGCCTGCCGGGGGCTGCCGGTCGCCCAGCGGGTGCGGGCGCGGGTGTGCAGATACAGGAGGTAGGCGAGGGCCGAACCGCTCGGCTCGGAGCGGCCGATCCGGTCGAGCAGCCGCTCGGCCTGCTGCGGCTCGCCGCGGTCGACGAGCACCGACGCGAGCACCGCTCGTGCCGTGACCAGCCGTGCCTCGCAGTTGGTGCGGCCCGCCGCGCTGATCGTCGAGCGGGCCTCCGCGGCGGCGTCGAGGACGGCACCGTCACGGTGCAGCAGGTGGGACCTCAGGGACCCGGCGAGCACCCGCACCCAGGCCGTCGGTTCGTCGCCCTCGCGCCGCAGCATGGTGTCCAGCGCGGTGTGCGCCTCCGTCGTCTCGTCCGCGAGGCCGAGTGTGGCGGCGGCGGTGAACAGCAGCCACGGCGGCGGCTGGAGGGAGGGCGTGGCCAGCGCGCGCCGGGCGCCTTTCACGGCCGCCTCCCGGGAGTGGCCGGCCAGCGCGGTACGCAGGGCGGCGAGCGCCTCCGTCTCGTGCCGGTCGGTGCGCAGCCGGTACGACGCCGTCACCGTGCCGCGGTGCTCCCGCGCCGCCACACCGGTCCCGCGCCGTCCCATGAGCAGCAGCACGGTCGCCACCTGGTCGCGCAGTTGCGGGGCACGCTCGGGGCCGGACGCCAGGGCGTCCCAGGCGGTCTCCAGTGCTCCCAGGATCTCCGCCCGGCAGGCGGCCGGGAGCGGTACGGACAGGCATGCCATGGCGTACTGGACCGCGATGGCGGCCCGCCCGCGCGTGTCGGCCGTGCCGGCGAGCGCCGCGCGGAACAGCGGAACGGCGCTCAGGGGGTCGTCGGGTGCCACGGCGAGCGCCAGCCGCAGCCGTGCCTCGACGTCGTCGGGCTCGGCCTCCAGCACCCGGCGCAGACAGCCGGCGGCCTCGGCCAGGGCGCCGCGTTGCTCGGCCCGGGCGGCGGCGTCCCGCAGGACCGCGGTCATCCAGGGCTCCCGGGCGCGAGGCATCCGCATCAGATGCCGGGCCACCTCTTCGACGGGCCGGCCTGCGTCGCTGAGCAGCAGCGCGGCGCGGGCGTGCAGGTCGGCCGCCCGCGCGGTGCCGAGCGGTTCGAGCAGTGCGGAACGTACGGCTTCGTGCACCAGAGCGGTGCCGTCGGGAGTGAGGGCTCCCGCGTGGCGCAGCACGGCGATCGCCTCCTCGGCCTGCGCGCGGTCCACCTCCGCCAGCACCGCGACGCCCTCCGGGAACTGCGTTCTCCCGAGCAGTGCGATCGCCGTGGCGACACTGCGGACCGTGGCGGACTCGCGGTCGACCACACGGCGCACCGACCGTGCGGCCATGCCGCCGCCGAGTTCCCACGCCTGTTGCGCTCCGGCCTTGTCCGGAGCCGCACCGCGTCTTCTCAGCTCGCGCAGCAGCCGGACGGCGGTGCGCGGGTTGCCGCCGGTGACCTCGGCGACGCGCTCGGCGAGCCGGGGGTGCGCCGGCGTGCCGAAGACCTCTTCGGCGAGGCCGCCGACGGCGTCGGTGCCGAGGGGCCCGAGGGGCAGCACGGACACCGAGGGGTGGGCGAGGAGGTCCGCCCAGGCCCGGGGAGCGCGCGGGTCGGTGCCGGAGCTCCGGGCGAGGACCACCAGCAGCGGCTGCCCGGCCGCCCGCCGCAGCAGGAACTCCAGCCAGCGCAGGGAGTGTTCGTCGCAGTGGTGGGCGTCGTCGAGTACGAGCAGCAGCGGCCGGTCCGCCGTGAGCCGCAGCACGTGCCCGAGAAGCCGGCGGAACACCGGGTAGGCGGAGGTGAGGGTGAACCGCTGGGCATCCCCGGGGCCGGGCAGGAACACGGCCGGACTGTCCTCGCCCGGCTCCGGCTCCGGGCGGTCCGGAGCCGGAGCGCCCGCCGGCGCGAACAGCGCCCTCAGCCCCGCGTAGGCGCCGGCGCCTCCGGCCGCCTCGCCGCAGTGCGCCCGCAGCACCGTCATGTCCCGGCACGCGGAAGCGCGCAGCAGGGCGTCGAGGAGCACGCTCTTGCCGTAGCCGGGCGGTGCGGTCAGCACCACGCACCCCGTCTCACCACGGCATGCGGCGGCCGCCCGGGCGCCGAGTGCGGTCGACTCGTTGTCGCGGCCGTGTATCACGTCGTACTCCGGAGGCGGTCGAGCAGGTTGTCCAGGGTGGCCAGGTCGTCCTCGCTGAACTGGGCGAAGGTGTCCCGCAGATTGCGTACGTGTCCGACCGCGGCCCGGTGGAGGACGTCGTGCCCGGCGTCGGTGATGGCGGCGTAGGCGATCCTCCGGTCCCTGACGCAGGGGCAGCGTTCGACGTAGCCGGCCGCCTGTATCCGGTCGATCAGCCTGGTGACCCCGCTGGTGGTCAGGGCGATCTGGTCGGCCAGCGCACTCATGGTCAACTGCCCTTCCTCCGCGCGGGCGAGCCGGATCAGGACCTCGAACCAGACGTGCGGCAGGCCGACTTCCGACTGCATGGCCGTGCCCAGGCGCCGCTCGAGGTGACTGTGGGTCTCCACCAGGCGGCCGAACGTCGTGATGAGGGGGTGATCGATCGGGTTCGAGGAAGGCACATGGGGATTCTAAGCCAGAACACTTGTCCAGTCAGCTATTGTCGAGTCAGAGGCATGCGGTTCAACGTGCGACTGGCCGGCCGAATACGATTGCGCTCCGAGGGCTGCGTTCGTGCGACTCGAAACCATGCGCTCGGCACCCAACTTTGCGATGGCTAACGAATATGCGCGCGATCGGCGACTGGTCGTCACGCGGTACGCACGGACTTCGGGCGGCAATCGGACCGGCGCGGCACCCAAGCGGGCAAGCCGGAGTCCACCCAACCCCCGGACGCGCCATCCACACCTCCCGCCGGTCGCCCCGGACCACGCGACGCCACGCGGCCCCACCGCCCACGGACATCGGCAATCAGGGCCCGCCACCTGGCCGCCCACCGCCCATACGTTCGACACTAGGGAATTTCCGGTGTCGCGCATGAGATCACTTAGGAAGGTGATACCTACCCCGACCGGAAGGAGCGGGAGTCCGACGAGAACCACGGAACGGTCGACCCACCCCCACCGCACTCACCCTTCCGTACACATCCACGTCCGGGAAGCACGAACCCGGCCGAACCCTCGCGTTCCCGCTAGCAAATAACCTCGGGCGAAATCCGGCAATGTGCTAATTCGGTTCCTCTTCAGACATTGGAAGCGCCTTGTCGTGACGTCGAGAATAGGGATCCGGCGCGCGATGCCCGCTTCATGACCGAAATACACTTGGCCGGAATCAACACACTTCTCCCGCCTTTCGGAAACCGAGCCACCCAATCCGCAGCACGGGGACCGACGCATGCCCCGATTCCGGCTGACGACGCTCCTCCTCCGACGCCCTGGTTCCGGTCCCCGCGCCCGCGGAGCGAGGACCCGCGATGCGCACTCTGCTCGTCGACAACGACGAATCCTTCACCCACAACCTGTTCCATCGCCTCGCCGAGGTGAACAACCGGGAGCCCGAGGTCGTCCGCCACGACGACCCCTCCTGGCGCCCGGGCCTGCTGCGGGGCTTCGACAACGTGGTGCTCTGCCCAGGGCCGGGCACCCCGCACGACCGCGCCGTCACGGCGATCGGTGCCGAGGTCTGCCGTCAGGACCGGCTGCCCGTGCTCGGCGTGGGTCTCGGCCACCAGACGATCGCGCTGGTGCACGGCGGCACTGTGGGCCGTGCACCCTGGCCGTGCCACGGACGCGTCTCGCCCGTGCGGCACACCGGTAGCGGGCTCCTTCGGCAACTGCCCAACCCGCTCGAGGCCGTCCGGTACCACGCGCTCGCGGTCACCGGCCTCTCCCCCGCGCTGGAGCCCACCGCCTGGGCGACGGACGACGGCGTGGTCATGGCGCTGCGCCACCGGAGTCTGCCGCTGTGGGGAGTGCAGTTCCACCCCGAGTCCGCCGGCACGGACACGGGCCGTCAACTGCTCGTCAGCTTCCGCGAACTGACGGAGGAACACCGGAGATCCCGCCCCGGCCCGCCCCTGTTCGCCGGTGCCCCGCCACGGCGGGCACCGGCGGTCACCACCACCGGTACGGAGAAGGCGCCGAAGCGGCTGCCGGGCGCCGGTGACCGTGCGCGGCACCCGCGCCGCCGGCTGCGGGTGCTGGCCGAACCGCTGGAGACACGCTGGGAGGCGGAGACGGTCTTCGACCGCCTGTTCCGCCCCGGTGACCATCCCTTCTGGCTGGACAGCGGCCGGGCGGACGGCGGTCCGGGCCGGGTGTCCGTCCTCGGCAACGCGGACGGGCCGCTCGCCCGGGTCGCCACCGCGCACGTGGTCCGGGGCAGCGTGTCCGTCCGGGGGACGGGGCCCGCCGAGCTGGTCCGCAGTCCGTTCCTGCGCTGGCTCGACGAGGACCTGCGGTCCCTGACGGTGGAGGTCCCGGAGCTGCCGTTCGACTTCGCGCTCGGCTGGGTCGGCTGTCTGGGCTACGAGTTGAAGGCCGAGTGCGGCGGCGGGAGGGCGCACCGGTCACCGGCTGCCGACGCCGTCATGGTCTTCGCCGACCGTGCCGTCGTCCTGGACCACGGCACGGGCACCGCGTATCTGCTCGCCCTGGCCGAGGAGGGGGACGAGGGTCCGGCCCGGTCCTGGCTCACCGCCGTCTCAGCGCGGCTCGTCACGGTGCCGCCGCTGCCCGTTCCGGCCGCCCGTATCCCGTCACCGGCGCGGCCGGCCCGGCTGCGGCTGCGTCATGAGCGCGAGCGGTACCTCAAGCTCGTCGACGCCTGCCAGGACGAGTTGACCGCCGGCCGCACCCATGGGCTGTATCTCGCCAACATGATCGAGACCAGGACGGACCTCGACCCCTGGCAGGCGTACCGCACCCTGCGGCGGCTCGCCCCGGCGCCGTTCGGGGCGTTCCTGGGATTCGGCGCGCTGTCCGTGCTCAGCTCCGCCTCCGGGCGTTTCCTGCGCGTCGACCGGCAGGGGTGGGTGGAAACGACGGTCACCGAGGGCTCCCGCCCCCGCGGGAGCACGCCGGAGGAGGACGCCCAGCTGATCGCGGACCTCGCCACCAGTGAACGGGAGCGGGCCGCCCATCTGACCCTCGTCGACCTGGCGCGGCACGATCTGGGTTCCCGCGCCGAGGCCGCCGCCGTCACGGCCGATCCGCTGTTCGACGTGATGACGTGTCCCGCCGGGCACCGGCTGGTGACCACGGTCGGAGCGCGGCTGCGCCAAGGCACCACAGCCGTGGCGGCGTTGTGTTCGGCCTTCCCGGGCGGCTCCGTGACCGGCGCTCCGAAGCCGCGGACGATGCGGACCCTGGACCGGCTGGAGAGCGGGCCGCGCGGCGTCCACACCGGGGCGATCGGTTACTTCTCCCTCTCGGGATCGGCCGACTTCGGCCTCGCCACCCGCACGGCGGTGCTGAGCGGCCGGCGTCTGCGGTACGGCGTCGGCGGCGCCGTCACCGCGCCGTGCGACCCGGACACCGTGTTCGAGGAGACGGCACGCGAGGCCGAGCCACTGCTGTCCCTGTTGGGCGCGCGGCTCCCGGGACACGGCACGCCGCAGGCCCCGGGTGTCGCCCTGCAGGGCTCGCGGGGGCGTCGGCTCTAGGCCTGCTCCGGATACCGCTCTGTGAGCGTGGGGCGACGGGCTCCATCCGACGGGCTCCATCGGCAGCCCCCGTCCCGCGTCCGGGATGGGGCGCACCCGCTCCAACAGGAGGTCTAAGGATCTTCCGGCATCCGGCGTGAGATCACAGTGCCGGGCGATGCGGATCGCCCGGGGAGGTGCTCCCCCGTCCTGCCGGCCACCGATGAAAGGCACAAGGCACTTCATGGATTCCGCCCGACAGCCGATCCTGTTCGTCAGTCTCCCGGAGAGCGGCCTGCTGAACCCGCTGCTGGTGCTGGCCGGTGAACTCTCCCGCCAGGGCGTGGCGGACCTGTGGTTCGCCACCGACGAACACCGCAGGGAGGACGTGCGCAGAACGGCGGAACGCGCACCGGTGCGGTTCGCCTCCCTCGGCGAGGTGATTCCCGAGCTGTCGGCCGTGACCTGGCCCGACGACGTCTACCGGGAGGTCACGCAGTGCTCCCGCTTCCGGGCCCATCGCGCCGTCATCAAGCAGTCCTACAGGCCCGCCCTCCAGGCCGAGAAGTTCCACCGGCTCCAGAAGATCGTCGACAGGGTCCGGCCGACGCTCATGGTCGTCGACTGCCTGAGCGGTTTCGCCGTGGACCTGGCGGTCTCCCGGGGCATCCCCTTCGTGCTGAGTGTGCCGTTCCTGCCCAGCAACGTGCTGACCTCGCACAGTCCCTTCGTCAAGGGGCTCACCCCGCGTGACTTCCCCGTCCCGCACTCGGGGCTGCCGCGCCGGATGAACCTGGCGCAGCGGGTGGCCAACGAGCTGTTCAAGTTCCGTACCCTGGCCATGTTCTTCAACCCGGTCATGGGCAAGGTGCTGTCGAAGGACGCCCGTCTCCGCAAGGAGCAGGGACTTCCACCACCCAACCCGATGACGCGGATCGACAAGGCCGAGCTGGTGCTGTGCAACTCGGTCGCGGAGCTGGACTATCCGTTCGACATCCCGGAGAAGATGCGCCTCGTCGGCGCGGTGCTGCCGCCACTGCCGGAGACCACCGGAGACGATCCGGTGCGCAAGTGGCTCGACGACCAGTCGTCCGTCGTCTACATGGGCTTCGGCACCATCACCCGGCTGACCCGGGAGCAGGTGGGTTCCCTGGTGGAGGTGGCGCGCCGGCTGGCGGGTGAGCACCAGGTGCTGTGGAAACTGCCCGCCGAACAGCAGCACTTGCTGCCGGCGTCCGATGAACTGCCGGGCAACCTGCGTATCGAGAGCTGGGTGCCCTCCCAGCTCGATGTCCTCGCCCACCCGGGCGTCAAGGTGTTCTTCACCCACGGCGGCGGCAACGGCTTCCACGAGGGCCTCTACTTCGGCAAGCCGCTGGTCGTGCGCCCCCTGTGGGCGCACTGCTACGACCAGGCGGTACGCGGCCGGGACTCCAGGGTGAGCCTGACCCTCGACCACCCGGAGACCATCGTCGTCGACGACGTCGTGGACAAACTCACCCGCGTTCTGCGCGAGCCGTCCTTCCACGAGAACGCCGAACGCATCGGCGCCCTCCAGCGCGCCGCGGGCGGCCGGACGGCCGCCGCCGACCTCATCCTCGGCCTTCCGGCCCTGGTCTGACGGTGAGCGGCCTTCAGCTATCCCGGTCCGCCGACTGCAACGGCCACGCGCGCGGCGTCGCCTGCCGGAGTCGGCGATGGACTCGGCCGCCGCCTGCGGCGGGGCGGGCCGTCCGGACGCGGCGACCTGACGGAGCAGGTCCTTGGCGGCGGCGGTGTCCAGTTCGCGCGGGTCGCGGTCGGGCACGGCCCCGCCGCGGCAGTGCAGGCGGGCCAGGGGGCAGGCGCGGGTGGACTCCCGGATGGCGATGAACGGCTTGTCCGCGACGTTCTGGTGCTGCCGGCGGATCGCTTGCACACCGCTCACCGCGGTCTCCGTACAGGATGGGTCCGCATCGTGCGTCCGGCCGCCCGCGAGTCAGGGCAGACGTGGCGGGCGGTCGGACGGTGACCGGTCCGGCCCGTGCGCGGCGCCCGCCACGGGGGACGGCGGTGGAGACGGCCGCGCGGGCGCCTTGTTCGGTCGTGCACGGGATACCTCCGGATCGGTCGGGAGCCAGCATCCGGCGTCGGGCGGTCCTGAGGCAGTGGCCGAAGAGCCCACGGACATGGGCCGACCGTCCCTGGTTCCAGTGATCACGACGCAACGGGCGGCCGCCGCCCTGATCGGCGATGGCGGCGGCCGCCTGCCCGGAGACGGGTGAGTCCGTCAAGGACGGTGCGGCTGCGCGCCCAAGGCGTCCGCCGTGGCCACCAGTGCCGCGCCGAGGCCGGTCAGCACTCCGCCCAGGCCCATGACCAGCGTGGTGAGGTGCCAGGCCTGGTAGGCGGACAACAGCGAGCCGCGCAGCGTCTCCCCCATGAAGGCGGTCTGACGCAACTGGGCGAGTTTCTCGTCGTCGTCCCCCGTGGCGTGCAGCTCTTCGGTGATCTCGGCATACGTACGGCCGCCCGTCGCCTGGGCGACATGCTCCTTGATCAGCTCGGCGTAGGCGTGGGCTTGGGCTCCGGTCTCCACGCTCCGGCCGGCGAGCGCGGCGAGGTGGGCGGGCAGCCCGTGGTCCGGGAACGTGATCCGCTGCGCGGCCAGTTCGGTACGGATCTCCTTGCGGCCCATACGGCCGCGCAGAACCATGACGGGTCCGGCGGCCATCAGGGCCGCGCCGGACATCCTGACCAGTACGCCGGTCCGGCGGTGCGCACCATCCATGACATGCCCTCCTGGTTTTTCTTCCTTGGCCTGGTTTTCCTGGTGATGGACGCGGCGCGTACGAGGACGCTGGGCGTCTCGGCGTCCGCGGACCGCGCGAGCGGCCGTGGCGGCGCCGGGTGGGCGACAGCTGAGGCGCAGCCGCCGGACTTCGGGCCCCCGTTGCGGGTACTCCGCCGCGAAGACACCGCGGTCGCGCTGCTCGACCCGCGCGAGCAGCGGCAGCGGCAGCGGGTCGTGCGGCACGACGAGCACCATGGCGCCGCCGGCCGGAACCGCGTCCGGCGCGCCGAAGACCGTGGCATGACGCAGGGCACGAGGTGCGAACCGCACACCCCGTTCGGACACGGCCTCCTCCTCCGCACCACCGCAGCCGCACACACCGCCACAGCCACCGCCCTCTTCCGCCTCGCCACCCGATATGTCCTCCACCATCTCAGGACGCGGCGGTCTGGAAGCGCCGTGCGCGGGCGTGTCCGCGGACGGCCGGGAAGGAGGCCGTCCGCCACGTCCCCCGACGCAGCGCACCAGGCGGCCGGGCACAGGTACCGGGACGGGAGCACCGCCCGGCCGATGGCACCGGGCCGGACGGCGACCGGACCAGGAGCGCGCCGCGGCTGCCTCGGCCCGTGGACACGAGGAGACGTGGCCGGACAGCCGGACCTGACGGCCCGTGGCCGCTCCCGGCCGGTAACGGGCCAGGATCGCCGTGCCGCGGCGGTCGGCGCCTGAGCCGACCGGCCCTCGGGTACTCCCCATGGCCCCTGGTCACGGCTCCGAACGGCCCCTCGGTGGAAGGGCGGCTCAGATGTTCCGCGCGACACGCACGGCACTGGTCGTGCGGGGGTTTGTCGGCAGGTTCGTCTACTCCGCCGTGGCAGCCGAGGGCCCCGACGGCGCCCGCAGCTTCCGTCTGCTCTCCGACATCCTGCTCGGCGTGGTGGCCGGGGCGGTGGACGACCCGGTGGCCGCCGCCACCGAGGCCGGCCGCTCCTGGGGTGCCTATCTGACGGACGCCCCCGCCCCCACCGAGCGGATCGGGGCGGAGGAGGGGCAGCGGCGTCTGAGGGCGACCCTGGAAGGCATGGGCTTCGTCACGGAGGCGGAGGCGCCGGCCGAGGAACCGGCCGGTGAACCGGCAGTGGGAGCTTCGCGGGACGGGGCGGGGGCGGGGGCGAGGACGCCGAGGGGGTCCGGCGGCTGCGGCTGCACCACTGCCCGTTCCGCGAGGTCGCCCAGCGCCGCCCGGACGTCATCTGCGCCGTCCACCTCGGGCTGATGCGGGGCACCGTCGACACCCTGCGCGCCCCGCTGGCCGCCGAGTCCCTGGAGCCCTTCGTCACCCCGCACCTGCGCGTGGCGACCCTGCGACGCACCGACCTGCCGACCGACCGGGAGGTTCGCGACACGCTCTCAGGCTGACGCGGTCAACTCCAGGGCGAGGACGGCCTCGACCAGGTCGGTGACGCGGGTGGCACTGCACCGGAACGTGCGCGGCAGTCGCCGGGTCGGGCGCGCGTCGTGGTCCGCGCTCTCTCGGTCAGGCGGGTGTGCCGGTCATCGGACGGTGAAGTCGGCCGCCTTGGTGTCCAGGGTCGTGGTGCCGTCCTTCGCGGTGGCCAGGACGGCGACGTGCCAGACACCGCGCGGGGACGACTCGGCGTCGGCACCGGTGACCTTGACGGTGTAGGTGCAGCGCACGGTGTTCTGCCCGGAGGGCTTGCAGACGGCCGACTCCGCGGCGGCCATGTCCTTGGCGGTCAGCCCCTTCTCGGCGAAGGACGAGTTCTGCGGCCAGGCGAGCACCTTCACGCTCTTGACACCGGAGGACGCTGTGACGTCGGTGACGAAGGCCAGCGATCCGTCGCGGTCCCCGTCGGGAGCGGTGTAGCGGGCACTGCTGTGCGCCGGCGCCGGCGCCTGCTCCCCGGCGTGGGCGAGGGCGAGGGCACCGGCACCACCGAGGATGACGACACCGGCGGCCACGGACAGAGCGACACGTCGGGACATGGGATTCTCCGTAACTGTCTCAGTACTGCATCGGATCGGCGCCAGTGGACTGCGCCGCTGCACCGATACTCGCCGCGCGAGGGTGCGCCGGACATGAGCGCGCGTACTCAACCCGGCCTGAGTAAGCCGCCCGGACGTCAGCCGTCGAGGGCCGGCATGTCGGGGCCGATGGTCAGGGTGACCGCTGCGGGGGCTGATTGCTCGGACAGCGTGGGTGTCACGCCGGGCAGGTGGCCGACGAGCGCCTGAGACTGCTCCGACTGGCGTCGGCTTCGGCCCCTCTCACGCGGGCGGGCGTCCCTGCGCCGCCTGTGGTGCGGGTTTCACTCTCCGGCGGGCCGACGCCGTAGGACGGTGAGCACCGGACCGAGCGCGAGAACGACGCCGAGAACGGCGAAGCCGTGGGTGAGGGTGGTGAGCGAGGCGACCGCCGCGACGAACAACGGGCCGCCCGCGTCGCCGATGCCGGGCGGTGACGTCGGCGAACGCCTTGACGAGAACGACCTGTTGCCGCATCAGGCGGTGTTCGCCCTGTCGTCGGCCGGCGGAGTCAGCCCATGGCGAGTGGCGCGCTTCGAGGTGCTCCGCCGAACCTCCCCGGTCGTCGGTCCGCTCTCAGTCGACAGCGGCGGGCTCGGAGCGCTCGGCCGGGATGTCATGGACCCCCAGGCGCAGGTGCTCGACGTGATAGAGGGCCTGGTCGAGGAGTTCAGCGACGTGGTTGTCGTAGAGGGCGTAGATGATCGACCGTCCTCGCCGCTCACCGGTCACCAGACCGAGGTTGCGCAGCAGGCGAAGCTGGTGGGAGCAGGCGGAGGCTTCCATGCCGACGGCCTCCGCGAGCTCGCCGACCGAGCACAAGGCGGCCGCGGTGAAGGAGTGGGAGGCCGAGGGGAAGCGGGTGCTCGTCGTCGGTGACGGAGTCAACGACGCCCCCGCGCTGGCCGCAGCGCACTCCGGGATCGCGATGGGCAAGGCCGGCTCCGACCTCGCCCTGGAGACCGCCGACGCCGTCGTCGTCCGCGACGAACTGGCCACCATCCCGTCCGTCGTGCAGCTGTCCCGCACCGCGCGCCGCCTCGTCATCCAGAACCTGGTCGTCGCCGGGGCGTTCATTACCGTCCTGGTCGCATGGGACCTGATCGGCACACTCCCCCTGTCTCTGGGCGTCGCCGGGCACGAGGGCTCCACCGTCCTCGTCGGCCTCAACGGCCTGCGCCTGCTGCGCGAGGCCGCCTGGCCCCGACTCACCAGGGACACCGCGTGAGCAGAGGCGCCCGGTGCTCCGCCCCCGCCCCGGGGGCGGAGCGGCCCACCGTCACCGTCTGCCGCGGCTGCTGCTGCTGCTGCGGCACCCCAAGACTTCGCAGGTCGCGGACACCCCAGCGGATCCGCGGGCAGCGGAACCAGTGCGGGTGAGCGAACGCACTTTCCACGACCCGGCGTTGGGCGCCGAGGCCGGAGCCGTGCCCGGTGCCGCGGCGGGCGATCAGTGGCTTCGCTCCGAGGTCCCGGACCGGACGCGGTACTTGTCGTGGCCGTGGCCGCGGTCGCCCAGCACCACGTCCGGGCGACGCCGGGCCGGTCGGTGATTCTCGCCCCGCACCGCGAGCACACCGGCCGCCGCACCGCACGGAGCGGCGCGGTGGCCATCACAGCCGGATCAGGCTCCCTCACCGCCCGGTTCCGGTCCGTCATGCTGCTGGAGCAGAGTCAGAAGCTGCGGCACGAAGTCGCGGACATGGGTCGCGTACGGAACATGCCCGCCGGACATGGAGGTGAAGTCGGCACCGATGCGCCGGGCGAGGTTCTCGAGCGCGGAGCGGTAGCGGCCCAGCAGTTCCTGGTGCAGTTCCGTCCCGCCCTCGGAGCCGACGGCCACCGTGACGGGAATCCGGTGGTCGGCCACGACGTCGACCGGAGGGTCCCAGCGATCGACGACGCCGAGTTCACGGGTCACCCACACCTCACCGTTGTCGAGGGTCCGCTCCGCGAGGTCCTCATTGCGCTCCCGTGTGGTGCCGGTGAGCCAGCCGCTGAAGTCGGCCATCGACTCGCGGTACCCGCCCCGCTTCCTGGCCTCCTCGGCACGGTCGCGCATCGCGGCGAGCAGGTCGTCGCGCTCGGGCATCGTCCCGATCTTGGGTGGTTCATGGGCGACCGCGTTGCGGACGACTTCCGGGTGGCGAAGGGAGAGGTTCAACGTGATGGTGGCGCCGCTGCTGTTGCCGAAGACGTGGGCCGGCGCCAGGTCGAGGGCGCGCAGCAGCGCCGCCGCGTCGTCGGCCTGTTCGTCGGGTGAGGTCGCGGTCCATCCTTCTGGGTGTGAACTGCGGGAATTGCCGCGACGGTCGTAGGTGATCACGGTGAAGTGCTCGGCCAAGAGCCTGGCGGCGTCCTCGTAGGTGCCGGCGTCGCCACCGGCTCCGGGGATCATCAGCAGTGGCGTTCCGGTGCCGCGCAGCTCGTAGTACAACTCGACGCCGTTCGCGAGCACGGTGCCGGCCTTCGCCGGGGCTCCGCCGCGGCGGGGCGTGTGGGTCATGCGCTTTCTCCCTGGGTTTCAGATGTCGAGCAGATCGCGGCCGACGATGATCTCGCCGTCGAACTGTGAGGCGGCGGCGTCGCGCCACATCTCTTCGGTGACCGTGGGGTGGTGCGGTACGAGGTGGGAGAGCACGAGGGTGCGTACGCCGGCCTCCTTGGCGAGGCGGCCCGCGTCCTGTGCGGTGGTGTGGCAACTGACGAGGTGCTCCCGGAGTGTGGCGGCCCGGGCGCCGCGAAGCTGTTCGGCCAGCGCCTCCTCGTAGATCGCCTCGTGGACGAGGACGTCGGCTCCGGTGGCGAGTTCGGCGAGCTTCGGCGAGTAACGGGTGTCGCCGGAGATGACCACTGATCGGCCGTCGCCGTCGAAGCGGTAGGCGAGGGCGTGCTCGAACGGCGGGTGGTCCACCAGGGTCGCCGTGACGCGCAGCCCGTCGCTCTCGTGGACCACGCCGGGGCCGGTGAGGTCGTGGCAGTGGAGCAGCGACGGGAAGGCGGCGCGGCCCGTCGTGCTGGTGCGGGACTCCAGCTCGATCCGCATCATTTCCACGAAGTGACCGACGCTGGCGGTGATGCCGGCCGGGCCGTGGATGCCGACCGGCTCCGTCATGCCGTCGGTCCAGGCGAGAAGGGGAAGCGCGCCCACGTCGACCATGTGGTCGGCGTGGTGGTGGGTGATGTAGATCCCGGCCAGCTTGTCCAGGCGCAGTCCGGCCGCGGCCATCTGACGGGCGACGCCGTTGCCGCAGTCGACGACGTGCACCTGGTCACGGTGGACGATGGCCTGGGCGGGGGCGGCGCGGTGGACGGACGGCCTGGGACCGCCGGCGGTGCCGAGCAGAACTAGCTTCACTGGCCTTCCTCAGAGGTGGTTCGGGCCCCCAGCAGGGGTGCGATCAGTTCGGGTGAGTAGCGCAAGGCGCGGAACATCCGGTTGGCGGGCTGGAGGGCCGGGTTGCCCAGCGGGCTGTCGACGAAGTACGGATTGACGTACTCCCAGACCGTGGCGCCACCCGGTGTCACCTCGAAGACCCGGCCGGTCAGTCCCTCACAGACGAGTGTGTTGCCGCCGGGGAGCCTCTGGGCGCTCGACTGCAGTGCGCTGAAGAAGTCGAAGGGGACGGGGTCGGTGTAGGTCCAGCCCGGCTCTCCGGTGGAGAGGTCGAATTCGACCAGCCGGGAGAAGGGCGGGCCGGGGTGCTGCCGTTGGAATCCGTTGTCGAAGACGAGGACCTTGTCGTCGCCGATCAGCGAGGGCGCGTGCTGGCCCGCGAGGACTCCGGCGCCGATGCGCTGCCGGATGCGGCCCGTGGCCCGGTCGATGACCAGCAGGGTGGAGATCTGGCGTGCGCTCACGAGGAGGTCGCCGCACGGCAGTTCCACGACTCCGTTGGCGTGGGTCCACTCGCTGCGGTCCATGGGTCCGGGGCCGATGACGTCGGTCTCCGGGTCGAGGTGGCGGGCACCGGACCACTCCCGGACGACCGTGCCGCTCGTGGTCATCTCCACCAGGGTGTCGACGTACATCGTCTCGGGGTCGTCGACGCCGCCGCGCACACGCAGTTGGAGCTCGGGCGGGACCTCCTCCAGGCCGAGCAGCAGGACGTTGCCGTTGCGCAGCAGGATGGCGTCGTGGTGATGGGTGGGGTGCTCGACGGACCACAGCACCGTGCTGTCCCACGCCACCTCGGCCACCACGCCGCCCTTGAAGGGCAGGGTTCCGAGGAACGGCAGGTCACGGTCGACGATGCGCCCCGAGTACAGAAGGGTGCCGCGCTCGGTCAGCCGGGAGCCCAGGCCGGGCGGCCAGGGCAGCTCCCACCGGTGGACCTCCTGCCCGTCCATGTCGATCAGGTAGGTCGTGCGGCCGCCGAAGCTGGGGGTGATGAGGGTGTAGCCGCGGTACGCCCGGGCGGGGTCGTGAGCACGCAGGCCGAGCCCCGTACGGCGTCGTGTGACCTGGTCGAGCGGGGCCGCCCCTGTCATGGCCGACTGCGCGGTGGCGGCAACGGGGGTCACGGAGTGTCCTCCAACCGGGTTTCGAGTTCGATGACGAGGCGGTCGATCACGCCGATGAACGCTTCCTGTTCGGTGGGAGCCAGGGAGGCGAACACCTCACGGCGCAGCCGGTCCACTCGAGGGGCGATCCGCTGCACGGTCTCACGGCCGGCTTCGGTCAGAATGAGTACCTTGCGCCGCGAGTCGTGGGGGTCGCGCAGGACCTGGATCAGACCGCGCTGCGTCATCCGCTTGACGACGTCGGCGGCGGTGGCCTTGTCCATGGACAGGCGTGCGGCCAGGGTCTTCTGATCCTGGCCGGGGTCGCGGTGCAGTCCGGCAAGGGCCCCGAACTGGACGGCTGTGACCTCGCTGGACACCTCGGCGGACCACGCGGCGCCGTACACCTGGACGAGTCGGCGGATCTTCGCGAGGAAGCCCCAGGTGGGATCGGCGGCGTCCGCCGAAGGCACCGGGCTTCCCTTGAGTTCTGGTGCCGTCATGCCATCTTTTCCTCTCGGCTTTTCGCGGCCCTCGCAGAGGACTGGTTCCGGATCTCGCTCAGGACGTTCCCCCGTACCTCGGCGAACCTCGGCAGCGCCTTGGTCTCGATCTGGTCGCGGGATTCGCCGAGACCGGTGACCTCGACGCGCCGGACGGAAGCGGGGCTGCCGCCCAGTACCACGACACGATCTCCCAGATAGACGGCCTCGTCGACGTCGTGGGTGACCAGGACGACGCTGGAGGAGTACTTCTGCCGCAGCCCGAGCGTGAGGTCCTCGAGTTCGGCGCGCGTCTGGGCGTCCACACTCGCGAAGGGCTCGTCCATGATCATCACGTCGGGGCGGTAGGCGAGGGCGCGCGCGATGGCCACACGTTGCTGCATGCCGCCGGACAGTTCGTGAGGCAGTTTGCCGGCATGGGCGCTGAGGCCCACGGCGTCGAGTACTTCCTCGGCGATGGCCTGCTGCTCGCTCGCCGGGACGCCCTTGCCCTTCAGCGGCAGGACGATGTTGGAGCGCACGGACATCCAGGGCAGCAGGGAACGGCTGTAGTCCTGGAAGACCACCGCCATTCCCGGGGGCGGCTCGGTGACGGGTGTGCCCTCGAAGCGGACCTCACCGGTCGTGGGCCGCATCAGGCCCGACAGGCATCGCAGGAGGGTGGTCTTACCCGTGCCCGAGTGCCCCACGATGCAGACGAACTCCCGTGCGGCGACGGTGAAGTCCACCCCGTCCAGGACCGTCTTGGCCGTCTCACCGCGGCCGTAGGACTTCCCCAGGCCGATGGCCTCGAGTACGGGCGTCCGGTCGTCGCGCGAGCGGGCGCCCGGCGCGGTGCGCGTGGTCGTCGATACAGGCATGGCCGGCTCTTCCTTTCCGCAGGGGCGGGTCATGTGGAGATCCACGTGGAGGGGTGCCACCGCAGAAGGCGTCGCTGCACCACGGTGTAGAGCGAGTTGAGCGTGTATCCGAGGATTCCGAAGACGATGGTCCCCAGCCACACACCGGCAATGTCGAAATGGCGCTGCGAGTCGATGATGAAGTGCCCCACGCCTTCGGTGGCGCCGAACATCTCGCTGATCACGACCACGACGATCGACACCGAGAGCGCGGTCTTCATGCCGGCCAGGATGTGCGGGGCCGCCGCGGGCAGCGTCACCTTCGCAAACCGGGTGAGGGGTGGGACACGGTAGGCGTCCGCCACATCGCGCAGCCGGGCGTCCGTGGACAGCACACCGTCCATGGCACCCAGCAGAATGGGCCAGACGGCGCTGAGGAAGACCACGAGCACCCGGGTGCTCGCCGAGAAGCCGATGATCAGCAGCAGACATGGCACCAGAGCGGCGTTCGGCACGGCCCGGAGGAAGTCCAGCGTCGGGGTGACCAGGTCGCGCAAGGTCCGGGACGCCCCCATCGCCATGCCGATGACCACGCCGCCCACGGCGGACAGGGTGAAGCCGAGCAGGATGTTGCGGACGCTCGGAAGCAGGTCCTGCTGCCATCCGTCGGGCCACCAAGTCACGGCGCGGGCCCAGATCTCCTGCGGCGTGGAGACGTAGAGGTTGTCGGCGGCGTTGGTGACCAGGACCCAGGCGATGACCAGCAGCGTGGGCAGGGCCAGGGCCCGGAGGAGACGCCGAGGCGTACTGACTGTCATGCCTTCCTCCCGTTGCCGGTGGCCGCGTGGTGCCAGGCCATCACCTTGTTCTCGGCGCTGCGGAAGGCGACGTTGACGGCGACGCCGAGGACGCCGGTCCAGACGCTGAGGGCGAAGAGCGACAGCCCGTCGCCTGCCGCGTTGGCCACCGCCATCTGCTGTCCCAGACCGGGAGCGCTGACGATCAGCTCGCTGCCGACCACCACCAGCAGGGTGACCACCGTGGTGATCTGCAGCCCGGTGACGATGAACGGTCCGGCGGCTGGGACGACGACCTGGAGCAGGGTGCGGGTACGGCTGAGCCGGAAGCTGCGCGCCATGTCGAGTGAGACCGGCTCGACCGACCTCGCTCCCTCGATCGTGGAGATCAGCAGCGGCCATCCGGCGACGAAGACGGTGAGGAGGACGACCATCGACGGCTGGGCGCCGAGGAAGAGGACGAACAGGGGGATCAGGGCGAGTCCGGGAATCGAGCGCAGGAAGTTGATCGTCGACCGGGTGTAGGCCTCGAGGGCCGGTATGCGTCCGATCAGCATGCCCAGCGGGATGTTGATGGCCACGCACAACAGGAGGGCGAGGGCGGCCTGGGCGAGCGTTCTGCCGGTCTGTGCCCAGGTCCGGGCCTGGACGAGTTCGGTGGCGAGGTGGCCGAGGGCCGCCGACGCGGAGGGGAGCGATGTCTCGGGCACCAGGCCGGTACGCGAGGTCAGTTCCCAGGCCGCCAGTGTGCCGGCGGCCCCGAGCGCGCCGAGCGCGGTACGGCGTATCGACGGCATGTCAGGACCCGGGGGTGTAGGAGTAGAAGTCGTTGGGGCTGGTCCGCTTCTCCAGACCCGCATAGCGGGTCAGCACGTCCTGCAGGGAGTCGAGTGCCTTCTTGTCGACGTCGGTGCTGTAGCGCTGCATGACCGTCTTGGCCGCGATCTGCTCACTGACGTTCTCCCACAGCTTCTGGGTGATCGCCCGCACCTCGTCGGGGTGCTCGTTGGCGTAGGCGACGGCCCTGGCGAGTGCGGCCCTGAACTTCTCGAGCGTCGCGGGGTTCTTGCGGATGAAGTCGTTCTTGGCGAAATAGACGTCGAGCGGTGCGCCCTGGGGCAGGTAGTCGGTGTAGCCGAAGAGGACCCTGACCTTCGGGTTCGCGCGGGCGACCGCGGCGTTCGGCTCGTTGAAGTTGGCCGACGCCACGCGTCCCGACAGCAGGGCGCCCAACTGCTGGGCCCCGGGCATCTCCACGAGCTTGAGGGACTTCGGGTCCCCGCCGTCCTTCATGACCGCGGCGCGCAGTCCGACGGCGCCGAGGTCGTTGAGCGAGGTCACGGCCAGCGTCTTGCCCTCAAGGTCACGGGGCCGTTTGATGGACGGGTCGATGACGTCCACGTCCGCGCCGCTCTTGCCCGGCCCCTGGGGCGTTTCGATCGAGGCGGTCTGGGCCACGACCTTCACCGGTGCCGCCTTGGAGAGGGCGCTGAGCAGCGGCGGAGCGGCGCCGAAGCCGATGTCGTACTGGCCGTTGAGGACGCCGGCCAGGGTGGCGTCGAAAGCGGTGGAGGTCTGCGGCTTCACGGTGAGCCCCTGCTCCTTGAAGAAGCCGTGCTTCTCCGCGATCAGAAGCGGCACCTGGGGTCCGATCGGGATGGTTCCCACCGTGAGGGTCTTGGTGTTCTGGGCGCCCGCGTCGGCGGCGCCGCCCGAACCGCAGGCGGCGAGTCCGGCCATGGCCAGGACCGTGGCTGTCGCCGCGAATGCTCGTTGACGGCTCTTCATGGTGGCCTCTCAGAGGGTCTGCGCGAGGAATCTGGGCCCGCGGATCCGGACTTCGCCGCGGACGGTGCCGGGCCCAACTGTGGTAAGGCGGCGCCGGGTTCGAATGCCCGAGCTTCCGCAACGTGAGACGACACGTCCCTCTCGGTGGAAGGGGCGGATCGAAGCCCGAGCACATAGGTCGTATGCGAACTATCTTTAGCTAAGCCAGGCCGGCAGCAAGAGTCAATAGCAGTGACCACAGGATCGGTGGCGACTCGACCAATCGCTCTGTGTACGACCTAATGCGCGCTCGGAGGGTTCCCCTGGCGGGACTTTCGCCGTACGGTCGCCTTGGCTGGACGGACGTCGATCAGGTCCGGCGGATTGTTCTTCACGACACGACGTGCCCGGTCTTGGCCTGCTCGTCCTCCACCCCGGTGCGGAAGGCCCCGAACAGCGCGGTCGCCGACCGCCTTCAACTGGCTCGACAGCTAGGCCAAATGAAACGGAGAAGCAAGATCCAAACGCTCCCTCAGAACACGGTCGAGCGCTGCCCGGCCTGCGGGTCCCCATGTCGGCTTGCCGCCAGGAAGGCCCTGATCTCCGTTCTGGCCCATAAGCATGAGGAACAGGCCTTTCAGAGCAGCCAGCCCGCGGGCGCGTCGGACCGTCGCCTCGTCCGCATGCGCGTACACGTCGAAGAACCGTGAGGCGGCACCCGCGGGAAGGATCACCCATGCGGCCGCGAGGTCCCACGCCGGATCGCCGGCGAACATGTCACCGAAGTCGATCACACCCGAGAGCGTCCCATCCGCAACGACGACGTTTGCGGGATGAAGGTCACCGTGCACCCACACCGGCGGGCCCTCCCACTCGGGGGCCGCGACGGCATCATCCCAGACGGCCCGGACGACGTCGGCAACGCCGCCGGGTGCAACGGCTTGCATGAAGTAGTCGAAGCCGTCTGTGCACTTCTTGGGGTGAGCGCCGCGGTCCGAACTGGTCGGCGCCTCGGCGGGAGCCTCCACATGGAGCGCCCTGAGGAAGCCCGCCAGGGTGTCGGCCGCGTGGTCGCCGCGGCTGATCGAGGTGTGGTCCAGTGGCTCGCCGGGAACCCACGTCATGATGGTCCAGGGCTTCGGGAAGCGTGCGGACGGTTCACCGATCCGCACCGGGTTCGGGACCGGGAGTGGCAGGCGCGGGGCCAGGACGGGCAGCCATCGGCACTCCTTGCGCTGGAGATCCGGGGCACGTTCCGTACGCGGCATGCGCACCGCCAACTCGTCCCCGAGGCGCCACTGCCGGTTGTCCCATCCGCCCGCTACCTCGCGGATCGCCAGCCCTGCCAGGTCCGGATGCTGCTCCTGCAGCAGGTCGTGGACCAGGTCCGCGGTGATCTCGATCTCGGAGTTGGTCATGCGAAGCCACAGTACTGGGACAGGCGGAGCGGCCCTCGCTCTCCGGAAGACCTAGTGCTGTGACCGGAAAGGTTCACCGGCTCGCGACGGCCGGCACGGCACTCCCCCAGCCTTCGGCCGGGGGTACCCCCACGCCGCGTTGACGCATCACCCGAGTACATCCCGTACGCGGGCAATGCTCCGCCTTGCGAGGCTCCCCCACTGCCTGCACGGCGTGGGAGGTGCCCCCAGCACCGGACGCCGCGAGCTTCCCGGCAAACCGTTCCGGCCACAGCACTAGCCACTCAACCTTCGCCGTGAGAGATCAGCAGGCGCCCCTCCTCGGCCATACCCGCATTCATCACTCGTTCGTTTTCCGGCGCCTGCCGGCCATAGGGTCTGTGACTCGTAGCGATATGACTCGTAGCGATAGTTGGCCATTCGCAGCGTTACTTGGCCACGATCACCTTCCGGGGAGCGTTTGCACCTGAAGGCGGCGCAGTCACTCCTGTTGCCGTGCGGCCGCCTCGACCAGTCGCCGGATGTCGTCCAGGTCGGCCTCGAACTCGGCGGTGAGGTCGACGGGCAGGTCCAGCCAGGGCCCGAGTCTGCTGTGGCCGGGGAGTTCACTTTCTGGGAGTCGACCGCGGCGGCTGCGCGGGTCGAGGGCGCCGGGAGCGAAGCGGCCCGAGGCTTCGGAGGCGGCGAACCCGATCACGAAGGTGCTGATCAGGCGCTCCAGCCTGGGCACTTCGGGCTCGGGAACTCCGGCTTCGATGAGGGCGGTGTAGATGATGTCCACCGCGCGCACGGCGTCCGGTGTGACAGCAGGCCGCGAAAAGAGCAGGTGCGCGGCCCAGGGGTGCCGCTGGGTCACCTTGCGGCAAGCGTGCGCGAGGTCGCCCAGCCGTTCGTCCCAGGATTGATCCGTGGCGGTGTCCGACGGCAGGAGCGCGGCGAGCAGGCGTCCGACCATGCCATCCAGGAGCGCGGCCTTGTCTTTGACATGCCGGTACAACGCCATCGGTGTGACGCCGACACGGTCGGCCAGCGTGCGCATCGAAACCGCTTCCAGGCCGTGCTCGTCGGCAATGGCCAGTGCCGCGTCCAGTATCTCTTCACGCCTGCCACCCATGGGTCTACAGTGTAGACGTATACGGTGTAGACCCCATGGAGGCAGGATGCTCACCGCAGAGGGATTGGTGAAGTGCTACGGTCGGCGTCGCGCGCTCGACGGCTTCGACCTGACGGTCGCGCCCGGCGAGATCGTTGGCCTGATCGGGCACAACGGTGCCGGCAAGACCACTTTCGTCGAGATCGTCACTGGTCTCGTGCCGCCCGACGCGGGCCGGATGCGCATCGGCCCGCATGACGCGCTGCGTGCCGGCCGGGCCGCCCGCCGGCTCCTCGGCGTGGCCCCGCAGGAGTTGGCTTTGTACGGCAGCGTCACCGTGCGGGAGAACCTGCGGCTGCTCGCCGGACTTGCCGGGCTGCGTGGGCGGCGACGAGACGCCGAGATCGCCCGGGTCCTGGACGAGCTCCACCTGGCAGCCGTCGCGGACCGGCCCGTTGGGATCCTGTCCGGTGGTCAGCGCCGCCGCGTCCAGGCGGCGACCGCCATGGTCGGCTCTCCACCGTTACTGCTGCTGGACGAGCCGACCGCCGGGGCCGACCCGGAAACCCGCTCGGCCCTGCTGGCCGCCGTCAAGGCCCGCGCCGAAGCCGGCGCCGCCGTCGTCTACACGACTCATTACCTACCGGAACTCGTTGATCTCGACGCCACGTTGGCGCTCGCCCGGGACGGGCGCGTCATCGCGCGAGGGACCCAGGAAGAGCTCACCCGCCACCTGCCGGGCGAACTCCGGGTCACCTTCGCCGACCCGGCCGAACCCGAACTGCGTCTGCCGACCTGGCAGCCCTGCTTGCCGCCGGCCGCACGCCCGTCTCCGTCGACATACGTCGCCCCAGCCTGGACGACCTCTACCACTCCCTGGAAGCCGCAGCGATCGAGAAGAAGAAGAAGAAGACGGAGCCCCGAGATGTCGCTGCGTGAATCCGCCACCCGCCTGAGCGTCCTGATGCGCCACAACGCGCTGCTGATGCTGCGCGAACCCGGCCCAATCCTGAGCCGGATGATCCTTCCGCTCGTCTTCATCACCCTGCTGCGCCCGCTCTACCTGGCCGCACAAGGCCGCACGGCCGGCACCGAACAGGCGGTCGTCGGCACGCTGGTCACCTTCTCGCTCCTCGCACTCAGCATCTCCGGCAACGCGATCCTCACCGAACGACTCGGCCGTACGTGGGATCGCCTGCGGGGCACACCGCTGCATCCCGCGGAGATGCTCGTCGGCAAGGCGATCCCCGTCTTCGCGGCCCTGCTCGCTCAGCAACTCCTGATCGTCGGCTTCAGCACGTGTGTCTTCGGGCTGAGCGTTCCGCATCCGTTTCTGCTGGTGGGCGTCCTGCTGAGTTGGAGTTGCACCTTGCTCGGCCTCGGTACGCTGCTCGGTGTGCTGGCCCGCAGCATGGGCGAGCTCTCGGCCGCCTTCGACATCGGTGGCATGCTGCTCAGCAGCGTCGGCGGCGCGCTCGTCCCGCTCAGCGTCCTGCCGGCCTGGGTCGCGGACGTGGCCCCGGCCTCCCCCGGCTACTGGGCTGCCCGGGGCCTGCACGCCGCCCTCGACGGCGACGCGCACACCGCGGCGGCGGCCTGCGGCACACTCCTCGGCGTGGCACTGATGTGCGGCACCCTCGCCTCGGTCCGGCTACAAGGGCGCGGCGGGCGGCTGGTGGCTCTCTAGGCCATCCTCACAAACCACTGGACCCGCGCAGGAAACACATGAGCCGCCCACACGATCACCAACTCGCCGTGGAACACAACCAGTTGCGTCACCGTGGACGAGCCCCATAGCCGAGACCGATCTGGCCGAAGGTCGGCAGACCGAGGTTGACCCATTGGATCGGCGTGCCGCCTCGGCGTCGAGCTGCGCGAGCTTGTCCTGGGCGCCGGCGAGGCCTCACCGGCAAGCCCTCCACCTCGCCGAGCCAGCCTTCACGCTCGGCCTCGGCGACGCGGGCGATGAGATCGTCGCGGATGTCGGCGAGCCGTGCCCGTTGGGCCGGATCGCGCAGCTTGATCAATATTCATGGGGCATGGATACCACCCCGCTGTGACAACGCCTCGCGCGTTGCGGCACCACCACCTCGCATCCAGGCTGTGGCGGACGGGCAGGTTCAGCGGGCTCCCGGATCACGGATTCTCATGGGCGTCATCCGAGGGTTGACCAAGGTCGTCGAGAAGTCCGGAGATGCGGTCGGCGATGCGCTGGTGGCGTTCGCCCTCGCGTGCCCAGCCGCGGGGCGTGGGCGTGGGCGTCCGCGATCAATTCCCGATCCGCGGTGTCGAGGCTGACGCTGTGTGGGGCGCCGTACGGGGACACGGACTCGGTCCGCTGCCGGGCCGCACGGGGCCCCTGCCCGGCGTCCGGTCAGGGAATGCGGGCCACGCCCGCGTAGATGCCGCTCTCCTCCGGTGAGGACAGGTCCTGGTCCGCGCCGTACCACTCGGTGGCGGTGACCAGGCCCGGCGGCACCAGCTCCAGTCCGTCGAAGAAGCGGGCCACCTCCTCCCGGGTGCGGAAGCTGAGGCGGATGCCGCCTTTGGCGTACTGGGCGATCACCTGCTCCGCCAGTTCGGGGAAGAGGTCGATCGCGGCGTGCGAGAGGACCAGGTGGCTGCCGGACGGGAGTGTGTCGACCAGGCCCTTGACGATGCCGTGGGCATTCTGGTCGTCGCGGATGAAGTGCATCAGGGCGATCAGCGACAGGGCGACAGGCCGGTCGAAGTCCAGCACTTGCCGGGCGTGCCGCACTATCTCGTCCGGCTCGCGCACATCGGCCTGGATGTAGTCCGTGGCACCCTCAGGGCAGCTGACCAGCAGGGCCTCCGCGTGCCGCAGCACGATCGGGTCGTTGTCCGCGTAGACGATCCGGGCGGTGGGCACAGTCCGTTGCACGATCTGGTGAAGGTTCGGCTCGGTCGGGATGCCGGTGCCGATGTCCAGGAACTGGTCGACGCCCTGGGCGGCGAGGTAGGCCGCCGCGCGGTGCATGAACGCGCGGTTCTGCCGCGCCGCGTCCCGCGCTTCGGGCGGCAGCGTCTGGCCGACCGCCTCGTCGACGGGGTAGTTGTCCTTACCGCCCAGCAGCCAGTCGTAGACCCGCGCGGGGTGAGCCCGGCTGGTGTCGATGCGATGAGACTGCGAATGGTCCGTCGTCATGGCAGACTCCGTCGTCCGGGAGGTGGGGCTCCGCCGCCTTTTGATCATCGTACTCGGTCGCGTTCCGGGCCATATGCCGAACGGAACGGCGAGGGCTTGCCGTTCAAGGCCGGGACCACACTGCGCGCATGAGCCAGAGCTTCTTCCCAGCAGCTGAGCGTCGTTGACGTCCCCGAGACGACAACTCCCCTGTGTCAACCGTGACTTCCAGGCTGTCGGCCCAGGTCCTGAGGTTGAGTCAGTTCGCGGTCAGCAGCGGACGGACGACGTAGCCGGCGGAGTCGACGCCGGAGCGGCCGCCTACGACCAACGCGGCCACGGCGATACGGGAGTTGTACGCGGTCAGCCAGCCGTTGGTGCTGTCGCCCTCCTCAGCGGTGCCCGTCTTGGCGCCGACGCCGGCCAGCCCGCCCAGGCGCGGCGCCGCGGTACCGCTGGTGGCCACGCTGCGCATCATGGATTGCAGGTATCCGGCCGTACGGGCGGAGATGGGCCGCGGCGCGGTGTCCTGGTGCTGGCCTGGCAGGATGATCGGCTGCTTGAAGCCGGCGTTGCGCACAGTGGCCGCCACGGACGCCATGAAGAGCGGCGTGGCCGCGACCTTGCCCTGGCCGATGAACTGGGCTGCCTGGTCTCCGTCCTGAACGTCCGGCGGAATGCTCGGGTCGGTGGTGGCGACCCCGCCGCCGATCGACCAGCTGCCCATGCCGAACACGTTCACAGCCTCGTCGTGCAGAGCGGAGGCATCCCCGTCGTGCACCAGGTAGCGGAAGCCGTCCTTGATGAAGGAGGTGTTGCACGACACGGTGAACGCCTGGGCGATGGTGGCGTTGGCGTTGGCCCTCACGCCCGAGTCGTTGTGGAAGGACTGGCTGTTGGCGATCAGAGAATCCGTGCACGGGGCAGGACTGCTCGGGGTGAGGCCCACCTGGTCGAACAGGGCGGCAGAGGTGATGATCTTCATGGTGGAGCCCGGCGACTTGATGCCGTTGACAGCGATGTCACCGTCCGCGCCCGTGTGGGCGATCGCGAGGATGTGGCCGTTCCTCCAGTCGAGCGCCACCGCGCCGGCCGCCCTCTCCCTCAGGTGATCGTCCTTCACGGCCCCCTCGGCCACGGCCTGGAGGCGCGCATCGATGGTCGTCCTGATCACCGGGGCCTTCCCCTTGGAGAAGACCTGCAGCGTCTCGACACCCGCACCACCGGCGTCGACCACGGCCACACCAGTGCCGGTGCTTCCACCGGTGGGCGTGGCGTTCTCGCGGATGGTCGCCGTGATGCCCTGTAGCGAGCGGAACGTGGCCAGGTCCGTCTTCCCATCGCTGGCGACGACCCTGGCGGTGGTCGCGTCGGCGGGAAGCGCGCCTGCGGTCAGCGACTGGTCCTCGCCCAGTCCGGGGTAGAGCACCGAGTTGTTCCAGTGCACGGCCATCTGGCCGCCCGTGCTCTGCACCACCGCCACAGCGCTCGGGTAGATCCAGGTTCCGCCCGCCACCTGGGCCGTGACGAGGAAGGTGACCTTGGTGGCGCCTGGCGTGACCGTCGACCGGCCCACCGCAGTGACCTGACCGAAGGTCAGCTTCTTCAGGTCCAGTCCGTCGGTGTACATCTGCAACGCCCGCGCGGCCGTGTCCGGCGCGTCGGTGTCGCTCGCCGCGCCGTCGAGGTGCTGCTCGGACCAGCTGTCCAGGAACGCCCGGGTCAGCTTCACGGCCTTGGCGTCCGACGGCGGTGAGGCTGATACGGCCGCTGGGTCGACGGACTGCCCGGCCTCGGCCCGACCGCCGCCCGCAGCTCCGGAGGTCAGCCCATGCACGATGTTGTACGCGCCGATTCCCCCCGTGACGAGCAGCGCCGTGCACGTACCGGCAATGCCGATCTTCACAGCTCTGTTCATGCGATGGATCATATGTTTGCTTCGCGCTGTGCAGGCACCGGCTTTCGACAGATCGTTATCGGACCGTCAAGCCGCGGCCAACGTGATCGCCCGGACAGGTCCTGGTACAGGTGAGTGACAAGGCACAGAGATGCGTGGCGCCCTCATGTACGGTCGCCCACCGCATCGCTCGCACCACATACAGTCGATGGCGTCTTTGCGGGGAGTTCTGGTAAGCTCGCGCGGCTCTCAGGCGCCCGGATTGGCCACCCCAAAAGCTATGGCGGCGGTCCACCTCTTCTGCCCCATGTATGAAGGAAGACCCAGTTGTGCCTGAGCGACCGATGGTAGTTTTCGACGTCAACGAGACCCTGCTCGATCTGGAGTCGCTCCACCCCACCTTCAACAGGATTTTCAACGACCCCGCCGCCCTGCGCCTGTGGTTCGCCAACCTGATCACCTACTCTGAGGCGCTCACGCTCAGCGGAGCGTACGTTCCGTTCACCGACATCGGCGGTGCCGTGCTCCGGATGCTCGCCGCCACACGCAACATCACGATCAGTGGCGCCGACAGTGCCGAGCTGACAGACCGGTTCGCCACCATGCCGCCCCACCCCGAAGTCCCAGCGGCCCTGCGCCGACTCCACGACCACGGCTTCCGGCTGTTCACGCTCACCGACAACACGCTGGAGATCTCCAAGCGGCAGCTGGAGCGGGCGGGCGTGATCGACCTGTTCGAGCGGCGCTTCAGCGTCGACGCGACCGTGCGACGTCACAAGCCGGCTCCAGAGGCCTACCACACAGTGGCCGGTGCACTCGAAGTCGAGCCTGGCGACATCTGCCTGATCGCGTGCCACGTCTGGGACACGATCGGCGCTGTGGCGGCCGGCTGGCAGGCCGCGCTCATCCTTCGGGAGGGCAACGCGCCACTCGACGTCGGCCCGCAGCCCAACTACGTCGGGCAGGACCTTGATGCGATCGCCGACCAGCTGATCGAGCGGTATGGCGCTCACGGCCCGGATCACGTGTGACCGCCATGGGCGGGCGTTGACCTCGATTCGTCAGCAGGGTCGGGGAGCTGACCGGGTCGGCGGTTGGCCCTCATGTCTTCTGCCGTCTGAGGGCGGGCTGTCGCGTGACGCTGCACACTGCCCCCTGCCCACTGCCCACCGGCAGGCCGTTGACGGGAAGAAATGCAGAAGTCCGGCTGGATTGCCAGTACCGCAACGACACTCCGTGACGTGCAAGACGCCCCGTCGTTGATCACTCCGTGGTGAGACAGGTAGCCGGCCGGCCCTCGAGTGGGGTGGATGACTTCGTCATCGGGAAGCGCTTGGGCGGTGAGGACCGCTGAGGACCAGGCTGCTGGCGGGGGGACGGCTGTTCGTGCTGGCCGCCGCGCTGCTCACCGCGACCGGCGTCATCGGTCATCTGATCGGGCTGATGGTGCTCACCACGACGGTCGGTCCCACCGCGTATCTTCTGCTGGCCCACCCGGATACCGAGGCCGCTCAGGTGCGCAGCGCCCTGCTGGGCCACGCGGCGGCGACCGTCAGCGGACTGGCCTGCCTCGCAGCCTTCGGACTGTGGCGGCGCCCCTCGATCGTCGAGCAGCACGCCGACACACTGCCGCAGATCGGCGCCCAGGCTCTGGGGGTTGGCCTGACGCTGCTCGCCCTGGTCGTGCTCGACGCCCACCACCCGCCGGCCGCCGCGACCGCCCTGATGATCACGTCCGGCATCGCCCGACCCGGCTTGCCGCTGTTCGGCATGCTCACCGGCCTCGCCATCGTGATCACGTCTGCGGTCGCACTTGCCAAGATCCCGTGGCTCCGCGAGCGCACCCGCCGGGCCTTCCACGACTGAGGTTGTGGTGGATGTGGCGTCGCCGGAGGCGCGGGCCGCTGCCTGCTTCTGCCGCGAGCGGTTCGCCGACGCGGTGAAGCGGATCGGCCTGTGCTCGAACGCCGGCCGGATGACGGTCGGCGCCGCCCTGGCCGCGTTCGGCACCTCGCTTCCTGAATCCAAGGTCACCTGACCGCCGTCCCACTGGCGGCACCACGCAGGCCCGTGACAATCGGAAACAGGGATTCGGGGACAGCTTCGGGTGGCGGGTCTTCCCTTCCCTGAGCGGCTGCGAGGAGGCGATGCCATGAAGCAGGCTGAGACGATTCCGGAGACGTTTCTCGGCGTCGGTTACACAAGAGACCGAGCTGGGCTGCCGCTCGAGGCGGTGCGTGTTCCTGTCCGGCAACCGGCAAACGACCAGGTTCTGATCCGCGTCGCCGCCTCGTCGCTCAACCCACTGGAGTACAAGCTGGCCGACCTCAATTTCATGGGACGGACGCCCCCGGTCGCTCTCGGTCTCGACCTGGCCGGCGTGGTGGTCGCCGTGGGCCCTGCTGTGAGTGGCGTGGCCGTCGGCGACGCGGTGGCCGCCATGGCCGACTTGAACGGCGATGGCGGCTGGGTCGCAACCGGCGCGGGCGGAGGCGACGTCGGCTATGCCCTCACACAGCGGTTCCTCACGGCTCGCAAGCCACCGTCGCTGGGCTTCCGCGATGCGGCGGCGCTGCCGATGGCCTTCCTGTCCGCTTTCGCGGGTCTTTACCGGGCGGTCCAGGCCGGTGACTCGATCTATGTCCCGGGCGGCGGGGGCGGTGTCGGCCATCTGGCCGTGCAGATGGCGGCGCGTGCTCTGGGGGCCGGACTGGTCATCAGCAGCGGCAGCACGCCGCAATCAATCGCGCTGGCCCGGCAGTCCGGCGCCCACCATGTCTTCGACTACAAGCGCGACGACATCCCCGCCGAAATCGCCCAGCTCACTGATGATCAGGGCGTTGACCTCGTCTTCGACGCCACCTACAGCGAGCACGGCTTTGTCGAGACCGCGAGGACCGTCCGGCGAGGCGGCAGCTGGATCGTGCTCGGCGTCGGCCCCGGCAGGACGACGCGCTTGGTCGAAACACAGAGCCCGGTGGATGCCATGTTGGCCGAGCGCGGCGCCAAGCGGGTCGACGTCAATCTGCTGCGCTACTTCTCCGAACCCGCCACGCTCGACAGCGAGGCGCGCGCCTTTCTCCGACGCGGGATGGCTCTGGCCATGGAGTGGGCGACGCAGGGACTTGTGGTCCCGCACATCGGCCGGACCATCGACAGCACCGTCGAGGCAATCAGTGCGGGGCTGCAGTCGCTGAAAGCGGGCCATGGCGTCGTGGGCAAGGTGGCGGTGATCGTGGATCGCGACCTGGTCCCGGGCACTTCTTCCGACCGCTGACAACACCGGCCGAACAGCCACCCACGATCGCGCCCGCGCTCCGTGCAATGCGAAGCCATGGAACAGACCCGCCAAGCACTCTGAGTGCACACATGTAAGCATAGAGTTACGATCTCGCTGTGGCAGACGAGAGCTATGACGTGATTGTGATCGGGACCAGCCAGGGCGGCCGGTTCCTCCCCGTCGATCTGGCGAAGGCGGGCAAGAAGGTGGCGCTTGTCGAGCGCGACCACCTCGGCGGCGTCTGCGTGAACACCGGGTGCACCCCGACGAAGACGATGGTCGCCAGCGCACACCTCGCCCACCTGGCACGACGCGGCACGGAGTTCGGTGTGCGGACCGGTCCGGTGTCGGTCGACCTCGCCGCCGTGCGGGAGCGCAAGCGGGCGATGGTCGCGGGTGCGCGGGAGAACTACGCCAGCCGCCTGGCGCAGGACGGGCTCCACCTCATCGAAGGCGAGGCCCGTTTCACGGGGCCCAAGACGATCGAGATCGCCATGAGGGACGGCCGGACGCACGAGATCAGCGCACCGGTGATCGTCATCGACACGGGCACCAGGCCCAAGCCCCTGGCGATCGGCGGCGCCCAGAACGTCCCTGTCCTGGACTCAACGTCGATCATGGAGCTGGGCACACTCCCCGAGCACCTGATCATCCTCGGCGGCGGCTACATCGGGCTGGAGTTCGGGCAGATGTTCCGCAGGTTCGGCAGCGAGGTCACGATCGTCCAGACCCGCCCGCGCCTGATGATGAGAGAGGACGATGACGTCTCCGACGGGGTCGCCGCCATCTTGCGCGATGACGGGATCACGGTCCTGACTTCGACGACGCCGGACCGGATCGAGGAGGCCGACGGCGGAGTGCGGCTGACCGTTCGCACGCCGGACGGCGAACAGCAGGTCGAGGGCTCCCACCTGCTGTCGGCTACCGGCCGCGTCCCCAACACGGAAGCGCTCGCGTCGGCGGCGGCCGGCATCCGGCTGCGCGACAACGGCTTCATCGAGGTCGATGAGCATCTGGAAACCTCCGTCCCCGGCGTCTACGCCATGGGCGACGTCAAGGGCGGCCCGGCCTTCACCCACCTTTCCTACGACGATTACCGGATCCTCCACGCCAACTTGCTGGGCCACGAGAAGGCCAGCACCCGGGACAGGATCGTCCCGTACACCGTGTTCATCGATCCGCAGCTCGGCCGCGTCGGCATGACCGAACGGCAGGCCAGGGAGCAGAACCGCGAGGTCCGCGTCGCGAAGCTGCCGATGAACGCCGTCATCCGTGCCCTGGAGACCGGGGAGACACGCGGGTTCATGAAGGCCGTCGTCGACGCGCGCACACAGCAGATCCTCGGCGCCGCCGTGCTCGGCACGGAAGGCGGCGAGATCATGACGATCATCCAGGTCGCCATGCTGGGCAAGCTCCCGTACACCGCGATGGCCAACGCCGTCTTCACGCACCCGTTGCTGGCGGAGGGCCTCAACAGCCTCTTCATGACGCTCGACGCCTAGGGCCTCTCGTTTGGATCATGCCGGGCTCGCGGGCCCTGGTGCCGCGCCTCGCCGCGTTGTCGTCGGTTGGCAGGGCTCCGCCCTGCCGC
>NZ_JBIVTV010000027.1:0-72010 GCF_044756885.1 Streptomyces sp. NPDC091412 | reverse complement strand
TTCGGTGCGAAGTCCATCGACGAGGTCAAGGCGAAGCTGGCCGGCATGGGCCTGGCCCTGAAGGACAGCCCGCCCGGATTCGACCCGACCGCCGCTGCCTTCGACGCGGACGACAACGAGGGCACGGGTTTCGCGGAGACCGAGCAGTACTGAACGCCGGGGCACGAAGCATCCCCCTCGGAGACCACTCCGAGGGGGATGTCCGAGGCGGCCGGCAAGCCTGCGGCGCGCCCGGCAGGTTGCCGCGCCGCCGGACCGGGCCGCCGGGGCCCGGCCACCGGTGCCCGCCCGGGCGGCCGAGCTCGGCTGGGGCCTCGGCTGCAGCGCACCCATGTCCGCCCGCGACCTGCCGCACCCCGACACCCAGGCCGAACGCGCCCTGCGACGTGCCCGCCGCCGGGACACGAGCCGTCGTCCACACCCTCGTTTCCCTCACCTTCCACGCGCTCGTCGCCCCGGCCGACGCCCGCGAACCCGCCCGCACCCGCTTCGCCCGCCTGGACCGGGCCGGCCAGGCGCTCCGGTCCTCCTCGACGCCCTGTGGGCCTGGCTCACCCTCCACGGCAGACCGCGACCGCACCGCGGCGCTCCTGGGGGTCCACCCCAACCCGTCCGCCACCGCCCGGCGCGGATGGCCGGCCTCCTCGACGTCGACCTCCAGGGCCCGGAGCCCGGATGGACCTCTGGTCAGCCCTGCGGTGGCTACCGGGCGAGGCACCGCACCAGCGCCCCTGAAGCCGACGTTCTCCGCAGCGAGCCGTCGTGCTCCGGGTCCGTCCAGCTCACGCCTGATCCGCACGGTGCGCGGCGATTGCCTCGGCCGGTCAGGCGGGCCCGTCCGGGCTCCGGGAGAAGGCCGTGTCGCCGGCCATTGCCACGAGCGCGTCCTTGACGAGCAGCACTCGCGGCGGGTAACCCTGCGCTTTGTCCCCGGGGTCGTCCAGTGCGGAGGTGCGCCAGACCTCCGCTCCGGTGCGACTGTCCAGTGCCAGCAGACGGCCGAAGCGGTTGGAGAAATAGACCCGCCTGTACGTCGCTGACACCGCGGGCGCGGACAGACTCTCCACGTCCGTGACCTTCTGCCAGAGTTGTTTGCCGCTGTCCGCCGACACCGCGGTGACCGACCCGTCGGACCGGACGAAGTAGACGACGCCGTCCGCAAGGGTGGCCGCGCCGGTCAGCGGATGCGCCAGCGGTATCCGTCTGACCTGCCCGGTTTTCGGGGCCACCCGCAGCAGCGCGTTGTACGGCCGTTCGTACCCGGCTTCGTACACGTCCTTCGCGGTCTGGGGGGCGAGGAACAGTGGTTGCCCGCCGACGGCGCCGAGCGCTTCCGCCTTCCTGGGCAGTGTGGCGGTTTCGCTCAGGCTGCCGGGTCCGAGCTTCATCAGCTCGACCGGGGCCTGGCCGGGCTCGTTGCCTTCCGAGCACAGGGCGTAGGGGACGCCTCCCAGCGCCGACGGAGTGCAGTACTCGTCCAGCGAAGGCGCCCGCCACAATTCCTTGCCGGAGGGTCCGTAGGCCACGAACCACGAGGAGTCGGGAGACAGGGTCAGCAGTCCGCCGTCGTACAGGACCGCCTTTTCGGCCCGGTTGATGTCGCGTTGCCACCGCCGGTTCCCGGTACCGGCGTCGAGGGCCACCACCCGCCTGGTCTCGTCGTCCGGTTCCTCGTACATGTAGACCAGCCCGTCGCGAACGCCGATCGGCTGCGCCCCCTGAGGGCGGGTGCCGGTCCGCCACAGGGTGCGGCCGGAGGCCGCGTCGATTCTGGCGGCCGTGAATCCCGTACCGCCACAGAACAGGGCGCTTCCCTCTGCCACGCATCCGGGGCTGTTGTAGTCGAGAGGGACGCCCTTGACGTCGTACCGCAGCTTCGTCTGCCACGGCCGCCAGCCGTCGGGCAGTGACGCGGCACGGGCCGTGGCGGTGGCGCCGGAGGCGGTGGTGGTGTCCGGAGCGGACACGAAGACACCCGCCCCGATACCCAGCCCCGTGACGGCCAGCGCCGCGCCGAGGCCGGTGAGCAGCATCCGTGCTCGTCGGCGCTTGCCGGTGCCGGTGCCGGTGCCGGTCGCGGCACCCGCGGAGGTGGTGGCCGTGTTCCGGGAAGTGGGGCGACGCCGGGGTTGCGTGGACTGCCCGGTCTCAGGGGACCCGGTGGCGTCGGATTCCGGCAGCGCCTGGAGCATGCGGTGTATGTCCGTCAGTTCCGGCCGTGTGGCCGGGTCCTTGTCCAGGCAGCGCTCGACAATGTCCAGGAGCGCTTCGGGCACCCCGTCGAGGTCCGGGGTCCCGTACACCACCTGATAGCCGGTTATGTACGGGCTGTCGGCGTCGAACGGTCCCGTGCCGACCGCCGCGAACACCAGCAGTGACCCCAGCGAGAACACGTCCGAGGCCGGGGTGACGTCTCGGGGAGAGGCCACTTGTTCCGGTGACATGAAGGGCGGAGTGCCGATCATCCGCCCGGTCGTGGTGAGGCTCTGGTTGTCGGAAGCGCGCGAGATGCCGAAGTCGATGACGCGCGGCCCGTCCTCGGTCATCAGGACGTTGCCCGGTTTGAGGTCCCGGTGCACCAGGCCCACCCGGTGGATGTCGCGCAGTGCCTCGGTGAGCCCCAGCCCCAGCGCGCGCAGTTCCCGCTGGCTCAGCGGGCCGTCCTTCTCCACGACTTCGGCAAGGTTGAGCCCCGGCACGTAGAGCGTCGCCATCCACGGCCGGTCGGCGTCCGGGTCGGCGTCCACGACAGGCGCGGTGAAGGCACCGCTCACTCTGCGCGCCGCCGCGATCTCCTGCCGGAAGCGCGTCCGGAACTCCTCCTCCTGGGCATACGGCCCGTGCACGAGCTTGACCGCGACCTGCCGTCCCGAGGCGGAGACTCCCCGATAGACGACTCCCATGCCGCCCGCTCCGAGCCGACCGAGAAGGGTGTACCCGCCTATGGACTCCGGGTCCCCGGTGCTCAGGGGCGTCATCGCCGATCATCCTTCCCAGCGCCTGCCTGCCTCACGGGGATCAGCGTAGGGCCTGCCCCTCCGGAAGCGGAGCCGCGCATATCGCGCATCGGTTTCCCTGTGCCCCTGAGCCGTGCGATGGGTCATCCGTCCAGGTGAGGTGTCGTGAGGGGCACGAAGTCCCGTCCGAACGGCCGTGAACGGGGCTGAAGGAGACGGAAACTGAACCGGCTGTCCCTGGGCATCGCCATCTTCCGGCCGAAGCTCGCAGGCAACTACGGGGCTGGTGCGAGGCGGCACGGTCACTTACTCTTGTCCGCCATGTACTTTGTAATGCAAAGTACATGGCGGGCGGCCAACCGGCAGTCCGCTTCCCAGTGCTGGCGAAGCGTGACCACAAGGGGGACATCGTGGGAACACCGTCACTGAGCAGCGCGGAGTACGAGCCGAGGGCGCGCGCGGCCGGCCTGTTGGCGGCGACGGAGGGCCTGCGGGCCAGGACCCGCGCGCAGATGAACTGCTCGTGGGTCTCCCTTCTCGGCTTCGGTCTTCTGGCCCTGGCAGCCGCTCCGATTGCCCGGTACGCCTTCAATTTCGGAGCACACGGCCGCAACGTCGCGTCCTATCCGGCCTTCGCCTACGCCGAGCTGACCGACCTGTGCGTCGTCCATGAACCAGGAACCCCATGTCTGGAAGGCGAGTTCGACGGCGCCGTCCTGCGCTTCGCGGCCTGGGGCGTGTGGTTCGTGCTCCTTCCGCTGGCATGGTTCGTCTTCGCCCGCTGGTACCGCCTGCGCGGCGAGGCCCAGGGTGTCGTCCCCCGCCGCGGCATGTGGGTCCGCGTGACCGCCGTGGCCACCGCGGTGATGACGACGGCCCTGACGGCCATGCTGTTCGGCTGGAACCAGCCGTTGGAGGTCGACATGCTGGAAAACAGCTACGCCTCCCCGTGGTACCTGGTCGGCATCGGACTGCTCGCCCTCGGGATGGTCGAACGCAGTTGGATCGCCGCAGCCGCCGGCACCGCTCATGCCCTGCTGCTCACCGGCTACCTCGGTGCCTCCTGGGGCAGCGGATGGCTCCCCTGGCAACACCCCGTCCATCCCGGATGGACCGACGGCCCGCAGGTCAAGGCGCTCCTGCTCGCAGCCATCCTGCTCCTCGCCGGCCTGGCCGAGTGGGCGGCGGCCCGTCATCGAGCCACGCCCGGCGCCGCCGACGCGGGTACGGTTGCCTCATGAGCGTCGAGGACTCGACCGCCGCGCGGGACGAACGGGAAGGACTCCATCCGACCCAGTCGCTGGACGACACCGTCCACCAGCGCGTGCGACTCGGCATTCTCACCATCGCCAAAGAGGCCGACCGAGTCGAGTTCGGCTTCCTGAAGAAGCAACTGGCCGTCACCGACGGGAATCTCTCCCGGCACCTGAAGGTGCTGGAGGAATCGAGACTGATCACCCTGGAGAAGGGCTACACCGGTCGGCGCCCCCGAACCTGGATTGCCCTCACCCGCGACGGCGCGCAGGCACTGGACGCCGAACTCCGTGCTCTGCGCGCACTGGTTCGGCGCCTCGAAACTCCCCGCCCCGCGCCCGGCCCACCCGACACATGACCACCGCTTTCGGAGTTCGATGCGGAGGGCGGACCGCCCCTGCTCGGTGAGCTCTGTCTCGCCTTGCCGACTTCGCGGAGGGACGCCTGAGTCCGGCACTGTTCGCCCCGTCGGTGTCAGCCGCGGATGTCAGAGGCGATGTACGTCGTCAGCGTTGCTTCGGTTCAGTGAGCCGGGACGGCCGGCGGTAAGGACGGCCGATCGGACGGTGGCAGGGAGAAACTCGGTCGACGGGTTTCCCCGGAGGTTGATGTACTTCGAGGGTGGCCGACAATGATCTGAGTTTGCACCCGAGCCCGACACAGTTTGCCGAGCTCAACGAGGTTCTCTGGGAGCTGACCGAGCGTGCCGCGAGGATCCTCGGCGACAACTTCGTCGGTGCGTACCTCCAGGGTTCCTTCGCCGTCGGTGACGCGGACATCCACAGCGACTGCGACTTCCTGATCCCCGTCCGCGGCCCCATTGCCCCGGGCCAGGAAGCTGCCCTCCGGGCCATGCACGACGAGATTCCCACGCGGTCGGGGCACTGGCCGCGCCATCTGGAGGGTTCGTATCCCGACAGGGGAGCACTGCGCGGGCTCGAAGGACTCGGCCGGTCCTGGCTGTTCATCGACCACGGCTCGCGCACGATGGAATGGTCGACGCACTGCAACACCGAGGTCGTCCGGTGGTCCCTGCGTGAATGCGGTGTGACCCTCACCGGACCGGACCCCAAGGATCTCGTCGACCCCGTCGGCCCGGATGTCCTGCGCGCCAAGATGCGTGCATACGCCCGGGGCTTCATCGCCGACAACGCCTGGCTCGACTACGACGTCGCCTGGTCCCAGCGCTATGCCGTCACCAGCCTCTGCCGCATCCTGCACACTCTCGAGACAGGTCGGGTGACGTCCAAGAGGGCGGCCCTGCTGTGGGCGGCGGATCACCTGGAGCGGCGGTGGTCGGGCCTGATCCGCCAGGTCCTCGACGACCGTCAGCTCGGTCTGGACTTCAACGACCCGCCGCGCCCGGGTAGCGTCGAGCGGACCGTCGCCTTCGCCGAGTACGTCAAGGCGACGGCCGGCGCCACGGACGAAGCGCCCTGAGACCGAGTTCGCGTGGAGCGTCGGCAGGGTGTGCCATGAACGCGGCGAGTGATCGGCGCAGGCAACAGCGAGGCTCAGGTCTCTGACCAGGGTGGCGCGAGCACTGACAGGTGTTCCCCGTGGCTCCCCCTGGCGTGCCTCTCGAACGGGCGCGCCACGGGCACGCTGTCGCGGGTCGGGAATAGTGCGGCAACAAGACTGGGGCGCCTGTCAGCGCTGTGGTCCAGGCACAGCGGCTGCGCGCCGCTGCCGCAAGACGTAGACCAGGTGCCCGACCGACAGCGGCAGGAAGAGCAGGGCCGCTCCGCCCGACAACACCGCCGCCACGGCCGCCCCGCCGCCGTCGACATCTTCTTCACGGACGGCCACCTCCGGGTCGTCCGCGTGGTAGCGGATGGTCATCCGGTATCCGACAGACTGCTTGCCGAAACCGCTGCCCACCGGCAGATCCGCCACCACGGTCCGGCCGTCGGCCTCGAACTCGACCTGGCATCGGCCCAAGAAGCATGAGCCCCGCGTATGCAGCGTCGCCGGAGCCCGCTCGCCGTCCCGAAAGGAGCGCAGATGCTGGGCCGCGGGAAGCATGACCAGTGTCGACAGCGCGGCCAACAGCAGCGCGAGACCCAGCACCACCACGGCCGTAAGAGGCCGCAGGGCATAAAGAGGTCGCACGCTTCCCGCGGCCGCGTTCTGCCGCCCGCCGGCAGCGCTTGCGTCTGGTATCCCGTCCACGTCTCTCGCCGTCCGTTTCTATTCTTCCGGAAGTGGTGGACCAAGACGCCGCCAACACCGGATGGAAGCTTCCGCGGCCTTCCTCGTCAGAAGCCGGCAGGGCCGTTCGCGATCGGTGACTGTCCCGGCGCTCCGCCCTCCTGGTGACGACCGGCTATGGCTGCGGCGAGCGCCAGAAGCGCCTCCACCTGAGCCATCTGCAAGCGGTAGTCCGGCTGGACTGTTCCTCCCATGGCACCTCTTAGCGGCGCCAAGAGTTCGATGGCAGCGTGCTCGTGCTCTTCGTAGCTGGCCATGCATGCCTCCAGGTCAAGTTGTGCGGCGCGGCAAGCTACCACGCGGCCGACGGAACGACTTTGACCGGGAGTTGCTTTGGCACGAGTGATCTGCGATCGGGCGGTCATGGGTGGTCGTTGTTGGCCGTTGCTTGTCACCCTCGGAGGGCCCAGAGAGGGCCCGGCGGTGTCGCCCCGGACCCCCACTCACGAAGAGGAGCAGCCTTCGAGCAATGATCTTTCCTCTGGCCCGTTGGTGAGATATCAGCCGGCGACCGCAATCGGTCACCCTGCGTTGGGATGGGCGTTGGCGTCCGCCGCCACCTGGCCCCCTCCATCAACTCCACAGGTGGATAGGGCCGGTGACCATGAGTCGAGCACCACAGAGCGCGGCCCACGGTCAAGGCACTGCCTCCGGCGGGGATCGGCCGGCACCGGGATGGGAGCTGGGGTGAGTGGTCGGAAGGGTGACAGGGAACAGGACCGGCCGCGATCGCTCGTCCCGAGCTGTGACTGGATGCGGCTATCGAATTGGATATGGTTTCGAACCGCCATCACATGGGGGGGAAATGACCGTCACCAAGCTTTTGAGATCCGCCCTCGTCGCTACGCTCCTGGTCTCAGCCACCGCCTGTGGCGCGTCGTCCGTGCCTGACGTCTCGACGAGCACGACGATCAGCCCAGGGCCCGCCAGGACGCATCGTTCGGCACCCGTTGATGCCGTCATGCCCGATATGGCCGGCGGTAACGCCGGGAGGGCGTACGAGCAGATGAGCTCCGAACTCGACATGACCTTCAAGGACGCGAGCGGGCAGGGCCGTCCGGTGGACGATCCGGCTGCGTGGAAGATCTGCGGCTCCCAGCCGCGCCCGTACCAGCAGATCACCGAGTACCCGGTGGTCTTCTACGTGATGAGAGTTTCGGAGGCCTGCAAGGACACGACGTAGGCGCGGACTGCGCCGCGTGCCGCCGATCTGCCGAAGCATGCGGTAACCAGCGACGAGCGGCCCAGCTTCGGCCCGGCGCACCTCGCGTCTCCGCGATCGAGCACGGCGAGCTGGACCGGGCCGAGGTGGCCACGCTCCGGGCTTATGTGGAAGCACTGGGTGGTCGGCTGCGCGTAGTCGCGGACTTCGGGGATGCGGAGTACACCGTCGCTTGAGGTGGCTGCCACCTTGAAAGCTTGTGTACGCGAGCCGGATGGGCGAGCCGCATCTCCATCTGGCAGCACAACTGGCGGGGAGACGACCGCAGCACGAAACCCCAGGTTTCGACCTGGGGTTTTTTGGAGCGGGTGACGAGAATCGAACTCGCGCTCTCAGCTTGGGAAGCTGATGTTCTACCATTAAACTACACCCGCGTAAGACGCCGACCGAAGTCCGGGTCCGGCGCTCACTGTACCCCATCCCTGGCCCCCGGTGCTCGGACCGTGGGGCCGGCGTGCGTTCGAAGAGGGGAGCGGCGCTGCGGGGGAACGGAGTTGGGGCGTACGGTGGGGGTGTGCGCGAGGGGTCCTTTGGGGCCGGAGTGCCGCCTGGTGGCGCGTCTCTTTGATCCCGTACTGTGGCTTTTGTCGTCAGGCGGCGAGAGGCCAGACGCGGTTCTGGGGAAGGGACTTAAGGGACTTGATGGAGCGCACCGTCGTCCGTTGTGCCGAGGGGCACGTGTTCAGCACCGCTTCGTTCCCGATGCAGCAGGCCGAGCGGCTCGGCCCCGGTCGGCTCATGAGGTGTCCACGGTGTGCCAGGCTCCGCAGTGCGGTGCCCGTGGCGCTTCAGAAGCGGTAGCGGCAGTATCGCGGCACCGGCGCGTGGAGTCGTCCTGATTGCGGAGGCTCCGCGCGCCTTGCGTATCCTCGCTACGTGCTTCTCTCAGACAAGGACCTCCGGGCCGAGATCGACGCCGGACGGGTGCGGATCGATCCCTTCGACGAATCCATGGTGCAGCCGTCGAGCATCGATGTGCGGCTGGACCGCTACTTCCGGGTGTTCGAGAATCACCGCTACCCCCACATCGACCCCTCCGTCGAGCAGCCCGACCTCACCCGGCTGGTCGAGCCGGAGGGCGACGAGCCGTTCATCCTGCACCCGGGTGAGTTCGTCCTCGCGTCGACGTACGAGGTCATCACGCTTCCCGACGACCTCGCCTCCCGGCTCGAGGGCAAGAGCTCGCTCGGGCGGCTCGGGCTGGTCACCCACTCCACCGCCGGGTTCATCGACCCCGGGTTCTCCGGGCACGTGACCCTGGAGCTGTCGAACCTCGCGACCCTGCCGATCAAGCTCTGGCCCGGGATGAAGATCGGGCAGCTGTGCATGTTCCGGCTCAGCTCGCCCGCCGAGGCCCCGTACGGCAGCGAACGCTACGGCTCCCGGTACCAGGGGCAGCGCGGTCCCACCGCCTCCCGCTCCTACGTCGACTTCCACCGCACGCAGGTGTGAGGGGGACCCACGACATGACCGAGATACGAGAGAACCTCACCTACGAGGACTTCGGCGTCGCCGTGCGCGAGCTCGCGCAGACCATCGCCGACGACGGGTACGAGCCGGACATCGTGCTCAGCATCGCGCGTGGCGGTGTCTTCGTCGCCGGCGGGCTCGCCTACGCCCTCGACTGCAAGAACATCCACCTGGTCAACGTGGAGTTCTACACCGGCGTCGGCACCACGCTCGAGATGCCCGTCATGCTCGCGCCCGTGCCCAACGTCATCGACTTCTCCGACAAGAAGGTCCTGATCACCGACGACGTCGCCGACACCGGCAAGACGCTCAAGCTGGTCCGTGACTTCTGCCTGGACACCGTCGCCGAGGTGCGCAGCGCCGTCATCTACGAGAAGTCCCAGTCGCTCGTGAAGTGCGAGTACGTCTGGAAGCGCACCGACGACTGGATCAACTTCCCGTGGAGTGTTTTGCCTCCAGTACGTAAGTCGGGGGAGCCGATCACGCCCTCGAAGGACGCCCTGTAGCGAGAGGCCCGAGAGGCCCCGTGGCGCCGCGTCGAAGGCCGTACGGCCCCGCAGCACGTGCTGCGGGGCCGTACCTGTGCGGTGGTCCGGTCAGGCGGTGGTCAGCGCCGCCTGGCCGCGGTCGGCCTTCTTCGGGCCGGCGGCGGACGGCCGGACGTCGAAGTCGAACATGGCGGTGGGCACGTACAGCGAGCAGCAGGCGTTCGGGATGTCGACGATGCCGCTGATGCGTCCCTCTATGGGCGCGGAGCCGAGCAGCAGGTAGGCCTGCTCGCCGCTGTAGCCGAACCTCTTGAAGTACTCGACCGCGTTGAGGCAGGCACGCCGGTAGGCCAGCGTCGCGTCCATGTAGAAGTTGGTGTCCGTGTCGTGGTCGACGGAGACACCGATGAAGCTGATGAACTCCGTGTAGCGCGGCTCGACGTTGCCGGGCATGAACACCGGGTTGGTGGTGATGCCGTACTTCTCCATGCCGCCCTTGATCAGGTCGATGTGGAAGTCGATGAAGCCGCCCATCTCGATGGCGCCGCAGAAGCTGATCTCTCCGTCGCCCTGGCTGAAGTGCAGGTCGCCCGCGGAGAGCTTGGCGTCCTTGACGTACACGGGGAAGAACGCCCGCGAGCCGCGGGTCATGTTCTTGATGTCCTGGTTGCCGCCGTTCTCACGGGCCGGCACCGTGCGCGCGCCTTCCGCGGCGATCCGCTTGGCGAGGTCCCCGGTGGCCGTGCCGGCGAGCGCGTTGCTGGCGTCCGGAGGTACGGCGAGGGGCGGGACCCGGTTCGGATCGGTGTCGATCAGCGCCTTCTCGCGGGCGTTCCAGCGCGCGAGCATCTCGGCGGACGGGGCCGTTCCGAACAGCCCGGGGTGGGTGATTCCGGTGTAGCGGATGCCGGGCAGGTGGCGGGAGACCGCCTGCTGGCCGTGGAAGTTCCAGACGGCCTTGTAGGAGTCCGGGAAGTAGTCGGTCAGGAAGCCTCCGCCGTTGGCCTTGGCGAAGATGCCGGTGTAGCCCCAGCCCTGGCCGGCCGCGTCCCCGCTCTGCTGCGGCACGGCGCCGAGGTCGAGGATGTCGACGACGAGCAGGTCGCCTGGTTCGGCGCCCTCCACGCCTATCGGCCCGCTGAGCATGTGAGGGATGGTCAGGTCGATGTCGCGCACATCGTTGGCGGAGTCGTTGTCGCCGATCTGGCAGTCGGTCCAGTCGCGGCACTCTATGCGGAACTCCGCTCCCGGCTTCACCATGGTGGCGCTGGGGATGTCGGGGTGCCACCTGTTGTGTCCGGGAACGTCCTGCTCACGCATCGACTTGCTCTGGTCCACACTGAAGAGAATTTCGGGCATGACAGCTCCTCACTTCTGATCCGGTGACGTTGGGGCGCCCGCACCATTGGCCGGTGGAGCGGCTTGGGTGGGCTGAGGAGATCGACGGGTGCGCGGCCACAGCCCCACGAACATCAGCACGCCGAAGACCCCCAGGGCGATGGCGGTCTCGGTGGGGTGCTTCCAGTAGCCGGAGAGCAGCAGCCCCGCGGGAATGGCACCGGTGACCCAGCCCTCGATCGCGGTGATCCAGCCCGTATAGATCCTGAGGTGGTCCATCTTGAGACCGAGCAGCAGGAAGAACAGGAACCACAGCAAGGCCCAGTAGAGCCAGATGACCCCGAAGGGGTAGTCCTTCAGGAGCCGGAAATTGGCGTACGAATATCCCAGGGCGGCAATTGCCACAAACAATGAGTAATAGCCGACCCCGGTGGTGTCGAGGTCGGCGAGCAGGCCGATACCCACATAGAGGTAGGTGAAGGCGAACAAATAGATTCCGGATGCCGCCAGGATCTTCTTGGGGTCGCCGCCGGAGGTGAAGATGAGATAAGTCGGCGTCAGTACCTGAAGTGTTCCTATGAACAGGTTGAACACTGCTCCCGCCCGGGCGTCGACCTTGCCGAGAAGCAGCAACCCATTCATGAAGAGCACCGCACCGACAAAGAGGAGTCCCACATTTCCCACCGGGACGCACCTCCTGACTCCGCGTGGGGTGGAGACAGTCAGGGACGCGGCAACCGCGAGAGCGCGGGGTGCGGTCGAGGTTCCGGCCTTGTGCGCGGCGGCACTTCGGAGACTACTACCGGGGCCTCACGGGCCTGCTCCTCGCGTTCGCGGACGACGGACGCGCTCGAGGCCGTCGACAGGCCGGGCGCGGCGTACAAACGCCTCGCAGCGTCCGCGCAGAAAGGGCAGCCATACGTCTTGGGTGCCGTTCCGATCGTCAATTTCACATCGAAAGGACCGCAATGGCTGCACAGATATTCGTAAGTAGCCATTATCGCTCCGGAAACCGCTGGACGCTCGCGAACCCGAGTGCGCGGCACGCCTGGAAAAGCGTCTGCCGCAACTGTTTCCTCTCTTCAAGGAGACGTCTCGTCAATGGGCGTGTCAAGTCGGAGAGGGGCCGCCCGCGTTCCTCTCCTGCTCCGGTGGCCCGTGGTGTGCGCATCAGTGCATGATCGAGCGGCCGCGTTGATCAGTCGGGTGCCGCGGTGAAGCAGTGGAAGATCCATTGCGAGGGGAAGAGTGAGCCGACTCACTCCGAATTTTGCTGGACGGTTGCAGCCGAGACCTTTAGTTTCGGTAAATAGATTGATTTTTCCTTATGTGGAGGCGCCGACGCCACGCATACTGTCTCGCAGAAAACCAAGGAGGGCGGATCGGTGAGCAACATGGACGCCGTGTGGGTACGAGGCGTGAACGGCATTCAGTTGCATCACGTGACCGACCTTCAGGACGCCGGCAGGTTTTTGGGCAACGCGGCGATGGCGCTGCGGGCCGCGCACGTGCGGACCGGCACCGACCAGTACGCCGGCCTCGCCGCCGAGCTGAAGAGCCTGGTGGAGCGGGTGCGGGAGCTGGAGGACAAGGCACGGTCGAGCATGCACGACCTGCACTCCACCGACCCCGAGCGGTTCGCCCGCTGCCGGGACGGCCACGAACCGTGGCCCGGCGAGATCCCGGCGGGGTTCATCCCGCGCCACACCTGCAAGGACGAGTGCCTCTACCACGACCGCGGGGTCGTGGAGGCCGTCATGCAGTGCACCTGCGGGCAGCCGCCGTGCAGGGCATGTGAGATCGGCGGCACGCTCTGACGGCAGGAGTCGAGCAGGCAGGAGACGAGCAAGGGGCCCGGCGAATCGTCGCCGGGCCCCTTGTGCGCTGGTGGGCTGCTGGAAGGCCGGAACGCTAGAACGTGCCGAGCTTCACGATCGACAGCAGTGCGATCAGCTGGATCGCCGAGGCGCCCAGGGCCTTGGGCCAGGGCAGGTCGTGGGAACGGCTGACCATGAGGGTCAGCAGGGCGCCGCACGCGACCCAGGTGGCCCAGCCGAGCAGCTGGACGAAGCCCGCGTCGCCGCCGAGGAACATGGCGACGAGCAGACGCGGCGCGTCCGTGATCGACATGATCAGCATGGACAGGCCGACCGTGGGCTGCCAGGCTCCGTCGCCGCCGAGCTGGCGGGCCAGGGTGTGGGTGACCACACCGAGGATGAAGGAGCTGATCACGATGGCCACGGCGGTGATCAGGACGATCGGGACCGCGTTGGAGAGGGTGGCGTTGATGGCGTCCTTGCGGGCGCCGTCGAAGCCGAAGACCGCGAGCAGTCCGTAGAGGAACGTCACGATGAGGGCGGGGCCCCACATCGTGTAGTCGCGCATCTGGAGGAAGGTCTGGTTGGGGGACAGGACTATGCCCCTCAGCAGGTCCGTCCAGTGCAGACGGGGGCCGATCGGGCCGGCCGGTGCCGAGCCCGCGCGGTAGGTCCCGCCCTGGTGGTAGGGGTCCTCGCCGACGGCGAACGCCTGGGTGTGGCCGGGGTTGTTGGCCGCGTACGGGTCGGGGCCGCCCTGCGGGTAGCCGCCGCCGAAGTACTCCGGCTCGCCCTGGCCGCCGCCGTAGCCGCCGCCGGCCTGGGGCCACTGGGCGCCGCCTCCTCCGTACGGCGGCCGCTGCTGCGCCGGGGGATGGCCGTACGAGGGGGCCTGGGGCGCCTGCTGCCCGTACGGAGGTCCTTGGGTCCGCGCTTGCGGGGCACGGTCGTTCCGGCCGCCGCGTCCGCTCCTGAATCCAGCCACGTCAACGAACGTACCCGAGCCCGGCACGTCACGTGCGGGGCCGGGTGTTCCGGCAGGGCTTTGGGTCCGAGCTGTGACATCCCTCAAGGGGTGTTCCGGCCGCTTCTCAGGGGCGTTCACGGGGTGTTCCGAGGTGTCGGGCGGGAGCTTTCCGGACCACGGAGGCGACACGGAGGCGCTGAGTGGCGGCCCGGGGGCCACCGGGCAGGATGGGACCATGAGCGTAGTCAAGATCAACGTACTGACCGTGCCCGCCGAGCAGCGCGAGACGCTGGAGAAGCGGTTCGCCTCCCGGGCGCACGCGGTCGAGAACTCCGACGGGTTCGAGTGGTTCGAGCTCCTGCGCCCCGTCGAGGGCACCGACACCTATCTCGTCTACACGCGCTGGCGTGACGAGGAGTCGTTCCAGGCCTGGCTGGAGGGGCCGATGAAGGCCGCGCACCAGGGCGCGGGCGGGGGTGAGGGAGGGGAGCGGCCGAAGCCCGCGGCCACCGGCTCGACCCTGTGGTCCTTCGAGGTCGTGCAGCAGGCCGCGCCCAAGGGCGCGTAGCGCTCCCGGAAACACGGCGACGCCCCCGTGCCCGTACGGACACGGGGGCGTCGGACGCGGGGGCGCCGGGCGCGGGACGGCCGGGCCGCCTACTTCACGGGCGCGGGCTCCGGCTCGCTCTCGTCGGCCGCCTCGCCCGCCGGGTCGACCGGCGTCCGGACGGAGTCCAGCAGCAGCTGGGCGACGTCCACGACCTGGATGGACTCCTTGGCCTTGCCGTCGTTCTTCTTGCCGTTCACGGAGTCCGTGAGCATGACCAGGCAGAACGGGCAGGCCGTCGAGACGATGTCCGGGTTCAGCGAAAGGGCCTCGTCGACGCGCTCGTCGTTGATGCGCTTGCCGATCCGCTCCTCCATCCACATCCGGGCGCCGCCGGCGCCGCAGCAGAAGCCGCGCTCCTTGTGGCGGTGCATCTCCTCGTTCCTGAGGCCCGGGACCTTGCCGATGATCTCGCGCGGAGGCGTGTAGATCTTGTTGTGGCGGCCCAGGTAGCAGGGGTCGTGGTAGGTGATGATGCCCTCGACCGGGGTGACCGGGACCAGCTTGCCCTCGTCCACCAGGTGCTGGAGCAGCTGGGTGTGGTGGATGACCTCGTAGTCGCCGCCGAGCTGCGGGTACTCGTTGCCGAGCGTGTTGAGGCAGTGCGGGCAGGTGGCGACGATCCTCTTCGCCGACTTCGGCTTGCGGGACTCCTCGGTGACGTTGCCCTCGTCGTCCGTCTCCTCGCCGAAGGCCATGTTCAGCGTGGCGACGTTCTCCATGCCGAGTTCCTGGAACAGGGGCTCGTTGCCCAGGCGGCGGGCGGAGTCACCGGTGCACTTCTCGTCGCCGCCCATGATCGCGAACTTCACGCCCGCGATGTGCAGCAGCTCCGCGAAGGCCTTGGTGGTCTTCTTGGCGCGGTCCTCCAGGGCGCCGGCGCAGCCGACCCAGTACAGGTAGTCGACCTCGGAGAGGTCCTCGATGTCCTTGCCGACCACCGGGACGTCGAAGTCGACCTCCTTGGTCCACTCCAGGCGCTGCTTCTTGGCCAGGCCCCAGGGGTTGCCCTTCTTCTCCAGGTTCTTGAGCATCGTGCCCGCCTCGGACGGGAACGAGGACTCGATCATGACCTGGTAGCGGCGCATGTCGACGATGTGGTCGACGTGCTCGATGTCGACCGGGCACTGCTCGACGCAGGCGCCGCAGGTGGTGCAGGACCACAGGACGTCCGGGTCGATGACGCCGCCCGCGGCGGAGCCGCTGTCGGACGCGGCTTCCAGCGTGCCGATCAGCGGGCGCTCGGCCTCGGCGAGCGCCGCCGCCGGGACGTCCTTCAGCTGCTCGGCGGAGGCCTTCTCCTCGCCCTCCATCGACTTGCCGCCGCCGGCCAGCAGGTACGGGGCCTTGGCGTGCGCGTGGTCGCGCAGCGACATGATCAGCAGCTTGGGGGAGAGCGGCTTGCCGGTGTTCCAGGCCGGGCACTGCGACTGGCAGCGGCCGCACTCGGTGCAGGTGGAGAAGTCCAGCAGGCCCTTCCAGGAGAACTGCTCGACCTGGGAGACGCCGAAGACGTCGTCGTCGCCGGGGTCGGTGAAGTCGATCGCCTTGCCGCCGGAGGTCATCGGCTGAAGGGCGCCCAGGGCCGTACCGCCGTCGGCCTCGCGCTTGAACCAGATGTTCGGGAAGGCCAGGAAGCGGTGCCAGGCCACGCCCATGTTGGTGTTCAGGGAGACCACGATCATCCACACGAAGGACGTGCCGATCTTGATCATCGCGGTCAGGTAGACCAGGTTCTGCAGGGTGCCGACCGACAGGCCCTTGAAGGCGAGCACCAGCGGGTACGAGGCGAAGTACCCGGCCTCGTAGTGCTCCACGTGGTGCAGCGCGCCCTCCAGTCCGCGCAGGACGTAGATCGCGAGGCCGATGGTGAGGATGACGTACTCGACGAAGTACGCCTGGCCGGCCTTGGAGCCGGCGAAGCGGGACTTGCGGCCGGGCCGGGACGGCAGGCTCAGCAGCCGGATCGCGATGAGCACGGCGATGCCGAGGACGGTCATCACGCCGATGAACTCGGTGTACATCTCGAACGGCAGGAAGTCACCGATGACCGGCAGCGTCCAGTCGGCCCGGAACAACTGGCCGAACGCCTGCGCGAGGGTGGGCGGCAGCGTCAGGAAGCCGATGGCCACGAACCAGTGGGCGACGCCCACGATGCCCCACCGGTTCATCCGGGTGTGGCCGAGGAACTCCCGGACCAGGGTCACGCTGCGCTGGTAGGGGTTGTCGGTACGGGTGCCGGCGGGTACGGGCTGGCCCAGCTTGAAGTACCGGACGAACTGGCCGATGGCACGGGCGAGCAGCGCGACGCCGACCACGGTCAGGACCAGCGACACGATGATCGCGGCGAGTTGCATGGGGGCTCCTGAGGCGGCCTCTAGATTACTGAGCGGTAACTTATGTAGTCCGTCTGAGACTACCCCCATCATCTGTCGCAATGCAGCCGGGCGCGGGGTGATCTGGGTCGCTGAGAAGCCCCCTTGAGGGCCGTCCGGGGGGTGCCGGGGGGCCGCCCGGGAATCCAGTCGCGTTCCGATCGTGTTATTCGCACCCGATCGCCCCATATACCCCTAATTTAAGAACCGTGCTCTACGGGATCACCACCGCCATCACCGCTCTCCTCCTCGCCGCCCTGCTCTCGGCGCTGCTCCGAGTGCTCGCGCTCCGGCTGGGCCTCGTCGACCGCAGGAGGCGGGCCCGCCCCTTGCCGCTGCTCGGCGGCCTGGCGGTGGTGCTCAGCACCTGCCTGGTCGCCGCGGCCGGCGGCTGGACGGGCACCGCCCCGCTGGGCGACGGGGTGGGCAGGCTGCTCGCCGCGGGCGCGGCCGTCGCCGTGCTCGGGACCGCCGCGGACGTATGGCGGCTGAAGACGCCGTTCCTGCTCGTCGGCACGGCCCTCGCGGCAGCCTGCGTGGTGCCGTACGACGAGATCGGGCCGGTGGCCGGGATCGCCGCCGTGGCCTGGATCGCCTGTGTGGCCGCCGCCTTCCGTGGACTCGACCACTCGGACGGTCTCGCGGGCACGGTGGGAGTGCTCACCGCGTTCGGGGTGGGCGCGTGCGCGGCGGCCGAGGTGATGGACGACCTCGCGGTGCTGCTGAGCGTGCTGGCCGCCGCCCTCACCGGCTTCCTGATGCACAACTGGCATCCGGCGCGGGTCGCGTTCGGGTCCGGCGGCTCGCTGTTCACCGGCTTCGTGCTCGCCTCCGCGGCCCTCCTCACCCGTACCGGGTACGACACGGGCTCCACCGTGGCGGTGCTGTTCGCGCTCACCGCCACGGCGAGCGCCGACGCCGTGCTGGTCCTCGTGTCGCGGAAGCTGGCCGGGCGTCCCCTGCTGCGCCGCGCCCCCGACCACTTCGCGCACCGGTTGCGCCGGCTGGGGCCGACTCCGCCCGGCGCGACCGTCCTGCTCGGTCTCGCCACCTTCGCCGCGGTGCTGGTCGGGGTGCTGGCGCACACGGGCTGGGCGAAGCCGACGGCCGTACTGTGGGTGGCCGGGGCGGCCCTGGCGGTCGTCCTCGGGCTGCTGCGGGTGCCGGCGTACGCGCCGCGGCGGCACACCGAACTCAACGGCACCCGCGCACAGAGCCCGGGTTCCGGTACGCGCACGCAGTCCCGGCTTCCGGGCACCCGGGGGCAGACCCGGGTGCCCGGAACCCGCGGGCGGCCCGAGGAGCGGACTGCCCGGGGTCTTCTCGTCGCCGGCGGCGCCACGCGCGCGCGTGCCGACGTGTCCGGTTCCGGGGCGCCGCCACGCGTGCGCGGGGACGCCTCCGGCGTCCGTTCCCGCGCCGAGCCCTTCCGGGCCTTCCGTGTCCTGAGGCAGTCCGGCGCGGGGGCTCCGGGAGCACCGCGCGGCAGGGCTCCGTACGACGCGGAGACGGGCGCACCCGGCGTTCAGGTCCCTCGTCGTCAACTTGAATATCCGCCTCCTCCGCCCCGGCAATCCACATCGCCGCAGGTCAGAGCGCCCTTGCGCATAAGGGATGGATAAGACTTGAGTCGAGGCGGCTCAGGTCTGTTGACCCGGCGGTGAGCCTCGGGCACACTTGAGTCCGTTCCACTCAAGTCAGCTGGAGGAATTCACCATGGCACGTGCGGTCGGCATCGACCTGGGCACGACTAACTCCGTCGTCAGCGTTCTCGAAGGCGGCGAGCCCACCGTCATCACCAACGCCGAGGGTGCCAGGACCACGCCGTCCGTCGTCGCCTTCGCCAAGAACGGCGAGGTGCTGGTCGGTGAGGTGGCCAAGCGTCAGGCCGTCACCAACGTCGACAGGACCATCCGGTCGGTCAAGCGCCACATGGGCACCGACTGGAGGATCAACCTCGACGGCAAGGACTTCAACCCGCAGCAGATCAGCGCCTTCGTGCTGCAGAAGCTGAAGCGGGACGCGGAGGCCTACCTCGGCGAGAAGGTCACGGACGCGGTCATCACCGTCCCGGCGTACTTCAACGACGCCGAGCGCCAGGCCACCAAGGAGGCCGGCGAGATCGCCGGTCTGAACGTGCTGCGCATCGTCAACGAGCCGACGGCCGCCGCCCTGGCGTACGGCCTCGACAAGGACGAGCAGATGATCCTCGTCTTCGACCTCGGTGGCGGTACGTTCGACGTCTCGCTGCTGGAGATCGGCGACGGTGTCGTCGAGGTGAAGGCCACCAACGGAGACAACCACCTCGGTGGTGACGACTGGGACCAGCGCGTCGTCGACTACCTGGTCAAGCAGTTCCAGTCCGGTCACGGCGTGGACCTGTCCAAGGACAAGATGGCCCTGCAGCGTCTGCGCGAGGCGGCGGAGAAGGCCAAGATCGAGCTGTCCTCGTCCACCGAGACCTCGATCAACCTGCCCTACATCACCGCGTCCGCCGAGGGCCCGCTGCACCTGGACGAGAGGCTCACCCGCGCCCAGTTCCAGCAGCTGACGGCCGACCTGCTGGAGCGCTGCAAGACGCCGTTCCACAACGTCATCAAGGACGCCGGCGTCTCCGTCAGCGACATCGACCACGTCGTGCTCGTCGGTGGTTCCACCCGTATGCCCGCGGTCGCCGAGCTCGTCAAGGAGCTGACCGGCGGCAAGGAGGCCAACAAGGGCGTGAACCCGGACGAGGTCGTCGCCATCGGCGCCTCGCTCCAGGCCGGTGTCCTCAAGGGTGAGGTCAAGGACGTCCTGCTGCTCGACGTCACCCCGCTGTCCCTCGGCATCGAGACCAAGGGCGGCATCATGACCAAGCTGATCGAGCGCAACACCACGATCCCGACCAAGCGCTCGGAGATCTTCACCACGGCCGAGGACAACCAGCCGTCGGTGCAGATCCAGGTCTACCAGGGCGAGCGCGAGATCGCCGCGTACAACAAGAAGCTCGGCATGTTCGAGCTGACCGGTCTGCCGCCGGCGCCGCGTGGCGTCCCGCAGATCGAGGTGTCCTTCGACATCGACGCCAACGGCATCATGCACGTCACGGCGAAGGACCTCGGCACCGGCAAGGAGCAGAAGATGACCGTCACCGGCGGCTCCTCGCTCCCGAAGGACGAGGTCGACCGCATGCGCGAGGAGGCCGAGCGCTACGCGGAGGAGGACCACAAGCGTCGCGAGGCCGCCGAGACCCGCAACCAGGGCGAGCAGCTCGTCTACCAGACCGAGAAGTTCCTCAAGGACAACGAGGACAAGGTCCCCGGCGAGATCAAGACCGAGGTGGAGTCCGCCATCGCCGAGCTGAAGGAACAGCTCAAGGGCGAGGACACCGCTGAGATCCGCACCGCCACGGAGAAGGTCGCCGCCGTCTCCCAGAAGCTCGGCCAGGCCATGTACGCCGACGCCCAGGCCGCGCAGGCCGCGGGCGGTGCCGGTGACGCCGGTGCGGGCCAGGCCAAGGCCGACGACGACGTCGTGGACGCCGAGATCGTCGACGACGAGCGCAAGGACGGTGCGGCGTGACGGAGGAGACTCCCGGCTTCGAGGAACACCAGCCGCAGCCTCCGCCGCCGTCCGACGCCGCCTCCGGCACCTCCGATGACGCCGCGCAGGCCGCCGCCCAGGACAAGGGCGCGGCCCCGGCCGGTGAAGCGGACCAGTCGGCCGCGCTGACGGCCCAGCTGGACCAGGTGCGCACGGCGCTCGGCGAGCGCACGGCGGACCTGCAACGGCTCCAGGCCGAGTACCAGAACTACCGGCGCCGGGTCGAGCGCGACCGGATCGCGGTACGGGAGGTCGCTGTCGCGAACATCCTGTCCGAGCTCCTGCCCGTGCTCGACGACATCGGCCGCGCGCGGGACCACAGCGAACTGGTGGGCGGTTTCAAGTCCGTCGCCGAGTCGCTGGAGACCGTGGTGGCGAAGCTCGGGCTCCAGCAGTTCGGCAAGGAGGGCGAGCCCTTCGACCCGACGATCCACGAGGCCCTGATGCACTCGTACGCGCCGGACGTCACCGAGACGACGTGCGTGGCGATTCTGCAGCCCGGGTATCGGATCGGCGAGCGCACCATCCGCCCCGCGCGGGTGGCGGTGGCCGAGCCCCAGCCCGGCGCGCAGACGGTCAAGCCGGCCGAGGAGTCCGGCACGGCCCAGGCCGCCGAGCAGGGCGAGGACAAGGAGAACGGTGGCCCGGAGGAGGGCTGACGTAATAACGGACGACGCACGAGAGGAGGGACGTCGGGGATGAGCACCAAGGACTTCATCGAGAAGGACTACTACAAGGTCCTCGGCGTCCCCAAGGACGCCACCGAGGCCGAGATCAAGAAGGCGTACCGGAAGCTCGCCCGCGAGTTCCACCCGGACGCCAACAAGGGCAACGCCAAGGCCGAGGAGCGCTTCAAGGAGATCTCCGAGGCGAACGACGTGCTCGGCGACGCCAAGAAGCGCAAGGAGTACGACGAGGCCCGCACCCTGTTCGGCAACGGCGGCTTCCGCCCCGGACCGGGCGCCGGCGGCGGCTCCTTCAACTTCGACCTGGGCGACCTCTTCGGAGGCGCCCAGGGTGGCGGCGGCGGGAGCGGCGGCTTCGGCGGCGGAATCGGTGACGTCTTCGGGGGCCTGTTCAACCGGGGCGGCACGGGCACCACGCGTGCCCAGCCCAGGCGCGGCCAGGACATCGAGTCCGAGGTCACGCTGAGTTTCACGGAGGCCATCGAGGGCGCGACGGTGCCGTTGCGCATGTCCAGCCAGCAGCCGTGCAAGGCCTGTTCGGGCACCGGCGACAAGAACGGCACACCGCGGGTGTGCCCGACCTGCGTCGGCACCGGACAGGTGGCGCGCGGCTCGGGCGGCGGATTCTCGCTGACGGACCCGTGCCCGGACTGCAAGGGCCGCGGGCTCATCGCGGAGAACCCCTGTGAGGTCTGCATGGGTTCCGGGCGGGCCAAGTCGTCCCGGACGATGCAGGTCCGCATCCCGGCCGGGGTCAGCGACGGCCAGCGCATCCGGCTGCGCGGCAAGGGCGCCCCGGGCGAGCGCGGCGGACCCGCCGGCGACCTGTACGTGGTGGTGCACGTCGGGGAGCACCCGGTCTTCGGCCGCCGGGGCGACAACCTCACTGTCACCGTGCCGGTCACGTTCGCCGAGGCGGCCCTGGGCGGCGAGGTCCGCGTGCCCACCCTGGGCGGTCCTTCGGTGACGCTGAAACTGCCCCCGGGTACACCGAACGGACGTACGATGCGGGCCCGCGGCAAGGGCGCGGTCCGCAAGGACGGCAGCCACGGCGACCTCCTGGTCACCGTGGAGGTGAGTGTCCCGAAGGACCTGTCGGGGAAGGCTCGTGACGCGCTTCAGGCGTATCGCGAGGCCACCGCGGGCGAGGACCCGCGGGCCGAGCTGTTCGAGGCCGCGAAGGGAGCATGAGTGAGATGGACGGCCGCCGTCGCAACCCGTACGAACTGACGGAAGACACACCGGTGTACGTCATCTCGGTGGCCGCCCAGCTGTCCGGACTGCACCCGCAGACACTCCGCCAGTACGACCGGCTGGGCCTGGTGTCCCCCGACCGCACCGCCGGCCGAGGGCGCCGTTACTCGGCCCGTGACATCGAACTGCTCCGCCAGGTGCAGCAGTTGTCGCAGGACGAGGGCATCAACCTGGCCGGCATCAAGCGCATCATCGAACTGGAGAACCAGGTCTCGGCGCTCCAGTCCCGGATCGCGGAGCTCCAGGCGGCGCTGGACGGCGCCGCGGCGGCGATGCGGCAGCGCGAGGCCGCCGTCCACGCCTCCTACCGCCGGGACCTGGTCCCCTACCAGGAGGTCCAGCAGACCAGCGCGCTGGTGGTGTGGCGGCCCAAGCGGCAGCAGCCGGACTGACCCGCACCCAGCCGCGGGCGACACACGACACCACTCGGGCACGAGCGACGACGAGGGGCCGGGAGGCCGTACAGCCTCCCGGCCCCTCGTCGTGCCGCCGGCGGCCCCGGCTCAGGTGAACGCGTGGGTGCCCACCGGCGCCGACTCGGTCCCGTCCGGGTGGACGACGGTGGCCCGGTGTCCTGCACGGCGACCGCGACCGCGAACGGCCCGCCGGAGCCGAAGTTCCGGGTCACCGTCCGGCGCACGCCGAACGTGTCCTTCGGCAGGCCCTCGGCGGGCGCGCCGGTGCCCCCGTTCTCGTTGACCGCGCTGTCGCAGTCCGTCTTCTTCGGATTGCCGGAAAACGTGGTGTTCGCACAGAACTGCCGCTTGTGGACGGGCGAGACGCAGTTCGCGGTCGCCGGGAGCAGCCCGCATGCGGCGGTGAGCACGGGGGTCGTGGCCGTGGTGCGGCCGGCTGGCGTCATTCGGCCCTCTGGTCGTGACGGGAACGCCGGAGCGGGGCTCCCGTGATCATGACTCGCGTGGCGGGGAGTTGGTTGTACGGATCCCGGTCCGGCGGTGGGCGGTCGTCGAGTGGCGGGCCCGTAAAGGGCGTTTGGAGGCGATTCCGCAAGACTCCGCAAGGTCTTCACAGGCACAGCGGAGCGTTGCGTTGTCATCTCGTTAAGTGGTTCCGCTTGACGCCGGTGGTCGCCTCCGCGTTGGCTTTTCAGTCACCTGGGTTGCAATGCTGCACCCTCGTCCGGAAGGCACCAGAAGTGAGCACCTCGATGCGTCGTATCGCCATAGCCGTGGCCGCGCCCACGCTGACCTTCTCGCTCGCCGCCTGCGGGGCCCTCGGCGGGTCGGGGAGCAGCAGCGCCGCGAGCCCGACCAAGGGCAACGACCTGACGGTGGGTCTGCTGCTGCCGGAGACGGCCAACACCCGGTACGAGAAGTTCGACTACCCCATCATCAAGGAGAAGGTCGCCGCCCTGACCCGGAATCAGGGCAAGGTCGAGTACGCCAACGCGGACGCGGACGCGGGCCGGCAGGCCGGCCAGATGCAGCGAATGATCGACAACAAGGTCGACGTCATCCTGCTCGACGCCGTCGACTCGCACGCCATCGCCGACATGGTGCAGAAGGCCAAGGACGCGGACATCCCGGTCATCGCCTACGACCGGCTCTCCGAGGGCCCGATCGACGCGTACATCTCCTTCGACAACGAACTGGTGGGCGAGGTGCAGGGCCGTTCCCTGCTCGAGGCGCTGGGTTCCGGTGTCGACACCACCGACAAGATCGTCATGATCAACGGCTCGCCCACCGACCCGAACGCCAAGCAGTTCAAGGAGGGCGCGCTCTCCCAGCTCAGCGGGAAGGTCACGATCGCCAAGTCCTACGACACCAAGGACTGGAAGCCCGAGAACGCCGAGGCGAACATGGCCCAGGCGCTCGCCTCGCTCGGCAAGGACAACATCGACGCCGTCTACTCCGCCAACGACGGCATGGCGGGCGGCGTCATCAAGGCCTTCAAGGCGGCGGGCATCACCGACCTGCCGGCCATCACCGGCCAGGACGCCGAACTCGACGCCGTGCAGCGGATCGTCACCGGCGAGCAGTACATGAGCGTGTACAAGTCCTACCCGACGGAGGCCGAGACCGCCGCCCAGATGGCGGTCGCCAAGGTCCAGGGCAAGGACATCCAGTTCGACTCCCTCACCCGGGACCGGATCAGCAGCCCCACCCACAAGAACATTCCGGCCCAGTTGGTCTCCGTGGTCGCCCTGACGAAGACCAACATCAAGGGCACGGTCATCGAGGACGGCATCTACGGGGTGTCCGACATCTGCACCGCGAAGTACCGGGAGGCCTGCGCGGCGATCGGCCTGAAGTAACTCCCTTGCGGTCATGGCCCGTTCGGGTTCAACGGCCGGTTCCGGCCACGCTGCGTTCCGTCAAGTGGAAGCTGGTGCACACCGGTCGAAACCGCTGGTTCTCGGGGGCCGCGCCGGTAGGAGCCGTGTTGCACAGCCGGTCCGCTCCGCGCATAGTTGCGCTGCGGAAGACGCGGAAACCGGGGGTGTGATGGGGCATGACCGGGCACGGGACGGCGGAGCATCCACACGGTGCCGAGCGACTGTGCGAGGCCGGCGAGCACGTGTATTCCCGGGCCGTACGACGGGGCCGGGTGCCGCGCCGGCTCGCCGAGCCGGTGCCCTGCCTGCTTGAACTCGCCCTGCTGCACCCGGACCCCGACGACATGGACTTCCTGGTGCCGACCGCGCCGCAGGAGGTCATGACCCGGCTGCTGCGCGGGATGTACGACGAGGTCAGTGAGAGCCACCGGCGGGTGGGCTCGGTGGTGGCCGCCGTCGAGCGGTACGCCGGACTGGGCCGCCAGGTGCGCGTGTCCGCCACGGCCGTGGAGGGCACGGCGATCCGGGTCCTGGACGGCCTGTCCCGCATCCAGGCGGCAATGGACGAGGCGACCGAGGCGTGCACCACCGAGGTGCTGACCGTCCAGCCGGGCGGCATCCGCCGCGAGCACGAACTGTCCGAGGGGCTGCACCGGGCGCTGGCGCTGCGCGGGCGCGGGGTGCGGATGCGGGACCTGTACACGCACGTGGCCCGGCACGGCCAGGGGCTGCTCAACTACCTGGAGCTGATGGGCGACGCGGTCGAGGCGCGCACGCTGGACGAGGTGATCGACCGGCTGATCCTCTTCGACCGCACGGTCGCCTTCGTGCCCGCCAACGCCGACCGCACGATGGCGCTGGAACTGCGCCATCCCGCGCTGGTGGAGTACCTGGGGACGGTCTTCGAGCGGCTCTGGCGGCTGGCGATCCCGCTGACCGCGCCGCTGCCCGAGACGGGCATCGAGGGCATCTCCCACCGTGAGCAGTCCATCGCGGCGCTGCTGGCCGAGGGCCACCAGGACGCGGTGATCGCCGAGCGGCTGGGCATCAGCGTCCGCACCTGCCGGGCCCACATCGCCCGGCTGTCGGAGACGCTGGGCGCGGCCAGCCGTACGCAGTTGGGCGTGCGCATCGCCCAGGCGGGGCTGGACGGGCCGCCGCGCACCGCCGTGGCGGGGCTGATCACGCTTCCGGGTCAAGAATTCCCGACTGCCCGATGAGGTAGCCCAACTGGGCCCGGCTGCCGCTGCCGAGGGTGGCGGCGAGCTTGGCGATGTGCTCACGGGCGGTGCGTACGTTCATGCCGAGACGGTCGGCGATGACGGTGTCGGTGTGCCCCTCGACGAGGAGGCCGGCGATGGCGCGCTGGCGGGGCGTGACGCCGTCCGCGGACGGCTGCCGGACGGCCAGGGGGTACATGGGGGTGGCCAGCCGCCACAGCCGGTCGAAGGTGGTGGCGAAGTACCCCACGAGGGCCGAGTGGCGCACTTCGAGCGCCATCGTGCGGTCGTCGTTGGCGGGGATGAAGGCGATCCGGCGGTCGACGACGATGAGACGGGCGGTGACCTCGTCGAGGGAGCGGGCCTCGACGTCGCCGGTCAACTGCTCGTGGTAGGCGGGCACCGAGGGCACATGGCGCAGAGTGTGCTGGTAGAGGGTGCGGATGCGGCCACCCCGGTCCAGCAGCGCCTGGTCGCGCACCAGCGCCACGGCACGGGCCTCCTCGACGCGGCGGCCGATGAGGCCCGCGTGCGGTTGCACGCACAGGATCTCCTGGCTCGCTTCGGCCATGGCCTCGGTGATGGCCTGGTTGATCCGGCGGGTACCGCTGAGCATCACGAGCGCCGAGGTGTCCGCCTCCCCGGTGCGCCGGCCGTCGATGCGCATCAGGGGCTCGAAGGTCTGGGCGAGTCGGTCCTCGCGCCGTCGCTCCTCCGCGATGCGCTCCTCGGTGGCGCGCAGCAGTCGGTGGAGGGCGGCGGCGGGCGCCACGGGCTCCAGCCGGCCGAGATCCTCGACCGCCGGGTGCAGCAGACCGAAGTCGATGAGACAGGGGGCGCCGTCCGCCTCGCCTGCGCGCACCCATCCGTTCCGCAGGGCGCGTTCGTACAACTCCGCGCCCGTTGGGCACAGGTCCTCCGCGCCGTGCTCCGGATGACGTGTCGGGCCCACCCCGGTCCTCCCTGTGGCTTCAGTGCTTCTGCTGCAGAATCCCCGACTGGGCTATGAGATAACCGAGCTGGGCGCGGCTGCCACTGCCGAGGATGGCCGCGAGCTTGGCGATGTGGGCCCGGCAGGTACGGACGTTCATTCCGAGGCGGCGGGCGATGGCCTCGTCGACGTGGCCCTCGACGAGGAGCTTGGCTATGGAGTGCTGGATGTCGTTGATGCCGCCGGGCGCGGTCTCGTAGGGGGCGCCTGCGCTCAGTGGGACCGATCGGCCCCACATGAACTCGAAGACCTTGATCAGGTAACGGACGAGGCCCGGGTGGCGGAGTTCCAGAGCGACTTGCTGATCGTCGCGGGTGGGGATGAAGGCGACGGTCTCGTCGCACACGATGAGCCGTTCCACCACCTCGTCGATGGTGCGGTACTCGGCCTTCCCGCTCGACAACTGGTCCACGTAGGCCAGCTTCTCGGGGCTGTAGCGCGCGGTGTGCTGATAGAGGGTCCGGATGCGCACGCCGCGCTCGATCAGCGGCCGGTCCCGTTCGAGGCCCTGGGTGAGGCTGCGCTCGGAGAAGCGGTCGTCGCTCGGCTGGATGGTGAGCATCTCGGTGCGGCACTGGGCCGTGGCGGCGTTGAGCGCCGCGTTGATCCGCGTGCCTCCCTCCAGCACCGTGATCGAGTGGTCGGTCGTCACCGACTGCGCGCTGAGAGCGAGGAACGGCTCAAAGAAGTCCGCAAGTTGGATGGACAGCCGCCGGCGTTCCGTGATCTCCCGCTCGATCGGGTGGAGTCGCTCGGCCAGGGCGACCGACGGGTGCACCGGGCGTAGCCAGTCCGGGTCGTCCGGATCCGGGTGGAGAAGGTCGAACTCCATGAGGCAGGGGGCGCCTTCGGCATCCGCCCGGCCGATCCTCCCCAGACGGAGGGCGTTCGCATAAAGTCGGCCACCTTCCTCACAAAGTTCGGTCACCGCATGGGGATGCGTCGCCTTAGTCTGATTTGCCACGAAATCTCCACCCCCCAGGGTCCTGAACGTGCAGGAACATGATGCATCGATCCTGTGGCCATGACGTGCCGGAATGAGCCATCGTCTTATCCGACGGGGGAAAGGGAGACTTTCAAGTGAGGACGAAGCCGACTATGCGTAAGACAATGCTTCGCTCGGTGCTTGTGGCCGCCTTCTCCGCCGTTGCGGTTTTTGGGGCGCTGGGTGGTCACTCCGGTGCGAAGAGTGATGTTCAGGCGGACAGCCACTGGCCGGCAGTCGTGGTCGCGGGTCCTCCCGACTCGCACTGGCCGGGCTCTCCCGCGGCAGTTGACTCCGGAGAGCTGATGTGAGCACTCCACCCGACGACCGTTCCTTCCGACGCGAGATGGCCACGGCCTACCGCTCCGGTTGGCACTTCATCGACCTGGTCACCGCCATCCCCCACAGCGGTGACTCGCTGATGGTGACCGTCTTCGGTGAGCCGGTCGTCGTTACGCGGGACGAGGACGGAGACGTACGGGCGTACCGGTGTCTGCGGCGGCCTCGGGGGGCGCCGCAGCCCGTACGGTGTGCGGTCCGTTACGGAATGATCTTTGTGAACCTGGACCAGAGGGACCACCGCCAGGTGGCGGCGGAACCCTCGGTCCTCAGGACCATCACCGCCACCCCCCGCAGTGCCTGACGCGATTCCCCCGTCGTAACAGATCGCTCAGGTGCTTCCCCCCGCAGCGGCGTCACCGTGACCTGAACACGGTGACGCCGCTGTAGTTTTCCCTGGGAATCTCCGGGTATCGGCGGATTCGATCACTGGCCGAAAAAGAGCGCCGCTCAGCCGCGCCCCAGCGCCCGGGTCAGCTCGATCTCGATCACCACGCGGGACGGGTTGGGTCCCGGGGTCCGCTCGTAGCGCTCGGCGTACCGCCGCTCCGCCTCCGCGATCCGCTCCGGCTCCGTGCGGACGAACGCGCGTCCCTCCAGCGTCGCCCACCGCCGCCCGTCCACCTGGCACACCGCGACCGGCGCGCCCTGCGGGCCGGCCGCCAGGACGTGTGCCACCTTCGCGCTCGTCTTGTTCGTGATCACCCGGGCCAGCCGCGCCTGCGGGTCGTAGGTCACCCCGACGGGAACGACGTGCGGGGTGCCGTCCGGGCGGAGGGTGGTCAGCGTGCACAGGTGCCGTTCCCGCCAGAACCCGAGATACGGCGCGTCGGGGGCGCCCGGGTCGAGGGCATACGTGGTGGTGGCCATGACCCGCAACCTAACCCGCCCGGCACCCCGGGAGCCGCGGACCCCCTTCCCCGCGAAAGCTCCCGGGCTCACCTTGAGTGGAATAGACTCAAGTTTGTGTACGCTGACTGAGTCAGCACTGGGAGATGTGGCTGAGAGCGCTCGTCAAGGAGGAGAGAAGCGACCGTGGACGCCGAGCTGACCAACAGGAGCCGTGACGCGATCAACGCGGCCGGCAACCGGGCCGTACGGGAGGGGCACCCGGACCTCACCCCCGCCCACCTGCTCCTCGCGCTGCTCGAGGGGCAGGAGAACGAGAACATCATCGACCTGCTGTCGGCCGTCGACGCCGATCAGGCCTCCATCCGCTCCGGCACCGAGCGCGTGCTCGCGTCCCTGCCCAGCGTGACCGGGTCCACGGTCGCGCCGCCGCAGCCCAACCGCGAGCTGCTCGCCGTGATCGCGGACGCGCAGAGCAGGGCGCGGGACCTCGGGGACGAGTACCTGTCCACCGAGCACCTGCTCATCGGCATCGCCGCGAAGGGCGGTGCGGCCGGCGAGGTGCTGTCCGGCCAGGGCGCCGGCGCCAAGAAGCTTCAGGACGCCTTCTCGAAGGCGAGGGGAGGACGCCGGGTGACCACACCCGACCCCGAGGGCCAGTACAAGGCCCTGGAGAAGTTCGGCACGGACTTCACCGCGGCGGCGCGCGAGGGCCGCCTCGACCCGGTGATCGGCCGGGACCAGGAGATCCGCCGCGTCGTGCAGGTGCTGTCGCGCCGCACCAAGAACAACCCGGTCCTCATCGGTGAGCCCGGCGTCGGCAAGACCGCCGTCGTCGAGGGACTCGCCCAGCGGATCGTCAAGGGCGACGTGCCCGAGTCCCTGAAGGACAAGCGGCTGGTGGCGCTGGACCTCGGGGCGATGGTCGCGGGCGCGAAGTACCGCGGCGAGTTCGAGGAGCGGCTCAAGACCGTACTGGCGGAGATCAAGGACTCCGACGGCCGGATCATCACCTTCATCGACGAGCTGCACACCGTCGTCGGCACGGGCGCCGGCGGCGACTCCGCGATGGACGCCGGCAACATGCTCAAGCCCATGCTGGCCCGCGGCGAGCTGCGCATGGTCGGCGCGACGACGCTCGACGAGTACCGGGAGCGGATCGAGAAGGACCCGGCGCTGGAGCGGCGCTTCCAGCAGGTGCTGGTCGCCGAGCCCAGCGTGGAGGACTCCATCGCGATCCTGCGCGGGCTCAAGGGCCGCTACGAGGCCCACCACAAGGTGCAGATCAACGACTCCGCGCTGGTGGCCGCCGCGACCCTGTCCGACCGGTACATCACCTCCCGCTTCCTGCCCGACAAGGCGATCGACCTCGTCGACGAGGCCGCCTCCCGGCTGCGCATGGAGATCGACTCCTCCCCGGTGGAGATCGACGAACTCCAGCGCGGCGTCGACCGGTTGCGCATGGAGGAACTGGCGCTCGACAAGGAGACCGACGCGGCCTCGCGCGAGCGGCTGGAGAAGCTGCGCCGCGACCTCGCCGACAAGGAGGAGGAGCTGCGCGGCCTGACCGCCCGCTGGGAGAAGGAGAAGCAGGCCCTCAACCGGGTCGGTGAGCTGAAGGAGCGGCTGGACGACCTGCGCGGCCAGGCCGAACGCGCCCAGCGCGACGGCGACTTCGACACCGCCTCCAAGCTGCTGTACGGCGAGATCCCCGACCTGGAGAAGGAGTTGGAGGCCGCCTCGCAGGCCGAGGAGGAGGCCGCCAGGGACACCATGGTCAAGGAGGAGGTCGGCCCCGACGACATCGCCGACGTGGTCGCCTCCTGGACCGGGATTCCGGCCGGCCGCCTGCTGGAGGGCGAGACGCAGAAGCTGCTGCGCATGGAGGAGGAGATCGGCAGGCGGCTCATCGGCCAGGCCGAGGCCGTGCGGGCCGTCTCCGACGCCGTACGCCGCAGCCGGGCCGGTATCGCGGACCCGGACCGGCCGACGGGCTCGTTCCTCTTCCTCGGCCCGACCGGCGTGGGCAAGACCGAACTCGCCAAGGCGCTCGCAGACTTCCTCTTCGACGACGAACGCGCCATGGTCCGCATCGACATGTCGGAGTACGGCGAGAAGCACAGCGTGGCCCGGCTGGTCGGCGCCCCGCCCGGCTACGTCGGCTACGAGGAGGGCGGTCAGCTCACCGAGGCGGTGCGCCGCCGCCCGTACAGCGTGGTGCTGCTCGACGAGGTGGAGAAGGCCCACCCGGAGGTCTTCGACATCCTGTTGCAGGTGCTGGACGACGGCCGCCTCACCGACGGTCAGGGCCGCACGGTCGACTTCCGCAACACCATCCTGGTGCTGACCTCGAACCTGGGCAGCCAGTACCTGGTCGACCCGCTGACGAGCGAGGAGGAGAAGAAGGAGCAGGTTCTCGAAGCGGTCCGGGTCTCCTTCAAGCCGGAGTTCCTCAACCGGCTGGACGACCTGGTGGTCTTCTCGGCCCTGACGAAGGAGGAACTGAGCCGGATCGCCGGGCTCCAGATCGACCGGCTCGCCCGCCGCCTGGCGGAGCGCCGGCTGACCCTGATCGTCACCCCCGACGCCCTGGCCTGGCTCGCCGAGGAGGGCATGGATCCGGCTTACGGCGCCCGCCCGCTGCGGCGCCTGGTCCAGACCGCCATCGGCGACCGCCTCGCCAAGGAGATCCTGGCCGGCGAGATCAAGGACGGCGACACGGTCCGCGTCGACCGCTTCGGCGAGGGCCTGCTGGTGGGCCCGGCGACCGGCAAGACGCTGTGAGCCCCGGCGCGGTCCGCCACCACGGTGGGTGGCGGACCGCGTCACACCGTGAACGCCGGGAACCGCGTCGGGGCCGGTGCGGAGATCTCCGTGGGTCCGGCGCTCATTGGGTACTCGGAGGCGGACAGCACGATGCCCGCGAAGGCGGCGAGGAAGGGCGTGCGGTCCCTTCGTCCCGTCCCGTGTCCGCGTCATGACCTCCCACCTCCGTTTGCCGGACGTCCACCTGGCGGCCGGATCGTGTCAGCCCAGGGCTGACAGCCTCCCGGAGGGCTTGCCACCCCCCTCCCTGCATGAGGGAGGATGGCGAGATCCGTACGAAGGGAAAAACACGGTGAGCATCGACCCGTCCTCGATTCCGAACTTCGGGGGCCAGCCCGAGCCGCAGCCCCAGGGAGCGGCGGGCCCCGTCGTCCCGGATCAGGACCTCGTGAAGCAGCTCCTGGACCAGATGGAGCTCAAGTACGTCGTCGACGACGAGGGCGACCTCGCGGCGCCGTGGGAGCAGTTCCGTACGTACTTCATGTTCCGCGGAGAGGGCGACCAGCAGGTCTTCTCGGTGCGGACGTTCTACGACCGGCCCCACAAGATCGACGAGAAGCCGCAGCTGCTGGAGTCCATCGACGACTGGAACCGGCGCACCCTGTGGCCCAAGGTGTACAGCCACACCCACGACGACGGCACCGTCCGCCTCATCGGCGAGGCGCAGATGCTGATCGGCATGGGCGTGAGCCTGGAGCACTTCGTCTCCTCGACGGTCAGCTGGGTGCGGGCCGCCATCGAGTTCGACCGGTGGCTCGTCGAGCAGCTCGGCCTCGAGCAGGACGTCAACGAGGCGGACCAGCCCGGGGACGACGACGAGGAGTAGTTCCGCGGCGGTCACGCACGGCGTGCCCACGTGAGCGCGCGCGGATACGTGCCGTAGCCGGACGGGAGCCCGGCCCGGGACGCAGGCCATCACTGGCCGCGTACCGGGACCGGGCTCTTCGCTGTGCGCAGCCGGGCCCGCGCTCCATCCGGGGCCGTGCGGACCGGGACCCGCGCGCAGCCCGGCTCACAGGCTCCGGAGGCGGGACACGGCCTCGTGCAGGACGTCCGTCCGGGCCGACCCGCTGGTGAGCCATCCGGCCCGCCTCTGCCGGCGACTCGCTGGAGTCGCCTTGCGGCTGATCGTGCATGATGGCCGCCATGAGGGAATGGCTGAGTACCCGCCCCTGGTGGCAGGAGCTGCTGATCAACTGGCTGCTGTTCAGCGTCTGGTGGGTGGCTTCCACTGCCTTCTTCGCGGTGATCACCGGTTGGACTGACTTGGTTCCGCGCAACGCCTTCAAGTTCCTGACCGTGACATTTGCGTGGTCTGTGCTGTGCACCCCGCTTTTCCGGTGGCGGCGACGCCGGTTCCACAGTTCGAGTCCTCGCTGATCGCTTCGCCGCAGCGCTGATCGCAGTCATGGCGCGAGCGGCCCGACATCATCGTCACCATGACGCCCGGCCAGTGGACCACGCTGGTCGACGCCATCAAGGCCGGAGAGTTTGGTGGCGCAGTGCGGGGCCTTCTTCAACCTCGTCCAGGCAACCTGCAATGGGCTGTGGTGGTGGCGCAACGCTGTCACCCGGGCGCCTGTCCAGCCGCGCAAGCACTGAGCCCCACAGAGCCGGCCCCGCCTGCGCGTCTCCCCCGTGGTGCCGTTCGGGGCCCACGCTGTTAGAGGCGTTTCCTCAGGTCAGACAGCCTGTCGATTGCTTCGCGCAACGTATCGGTACGCTTGCAGAAGGCGAAGCGTACCTGGGTGCGGCCCGCCTCCCGGTCGTCGTAGAAGACCGCGTTGGGGATGGCGACGACGCCGCAGCGTTCGGGCAGGGCCCGGCAGAAGGCGATGCCGTCCTTCTCGCCGAGCCGGGCGATGTCGGTGGTGATGAAGTACGTGCCCCGGGGGCGGAAGACCTCGAAGCCCGCCTCGGTCAGGCCGGTGGCGAGCAGGTCGCGCTTGGCGCGCAGGTCCTCGCGGAAGCCGGTGAAGTGGCTGCCGGGGAGGGCGAGCGCCTCGGCGACCGCGTACTGGAACGGCCCGGCGCTCACGTAGGTCAGGAACTGCTTGGCCGAGCGGACCGCCGTGACCAGGGGAGCGGCGGCGGTGACCCAGCCGACCTTCCAGCCCGTGAACGAGAACGTCTTGCCCGCAGACGAGATGCAGACCGTGCGTTCGCGCATGCCGGGGAAGGTGGCGAGCGGGATGTGCTCGGCGTCGTCGTACACCAGGTGCTCGTACACCTCGTCCGTCACCACGAGCAGGTCGTGCTCGACGGCGAGCCGTGCGATCTCGGCCAGTTCGGGGCGGGTGAGGACGGTGCCGGTCGGATTGTGCGGGGTGTTCAGGAGCAGCAGCCGGGTCCGCGGGGTCACCGCGTCGCGCAGCTCGTCCAGGTCGAGCCGGAACCCGGCATCCTCCCCGTGGTGCGGCCGGAGCGTCACCGGCACCCGCTTCCCGCCCGCCATGGCGATGCAGGCGGCGTAGGAGTCGTAGTACGGCTCCAGGGCGATCACCTCGTCGCCGGGCTCCAGCAGCGCGAGCAGCGCCGCCGCGATCGCCTCGGTGGCGCCCGCCGTGACCAGCACCTCCGTGTCCGGGTCGTAGGAGAGCCCGTACCGCCGCAGCTGGTGCTCCGCGACCGCCGTGCGCAGCTCGGGGATGCCCGGGCCCGGCGGATACTGGTTGCCCCGCCCGTCGCGCAGGGCGCGGACGGCCGCCTCCCGGACCTCCTCGGGGCCGTCGGTGTCGGGGAATCCCTGCCCCAGGTTGATCGACCCGGTCCGTACGGCGAGCGCGGACATCTCGGCGAAGATCGTCGTCCCGAACTCGGCGAGCCGGCGGTTGAGGAGCGGGCGTGCGCTGGAGGTCATGCCGGCCATCCTCCGTCCAAGCTCTGGAGTTCCTCAAGTGTGCTTTGGCCGCTCCGGTGGCCGGGCATCTCCCGGGCACGCTGCGAGGCGCCCACGGGGGGTCGCTTCGGCGAACGCCCCGGGAGTGTCCGGCGGCGTCCGGGGAACGGGCTCGGGCGCGGTCGGCGGGCCCCGGGGATCGGAGGGAGGACGCCATGGTTCCGGGCATCGTCCTGGCGGTGATCGCGGTGCTGTGCGTGACCGCCGTGGCGGCGGGGCGCCGCAGGGCCCACCGCGACCGGTACGCCAAGTCGTACCGAGGCCGGCGCACGGGGTCGGTCGGGGGCAGCGCGAGCGGCGGGGGCGCCGGCTGGTGGGCCGGGTCGGAGGGCGGCACCAGTACGTGCTCGTCCGGCGGCGGCCATCACTCGGGAGGGGGTCACTCGGGAGGGGGTCACCACTCGTGTGGGGGTCACTCCTGCGGGGGGAACTCCTCGTGCGGCGGAGGGTCGTCGTGCGGGGGCGGATGCGGGGGAGGCAACTGATCCGGGCAGTTGAGACGGGGCAGCCGAGTTCCGTGGGGGAACCGCATCCGGGCCGGCGCCCGTCGGGAGGCAGTCTCCGGCGGGTGCGCCGGCCCCACGCGTACGCCCTCGCACCTGCCAGGGTTGAACAGTTGAGCTGTGGAGCCCTCTGAGGGATGGAAACCGCACGAAGTTGGGTAAAAACCCTGTGGCAGAACCGCTGTTCATGATTGCCTCTACCGACGCAGCCCCTCGGACGTCTCGCACACCCCCCTCCCGAGCTCGGCTGAGCCGGGCCGTTGTCCCCGTGCCCACCGGGGCGTGCCGGCCCGTTCCTCCCTTCTTTTTCTTTGCGTGCTAGCGGAGCCGATCCATGCTCACGACCCTGAACACCTCCTACACCGACACGCGCGCGGCCGACCTCGCCTGGGCCCTGGGGCGCGAGCCGCTGCCCGCACTTGCCACCCTGGACCTCGAACTGACCGGCGCGAAAGTCCAGTTGAGACTCCTCGGCGCGTCCCACCAGGTGCTCCTGGAGGAGGAGCGGGGAAGCTGTTCGGAGACCGTGGCGTGCATCCCGGGCTCCAGCACACCCCTGCCGCTCGGCGTCGCCAAGCGGGCCGACGACTGGGAGTACGAGTTCGCCGCCCGCGTCGAGTTCCTCTCGCCGGGGTCGTTCACCGGCCGCGCCCAGGAACTGCTGGCCCTCGTCTCCGACCATCCGCATGGTCTCGCGGGGGTCTTCCCGGGCAGCCCGAACGCGTTCACCGCGATGCTGGCGCAGTGGCACGAGGGCCAGGTGCACTGGCGGACCTGGCACGCCTACCCGCAGGACGGCCAGTTGGTGGCGACCCGGACCAGGGTGGGGGTACGCCGCTCCGCGCTGGCCGGAGCGAGGTGAGCGCGGGTAAACCTGCGCAGCGCCACAACTTTCTTTTCCACAAGTGTGGGTGACGAAGCGTCCCGCAGATGTGACGTAACGTCACAGGTGTGATCGAACCGCACGCCCCGGCCCCGACCGGCGCGGCGCCGCCCTTCAGCGGCCCCGCGCGACTGCCCGTCCGGCCGGGAACCGGCCGGTTCCTCGTCCTCGCGGGTGTCTTCGTCTGCGCGGCCTGCGGACTCGTGTACGAGCTCGAACTCGTGGCCCTGGCCTCGTACCTGATCGGCGACTCGGTCACCCAGGCGTCGATCGTGCTGTCCGTCATGGTGTTCGCGATGGGCATCGGCTCGCTCGCCGCGAAGCGGCTGCGCCGGCACGCCGCCCTCGCCTTCGGCGCGATCGAGGCGACGCTCGCGCTGGTCGGCGGGTGCAGTGCCATGGCGCTGTACGCGGTGTTCGCCTGGACCGGCGGCTGGGGCGGCATGTGGGCGGACGGCCCGCGCTGTCTGCTGGTCGCCTTCTCCCTGGCCATCGGCCTGCTGATCGGGGCGGAAGTACCGCTGCTGATGGAGCTGATCCAGCGGATCCGCCGCCAGGACGCGGGCGGCGCCGTCGCCGACCTGTTCGCGGCGGACTACGTGGGCGCACTCGTCGGCGGGCTCGCCTTCCCGTTCCTCCTGCTGCCGCTGCTGGGGCAGTTGACCGGGGCGCTGGTGACCGGCGCCGTCAACGCCGTGGCGGGCGGCGTCCTCGTGCTCGGCCTGTTCCCGCGGGACCTGACCCCGCGCGGCCGCTGGCTGCTGATCGTCGCCAACCTCGTCGTGCTCGGTCTGCTCGCCTCCCTCACCGCCCTGGTCGGCGACTTCGAACGGGCCGCGCGGCAGGCGATGTACGGCGGGGACGTCCGGGTGGCGCTGCGGACCGGCGAGCAGGAGGTGGTCCTCACCGGCGGCGGCCGGGGCCGCCCGCTGCGCCTGTTCCTCGACGGGCGGCTGCGGGTCAGCGGCCGCGACGAGCGCCGCTACCACGAGGCGCTGGTCCACCCCGCGATGACCGGGCCGCACGCGCGGGTGCTGATCCTCGGCGGCGGCGACGGGCTCGCCGCGCGCGAGGTGCTGCGGCACCCCGGCGTGGAGCGGGTGGACGTCGTCGAGCGCGACCCGGCCCTCGTCCGGCTGGCGCGCGACGACCCGGTACTGGCCGGGCTGGACGAGCACGCCTTCGACGACCGGCGTGTGCACGTGAGCACCGCCGACGCCTTCGACTGGCTGCGCGGGGTGCCGGCGGCGGCGTACGACGTGGTGATCGAGGACCTGCCCGATCCGGGCATCACGGCGAGCACGAAGCTGTACGCGCAGGAGTTCTACGGCCTGGCCCGGCGGACCCTGGCGCCCGGCGGGCGGCTGGTGGTGCACGCCGGGCCGGTCTCCTCCCGGCCCCGGGTGTTCTGGACGGTGGAGGCCACGGTCCGGGCCGCCGGACTGCGCACCCTGCCGTACCGCGTGGACGGCCGCGACGCCGGCTTCGCGGCCGGGCCCGATCGCACGGCCGGCGCCCTGCGTGCCCCCCGCGACTGGGGGTTCGTCCTGGCGGCCCGTATGCCGCCCGCCCTCCGCCTGGACCCGCGGGCCCCCGCTCCTCGCACGCTGACGACGGCGTCGCTCGCTGCGGCCGCCCGCGACGCGGCCCGCACCCGTGTTCCCGGCCTTCCGCCCTCGACGCTGGTCCACCCCCGGTACGCGGACTGACCAGGGTCTGCCCTCGGCATGTGCGGTGGGTGGGGGGACGGGTTCTGGGCGAGGGGAGGGTAATCGGGGGCGGCACTGGGTACCCTCGGCTGACATGGAGCACGAGGTGTTCGTTCCGGTTCCGGTTCGGCGGCTGCGGAGGGCGCTCGCCGATCCCGCGCGGGTTGCCCGGGCGGTTCCCGGGCTCCAGCAGGACGCGGGCGGTGAGCCCGTCAGCGGCCGGCTCAAGATGCGGATCGGCGGTCACTCCATCACCTACCGCGGCACGCTGCGCGTCCGTGCGCTCGACGACGGCTCCTACGCCGTCGAGGGCGACGCGACCGAGTCCCGCGGCACCGGCTCGGTGAAACTCGCGCTCACGCTCCGCCTCCGCGACACCGACGACGGCTCCACCCTCACCTTCGAGGGCACGGCCTCCGCCGAAGGCCGCGTCACCGAGTTGCCCCCGGACTCCGTACACACGGCCACGACCCGCCTCCTGAACCGCTTCGCGGAAAACCTGTCCACGGGACCGGCTGCCGCCGGGTCGGATGGTGTTGAGCCGGTGGGCCGAGGGGCGGAGGGGCCCGAGTCGTCCGCCGCTGGATCGGACGGCGCTGAGGAGGAGGCCGCCGGGACGGCTGCCGCCGGGGCGGGTGGCGTCGAGGCGGAAGCCTCCGAGGCGGCGGCTCCCGAGGCGGAAGCCTCCGAGTCGCGGGACGCCGGGCCCGAGGTGCCCGGGGTCCATGGTGTCGTGGGGCTGGCCGATGAGGCGACCGAGGACTTCGCTCCGTTGGCGAGTGGTGACTTCGAGGCCACTCCGGACGCGGACGATGCCCCGGCCCCGCCGCTCGGGAACGAAGGCGAGGCGCACCCGGCCGGGCCGGGCGGGCGCGGTTCCGTCTTCGACGCCGAGGTTCCGCCCTCCGCCCTCGACCCGCTGGCCGACGAGGAGGACGAGGACGACGAGCCCCCCGTCTCCGAGGACTTCGCCGAGGCCGCCGAGCCGCCCGCCGAGGCGGCGCACGCGCGGCGCACGATGATCGGGCGCAGCGCCGAGGAGGTGGACCACGCTCCGCCCCGCGGCCGTTACGCCCCTGTCCCCGCCCCGCTCACCGTCTCTGCCGGGCCCACCCTTCGGTGGGCGGCACCTGCGGCGGCGCTGGTGGTGGCGTCGGTGATCGTCGTGGGCCGGGTCCTGAGGCGCCGTCGCTGAGCGGAGCCCGTCCTCGCCCGAGGGCGTTGGGCCCCGTTCCGCTGACCGCCTCTGCCGGCCCACCCTTCGGTGGGCGGCACCTGCGGCGGCGCTGGTGGTGGCGTCGGTGATCGTCGTGGGCCGGGTCCTGAGGCGCCGTCGCTGAGCGGAGCCCGTCCTCGCCCGAGGGCGTTGGGCCCCGTTCCGCTGACCGCCTCTGCCGGGCCCACCCTCCGGTGGGCGGCACCTGCGGCGGCGCTGGTGGTGGCGTCGGCGATTGTCGTGGGCTGGGCTTTGCGGCACCGTCGTTGAGCGGCCTCCGGCTCCGCCCCGAGGGCGTGGGGCCCCTGTCCCCCTTCCGCCGACCGTCTCCGCCGGGCCCAGCCTCCATTGGGCGCCCCCCGTTCCTGCTCCTGTCACCGCTTCCGGGCCCACGCCCCGCTGGGCGGCGCCCGCTGCGGCATTGGTGGTGGCGTCGGTGATCGTCGTGGGCCGGGCCCTGAGACGACGTCATTGAGCGGCGCCCGGCCCCGCCCCCGTGGCCGTTACGCGCCCGTTCCCGCGCCGTCGACCGTTCTGCCAGACCCACTCTCCGTGATCGTCATGGGCCGGACTCTCCGACGCCGTCGCTCGGCGCCGCCCCGGCGGGCGTCACGCCCCCGTTCCCGCCCCGCCGACCGTCTCCGCCGGGCCGCCCCGGTGATGCCCCAGTCCTGTTCCCCCCACCGCCCCAGTCCTGGTTCTCCCACCGCGCGCGGCCCATCCGCTCGACCGCGTTGCGGAACGCCGTCTTGATCGGCCAAGTAGCCTCGTGGGGTGAGTAACGAAGACATCACGCTGACCGCGGGCGACGCGGAAGCGGTCGTGCAGCCGGGGAACGGCGGGCGCGTCGGGAGTCTGCGGGTCGGTGGCCTCGAACTGCTCCGCCAGGGAGAGCGGTTCGGCTGCTTCCCGATGGTCCCCTGGTGCGGCAGGGTCCGTGACGGCCGCTTCCGGGACGGCGCCACCGTCCACCAGATGCCGCTCAACTCCCCACCGCACGCCATCCACGGCACCGCCCGCGACGGCGCCTGGCGCACCGCCCGCACCTCGGCGGGCGAGGCGGTGATCACGTACGACCTGGTCGACCCCTGGCCCTACTCCGGCCGCGTCACCCAGGCCGTCACCCTGACCGAGGACGCCCTGACCCTGACGATGTCCGTGGAGACGTACGAGTCGTCCTTCCCGGCGCAGATCGGCTGGCACCCGTGGTTCCAGCGCAACCTCGGGGGAGCCGGCGCCCAGGACGTCCGCGTCGACTTCCGGCCCGCCTGGCAGGAGGAGCGCGGTGACGACCACCTGCCCACCGGTCACCGTGTCGAGCCCAAGCCCGGTCCCTGGGACGACTGCTTCGGCATGCCCGGCGGCGTCGACGTCACGCTCACCTGGCCCGGCCAGCTGGAGCTGAGGGTGACCAGCCGTGAGGAGTGGGTCGTCGTCTACGACGAGCAGCAGCCCGCCGTGTGCGTGGAACCGCAGACCGGTCCGCCCGACGGACTGAACACCCTCCCGCGCCTGGTCACCCCGCTGGAACCGCTGGAGGCCTCGACGACCTGGACCTGGCGCCGCGCTTAAGCTGGCTGTCATGAGCGACGTTCGCGGCGAGCTGCTGCAGCAGATCAAGGACAAGGCCGTGGTGCACGGCAGGGTGACGCTGTCGTCCGGCCTGGAGGCCGACTACTACGTCGACCTGCGCCGCGTCACCCTCGACGGTGAGGCGGCTCCGCTGGTCGGTCAGGTGCTCCTGGACCTGACCGCCGACTTCGACTTCGACGCGGTGGGCGGCCTGACGATGGGCGCCGACCCGGTCGCGGCCTCGATGCTGCACGCCGCCGCCGCGCGCGGGCGCAGGCTGGACGCCTTCGTGGTCCGCAAGGCCGCCAAGGCCCACGGTCTGCAACGGCGCGTGGAGGGCCCGGAGATCAGGGGCCGCCGCGTCCTGGTGGTGGAGGACACCTCCACCACGGGCGGCTCTCCGCTCGCCGCCGTCGAGGCGGTGCGCGAGGCCGGCGCCGAGGTGGTCGCCGTGGCGACGATCGTCGACCGGGCCACGGGCGCGGCCCAGAAGATCAGTGAGGGCGCCGGTGTGCCGTACGTCTTCGCGTACTCGAAGGACGAGCTGGGACTGGACTGAGACGGCCCCGAGTCCGTGTCGCGCGACCCGGTCGTCCACCGGCCGGGCAGGGTGTCCGACACATCCGTCAACGTCTGCGAAGATGGGGCCGACGATGACGTCACTCCCTAGGTCAGGGCCGTAAGTACGCAGAACGCACCCCGCACATACAAGGAGCGGACAGATGCCCATCGCAACCCCCGAGATCTACAACGAGATGCTCGACCGGGCGAAGGCAGGCAAGTTCGCCTACCCGGCCATCAACGTCACCTCCTCCCAGACCCTGCACGCGGCCCTGCGCGGCTTCGCGGAGGCGGAGAGCGACGGCATCGTCCAGATCTCCACGGGTGGTGCGGAGTTCCTGGGCGGCCAGTACAGCAAGGACATGGTCACCGGCGCCGTCGCCCTGGCCGAGTACGCGCACATCGTCGCCGAGAAGTACCCCGTCAACATCGCGCTGCACACCGACCACTGCCCGAAGGACAAGCTCGACGGGTACGTGCGTCCGCTGATCGCGATCTCCGAGGAGCGCGTCAAGGGCGGCCGCAACCCGCTGTTCCAGTCCCACATGTGGGACGGCTCCGCGGAGACCCTCGCCGACAACCTGGCGATCGCCCAGGAGCTGCTCGTCCGCACCGCCGCCGCCAGGATCATCCTCGAGGTCGAGATCACCCCGACCGGTGGCGAGGAGGACGGCGTCACCCACGAGATCAACGACAAGCTGTACACCACGGTCGACGACGCGATCCGCACCGCCGAGGCCCTGGGCCTGGGCGACAAGGGCCGCTACCTGCTGGCCGCGTCCTTCGGCAACGTGCACGGCGTCTACAAGCCGGGCAACGTCGTGCTCCGCCCCGACCTGCTCAAGGAGCTGAACGAGGGCGTCGCGGCGAAGTTCGGCCGCCCGGCCGGCAGCCAGCCGTTCGACTTCGTCTTCCACGGCGGCTCCGGCTCCACGGAGGAGGAGATCCGCACGGCGCTGGAGAACGGCGTGGTGAAGATGAACATCGACACCGACACCCAGTACGCCTTCACGCGTCCCGTGGCCGACCACATGTTCAAGAACTACGACGGCGTCCTCAAGGTCGACGGCGAGGTCGGCTCCAAGAAGACCTACGACCCGCGCACCTGGGGCAAGCTGGCCGAGACGTCGATGGCCAAGCGCGTGCTGGAGGCCTGCGGCAACCTCCGCTCGACCGGCACGAAGATCAAGTAACTCCCGGTTCCCCGCGACGGGCCCGGTGCCTCGGCACCGGGCCCGTCGTCCGTTCGTCCGTCCGCAGGACGTTCGTCCGTCCGCGGGCCGCCCGTCCTTCCTCTGGCCCGGAGCCGCCCGGCGCGGGATGATCCCCTCATGGCGGTCACCGCACAGCACGCCCCCGCCGTGAGGATCTCCAGCCCCACCGGGCGCTGGATCCTGCTCACCACCGTGCTCGGCTCCAGCATGGCCATGCTGGACTCGACCGTCGTCAACGTCGCCCTGCCCCGCATCGGCCGCGACCTGGACGCGAACCTCGCCGCGCTCCAGTGGACGGTCAACGCCTACATGGTCACCCTGGCCGGCCTGATCCTCCTCGGCGGCTCGCTCGGCGACCGCTACGGCCGCCGCAGGATCTTCGTGCTCGGCGTCGTCTGGTTCGCCACCGCCTCCCTGCTGTGCGGCCTCGCCCCGAACGCGGGCATCCTCGTCGCCGCCCGCGCCCTGCAAGGGATCGGCGGCGCCCTCCTCACCCCCGGCTCGCTCGCCCTCATCCAGGCCTCCTTCCACCCGGACGACCGGGGCAGGGCCGTGGGCCTGTGGTCCGGATTCGGCGGCATCGGCGCGGCCGTCGGCCCGTTCCTCGGCGGCTGGCTGGTGGCCGGGCCCGGCTGGCGCTGGGTGTTCCTGCTCAACGTCCCGCTGGCCCTGGTCTGCGCTCCCATCGCCGTGCGCCATGTCCCCGAGTCCAGCGGGGGCACCGCCCACGGCCGCTTCGACGTCCTGGGCGCGGCCCTCGGCGCCCTGTCCCTGGCCCTGGTGACGTACGCCCTGATCGAGGCCCGCAACGGCACCGTGGCCGTCGCCCTGACCGCCGTCGCGGGCGTGCTCGCCGCCGTCGCCTTCGTGTACGTGGAGAAGCACCGCCGCGATCCGATGATGCCGCCGGACATCTTCGCCTCCCGCCAGTTCACCGCCGTCAACCTGGTCACCCTGTGCGTGTACGCGGCGTTCGGCGGCTTCTTCTTCCTCACCGCCCTGCAACTCCAGGTGGTGGCCGGCTACTCACCGCTGGAGGCGGGCACCGCCCTGCTCCCCACGACCGCCCTCATGCTGCTGTTCTCGGCCCGCTCGGGCGCCCTCGCCGACCGCATCGGACCGCGCCTGCCGCTCACCGCCGGGCCGCTGCTGTGCGCGGTGGCGATGCTGCTGATGCTGCGGGTCGGCAAGGGGGCGGACTACCTCACGGACGTGTTGCCGGCCCTGCTGGTCATGGGCGCGGGGATGGTCACCCTGGTCGCCCCGCTCACCGCCACCGTGCTCGCCTCGGTGGACACCTCCCGCGCCGGACTGGCCAGCGGCATCAACAATGCCGCCGCCCGCGCGGCCGGCCTGATCGCGGTGGCCGCCCTCCCGCTGCTGGCCGGGATGGGCCCGGAGGCGTACCGCTCGGCGGACGCCTTCGACGCCGCTTTCCGCCGGGCCATGCCCATCTGCGCGGCCGTCCTGGTGGTGGGGGCGGTCCTCGCCTTCACGACCGTCCGCCGCCCGGCTCCGGGCTGCCGCCGGCCCGAGTGCCGCACCCACGGCAGCGTGACGACACCGCCGCTGGAGACGGGCCGCGGGGGTGGTGCGGCCTCCGGTACCGGTCCGGCCTCGTGAGCCGTGGAAGGGGCCGTTCCGCGACGGCGGGTAGCAGCCGTCACCGATCACGGACCATGCAGCAGACTGGACCCCATGACCATTCACGAGAACCTCCTGGGCGGTCCGCCGCCCACGCACCTCCCCGACGACCCCGAGCCCCGCGAGCTCCTCGCGAAGGGGACCTCGCCGGCCGAGGTGGCCGGGCGGTACCCGGCGTCGTCGCTGGCCTGGGCGCAGTTGGCCGACGACGCCTTCGAGCGGGGGGCGGCCGTGGAGTCGTACGCGTACGCCCGTACGGGCTACCACCGCGGTCTGGACGCCCTGCGCCGCAGCGGCTGGAAGGGCCATGGTCCGGTCCCCTGGGAGCACGAGCCCAACCGCGGCTTCCTGCGCGCCCTGCACGCCCTCGCGCGCGCCGCGCAGGCGATCGGCGAGCAGGAGGAGTACGAGCGCTGCACGCAGTTCCTGAAGGACTCCTCGGAGGCGGCCGCGCGGACGCTGGGCTGACCCCGTACGAGTGTGAGGCCCGCCCGTGCGACCGGGCGGGCCTTGCGATCTGTCCACGTGATGCGCAGGATGCGGGTGGGGACCGGGGCCCCCGTGCCGGCATCGGCAGGGGCGGACCGCTACCCGGAGTACAACAGGAGACAGCGATGTCCCAACCGGCTCACCCGATCCCTCAGCCGGCTGAGGTCCCTGAGCCCGAGACCCCGCATCTCGACTTCGCAGGCACGACGCCGTACGAGGACTACGTCCGGGCGGACGTGCTCACCCACCTCCAGCACACCCTCTCCGACGACCCCGGAGAGATGGTCTTCCTGGTCACCACCCAGGTGATGGAGCTGTGGTTCACGGTCATCGTCCACGAGTGGGAGACCGCTGCCGGTGCCCTGCGCTCGGACGACGTGCCGACGGCGGTCGCCGCGCTGAAGCGGTCCGCACGGGAGCTGCAGGCGCTGAACGCCTCCTGGAAGCCGCTCGCCGCGCTCACTCCGGCCCAGTTCAACAGCTACCGCGGCGCCCTCGGCGAGGGCTCCGGTTTCCAGTCGGCGATGTACCGCCGCATGGAGTTCCTGCTCGGCGACAAGTCCGCCTCGATGCTCGTTCCGCACCGCGGCGCCCCCCGCGTCCACGCGGAACTGGAGAAGGCGCTGCACGAGCCGAGCCTGTACGACGAGGTGCTGCGGCTGCTCGCCCGGCGCGGGTACGCGGTCCCGGACGCGGTGCTGCGCCGTGACGTGTCGCTGCGCTACGAGCCCAGCGAGGAGGTCGAGGCCGTCTGGGCGGCCCTCTACTCCGGTGAACAGGACGACGAACTCGCCCGGCTCGGCGAGGCGTTGACCGATGTCGCCGAACTGGTGTGGCGCTGGCGCAACGACCACCTCGTCGCCACCCGCCGCGCGATGGGCGCCAAGCCCGGCACGGGCGGCTCCGCCGGGGTGGCCTGGCTGGAGAAGCGGGCCCGGAAGAACGTCTTCCCCGAGCTGTGGACGGCGAGGTCCCATGTCTGAGTCGGCCATCCGAGCGGAGAAGCTGGACGCCGCCGACGAACTCGCCGGGCTGCGCGACCGGTTCGTCCTTGACGGGGGCGTCTACCTGGACGGCAACTCGCTGGGCGCGCTCCCGGCGAACGTCCCGGACCGGATCACCGACGTCGTACGCCGCCAGTGGGGCGAGCTGCGCATCCGTTCCTGGACGGAGAGCGGCTGGTGGACCGCGCCCGAGCGGGTCGGTGACCGGATCGCCCCGCTGGTCGGGGCCGCGCCGGGCCAGGTCGTGGTGGGCGACTCGACCAGCGTCAACGTGTTCAAGGCGCTGGTGGCGGCGGTCCGGATGGCCCGGGAGGAGAGCGGCGGCGATGACCGGGACGAGATCGTGGTCGACGCGACGACGTTCCCCACGGACGGGTACATCGCGGAGTCGGCGGCCCGGATGACGGGCTGCGCGCTGCGCCCGGTGACGCCGGCCGAGGTGCCCGGGGCGCTGACCCCGCGCACCGCCGCGGTCCTGCTGAACCACGTCGACTACCGCACCGGCCGGCTGCACGACCTGCCGTCCCTGACCGCCGCGGTGCACGCGGCGGGCGCGTACGCCGTCTGGGACCTGTGCCACAGCGCGGGCGCCCTGCCGGTGGGGCTGGACGAGCACGGGGTGCGCCTGGCGGTCGGGTGCACCTACAAGTACCTGAACGGCGGCCCGGGTTCACCGGCCTTCCTGTACGTCCGCGGCGATGTGCAGGACCGCTTCGACTCCCCGCTGCCCGGCTGGAACTCGCATGTCGAGCCCTTCGGCATGCGGCCCGAGTACGAACCGGCGGGGGGCGCGCTCCGCGGCCGGGTCGGCACCCCCGACATCCTCTCTCTGCTCGCCCTGGAGGCGGCGCTGGACGTCTGGGACGGGGTGCCGATCGAGGCCGTACGCGCCAAGTCCCTGGCGCTGACGGACTTCTTCCTGGAGTGCGTCGCCGAGTACGTCCCCGCCGGACGCGTGGAGTCCCTGACCCCGGCGGTCCACGAGGAGCGGGGCAGCCAGGTGGCCCTGCGCTGCCCGGACGCCGGGGACGTGATGAGGCGGCTGATCGAACGCGGCGTGGTCGGCGACTTCCGGCACCCCGACGTCCTGCGCTTCGGCTTCACCCCGCTCTACGTCGGGTTCGCGGACGTCGAGCGGGCGGCGCGGGTGCTGGCGGAGGTGCTGGCCGGCTGACACACCGCCGTACGCCCGCTCCCACGGGCGTACCGGAACGGAGGTCTCCTGCCGCACGGTCCCGGATCGTGCGGCAGAACCGTTCAGCCTCACCCAGCGTGACATCCCCATGTCGGCGCATGTCACCGGCCTGATACCGTCCCGGCCAACGGCCGGTTGATTTCCTTCCCGGACCGCCAAAACCGTTTCGCCGCTGAGAGGTTGGAGCATGCCGGAAGCCGACGCCCCCGTCCCCCGAGCGCGCGCGTCCGAGCGTGCGGAGGGAACCCCCACCGCCGCGGAACCGGGGAACACCGGTGGCCGTGACGCGGCCGCGCGCGCCGCAGCGGAGGAGGAGTCGGTCTTCTCGCACGCGCCCGTCGCACCCGACAGCACGGCCGCCTACGGCGACCACCCCGACCAGGTCGTCGACTTCTACCGCCCGCGCGGGGCGGTCGGCTCCGCGGAGTCCTCCCCGCTCGCCCCGCTCGTGGTGGTGCTGCACGGCGGCGCCTGGCGGGCCCCGTACGACCGTCGCCACATCACCCCGTTCGCGGACTTCCTCGCCCGCCGGGGCTTCGCCGTGGCCTGCGTCGAGTACCGGCGCGGCAGCGCCGCCCCGGCGGCGCCGGGCGAGGACCCGGTCGCCGGCCGCTGGCCGGACACGTTCGACGACGTGGCGGCGGCGCTCGACGCGCTGCCCGCGCTGGCCCGTGAGGCGCTCCCGCAGGCCGACGCGCGGCGCACGGTGCTCGCCGGGCACTCGGCGGGCGGCCATCTGGCCCTGTGGGCGGCCGCCCGGCACGTCCTGCCCGCGGACGCGCCCTGGCGCACGGACCGTCCCGCCGCGCTGCGGGGCGTGGTCGCGCTCGCCCCCATCGCCGACTTCGCGGTCGCCGAGAAGTTGGACGTGTGCGGCGGGGCGGTCCGTCAACTGCTGGGCGGAGAAGAGGGGTTCGTCGAGCGGCAGCCCTACGCCGACCCGGCTCTGCTACTGCCGACCGGTATCGCCACGACCCTCGTCCAAGGGCGCGACGACCTGGTCGTACCGCAGGTGGTCGCGGAGTCCTACACCGAGGCCGCGGCGAAGGCGGGCGAGGTGGTGGGCCTGACCCTCCTGGAGGAGGTCGGCCACTTCCCCCTGATCGACCCGGCGGCCGACGCGTGCGCGGTGGTGGCGGAGGAAATCGCCCAGTTGGCGTGGTGACTTCGGCCGGGCGACCCGGTGCGGGTCGTACCCGTAGTACTTGAGAGCTACGGCCGCGAACACCTCCCTGGCGTGACGCGAGCTACTGCTCCGGATCCGTAATTTCCCTTCCGGACCGGCCCGACGGCCGGTCGGAGCCGGAGGGGATGAGCCGTGGGGCGTGGGCGGGAGAGACGGGGCATAGCCGCGAGGCGGGGTGCGGGTGCGGCTCCGATTGCGGGTTCGGGGGTCGGTTCGGGGGCGGCTCCGCTTGCGGGCGCGGTCGAGCATTCGGGCGTGGGCCTGGACGTGGGGCCGCGGCCGGACCGGGATGCGGTTGCGGGTCTGCACGCGGGGCCGCGTGCGGGTTGGAACGCCGGCTCGGCGGCCGGTTCAGGGCGGGGCCCGCGGCCGCGCGGCGCGAACGCGGGCTCGGAGACCGGTCCGGGTGCCGGGCCGGGAGCGGGCCCGAGTGCCGGGACCGCAGCGGGTCCACGTGCCGGGCGGGAGACGGTGCCGGGGATCGGGACGAAGACCGGTCGGCGGCGGCGGGCCCTGCTCGCCCTCCTCGTCATGGCCGCCGTGGTGGTGCCTCTGTCGGCCGCGGCCCGCCCCCGGATCCCCGCGCCCGCCCCGGCGGTGCTCGCGCCCCTGACCCGGACCACCCTCGACGCGGCCTACGGGGCGAACCGCGCCGACGCGGCCCGCGCCTCCGGCATGGCCGCGGCGCACGGCGACACCCACCGCGCGGCCGTGGACCACGCGCTGGCGTCCCCCTCCCGTCATCTGCTCTCCTTCGACGGCCGCGGTTCCGGTCGCGTGACGGAGGTGTTCGGCGACCTGGCGCACGCCGACCGCACAGCGGTCCTCGTCCCCGGTTCCGACACCTCCCTGGACACCTACGACCGCTTCCGGAAGGGCGCACTCGCCCTCTACCAGGAACTCGGCCGCGAGACCGCGGCCGGTCCGCGCCCAGCGGTCGTCGCCTGGCTCGGCTACGAGACGCCGGGCACGGTGAGCACCTCGGTGCTCACCGCGGGCCGCGCCGAACAGGCGGCCCCGCACCTGCGGGAGCTGATACGCGACCTGCGTGCCGTGGCGGGGCGGGCACCGCACATCACCCTGGTGTGCCACTCCTACGGCTCGGTGGTGTGCGGGCGCGCCGCGGCAGGCCTGGACGTGAACGACATCGCCCTCATCGGCAGCCCCGGCACCGGCGCGGACTCCGCGTCCGCGCTGAACACCCGGGCCCGGGTCTGGGCGGCCCGCGGCACCGGCGACTGGGTGGCGAACGTGCCGCACGTCCACGCCGACCTCTTCGGCACGACCGTCGGCCTGGGCACCGACCCCATGGACCCCGCCTTCGGCGCCCGCCGGTTCACGGCCGGAAGCGGCGGCCACAGCGCCTACTTCGCGCCCGGCTCCTCGTCACTGACCAACCTGGCCCGGATCGTCCTGGGCGCCACGAACGAGGTGCAAGGTGACTGACCGCCTCACACCGGTACTCACCCGTGTACGAGCCTCCGCCGACCGCCTCCACATCCAGACCCCACCGCACCGGGACCGGGCGGTGGACGCTCTGCGCGCCGTTGCCATCCTCGGCGTGGTCCTGGGGCACTGGCTGGTCACGGCCCTGGTCGCGGACACCCGCACCCAGTCCCACCCCACCCTGCGCACCGCGAGCCCCCTCCACTACCTGCCCGCCCTGGCCCCGGTCTCCTGGGTGTTCCAGACCCTCGCCGTGTTCTTCCTCGTCGGCGGGCACGTCGCCACCCGCGGCTACCATTCGGCCCGCGCCCGCGGGACCTGCTACCCGCGGTGGCTCCGCGCCCGCCTGTCCCGGCTGTTCAGGCCGGTCGCGGCCGTACTCGCCCTCTGGACGGTCACCGCCACCGCCCTCCTCCTGACCGGTGCGGACCCCGACACGGTCCGCACCCTCGTGAAGCTGGCTCTGTCCCCCTTGTGGTTCCTCCTGGTCTTCGCCCTGCTGACGGCGGCGACCCCCCTGCTCACCCGGCTCAGTCCCCTGTGGCCCCTGGCCGTCGTTTTGCACGTGGACCTCCTTCGCTTCGGCCTCGGCGCCCCCTCCTGGCTCGGCTGGCTGAACCTGCCGGCAGGCTGGCTCGTGCCGTACACCCTGGGCGCGGCGTGGACCCGCGGTGAGCTGGACCGCCGCCGCGCGGGCTGGATCCTGCTGACCTGCGGCGCGACGGCGACCGCGGCCCTCGTCGCCTGGGCGGGCTACCCGGCGTCGATGGTCGGCGTCCCAGGGGCCGCGGTCTCCAACCTCAACCCGCCGACCCTGGCGGCCGTCACCTTCGGCCTGGCCCAGTGCGGCCTGGCCCTGCTCCTGCGCGAGCGGCTGCGCCGCGCGATGTGCCGCCCGCTCGCCTGGGCGGCGGTGGCGCTGGTCAACCTCTCCGCGATGACGATCTTCCTCTGGCATCAGACGGCCCTGATGGCGACCACCGCCATGGGCCTGTTCGCCGGCCGTGTCCCGGGTCTGCACACACTCCCCGACGACCTCGGCTGGGTGGCGGCCCGGCTGGCCTGGCTCCCGGTCTTCGCCCTCGCCCTGACCGTCTGCTGGGCCGCTTTCCGCACCTGTGAGCAGGGCGGTGGCCGGCGCCGTTCCCGGGTGGTCCGGTCCCATCGCCCCGGGGCGGCCCACACGCCAGACCCTAAAGTGGGCGCGTGATGCGATGGCAAAGCCGCGTCAGGCATGGACTGCGGGTGCTGCGCGACGACCTGTGGACCGCGCGGCTGGATCCGCTGCCCCCCTCCGTCTGGCTGCGCTGGCTGCCGCACGGGATCGTATGGCTGGTCGCGTTCGCGGTGCTGCTGGGCGCAGCGGCCCAACTCCAGGGGGACGCGGGACTGGCCTCCGGGTACGCCTTCCTCATCGCGCTCGGACAGGCCGGTGCGGTGGCGCTCGCCCTGTGGCGGCCCGTCCCGGCGTGGTGGCTGTCGACGGCGGCCACGGTGCTGGGGGCGGTGGCGCTGCGCGGCCCGCTGCTCGCCCGCGAGGTGAACGACTTCACCTGGCCCTGGACCGCGTCCGGGATCATCGCCCACCTGTTCGTCCTGCTGCTGCTCGCCCTGCGGGTGCGCACCCGCGTCGCCGCGGAGGCGCTGGCCCTGACCGCGCTGCTCACCTATGTTCTCCAGGGCGCGTGGGGCGCGGCGTACTACCAGCCCACCGGTGTTCTCGCGATGGTGCTGTTCGCGGTGGTGGTGGTGCTGGGCACGGCCCTGCGCGGCCGCCGCGAGGCCCGTGCGGAACTGGTGCAGCAGACCACGCTCACCGCGGAGGAGCGGGCCCGCCGCACGCTTCTGGAGGAGCGCAGCCGCATCGCCCGTGAGCTGCACGACGTGGTCGCCCACCACATGTCGGTGATCTCCATCCAGGCGCAGGTGGCACCGCACCTCACGCGGAACCCCTCGCCGGAACTGAAGGAGAACCTCGACGGCATCCGGCAGAACGCGCTGGAGGCGCTCGCCGAACTGCGCCGGGTGCTCGGCGTGCTGCGTTCGGAGAACCCCGAGGACCCGTACGGCCTCGGTGAACCCGGCACCAGGGCCGCCCCGGACGCCCCGCAGCCCACCCTCGACCGCCTCGGCGCCCTCGTCGAGAACACCCGCGCCGCCGGTCTGACGGTCACCATGGACACCGAGGACTCGCGGCGCGAGCGCCGGCCGTATCCGCCGGCCGTGGAGTTGTCGGCGTACCGCATCGTCCAGGAGGCCCTGAGCAACGCCCTGCGGCACGCCCCGGGGTCGACGGTCCGCGTGGAAGTCTGCCACGTTCCCGACGGCCTGTTCCTGGGCGTGGTCAACTCCCGCCCCCGGCAGGCCGTCCAGCCCTCCCCGGGCGCCGGGCACGGCCTGCTCGGCATGCGCGAGCGGGCGACCATGCTGGGCGGGCACGTCACGGCGGTCAGGACACTGCACGGCGGCTTCGCGGTCTCGGCCTTCCTCCCCCGCGACGGCATCGCGCCCGTGACCGGGATCGGCCCACCCCGCCTGCCCGTCATCTACACCGACCCGGCCGACACCCTCGTCGTCCACGTCGAACCGCCCGGCGCGCCCGCCGACCCCGACCCCGATCCCGGCTCCGGCCCCGACCCCGATCCCGGCTCCGGCCCCGGCCCCGGCCCCGATCCCGGCTCCGGCCCCGGCCTCGACCCCGGCCCCGATCCCGGCTCCGGCCCCGGCCTCGACCCCGGCCCCGATCCCGGCTCCGGCCCCGGCCTCGACCCCGACCCCGATCCCGGCTCCGGCCCCGGCCTCGACCCCGACCCCGATCCCGGCTCCGGCCCCGGCTCCGACGGCGGCACCGACGCCGCGCCCGCTCCCGGCACACCGTCCCCGACAGGAGAAGACACTCCATGACGAGCGGCAGCATCCGCGTACTCATCGCCGACGACCAGCAGATGGTCCGTCAGGGTTTCACCGTGCTGCTCAACACCCAGCCGGACATCGAGGTGGTGGGCCAGGCGGTGGACGGCCTGGACGCCATCGCCAGGGCCGCCGAAGTCTCCCCGGACGTCGTCCTGATGGACATCCGCATGCCCGAACTCGGCGGCATCGAGGCCACCCGCCGCATCACGACCGCCACCCCGGACATGAAGGTCCTGGTGCTCACCACCTTCGACCTGGACGAGTACGTGTACGAGGCGCTGCGCGCCGGCGCGTCCGGCTTCCTGCTCAAGGACGCGTCCGCGGACCAACTCGCCGAGGCGGTCCGGGTGGTCGCGGCCGGCGACGCGCTGCTGGCACCGGGGATCACGCGCCGGCTGATCGCGGAGTTCTCCCGGCTGAAGGACACACCGCGCGCGCCGCTGAAGTCGCGGATCGGCGTACTGACCGAACGCGAGACGGAAGTGCTCGCCCTGATCGCGCAGGGCCTGTCCAACGCGGAGATCGCCGGGCATCTCGTCGTCGCCGAGCAGACCGTGAAGACCCACGTGGGCCGCATCCTGGTGAAACTGGGCCTCAGGGACCGCACTCAGGCGGCGGTGTTCGCCTACGAGTCGGGACTGGTCCGCCCCTCCGGGTACTGAACGCGGGCAGCAGGGCGATACCCGTAGTACTTGAGACGGACCGCGAAGGACCCTTCTCACAGGGGACGACCGCGACCGCCGCCTGCGCCTACCGTTTTCAGCGTGACCGATACGCAGCAGACGCAGCAGACGACGCCGGACGGCGCCTTCAGCCCGTACAAGCCGCGCAGCCCGGAGTACAAGCTCGCCGCGAAAGCTCTGCACGGGCTGCGGGAGGGGCTGTTCCACGACGCCTTCGCCTACCGTCCGCTGCGGCCCGTGGGTGTCGACGGCCCGCTGTCCCGGCGGCTGCCAGGCCGCCTCCGTCCCTACGCAGCCTGGAGGCCGCACGCCATGGTGGCGGGGGCCGGCCTGCTGGCGCTGTTCGTCGGCTGGGCGAGCGGCTCGGGCAGTGGGGCGGCCCCAGTGGTGGGCCTGCTGTCCCTCGCCCCGGTGCTGCTCACCCTGACCCGCCCGGTCGGAGCGTTCTGGGTCTCCCTGATGGCGGCCGTGATCTCGGCGTGGCTCGTCGACAGCTACACGACCTGGCCGTGGCAGCCCGGCAGCTACATCGCGCACCTGACGGTGCTCACGGTGGTGGCGATACGCACCCGGCCGCGCACGGCGGCGTGGATGTGGGCGGCCACCGCTTTCTACGCAGTGTTCGCCAACGCGCTGTTCGGCTACGTCTACGGCAACAACTCGACGCCCCTGCTGGTCCTCTCCGCGCTCGCCCTCCTCGCGGTCACCGTCTGGCACATACGCAAGGACGCCGAGGAGGAGGTGACCGCCCAGCAGACGGTGACCGCGCACGAGCGTTCCCGCCGCACCCTGCTGGAGGAGCGCACCACGATCGCCCGCGAGCTGCACGACGTCGTGGCCCACCACATGTCGGTCGTCGCCATCCAGGCCGAGGCCGCCCCCTACCGGGTGCAGAACCCGCCGCCGGAGCTGGAGAAGGCCTTCGCCACCATCCGGGAGAACGCGGTGGCGGCCCTCACCGAGCTGCGCCGCGTCCTCGGTGTCGTCCGCGCGGAGGACTACGAGGCCCCCGACGCCCCGCAGCCCACCCTCGCCGACCTCGGCACCCTGCTGGCGAACGTGCGGGAGGCCGGTCTGGCGGTGGACAGGACCACGATGGGCGCGGTGCGTGAACTCCCCCAGGGCGTGGAGCTGTCGGCGTACCGGATCGTCCAGGAGGCCCTGAGCAACACCCTGCGGCACGCGCCCGGCGCGAGCGCCCGCGTCGAGATCGGCTACGTCCTCGGCGGGTTGGCCCTTCGCATAGTCAACAGCCCGCCGCCCAACCCGTCCCTGCTCAAGCCCTCGCCCGGATCCGGACACGGCATCACCGGCATGCGGGAGCGGGTGTCGATGCTCGGCGGCGAGATGACGGCGGGCCCGGCCGGCGACGGCGGGTACGAGGTGGCGGTGTTCCTGCCGGTCGCCACGGTGGTCGAGCCCGCGGACGACGACGAGGGCGGCGCATGAGGACGGGCACGATCCGGGTGCTGGTCGCGGACGACCAGATGATGGTGCGCGAGGGCTTCTCGGTCCTGCTGAACGCGATGCCGGACATCGAGGTCGTCGGCGAGGCCGTCAACGGCCGCGACGCGGTGGAGCGGGTACGCGAACTGGCCCCGGACGTCGTACTGATGGACATCCGCATGCCGGAGCTGAACGGCATAGAGGCGACCCGGGAGATCGTCGCCGCGGACGGCACGGCGAAGGTGCTGGTGCTGACCACGTTCGACCTGGACGAGTACGTGTACCAGGCGCTGCGGGCCGGGGCCTCCGGGTTCCTGCTCAAGGACGCCTCGGCGCGGCAGCTCGCCGACGGGGTGCGGGTGGTCGCGGCGGGCGAGGCGCTGCTCGCCCCCTCGGTCACCAGACGGCTGATCACGAAGTTCTCGAAGCTGACCGAGCCCCCGCGGCTGGCGGCCACCGCGCAGGCGGCGTACGGGGAGCTGACCGAGCGGGAGACGGAGGTGCTGGTGCTGATCGCGCAGGGCCTGTCGAACGTGGAGATCGCCGAGCGGCTGGTGGTCGCCGAGTCGACCGTCAAGACCCATGTGAGCCGCATCCTGGTCAAGCTGGGCCTGCGGGACCGCACCCAGGCGGCGGTGTTCGCCTACGAGGCGCGGCTGGTCACGCCGGGGTGAGCCGCCCCGGGCGGTCCCCGGGCCGAGCCGCGCGAGGTCGGCGACACCCCTGGTCGGATCAGGGGTGGCCGGGCTAACGTCCGGGCATGTCCGCTCTTTCTGGTCCTTCCGGCCTCGCCTTCGACCCGTGGGATCCGGCGTTCCTCGCCGACCCCTACCCGGCCTACGCCGAGTTGCGCGCGCGGGGCCGCGTGCTCCACTACGAGCCGACCGACCAGTGGCTGGTGCCGCACCACGTGGACGTCTCGGCGCTGCTGCGGGACCGGCGGCTGGGCCGGACGTACCAGCACCGCTTCACGCACGAGGAGTTCGGCCGTACGCCGCCCCAGCCGGAGCACGAGCCGTTCCACGTCCTCAACGACCACGGGATGCTCGACCTGGAGCCGCCGGACCACACCCGGATCCGGCGCCTGGTGTCGAAGGCGTTCACGCCGCGCACGGTGGAGCGGCTCAAGCCGTACGTGCACGACCTGGCGAACGAGTTGGTCGCCGAGCTGGTGGCGGCGGGCGGCGGCGATCTGCTGCGGGACGTGGCCGAACCACTGCCGGTGGCCGTGATCGCCGAGATGCTGGGCATCCCCGAGGCGGACCGGGCGCAGCTGCGGCCCTGGTCGGCGGACATCTGCGGGATGTACGAGCTGAACCCGTCCGAGGAGACGGCGGCGAAGGCGGTACGGGCGTCGGTCGAGTTCTCCGACTGTCTGCGGGAGCTGATCGCCGAGCGCCGCAAGGAGCCGGGTGAGGACCTGATCTCGGGGCTGATCGCGGCGCATGACGAGGGCGACCGGCTGACCGAGCAGGAGATGATCTCCACGGCGGTGCTGCTCCTCAACGCCGGTCACGAGGCCACGGTGAACGCCACGGTCAACGGCTGGTGGGCGCTGTTCCGCAACCCGGAGCAGCTGGCGGCCCTGCGCGCGGACCACTCCCTGATCCCGTCCGCGATCGAGGAGCTGATGCGCTACGACACCCCGCTCCAGCTCTTCGAGCGCTGGGTGCTGGACGAGATCGAGATAGCGGGCACCACGATCCCGAGGGGCGCGGAGATCGCCATGCTCTTCGGCTCGGCCAACCACGACCCGGCCGTGTTCACCGACCCCGGGCGCCTGGACCTCACCCGCCGGGACAACCCCCACATCTCCTTCAGCGCCGGCATCCACTACTGCATCGGCGCCCCCCTGGCCCGCATCGAACTGGCCGCCTCCATGACGGCCCTGCTGGAGCGGGCCCCGACCCTCAAGCTCGCGGCGGAGCCGAACCGGAAGCCGAACTTCGTGATCCGCGGGCTGGACGGGCTGAGCGTGGCGGTGGGCTGACACCGGCGCCCGGTTCACCTGTTCAGCCGGACTGAGCCGGTCAGCCGCCCATGTCGCGGTGGCGCAGGCCCGCCAGTCCTCCGGTCACCAGGAGCGCGGCGAGGGCGAGCAGGGTGGCGACCGGGCCCCATTCCATTCGTCCGCCCGGCAGCTTCGGCAGGTGGCCGAAGGGGGAGAGGTCCAGCACGAGCTGGGGGACGTTCAGCGCGGGGCCGATCCAGCCGATCAGCAGGATCGCTCCGGCCACGCCCCACGCGGCCACGGCCCCCCGCGGCAGGACGCCGTGGAGCAGGACGGTGATGCCGCCGATCACCCACACCCCGGCCACCTGCACGAGGCATGCGCCGAGCACCGGCCCGACCTGCTTGCCGTGGCCGACCGCGATGCCCAGCCCGGCCAGGAGCATGATCAGGGCGGACCCGCCGAAGGCGATCAGCAGGTGCCCGGCGGCCCAGCGCAGCCGGCCCACCGCGCCCGCCAGCACTGGCTCGGCGCGGCCGGACGTCTCCTCGCCGTTCAGACGCAGCACGGACGCCACGACGTAGAGCGCGGCGACCAGGCCGAGCATCCCGGCCATCGCGGCGAGGAAGGCGTCCGTCAGACCGGACTGCCCGCCCATCCGCTGGAAGATCTCCCGCGCCTTGGCGTTGTCGCCGACGAGCTGGGCCGCGCCGTCCGCCATCCCGCCGTAGACGACTCCGGCGACGAAGAAGCCGATGCTCCAGCCCAGCACGCTGCCGCGTTGCAGCCGCCAGGCCAGCGCGCCCGCCGTGGCGAGGCGGCCCCGGGCCGGTCCCGGCCTGGTGGGCAGGAAGCTCATGCCGAGGTCCCGGCGTCCGGCGAGTTCGTAGGCGATGCCCGCCTGGAGGGCGGTCGCCGCCGCGAACAGCAGCAGCACCCACCAGCGTTCGGCGGCGAAGGCGCGCAGGTCCTCCAGCCAGCCCAGCGGGGACAGCCAGGTGAGCACCGACGAGCCGTCGTCCGTCCCCGAGTCGCCCGCGGCCCGCAGCACGAAGGCGGCGCCCAGGACGGCGGAGGTCAGGCCCCGGGCCAGCCGGGCGCTCTCCGTGAGCTGGGCGACGATCGCCGCCATCGTGGCGAAGACCATGCCCACGCCCGCCACCCCGAGCCCGAAGGCCAGGGCGCCGGCGGCGCCCTGCCCGGCCAGGCCGGCCGTGATCAGCAGGGCCAGGGCCGCGTTCGCGACCGCCGCGGCCAGCAGTGCCGCCGTCAGCGGTGCCCGGCGGCCCACCATCCCGGACGACACCAGTTCCTGCCGTCCGCTCTCCTCCTCGTCCCGGGTGTGCCGGACGACGACGAGCAGGCTCATGACGGCGGCGAGGGCACCCGCGTAGACCCCCACCCGCCAGGCCGTCAGCGCGCCCAGCGAGTCGCCGAACACCGGGCCGACCATGGCGCGCAGGGAGGCGTTCGTCGCCATCTGGCGCACCAGGTCGGCGCGCTCGGCCGGGGTGGCGTACAGACCCTTGAGCGTGTTCGGCATGGACAGGACCATCAGCGCGTTCACCGCGACCCACACCGGGATCATCACGCGGTCGCGGCGCAGGGCGAACCGCAGCAGGGTGCCGGTGCCGGCCAGGTTGCGGGAGCGGCCGGCGGGCGCGGCGGCGGGCGTGGAGACGGCGGCGGTCATCGCGCCACCTCCGCGGCTTCCGCGTCGGTTCCGGAGCCGGCCTCGGCCTCGGCCTCGTCCTGGTAGTGCCGCAGGAACAGCTCCTCCAGCGTCGGCGGGGTGGAGGTCAGCGACCGCACGCCCGACTCGCTCAGCGAGCGCAGCACCGCGTTCAGCTTGTCGGTGTCCACCTGGAGGCGGACCCGGTGTCCCTGGACGTCGAGGTCGTGCACGCCGGGCAGCCCGGCGAGTCCGTTGGGCGGGCCGGCGAGTTCGGCGGTGACGCTGGTGCGGGTGAGGTGGCGCAGGTCGGCCAGGGAGCCGCTCTCCACCGTGCGGCCCTTGCGGATGATGCTCACCCGGTCGCACAGCTCCTCGACCTCGCTGAGGATGTGGGAGGAGAGCAGGACGGTGCGGCCCCGGTCGCGCTCCTCCTCCACGCACCGCTGGAAGACCTCCTCCATCAGCGGGTCCAGGCCCGAGGTGGGCTCGTCCAGGATCAGCAGGTCGACGTCGGAGGCGAAGGCGGCGACCAGGGCGACCTTCTGCCGGTTGCCCTTGGAGTACGTCCGCCCCTTCTTGGTCGGGTCCAGCTCGAACCGTTCGATCAGCTCGTCCCGGCGCCGCCGGTCGAGACCGCCCGCCCGTCGTCCACCACCACCCTGCCTGACGCGCTTCTCGCGGCCCCCTTGACGCAGCCTGCCGTACAGGTCGATGACCTCTCCTCCGGAGAGGTTGCGCCACAGGGTCACGTCGCCGGGCACGTAGGCGATCCGGCGGTGCACCTCGACCGCGTCCGCCCAGGGGTCGCGGCCCAGTACCCGGGTGGCGCCCGAGTCGGCGCGCAGCAGGCCGAGCAGGACCCGGATGGTGGTGGACTTGCCGGCGCCGTTGGGGCCGAGGAAGCCGTGCACCTCGCCGGCGGCGACATTCAGGTCGAGGCCGTCCAGCGCCCGCGTGCCGCCGAACGACTTGTGCAGGCCGGATACCTCGATGGCGGGGTTTGCCTTGGTCATGCTTTGGAACGTACGCTAACTTCACAAAGTTGTGAAGTTAAGGAAGCGTATAAAAGCGAGGTTAGACTCGACGGTGGTTGTCCGAACAGGGGAGAGCAGGGGAGAGGGTCCGGAATGACGGAGCGGGAAGCGGCGGTGGAGCGGGATCCCGAGGTGGTGTCGCAGTTCGTGGAGCACTTCGCGGCCCAACTCGTCGAGGCGGGCGTGCCGCGCATGCCCGCCCGGGTCTTCGCCGCGCTGCTCGCCTCCGACGCCGGCGCCCTGACCTCCGCCGAGCTCGGTGGTCAGCTGAAGATCAGCCCCGCGGCCGTCTCCGGCGCGGTGCGCTACCTCGCCCAGGTGCACCTGGTCTCCCGCGAGCGGGAGCCCGGTTCGCGGCGGGAGCGCTACCGGGTTCACAGTGACCAGTGGTACGAGGCGCTCACCAGCCGTGACGCGATCATCAAGCGGTGGGAGGACGCCCTGCGGGAAGGTGTGGCCAGCCTGGGGGCCGAGACCCCGGCGGGACGCCGGCTGGCCGACACGCTGGCCTTCTTCGAGTTCATCGAGCAGGACGTCGCCGGAATGCTGGAGCGCTGGCGCCGCCACCGGGAGGAGAACGCCCGCGGGTGACGCGGCCTGCCGCATTCCCGGATCCGGCTCACCCCGTCACCGGCGGCGTCATCCCGTCACCGGTGGCGCGCGTCACCCCGTCACCGGCAGCGTCAGGCCCCAGGCCCCCTCCACGACCCGCCATGTCCGTGTTCGCACCGGCCCCGACACCACCGTGTCCGCCCGGTAGTGGAAGCCGGCTCCCGAGACGGTCACCGTGCGCCCCCGGGCCAGCAGCGGCGACGCCTCCGCGCCCACCGACAGCCGCCGCACCTCCACCTCGGCCTTCCCCGTGCCGCCGCCCGGCGTGACCGAGATCGCCTCCACCGGCTGCTCCAGGTCCACGACCGTCTCCCCGTCGACCTCCACCCGCAGCCGGGAGGGGCCGCCCGGCCCGGCGACCGCCGTGGCCCTCGGCGGGCGGGTCACCAGCGTCCGTACGAGGGACTGGCAGGTCCGCAGCCACGGATGTCCGGCTGCGGACGAGACCGCCGCAGGCCCCGCCGGATCCTCCTGACGCGGGGAGACCGGCGGGATGCGCAGCGTGCCCAGCACCACTCCGTCGCTGTCGTCGACGAGCAGGTCCAGCCGTCGCTCGGCGCCCTCCAGCACGGCCCGTGCCGCAGCCACCGGTCCCGTCGGCACCCCCAGCGAACGGGCCAGCGACAGGGCACCCCCGACCGGCACCACCGACAGTGCGCATCCGGCCAGCTCCCGCTGCCGGTGCAGCGCCGACACCGCCCGCAGCAGTGCCCGGTCGTCGCCGATCACCACGGGCCGCCGTGAGCCGCGCCGTGCCAGCGCACGGGTGAACTCCTCCGGCCCGTCCGGCAGGCACACCTTGGCGGACGCACCCGCGCTGAGCACGTCTTTCGCGATCCGTACGGACTCCCCGTCCGTCCTCCGGGCGACCGGGTCGATGACCACCAGCAGCTGATCGGACGTCGGATAAGTCGCCACCTCGGTCCTGCCTCGCTTCCTCGGGTAGCATCTTTGTGCAAGAGCCCCTTTGCGCTATTGCGCCGGGGGCTTCGTCTATTCCGGGGCATCCGGTCCGACGGTTGAGCGGCCGACGACGGTCGCGGTGCACGCGGCGGTGAACCCTCCGCGTACGCCCCTGACCCTGGACATGCCCCGCCCGGAAGGGGTGTACGCGCGTGCCCGCACTTGTGCTGCTCGGTGCTCAGTGGGGTGACGAGGGCAAGGGGAAGGCCACCGACCTGCTCGGTGGCTCCGTGGACTATGTAGTGCGATATCAAGGCGGCAACAACGCCGGCCACACGGTCGTCGTCGGTGACCAGAAGTATGCACTGCACCTCCTTCCTTCCGGAATCCTCTCGCCCGGTTGCACGCCGGTCATCGGCAACGGTGTGGTCGTCGACCCGTCTGTCCTGCTCTCCGAGCTGAGCGGTCTGAACGAGCGCGGCGTCGACACGTCCAAGTTGCTGATCAGCGGCAACGCCCACGTCATCACGCCGTACAACGTCACCGTCGACAAGGTGACGGAACGCTTCCTCGGCAAGCGGAAGATCGGCACCACCGGCCGGGGCATCGGCCCCACCTACGCGGACAAGATCAACCGCGTCGGCATCCGGGTGCAGGACCTGTACGACGAGTCGATCCTCACCCAGAAGGTGGAGGCGGCCCTCGACGCCAAGAACCAGATCCTCACCAAGCTGTACAACCGGCGCGCGATCGCCGTGGACCAGGTGGTCGAGGAGCTGCTGGGCTACGCCGACCAGATCAAGCCGTACGTCGCCGACACGGTCCTGATCCTCAACCAGGCGCTGGACGAGAACAAGGTGGTCCTCTTCGAGGGCGGCCAGGGCACGCTGCTGGACATCGACCACGGCACGTACCCCTTCGTCACCTCCTCCAACCCGACCGCGGGCGGTGCCTGCACGGGCGCCGGCGTCGGCCCGACGAAGATCAGCCGCGTCATCGGCATCCTCAAGGCCTACACCACCCGCGTCGGCTCCGGTCCCTTCCCGACCGAGCTGTTCGACGAGGACGGCGAGGCGCTGCGCCGGATCGGCGGCGAGCGGGGCGTGACGACCGGCCGCGACCGCCGCTGCGGCTGGTTCGACGCGGTGATCGCCCGCTATGCCACCCGGGTCAACGGCCTGACCGACTTCTTCCTCACCAAGCTCGACGTCCTCACCGGCTGGGAGCAGATCCCGGTCTGTGTCGCTTACGAGATCGACGGCGAGCGCGTCGAGGAACTCCCGTACTCCCAGACCGACTTCCACCACGCGAAGCCCGTCTACGAGTACCTCCCCGGCTGGCAGGAGGACATCACGAAGGCCAAGACCTTCGCCGACCTCCCGAAGAACGCCCAGGCCTACGTCAAGGCCCTGGAGGACATGTCCGGCGCCCCGATCTCCGCGATCGGCGTGGGCCCGGGCCGCGACGAGACGATCGAGATCAACTCGTTCCTCTGACGCGTCGCCCTTCCGGGAGATGTGCCAGGGCGGCCGGTGCGGTGAACCGCACCGGCCGCCCCGCACGACCACCAGTTGGGCGTCGGCTGGTCGAGGTGATTCACTGCTGCTCCATGGCGATATGGCAGCGCAAGCACAAGACCGGCAAAATCGCACACCCCCAGCACGACGTCCCCCCGTGTCCCTGCTGCGGTGGGCTTGTGGATGTCTCGGATCCTCGTTTCGATCTCTCGCTGCCGCAGCCCGTTGCGGCCCTGGGCGAAGCCGACTACGAGCAGCACGTCAAGCTGGTCAACGATGCGATTGTCGTGACCGACAACCTCGGTGCGTTCGCCCGTGCGCTGCTGCCCATCGGCCTCGACGACGGCAGGACGGCAACCGTGGGCGTGTGGGTCTCAATCGAGCGGGAAGTCTTCGATCACGTCGTCAGGGTCGGAAGGGGAGAACTCGACTTCGACGAGATGCAGTTCGACGGGCGGCTTGCCAATGAGCTCGACCCGTGGGGCGAGGAGATCCTGGGCAGGCCGGTCTCCGCCGGCGTCCGGGTCCCCACGCACGGACGCCGCTGCATGCCGTACATCAAGTCAAGCCCCGACGCCTTCCTGACACGTGTACTGAGTCAGCGCTGGGCTGCAGGAGACGTCATGACCGGTGCGATGGCCTGGGCACTCGACTACGACCCTCAGGCCCCTCGCGTCCCTCATCGCCACTGAGCTGTTGCGATTTTCTGGTCCACGATGGCGCGCCCAGCGCTGGGGCGGCTACGGCCCATCATCACGGAGAGAGGCCGGGCCGTCGATGTGTTCGTAGCCCCGTGAAACAGAACGGGCAGGGCCCCGCCTTCTCGGCGTGACTCCTGCCCGCTCATGGAGCGCTCAGCCGTCGGCTAGTCGAGGTTCTCCGGCAGCAGGTCTCTCGCCACCTGGAGGAGCCGCTGCACCCGTGCCGGAGCGGTCTCCACCTCCTCCAGGAGCCAGTAGGCGAAGCGTGCGCTGCCCTTGTCCCGGCCCGAGAGCACTTCCTCGTACAGGGACCAGATCCCGCTCCGCACCACGTCCTTGCACGCTTCGGCGAGATGGTCGTCGTCCAGGACGACGAAGCCCCACAGCAGATCCAGGAACCGATGCCGGGCCTCGACGGAGAGACTGTGCCCGGCCAGCCCCGCCATCAGAACGCGGGCGACCGGCACGACGGTCTCCGTCCCCCAGGTCTCCTGGAAGACATGGCCTTCGATGCCCCGTGGCTCGGTCTCCTCCCGTGTGTGCCCACCGGCCATCCGCAGCAGATCTTCCGGGACGTGCTCCGCGGACTTGCATCGGCGGCACGGAAGGCGGGCCCAGTCGTACAGGCTCAGTTCCATCTCCATGGTGCCCATTGCTGTCCCCCTCAGAAGTGCTGCTTCTCCCAGATGCCGCCGGGTTCCGGCACGGCGCCCAATTCAAACTGGAACGGAGACGGGTAGTCCAACTGACATTCCCAGCACACGGGCTTCACGACAGCGACGAGGCTCTTGTCGGGTTTGGACTCCACGGTGTAGGCGATGGTGAATCGTACCTTTGTGGGGTCACCGCCCAGGGCACGTACGACGTTGCCCTCGGCGCAGTAGCTGGGACCGGGTTTGCAGCCGCCCGACTGGGCCAGGGCTATGTCGCCCGTCTCGATGTTGTAGCCGCCCGCATAGGTCTTGAGCCTCTTCTTCCTCGAATAGTTCTTGAGGGCGAAATCGGCGACCTGGGAAGACGCCTCCTGCATCCGGTCGGCATGCGTCCAGCCGGCGGGGGCCTTCTGGATCTCCAGTGCGGGCATGCTCTTGCCGCCGATGCCGCGCGTACTGACGTCCGGAACGAAGGTGATCTTCGGTGCCGCTCTCGGCCGCTCCGCCTTCTTCACGGCCCCGGAGAACAGCTTGCTGAGCACACCCCGTGCGATCTTCGCGACGGTGCCGGGTTTCGAAGCTGCCCTGGCCCCCGCGCCGGCCCCGCCGGCCCCGGGGATGAAGGGCGTGACGAACTTCCCGACCCAGTACCCGACCTTGTACCAGGAGCCGCTTTGATCCGGTCCCCGGACGGTCTTGTAGACGCTGACGAGACCCTTGCCCGCGCGGTCGTTCTTGATTTTCTGGGCGCTGCCTTGGGTCCAGCCCATCGTGTCGGTGAACGAGTAGAAGCCTTCGGCCAGGTCGTAGTAGCCGTCGACGACACCGTTCTTGAAGCCGGACGCGGCCTGCTTGCCCTTCTTGATGACGTTGTCCAGCCACTTCCACTGGCCGGTGCTGTCGCTGAAGGTGACGGGCGCGTTCTCGGCGTAGGCGTAGCCGTTGAGCTGCTGCGGATCCGTGAGATCCATGACCGGGTCCACGCTGAGGAAGCGGCCCGTCGTGGGGTCGTACTCACGGGCGCCCAGGTGTGTCAGCCCGGTGCCGGAGGTGTCGTCGGTTCCGCCGACGAACCCTCTGGTGCCGGCCCAGGAGCCGGATGCGGCTCCCCGGATGCCTCCGAAGGGCAGGGTGCGGCGCTGGGTCAGTCCCTGGGTGGCGGCGTCGACCGCGAGCTGGCCGGTGCCCTGGTGGTCGGCGAGGACGAAGGTGATGGTCCCGTCGTCGGACGTGACCGCCTGGTGGCCGCCGCCGAGGGAGGTGTAGCGGGTGGCCTTGCCCTTGGCGGCGCCCTGGGCCAGGGTGACCTCGGTGTCGCCGAGATAGAGCGTGGTCGTCGAGTCGGTGCGCCCGATCAGACGGTTGCCGTCGGCGTCGTAGAGGTACTCGGTGACCTTCTCGGTGCCGTCCGCCGCGGGCTCGACGACCTTGGCCAGATGGCCTTCGGCGTCCCAGTCCAGCTTCTGCGCGCCGCGGGTCGTGGTGTTGCCGATGGCGTCGTAGTCGTAGGACTCCTCGGCACTGGTGCCGTCGGGGTGTTGCGTGGTGACCGACGTCAGCGCGTGCGGCTGGGCGCTGCCCGGCGCCGGGTAGCCGTAGGTCCGCCGGGTGTCCTTGCCGCTGGCTCCCGAGGGGTCGTGCAGGGTCTCGGTGAGGCGGTTGCCGGTCTTGTCATAGGCGTACGACTGCCAGTACGGGGCAGGGCCGCCCAGCACACCGCCGGACGGGGCGGCGGCACAGGTCTTGTCGCCCTGGGTCCATGCCTCCGTCAGGCGCTGGAGGTAGTCGTGGCTGAAGCACTGGGTGTCCGTGCCGGATCGGGAGGTGTCCGAGACGGACAGGACGTTGCCCGCCTGGTCGTAGCGGTACGTGTGGTACCGGTCGACTCCGGCCACGTCCTGCCGGTCCACCCGTGAGGTCGCCAGACGCTGGGTGCCCCACTCGTAGGTGTTGGTGACCTGGACCGGCTTGGCGCCGGCGGCCGTGCCGTACATCGTGTACTGGAGCGGCTTGCCGGTCTTGGAGTAGCTGGTCTCCGCCTTGAAGCCGTCGCCCAGCAGGGAGATGGGCCGCAGCGTCTCCGGCTGGTACGTAAGCGAGTGGCTGCCGCCCGGGAGCGAGCCGGCCGCGGAGTAGCTCACACCGCCGATCAACCCGGAGGGCAGGTAGGAGGTGCCGGTCTGGTAGGTGCCCTGCAGACTGCCCTCCTGCCCGGGGATGACCACGGAGGTCCTGACCGGCCGGTAGAGGCGGTCGTACTGGGTGACCTTGGTGGTGTACGCGGCTCCGTCGACGTAGCGCGTGGCCTCGGCGAGGAGGCCCTTGGCGCCGCTGACGGTGTCGTACGTCCACTTCGAGCGGAGCGTGCCCGTGCCGGAGCCCTCGCGGAGCTCGGTCTGGCGGTCGAGGCCGTCGTAGACGTGGGCGAGGACGGTGCCGCGGGCGTCCTTCGTGGTGGTGAGCAGGCCGCGGTCGTCGTAGGTGCGGATGGTCGTACCCCGGTCGGGGTCGTCCACGCTGGTCTCGCGGCCGAGTTGGTCGTAGCCGTAGCGCCAGGTGTTGCCCGCAGGGTCGGTGACCTTCTCCAGCTCTCCCTTGGGTGTGTACGTGTACCTGGTGGTGTCGAAGGCGGCGTCGGCGCTGCGGGCGTGGTGCTGGCGCAGCTCCGTCACGAGGCCGCGGACGTCGGCGATCACGGTGGTGGCGGTCCCGCCCTCCGGCGGGATCACGGTGGTGCGGTCACCGCCGTAGATCTTCCTGGTGATGCCGAGGACGGCGCCGCCGTCACCGTTGCCGGCGATGTCCCGGATCTCCGTCTCGCGGCCGAGCCCGTCATGGGTGAGCCGGGTCTGGGTCTCCACGCTGAGCGCGTCGTCAGGGCCGAACAAGGCGCGGTTCGGGGCTGCTTCGTCGTTGTAGTAGGGCGCGAACGTCTTCGCCGTCAGGCCGCGCTCGTCGTAGAAGACGTCGGTGAGGACACGGCCGCCGTCCGGACCCGGTTCCTGCGTCTGCCGTTCGCGCAGGAATCCGTCGTAGATCACGTAGGAGGCGCGCTGGCCTCCGTTGTTGTCGAGGGTCTGGGTGCGGATCGCGGCCGGCTTGTTCTCGTCGATGAAGTACGTGAACTCATAGCTCGGGGTCTGGCTGGTGCGCCGGTCGGCGAGCCAGATCCGGCTGGACCGGCCGAGGGCGTCGTAGGTGAACTCCGATCGGTTGCCGTTGGGATCGACCTGGGCGGACGGCCGGCCGCGCAGCGCCTCGAACTCGGTCACCGTGGACTGGGCCGTCGAGGCGACGCCCGCGGTGGCGGGCGGGGTCGTCTCGGTGACCTTGGTGGGGAATCCGGTGGCGGGGCTGTAGGCGGTGGTCGTCGTACGGCCGTCCTTGCGGGCCGTGCGGACGGGCTTGCCCGTGCCGGTCACCGTGACGTCGGCGGTCAGCTCCGTGGTGGTCAGCTGCCGGCCGTCGGAGTCGAACGTGGCGTTGGACTCCAGGTAGGTGGCCTTGGTGCCGTCGTGACTCTTGAGCGTCGCGGACGCGGTGGCGTCGCCCTTGGTGGCGGCGTCGCCGTACTCACCGCCGTCGTAGGCCGTACGGACGTCGGACACGACGTCCTTGGTGCGGTCCGGGGTACGGGCGCAGGCGCCGATGACGGTCTCCTGCCGCGCGACGAGCGTGAGGATGCCGCCGGGGGCGTAGGTGGTGCGGGTGCAGCGGTCGTCGGCCGCTGTTGTCGTGTCGCCGAGGTCGTCGACCTGGGTGACACGACCGGCCACGGAGTCGTGGGTCGACTCGGACGCCGTGGTGGCCCAGGAGTTGCCGGCGCCGTCGTCCAGGGAGGTCCAGGACGCGGCCCGGGCGGTCCCGGTGAGGTTGGCGGTGACGGTGCCCCAGTCGCGGACCTTCCGGGCCGTCTCGTGGTGCCAGGGCCGGCTGACGGTCTTCGACAGGACCTTTCCTCCGACGCCCGAGTAGGTGACGGTCCTGTAGGCGAAGCCGGCCGCCGACTCGTGGTCGGTGATCGGGTCGCCCTCGCCGCTGCCGAGCGGGACGGACACCTTCTTCGTGCCGCCGGAGGTGCTCTCGCGGTCGCCGTCCATGCCGCGCAGGAAGTAGCTGTCCTGCTGGGTCTTCATGGCCGAGGCACCGCCCTGGCCGCCGGACGTGACCCGGACCTGGCCGTAGCCGCGCCACTGCGACCACGTCTTGTGCTTCTGCTTGGTCAGCCCGTCGTCATCGTCGTGGTGCCAGGCCGCGCCGCCCAGGTACTCGTACTGCGTCACGCCGTCCGGAGCGCCGCCGGTGCGGTCGGTCGTGGTCGTGGAGGTGACGACGTACTTGTTGAACCACTGCCGCTCCGGATCGTCTTGCGAGTCGCCGCCGATGAACTGCGGGAAGCAGCGTGTGGTGTTCTTCTCCGGGGTCGGCAGCGCGTCCCAGGAGCAGGCGGGCGCCGAGTAGTTGACGTCGACCTGGCCGCCGTACTCGTCCGCGACGGTGGACAGCCGCGCCTTGATGAACGGCGCGTAGCCGTCGCCGGTCCTGTCGAGCCGGTTGGCCAGTTGGGTGTAGGCGAAGGTGGTCTTCGGCAGGGTGACTGCCGGGGTCGCGGTGTGACCGGTGTGCTGGATGGAGTCCAGCAGCAGTTGGTAGTCGGTGTCCGCCATGCCCCAGCGGTGGCCCATCGTCCAGGAGTCGACCTTGGTGTGGGTGTCGCCCTTGAGCACCTCGGTGGTGATGCCGGTCAGCCGCTTGCGGGTGAAGAAGACGGGGGAGAGGCGGCCCTTGTCACAGTCCTTGCCACTGTCGCAGTTGAGGTCCCAGGGCGTGTCGTACCAGTAGAAGGCGTCCTTGCCGATGTCCGAGCAGTCGGTCCTGGTGTCCGGCAGGCAGCGCTCCGAGGTCGTGAAGCCGACCTTGGCGAGCGGCTTGGTGCCGTACACGGAGCCGGACTTCAGGCCGTACTCGATGCGGTCCAGAGAACCACCGCGCACATAGGGGGTGTTGTTCTTGGGGTCGAGGTTGCGGCCGTAGGAGTTCTTCTCCTGTTTGTAGTAGTAGGCGACCGCGTTGCCGTGCGGGTCCTCGACATAGTCGAGGTTCCAGCGCCAGGCCTGCTGGCACCAGGAGTCCGCGAAGGCCGTCTTGTGGCAGGGCTCGCCGGAGTCGTTGCCGAAGACCGGGACCGTCCAGGTGGAGTTGGTGGTCTCCTTGCCGTCCGTCCAACCGGGCAGCCTGTTGTAGCCGAAGTAGTAGCGCACGCCGTCGGGATCGGTCAGGCGCCAGTACTCCCCGTCGTTGTCGCCGTTGCCCCGGTCGGTCGAGCGCAGGCGCTCGATTCGGCTGCCGTCGTCCTGCTTGAATCTGAACTTGTCGTCACCGTCGGGAACGAGCTCGCCGCCCTTGCCGTTGAAGGCGATGAACGCGTTGTCGTAGCCCCAGCACAGGTCGCCGGGCTTGTTGCCGTCGGCGTTCTTGACGCCGTCGTCGTAGCACGGCTTGTAACGGCGCTCGATGAAGCCGGACCACAGGTCGAAGCCGTCGCCCACCCAGGACGACTGGTTGTTGGTGTTGCTGGTGCGCCCGTCGATGGAGCCGGAGGAGTACGACAGGCCGAGGTCCGGGGTCAGGCCGCCGGGGACATCGGGCACCGGGATGTCGTACGACCATGTGAAGTCGCCGGTGTTGAGGTTGGTGTCCCAGGTCGCGGACGGGGACAGTGGGGTGGCGGTGTAGTCGCCCTTGCCGGCGGTCTCCGCGGCGACGGCCGCGAGGACCGTCGGGCCGGACTGGCGCAGAGCCAGGTCGGGCGCGGTCAGGGTGTGCCGCTCGGTGTCGTTGACCGTCTCGACGGGCGTCGCTGTACGGCACTCCGCCTTGTCGGGCTTGTCCAGGGCGCACGCGGGCAGCTCGACCAGGGTGAGCCGGGAACCGTAGTTGCCGCCGAAGGCTTCGGTGAAGGAGGAGTAGTCGAGGGAGGCGTCGACCGTACCGGGTCGGTTGCCTTGGCTCGTCCTGGCTTCAAGGGTTAAGACCATGCCGTTCACACCGGCGCGCTCGGCGGCGGCGTGGCCCAGGACGCGGGCGTCGACGTCGCTTTGGGCGTTACTCCGTGTGGACCGTGCGGACGGTTTCACCGTGGCGGCCCGGGTCACGGTGATGACCGCCTCGCCCGCCTTGGGCCAGGCCGCCCGCGGCTTGCCCTTGGGCGTCCGCGGTCCCTTCGCGACGGTACGTGGTTCACCGGTGCGGATGTCGGCGCCCTTGACCGGCTTCTCGGCCGACGGAAGACCGGGCAGGTCACGGCCGGCGGTCGGAACCGCTGATGCGGCGGCGGTCTGCAGCACTGTGCCCACCATGACGGCGGACAGCGTCAGTGCCACCCTTCGTCGCACTGCCCTGCGCAGTCGAGATCTGGTTTTTCCAGACATATGCGGTTGAATTCCTCGTGGATGTCCAGGCCGGCCACGCCCCCGGAGGGGCGTGGCCGGCGGAAGAAAGAAGGAACGAAGGAAAGGGGCGGGTCAGCCGAGGCCAGGTACCTCGGTGGGCACGTCGAACCAGCTGGCGGCCAGCTTTTGGACCTGTTCGTCGGTCAGCGCGCCTTGGAAGGCCCAGACGTCGTCGACCAGGCCGGGGAAGTACTCTCCCCAGGCCCCGTCGGTCTTGGCGCGGCCGACCTGGAAGGACTTGGCCGCCTTGAAGGCGAGCGTGTTCTCGGCCCAGGAGACCTGGCCGCCTCCGCAGTCCTCGCCGTCGTCACCGTTGCCGCAGGAGACCTCCTGGAGCGTTCCGTTGACGTAGAGGCGGGCCTGTTTGGTGAAGCCGTCGTAGACGACGGCCAGGTGGTTCCAGTCCCGCGCGTCGTAGAACTCGCTGTTCTTCACGCGTACGACCGTCGCGTCCGCGCCGTCCTTGTCCGGCAGCGTCAGCTCCCAGTGGCCGAGGCCCTCCGGGTTCGCGGTGTCCGGTACGAAGCGGACGGTGAGGGCGCTCTGGTGGGAGCCCTCGGCGCTGACCAGCGCGACACCGCTGGTCGGCAGCGCGGCGGCCTGGGCCCAGGCGGTGACGGTGTAGCTGCCGCTGGTGTCGACCGGTACAGAGGTCGTGGCCGCGTAGGCGCCGACGCCGTTCAGTTCCAGACTGCCCCAGTCGATGAAGGCGAAGTCCGACTTCTTCGCGCCCCCGTACAGCGTGAGCGCGCTGCCTCCTGTCACCGCGTTCGGGGTGGTTACCGGGCCGGTCCCGGTGGTTTCCTCGAACATCCACCGGCTCTCGACCAGCGGGCGCTGCTGGAACATCTGCTGGACCTCTTCGGCGCCCACCACACGGTCGAAGAGGCGTACGTCGTCGATCTGGCCCGGGAAGAACGAGCCCGGCTTGCCGTCATAGGAACCGGCCCCGATCTGCACCGCCTCACCCGCGTACCAGTTGACCTTCAGTTCGGTCTCGCCGGCCTTCACGCCGTTGACGTACAGGATCAGCTTGCCCGCGACCTCGTCGTACACCCCGACCAGATGCGTCCACGTATCCCCGTAGGCGGTCTGCCCCTCAGGCTGCATGGCCCGGATCAGTTTGGCGTCCGGCGTGTCCGTCACGTAATGGTTGACCACCCAGCGGTCGTACGCCGCCGAGTAGTACAGCTCCATCCCCGGCCTGTGCGTGCTCGTCTGCGTGGCGATGATCGCCGCGTGGTCCGGCTTGGTCTTCGGCAGTTTGGCCCACGCGGACACGGCGAAGCTGCGCTGGTTGTACAGCAGCGGCCGCTTGGTGGTGGCGTAACCGTCGATCCCGTTCAGCGTCAGCGCCCTGCCCGCGACACCCGACTGCCCGGAGGTGACACCTCCGACGAACGTGGCCGCCGGCACCTCCGCCTTCCCGGCCAGCTGCGTCGCGTCGGCAGGCTCGTCCATCGAGAACACCGCCCGCGCCGGACGGCCCGCGGTGAGCGACTGCTTGCCGTACAGGCGAGTCACCTCATTGGCCGACAGCGGCTTCTCGAAGATCTGCACCTCGTCGATCGCCCCGGGGAAGAACGAGGCCAGCCTGCCGCCGTCATAGAAGCCGGCGCCGATCTGAAGACCCCGGCGGGCGTCCCAGGGCGTGCTGTAGGCCGTGCTCCCGACCAGTGCACCGTCGACGTAGAGCCTCAACTCCTTGTCGCCCAGGCTGTAAACGCCCACCAGATGCGTCCACTGCCCCGCCTTGACCCCACCCGGGGAAGGCGCCATGGCCCGCACGATGCCCGCGCCGGTGGCATCGGCCTTGTACTGGTTGAACACCCACCGGTCATAGGACTTGGAGTAGTACAGCTCGAAGCCCGGGGCGTAATTGCCGGGCTGGGCGGCGATGATGGCCGCCTGGTCCGGCATCTTCGACAGCTTCGCCCATGCTGAGACGGAGAACCCGACCGAGGTGTCCACGGTGGGAATGTCGGAGACCGCGTAGCCGTCGACTCCGTTGAAGGACACCGCCGTACCCTTGGCCCCGGGCACGCCCGGTGTGGCGCCGCCGCGCAGCTCGAGCACACGCTCCGGCGCCGAACCCACGGCCTGGCTCGCCCCCGCCTCCTCGTCCATCTGCCACATCGCGCGCTCGGGCTGTCCGGCCTTGACCCGGAACTGGTAGGTGCGGACCTCACCGGCGTTTCCGGCCTGGTCGAAG
>NZ_JBIVTV010000026.1:31278-72273 GCF_044756885.1 Streptomyces sp. NPDC091412 | reverse complement strand
CATTCCGAACCCGGAAGCTAAGCCTCACAGCGCCGATGGTACTGCAGGGGGGACCCTGTGGGAGAGTAGGACGCCGCCGAACAAATTTTAAGAAAGGGCCCACACCGAAAAGGTGTGGGCCCTTTTGTTTTGGTGCATTACCGTGGCCCCATGAGCAGCCCCAGCAGCACCGAGCAGTACGTCGTCCGTGCCGTGCGCACTGAGGAGTGGCCCGCCGCGAAGGCGCTGCGGCTGGTCGCGCTCCAGGACCCGGTGGCCCACCTCGCCTTTCTGGAGACGTACGACGACGCCCTGGCCAGGCCGGACTCGTTCTGGCAGGAGCGGACGGCCGGGGCCGCCGTGGGGTCGGACGACGCCCGGCAGTTCGTCGTGGAGGGGCCGGACGGCGAGTGGGCCGGAACCGTGACCGTGCTCGTGGAGGAGGCCGGCACGACGGACTGGGCCGGGTTTCCGGTCGAGCGGCGGCAGGGACATGTCGTCGGTGTCTACGTGCGGCCCGAGCACCGCGGGTGCGGGCTGACCGAGGTCCTGTTCGACGAGGCTCTCCAATGGGCCTGGGACACCGGCGTGGAACGGGTGCGGCTGATCGTGCACGAGGACAACGGGCGGGCCCTGCGCTTCTACCGCAGGATCGGGTTCCTGCCGAGCGGGGTCACCGTGCCGCTGACGGCCGGTTCGGCGGAGTCCGAGCTGGAGTACGTCGTCGAACGCCCCTGAGGGCCCTGGTCACGCCGGGAGTTCGTCGTGCGGCCAGCGGGCACGTGCCTGCTCGCGGGAGCGGAGCAGGGCCAGCGTGGGCAGCCCCTGGTCGGCTCCGTCGGCCAGCAGCCCCGGGAGTTGGGGCAGCGGGGCGACGGCGGCCACGTCGTCCAGGACGAGTGCGAGTGGTGGGTCGAGGCGACCGGAGGATGACCGTTCGGCCATGCGCCGGCCGCGCTCGACCACGCTTGAGGCGAGTGCCGTCAGGAGGGGCATCGCACCCGGGTTGGTCCGGGGATCCTCGAGGGATTCGCCGACCACATAGAGCGTGCCCCCTTCGTTCACGAAGGAATCCAAGGCGACGGCATCAGTTCGGTTTGGAGTGCAGGCCTCGCGGATGTTCACCGTGAACAGTGAGGCCAGTGCTCGGCTGGTCAACTCCTGGGCGAGGTCCCGCCGTTCGGGGTGCGAGGTGAGTGAGGCCTCCAGCTCGCCGGCCGATCCGGCGGCGGCCTTGGGGTTCGTACGGAGGATTCGCACGGCCTCCTGGACCTGTGTGCCCTGCGCCCAGCGGTGGACGTGGCGGACGGCGCGGCCGTCTATGGCGGCGGCGTGCAGGAAGCTGCGCAGAAGGGTCTCCGCGGTGTCGCCGGTCGCCTGGTCGACCTTGGCGGTGGGGCGTACCGGGGCGAGCAGTGCGGCGGCCCTGGCGGCCGCCGTCGCCTTGTCCTCGCAGCCCGCCGTGGGGGACCAGTGGAGGCGGGCCGGGGTGTCGCAGAGGTGGGCGGGGTCGTAGAGGAGGACCGGGCCCAGCTTGGCCCGGGAGTCCTTCGTGTCCTGCCACAGGGCCGGGTTCGACGTGATGACGAGGGCCGGGCCTGCCGCATCCCGGATCGCCTGCGCCGCGGCCGCCTGCCGGGCCTCTCGCGGTGCGATCAGGACCTTCTCCCGTCCGCCGGCCGGTCCGCCGTGGCTGCCGGCGGCGAAGGGCACGAGGGGCTGTGCGAGGGGTGTCGCGGGTGCCGGCCGGTCCGCGGGCCGCGGTGCCTCGACCGGCTGCAGGGCTTCCACGGTCTGTGGGGCCTCCGTGGGCTGCTGGGCGGCCACGAGCGGCCGTCCGGGCTCCGGGGCCGTCCGCTGGGTGGGGACCTCCTGGGGGACCGGCGCAGGCACCTCCTGGGGTTCCGGCGCCGCCGTCCGTTCCCGGGCCGCCTCTCTCTCCGCCCGCCTGCGTGCTCTCCCGGCTCTCCACCGGGCCACCGTGCCCAGCACGAACACGGTCAGCACGAACAGCACCATCAACTGGCCGATGAACAGGCCCCAGAACAGTCCGTACCCCGACAGCCGCTCCGGTGCGGTGTCCGGCCAGGCGCCGGGGATGTCGTGCGGGTCGGCGATGAGGTGGCGCATCGCCATCGGTGTGCGGGTGAAGGCGACCCCGGAGGGCCAGGAGCCGTTGGCGAACAGGCCGGCGAGTCCGGTGGCCGTCCACACCAGCAGGGTCATGCCGAGCAGGAAGGCCAGGACGCCGACCAGCAGGCTGTCGGGAACGCCGCCCTGGCCGTCCCGCCGGCCCTGGCGGCCCTGTCCGTGGTCGCGGTCGTCCGGTCTCACGCGTGCGTCCCCTCTAGGCCACCGTCGACTCCGAGGAGCCGTCCAGGTTGGCGATGTGCTGTCCCATGTAGGTCGCCGCCCGCTCCTCGGCCTCCAACTCCGCGGCGCGCAGGGTGTCGTCGGCGAGGCGGTCGCTGGAGGACTCCGTCATGGCGCGGTCGGTGAACACCAGCGGTCGTTCGGTCTCGGTGACCAGGTGTTTGACCACCTGGACATTGCCGTTGACGTCCCACACCGCGATACCGGGCGTCAGGGTCGGGATGATCTCGACCGCCCACCTGGGCAGGCCGAGCACCCGTCCCGTCGCTCTCGCCTCGTCCGCCTTCTGGGCGTAGATCGTCCTGGTGGAGGCCATCTTCAGGATCGCTGCGGCCTCCTTGGCCGCCGCTCCGTCCACCACGTCGGACAGGTGGTGGACGACGGCCACGAACGACAGACCCAGCCGGCGGCCGAACTTCAGCAGCCGCTGGAACAGCTGGGCCACGAACGGGCTGTTGATGATGTGCCAGGCCTCCTCGACCAGGAAGATGCGCTTCTTGCGGTCGGGGCGGATCCAGGTGTGCTCCAGCCACACGCCGACGATCGCCATCAGGATCGGCATGGCGATGGAGTTGCGGTCGATGTGGGACAGGTCGAAGACGATCAGGGGCGCGTCCAGGTCGATGCCGACCGTGGTGGGGCCGTCGAACATGCCGCGCAGGTCGCCGTCGACCAGGCGGTCCAGGACCAGTGCCACGTCCAGGCCCCAGGCCCGTACGTCGTCTATGGCGACGTTCATCGCCTCGGCCGACTCCGGTTCGGGGTGCCGGAGTTGCTCGACGATGTCCGACAGCACCGGCTGGCGTTCCACGATCGTCTCGTTGACGTACGCGTGGGCGACCTTCAGCGCGAAGCCGGAGCGCTCGTCCAGGCCGTGGCCCATCGCGACCTCGATGATGGTCCGCAGCAGCGCCAGCTGGCCCGTGGTCGTGATCGACGGGTCCAGGGGGTTGAGCCGGATGCCGTGGTCCAGGGCCGCCATCGGGTCCAGCCGGATCGGCGTTATCCCCAGCTCCTCCGCGATGAGGTTCCACTCGCCCACCCCGTCCTCGCCCTGGGCGTCCAGGACGACGACCTGGCGGTCGCGGAAGCGGAGCTGGCGCAGGACGTAGGTCTTCTCCAGCGCCGACTTGCCGTTGCCGGACTCGCCGAGGACCAGCCAGTGCGGCGCGGGGAGTTGCTGGCCGTACAGCTGGAAGGGGTCGTAGATGTAGCCCTTCCCGGAGTACACCTCGCGCCCGATGATGACGCCCGAGTCGCCCAGGCCCGGCGCGGCGGTGGGCAGGTAGACCGCCTGGGCCTGGCCCGTGGACGTTCTCACCGGCAGCCGGGTCGTCTCCACCTTCCCGAACAGGAAGGATGTGAAGGCGTCCGTGAGTGCGGTCAGCGGGTCCCGCATCAGAGCATCAGCCCCTACCGTCGGATTCCGGTGGCGAACGGAAGCGTGTTCACGAAGGCGCGGTGGTGCTCGCGGTCGCACCACTCCAGTTTCAGGTAGGACTTCCCGGCCGAGGCTCTGATCGTCCGCTTGTCGCGGGCCAGGGACTCGGGGGAGCGGGAGGACACGGTGATCCAGCCGACCAGGTTGACGCCGGCCGCGCCGCTGGCGAGGTCCTCGCCGCGCTGGTCGAGGCGGCTGTGGGCGGCCACGTCGCGCGGGTCCACGGTGCGGTTCATCTTCGCGGCGCGGCTGGCCTCGGCGACGTCGTTGGTCTTCTCGGTCAGCATGCGCTCGATGGCGACCTCGGTGGGTTCGAGGTCCATCGTGACGGCGACGGTGCGGATGACGTCCGGGGTGTGGACGAGGAGGGGCGCGAGGAAGTTCACGCCGACCGGGGTCATCGGCCACTCCTTGACCCACGCGGTGGCGTGGCACCAGGGTTCGCGGGTCGCCGACTCGCGGGTCTTGGCCTGGAGGTACGTCGGCTCCATGGCGTCCAGTTCGGCCGGCCAGGCGTTGCGCTTGGTCATCGCCTGGATGTGGTCGATGGGGTGGTCCGGGTCGTACATGGAGTGGATCAGCGAGGCCAGCCGTCCCTGACCGAGCGGCTGCCGTACGCGGATGTCGGCTTCCTGGAGCCGGGAGCAGATGTCGGTCAGCTCGCGGGCCATGACCACCGCGAGTCCGGCGTCCCGGTCCAGTTTGCGGCCCGCCTGGGGCCGGGCGGCCCGCGCCATGGCGTGGGCCTCGGCGGCGAGTTCGCGGGTGTAGTGCATGCAGGCGACGAGGTAGGCGCGGTGCTGCTCGCTGCTGGTGGACACCATGGACTGCAGTTGGTCGTAGGACCCCTGGAGCCACTGCGGCGCCCGCTCGTCGCCGCGTACGGTGACGTCCTTGGCGTGGGCGTCGGGGTCGGCGGGGAGGGTGCGGGCGAGCATCTGCAGGCGGGTGACGAAGCCGTCGCCGTTGGCCACGTGCTTGAGCAGGGTGCCGAAGCGGTCGACGAGGGCCTCCTGGTCCTCGGAGTCACGCAGGCCGACGCCGGGGCCCTCGATCTCGATGGCGGCGGTGACCGTCTTGCGGTCGGCGTGCAGCAGTACGGCGATCTCGTCCGGTCCGAACGGCGCGGCGAGCCAGGTGATCCGGCCGATGCCGGGCGGCGGACCGATCTCGACCTCCCGGCCGTCCAGGTCCGTTCCGGCCTCCATCACGCCCGAGCGGTAGACGGCGGCGCTCTTGACGGTGCGCTTGTAACTGCGGTTGATCTCGAACCACTTGTAGAACGTGCGGTGCCGGTACGGCAGGTAGACCGCGGCCAGCGACAGCAGCGGGAAACCGGTCAGCAGCACGATGCGCAGGGGCAGCACCGGGACCAGCAGGCCGCACATCATGCCGATGAACGCGCCCGCGATGATCAGGACGATCTCACCGGTCTCGCGGTTGCGGCCGACGATCGCGTTCGGCCGGGCGCGGCCGATCAGATATGTACGGCGGGGCGTGACCGTGTGGGACACATGGGAATCGGTCGTCAACGCCCTTCACCTCCCGTGCGGTTGGTACTGCTCTTGCGGGTGCTTCCGGCGTGGGGGGAGTTCACCGGGCTGGGTGCGCGGGGAGCGGGCGCGGCGGAGGGGACAGATCCGCCGCCGCCGTCCGGGACGCGCGCGCTGTGCGCGGCGACGCCGCCGGAGACCGGGTTGGCCGGGCGCGCGGACGACTGGCCGCCGCCACCGCCGTTGCTGTCGGCCCGCGTGCTGTGGGTCTTGATGCCCTGCGCGACCAGGCTGGCCGGGGAGCTGATGACCGCGGCGGCCTTGCCCTCGGCGCCCTGCATGATGCGGTTGTTGCGGCCGGCCGCGATCTCGTCGCCGAAGCCCGGGACGAACCGGTAGATCATGGCGCTGGCGAAGATGGCCAGCAGGATGATCGCGAGGCCGGAGACGACCGCGGAGAAGGCGCCGGGTCCGTTGTCGCCCGAGGACAGCGCGCCGGCGAGCCCGAGCACGATCACGATGACCGGTTTCACCAGGATCACCGCGATCATGATTCCGGCCCAGCGGCGTACGTGCCCCCACAGGTTCTTGTCGACCAGCCCGGCGTAGACGACGGTGCCGAGCAGGGCGCCGACGTACAGCAGGGCGGCGCGGATGACGAGTTCCAGCCAGAGCACGCCGGCGGCGAGGATGGAGACCAGGGAGACGACTATCAGCATGATCGGCCCGCCGCCGATGTTCTCGCCCTTGGCGAGCGCGGCGGAGAACGTGCCGAAGAAGGTGCCGGCCTGATCGCCGGTCGCCTTGGCGAGGACGTCGGAGACGCCGTCGGTGGCCGAGACGACCGTGTAGAGGATCAGCGGGGTGAAGGCCGAGGCGAGCACGGTCAGCCAAAGGAAGCCGACGGCCTCGGAGATGGCGGTGGTCAGCGGCACGCCGCGCACGGCCCGCTTGGCCACGGCCAGCAGCCAGAGCAACAGCGTGAGCACGGTCGACGCGGCGAACACGACCGCGTACTGCTGGAGGAACTTCTGGTTGGTGAAGTCGACGTTCGCGGTCTCCTGCACGGCCTTGCTGAGCTTGGTGACGGTCCAGGAGGCGGCGTCGGCACAGCCCTTGGCGAGGGAGGAGAGGGGGTCGAGGGTGGAGGTGGGGTCGGGGGCCCGGGAACCACCGTCGCTGGGGCTGTTGCCACGCTCGCAGTACTGCCTGGCCCGGCCGACGATGAGGTCGCAGTGGTTGTCGCTCGGCGACGGCGTCGGGCTGGGTGAGGGCGCGGCGACGGCACGGGTGGCCAACAACACGACCGACGTCTGCACGGCTGCCACGGCTCCGGTGAGCTTGAGCAGGTGCTGCTTGCTACCGGGCATACGTGAACCCTCCGTACTCTTCGATGGCCTTGCGGATCTCGTCGGAGGTGGCGGCCTTGTCGTCACCGGGGACCGGGGCGGGGCCGTCCTTCTGCGAGTCGGAGACGATCTTCCAGTCGCCTCTCGACCACTGGAGTTCGAACGTCCACGTCTTCCACGACGAGGTGACCGGGTCGGTGGAGGTCTCCGCGGACATGCCGATCAGTCCCATGTACCAGACCGCGATCTCGGCGCCGCTGTCGCTGTACTGCTTCACGGTGGTGCCCACCGGGACCACGCGTGAGACGAACGTGCTGCCGGTGGGCGGGTTGCCTTCGGCGTCCAGGCCCATCCGGTTGAGGAAGTCAGCCGAGTAGGCCTGGTCCATGGGTCCTTGGAGCCTGGCTGCCGCGTCGGGGGTGTAGAGGAGGTCCAGGAGGGTGTGCCGGGTGTCCTTCTTGAACATGCCGGTCGAGCCGAGGGCCACGGCGTAGTTCGCGGCAGCGCTCTGCGCCCCCTGTTCGTCGTGTGCGAACCCCGACGGGATCCCGCCCGTCTTCGTCTGCACCGGCTGTTTGCCGGTCGCCGCGGTCGCCGCCGCCTTCGGCTTGTCGGCGTTGCCGCCGGCGGCGGGGGCGCGGCCTCCCGAGCGGTTCGCGAAGGCGATCGCGGCGATGAGCAGGACGACCACGGCGACCACCGTGATCAGGCTGCGCGAGGACGAGCGGCCGCCGCGCCGCGCGCCGCCGTAGGGGTCGCCGGGCCGGTCCGGGAGCCGGGTGCGGGTCTGCCCGCCCGCGTACGGTCCGTCGTCGGCGCGCGCCGAATCGCCGTACCCGTGCCCGTCTGAGCGACTCATGCCCCTTCCGCCCCCTCGACCTCGTACCGGAATGCGTGGAAGTACGACGGTAGCCGTGCTGGTTCCCGCGTGGACGCGGTGTGGTGACTCGACATCAGGGAAACGCAACCTCGGCCGGTGGGCACGGTGGGTGGGTAGGGGCAGCGGGGGCACCGGGCGCGCCCGGAGGGTCCGACCGGCGGTGCGCACGGAGCACCGTGCGCGGCATGCGCGGGTGTGCGCCGGTTACACGGCCATGCCGTACACGATGGTGAAGAGCGTGCCGAGCGAGCCGATGATGAACACGCCCGTCAGACCGGCGATGATCAGGCCCTTGCCCTGTTCGGCGCTGAACGTGTCGCGCAGGGCCGTGGCGCCGATGCGCTGCTTGGCGGCGCCCCAGACGGCGATGCCGAGGCAGAGCAGGATGGCCACGGCCATCACCACCTCGATCATCACCTTCGCCTCGTTGCCCAGGCTGCCGAAGGGGCCCCAGTTCGGAGCGATCCCGCCGATGATGGTGTTGATGTCTCCCTTGTCGGCCGCAAAGAGCATGTAAGTCACCGCCCCTGTTGGGTAGTTCCGCGTCCCCTGCCCTCGTGCAGAGGTCAGGCCCATTCTCGCCGACAATGACGCCGCCGTATGTCGACTTGGCGGCATTGCCTGGTGGGTTTCGTACGTATGGTCACTCTGTGTATCACGGCAGGTCACGCCGGGCAATGAAGTCCGAGCGCAACCCGTGGTGTGGTTCCGTCGTTGACGTTTCTTCCGTGCCGGTACGGTTTCTGACGACCAGTCGGGTGAGCGGTCGTCCGTGGCCGATGGTCTCACGCTTTTCCGCGGCGGCACCGCGTTCGCATGTCCGCCGGTTCCGGCGTCGAGCGGGCCGTCGAGCGGGATGCTCCGGGAGGGACAAGTCGGGAGGTGGTGTGAGGCCGGTCATACGATGAACGGGCGTTTCACAGGAGAATCTCAGGGAAGTCGGGGTCCGATTCTCACCCTCGTCCATCACAGTGGAGCCTGATGAAGCGCACCACAGGTATCAAGAGCACCGCTGATCGCGCACGTCCCGGGCATCGCCGGGCACGTGCGCGGGCGTTGTTCGCCGTGCTGGTGCTGCTGGCGGCGACCTCCGCTTCCGTCGCGGCCGCGCACGACGGGCCCGGCCGGCACGGGGCGAGCGGGCCGCTCGGAGTGACTGCCGTCACGTCGAAGACCCCGCGGAGCGCCCGGGTCGGGGCGCTGTTCGGCGCGGACAAGGCGGGCGACCTCGCGGGCAACCACTTCTGCACGGCCTCGGTGGTGCACAGCCCCCGCCGGAACCTCGTCGTCACCGCCGCCCACTGCCTGAGCGGGGACTCCGGCCTGGTGTTCGTGCCGGGGTACCGGGACGGCCGGGCGCCCTACGGCGTGTGGACGGTCGAGCGTCGCTTCCTGCCCGACGACTGGTCCGCGCACCAGGACGAGGACAGCGACATGGCCTTCGCCGTGGTCGCCCCGCAGGGCGGCAAGGGTGTCGAGGACGTCGTTGGTGCCAACCGCCTCGTCACCGGGGCGTCGACCGGGGCGACCACGGTCACCGTCACCGGCTACCCGGACTCCCTTGAGGTGCCCATCAGCTGCACCAACAGGCCGAAGGCCCACAGCGGCACCCAGCAGCGCATCGACTGCCCGGAGTTCACCGGCGGCACCAGCGGCAGTCCGTGGATCAACGCGCACCAGGAGGTCGTCGGCGTGCTCGGCGGCCACGAGGCGGGCGGCTCGACGGCGGACACCTCGTACAGCGTGGTCCTCGGGGCCGGCGCGGCGGAGCTCTACAAGCACGCGTCCGCCGATCCCTGATCCGCGCCGCGCTCCCGGCGGGGTCGCACGGCGACCGGCCGCCGTGCTGCCCTGCGCCCGTGTGTGATCACCTCAAAAGCGCGGCGGGCACCTCTACACTGTCGACGGCGGACTCCCGTGTGACGAGGGGCGGTTGACGGTGCGTAAGGCATGGATCGTGGCGGCCGCCGCCGCCGCTTCCGGGCTCAGCTTCGTCACCTTGCTCGTCGTCGGCGTGTACGTCGTCGCGGGGGACATTTCGGGCGGGGCGGGCGGCGGGTCCGTGGGGCTCGCCAAGGGCGCCGTGCCGGCCGCGTACCAGTCCCTCGTGCAGAGGTGGGGCAACCTCTGCCCCGCGATCAACCCGGCTTTGCTGGCTGCCCAGTTGTACCAGGAGAGCGGGTTCAACCCGAACGCCAGGAGCCCCGCCGCGGCGCAGGGGATAGCGCAGTTCATCCCGAGCACCTGGGCCACGCACGGCATCGACGGCGACGGCGACGGGAAGGCGGACGTCTGGAACCCCAACGACGCGATTCCGTCGGCAGCGTCCTACGACTGCGAACTCGCGTCGTACGTCAAGGACGTGCCGGGCGACGTGACCCACAACATGCTCGCCGCCTACAACGCCGGGGCCTACGCGGTGATCAAGTACGGCGGCGTGCCGCCGTACGCGGAGACCCGGAACTACGTGAAGACGATCACGACCCTGGAGAAGAGCTTCGCCGCCCCCGTCACCCGCGTCGATCCCTCCAAACAGGCCGCCGTGGCCATCTCCTTCGCGCAGAGCAAGCTCGGCACGCGTTATCTGTGGGGCGGGAACGGCACCGCTGAGCAGGGCGGACGGTTCGACTGCTCGGGGCTGACCAAGGCCGCCTACGAGAGCGTGGGGGTCACGCTGCCGCGGGTCGCCAACGACCAGTACAACGCCGGTCCCCATCCCAAGCGGGACGAACTGCTGCCGGGGGATCTGGTGTTCTTCTCCGACGATCCGACCAACTCGCGGGCCATCCGGCACGTCGGCATCTACGTCGGTGGCGGGTACATGATCGACGCGCCGAGACCGGGCGCCGTGATCCGCTTCGATCCCATCGACACACCCGACTACTTCGGGGCCACCAGGGTCACCGAGGACGGCGCGAAGGCGCTCCCCACCGCGGTGTGAACGGGCGCTGAGCCAACTCCCTGAGCTGCGGCGACGAGTCTCTCTTCGATAACGTCTGCGTGATCATTCGGTGGAGTGCGGAACGCATCCATCAGGGTCGTGCGTTGGTGTTCACGTAGCCAAGTGCGCGTCCGGTGGTGTGTGTGTCCTACGCGCGCGCAGCGGAAGCGGATCCACGACCACGGGGGTGGGCAGGGGCGGCGCACGCCGGGTGTGCCCGCGACGACACGACGAAGGGGCCTCAGCAGGATGGCTGGACTCGCCGAATCCGGGTCGAACCCCGACGTCGACCTGCTCTACGACATCAACAGCCTGGCCAAGGACGCGCCGCGCTGGTTCGACCGGGTCATGGAGTACGTCGGTGAGTACGGGCTGCTGCTCGCCATGGTGCTGCTCGTGCTGTGGTGCTGGTGGTCCGTGCGGCGCCGGGGCGGCGAGGGGGCGGCGTCCGCCGTCGCCGCGCTGGTGTGGGCGCCGCTGGCGGCCGGTCTCGCGGTGCTCGTGAACGTGCCGATAAGGGGTTTCGTGCAGCGGCCCCGGCCCTTCCTGGACCATCAGGGGCTGGATGTCCTGGTGCAGGGGAAGGCCGACTACTCCTTCGTGAGCGATCACGCGACGATCACCATGGCGATGGCGGTCGCGCTGTTCGTCGTCGACCGGCGCTTCGGCCTGGTGGGGATCGGGCTGGCACTGCTCGAGGGGTTCTGCCGGGTGTACATGGGCGTGCACTACCCGACGGACGTGGTCGGCGGGTTCGCGCTGGGTACGGCTGTCGCGCTGCTGCTCTCCCCGCCGGCCATGGCTCTGCTCACGCCGCTGCTCAAGGCGGTCGAGGGGTCGGCGTGGGGCGGCCGGCTGGTGCGCGCGCGGGGTGCCGGTGCCGGTGCGGGCGGCGCGGTGGTCTCCGACCGCCCCTCCGAGGAGCGGGCGTCGTCGGAGGAGCGGGACCTGGCGGCGTAGCCGGGCGCCCCGGCGCCCGCCGCGGCACCTCGGCGGTACGGCCCGTCCGCGGCCGGGTCTCACAGGCCCTGCGGGTACGAGAAGAAGTCCTGCGGGTCGTACTGGTGCTTCAGCTTGGTCAGACGGGCCGCCGCGTCGCCGTAGTAGGCCGTGCGCCAGTTCCTGAGAGTGGGGTCGCTGTAGTTCTGGTAGGCCGCGCCTGAGGCGTAGGGCCGCATGGCGTTGTGCGCCGACGTCAGCCAGGACTGGGCCGCCGAGCCGGTGGTGCCCGGGCGCCAGGAGGCGACGTACTGGGCCAGCATGCGGGAGCGGCGGTGGACGAAGGCCGTCGCCGTCGGGGAGACCCGGTTGACCGCCCCGCCGAGCGCGGTGAACGCGATGCTTCCCGCGCCGCCCCGCACCGAGCGCAGCTGGGCCAGCAGCGTCTGGATGCCGGCCGAGGACAGGGAGTGGTCGAAGAAGTCCGAGCGGGCCGCGTAGGTCTCGCGGCGGAGCTTGCCCTGCGGGGAGCGGCCGGGAGTTGTGCCCGGCAGGTGGCACTGGGCGTCCACCGGGAAGGACGAGCAGCCGGCGTAGGCCTCCATGGCCTGCTCGAAGGAGTGGCGCCTGAGCGACACGCTCGACGCCGGGGCGCCGATCGCCGCGGCCAGGCGGTCCACCGCGTTCTGCAACGCGCCGTAGGTGCCCAGGGAGAAGGCGGCCACGGACACGGTGGGCGTGCCGCCGGCCGTGTTCTCCAGGTGCAGGGACGACCAGATCTCGTCCGGCTGGCTGGGCCCCCAGTCCTGCCAGGCCTTCACGACCGCCGCCGCCTTCGCCCACGGCCATTTCAGGTACGCCGATACGGCCTGGGGTGCGGGGTGGGTCCTGAACACCAGTTCGGTGACGACGCCGAAGTTGCCGTTGCCCGCGCCGCGCAGCGCCCAGAACAGGTCCTTGTTCCGGGTGGCGTCGGCCGTCAGCTGCCTGCCGTCCGCGGTGATGAGGGTGGCCCGGGTCAGGCTGTCGCAGGTCAGGCCGTAGGCGCGGGCGACGACTCCGTGGCCGCCGCCGAGGACCAGGCCGGAGATGCCCACGGTCGGGCAGGAGCCGCCGGGGATCGTCACGCCCTTCGCGGTGAGCGCGCGGTAGATGTCGATGAGCTTGGCGCCGGCGCCGATCACCGCCGAGGAGCCGCTCGCCCGGATCCGACTGAGCCTGGAGACGTCGATGATCAGCCGGCCGTCGCCGGAGGACCAGCCTCCGTAGGAGTGGCCGCCGTTGCGGACGGCGACGCGGACGTGGTGGGCGTGGGCGTAGGACAGGACCGTCCGGACGTCCTCGGCGTGGGCCACGTACGCGACCGCGGCGGGCTTGAGGCTGTCGAAGCGGGTGTTGTAGAGCTGCTTGGCGGTCGTCCAGGAGGCGTCGCCGGGGCGGACCAGGGTGCCGTCCAGGGAGCGGGCGAGCGCTGCCCAGCCGGCCACGGCCGGGGGGCTGGTGGTTCTCGGCGCCGTACTCGCGGCGGGGGTGCCGGAGACCGCCGACATCCCCGTGGCGGTGGTCCGGGACGTCACCCCGCCCCTGCCGCTGCACGCGCTCGTCGCGATCGCGGCGACCGCTGCCGCGCCGCCCCCCAGGAAAGTCCGTCGTTCCATGCCCGCACCTCCTGTCGTTCCTGTGGAACGAGACGACGAGGTGGCCCGGAGGGTTCCGGGGAACCACGCCGCAGGACTGCCACAGTACGGCGGTCGGGGCGTCACCGACACGCGAGCGCGGGGCGTATCAGTCGCGCGGGCCGCCGGCGCGGTGCAGTCTGCGGGGAGGGGAACACGGCGGACTCCCCGGTGTCCGGCGCGCCCCCGTGTCCGTGGCGACCGGCCTTCCGGCCATGTCTCCTCCGTGGCCTCGACGTAAGCATTCCGTGACCTCACCGCACTGTCGGCAGGGGTTCACCCCGCGTTCACTTCCGGCAATCGGCGGCTTCACCTGTTCTGCCTAATTTCGGCCTTACCCGGTGCTGATGCGCAGGTCGGTGCATCGGTGTCGCTCACACCCTCGCACGCCGCCGGACAGGACGGCGGCTCTTGGAAGGAACTCAAGTGAAGCTTCAGCGCAAGACCCGGCGGGCACTCGCTCTCGGCGCACTCGCCGTCTCCGGCGCCCTGGCCCTCACGGCGTGCGGCTCCGACGACACCGGTGGCAAGAACAACGCCGGCAGCGACAGCAGCACCGCGGCCTCCAACAGCTCCATCAAGTGCGACGACGCCAAGGGCCAGCTGCTCGCCGACGGCTCCTCGGCGCAGAAGAACGCGATCGACGCCTGGGTGAAGCAGTTCAGCCAGGCCTGTGGCGTGCAGATCAACTACAAGGGCGGCGGCTCCGGCGCCGGTGTCACGGCGTTCACTCAGGGCCAGGTGGCCTTCGCGGGTTCCGACTCGGCGCTGAAGCCCGAAGAGGTCACCGCCTCCCAGAAGGTCTGCACCGATGGCGGTCAGGGCATCGACCTGCCGATGGTCGGCGGCCCGATCGCGCTCGGCTACAACGTCCCGGGCGTGGACAACCTGGTCCTCGACGCTCCCACCCTGGCGAAGATCTTCGACAGCAAGATCAAGAACTGGGACGACGCGGCGATCAAGAAGCTGAACCCCGACGCCAAGCTGCCCAACCTCAAGATCCAGGCGTTCCACCGCTCGGACGAGTCCGGCACCACGGACAACTTCACCAAGTACCTGAAGGCCGCCACCCCCGCGAACTGGAAGTACGAGGGCGGCAAGGCCTGGCAGGCCAAGGGCGGCCAGGCGGCTCCGCAGTCCTCCGGTGTGGCCCAGCAGGTGAAGCAGACCGACGGCGCGATCGGCTACTTCGAGCTGTCGTACGCCAAGGACATGCCCACGGTCGACATCAACACGGGTGCCGCGACCCCGGTCAAGGCCACCGTCGAGAACGCCACCAAGGCCATCGCGGACGCCAAGGTCATCGGCACCGGCAGCGACCTGGCGCTGCAGCTGAACTACAACACCAAGGCCGAGGGTGCCTACCCGATGGTCCTGGTCACGTACGAGATCGTCTGCGACAAGGGCAACAAGGCCGACACCCTGCCGGCCACCAAGGCGTTCCTGCGCTACATCGCCAGCGAGGAGGGCCAGAACATCCTCACCGAGAACGACTACGCGCCGATCCCTGACGCGATCATCAGCAAGGTCCGTACCACCATCGACGGCCTGAGCTGATCCGAGTGCGGCCCGGTCCCCCAGCGGGGGCCGGGCCGCACCGTCCGGTGCACCGCCGCCAGGAGCCGTACGCCCGCGTACGTCTCCGCAGACCGGAGATCCCGATGGACATATCAACGCATACGACAGGCGCCGACGCGCCTTCCCCCCAGCCCGCCGAGGCCGAGCAGAAGCGTGCCGCCCGCGGCGCCACCCGTCCCGGAGACCGGATCTTCCTCGGTCTCACCCGTGGGTCGGGCATCCTGCTGCTGGTCGTCATGGCCGCGATCGCGGTCTTCCTCACCTACCGTGCCTCCCTGGCGATCAGCAAGGACCACGGCAACTTCCTGACCACCTTCGAGTGGAACACCAGCCTTCAGCCGCCGGTCTTCGGCATCGCCGTGCTGGCCTTCGGCACGGTGGTCTCCTCGATCATCGCCATGGTCATCGCCGTCCCCGTCGCGGTCGCCATCGCGCTCTTCCTCACGCACTACGCCCCGCGCCGGCTGAGCGGTCCCATCGCCTACGTGGTCGACCTGCTCGCCGCCGTGCCGTCCATCGTGTACGGCCTGTGGGGCGCGCTGATGCTGGTCCCGCACCTGGACGGCCTGTTCGGCTGGCTGAACGACTACCTCGGCTGGACCGGCGTCTTCTCGTGGGAGGGCGGTGCCCCCCGCTCGATGCTCACCGTCGGCATCCTGCTGGCGATCATGATCCTGCCGATCATCACCAACGTCAGCCGTGAGGTCTTCCGTCAGGTCCCGCGGATGCACGAGGAGGCGGCCCTGGCCCTCGGCGCCACGCGCTGGGAGGTCATCCGCATGTCGGTGCTGCCCTTCGGGCGGTCCGGCGTGATCTCCGCCTCGATGCTCGGTCTCGGCCGTGCGCTCGGAGAGACGATGGCCGTCGCCACCGTGCTCTCCCCGGACTTCCTCATCCACGGCAGCCTGCTCGACCCGGGCGGCGGCACCTTCGCCCAGAACATCGCCAGCAAGTTCAGCGAGGCGACGGAGTACGGCCGTGACGCCCTGATCGCCTCCGGTCTGGTCCTGTTCGTCATCACTCTGCTGGTCAACGGCGCGGCCCGTCTGATCATCGCCCGCCGCAAGGACTACTCGGGGGCCAACGCATGAGCCACGCAGCCATCGCCGACAAGCGCTCCAGCAGTCTGCGCGGCGCCAGCCTGCCCAAGTGGTCCCCGTGGGCCATCGCCCTCGGCTCGCTCGTCGTCGCGGTCCTCATCGGTCTGGTGGGCGGCCTCCACAGCCGCGTCCAGTGGGGGCTGATCGCCGCGATCCTCTTCGTCCTCGGTACGTACGGCATCGCGGCACGCGTCGAGGGCCGTCGCCAGGCCAAGGACCGGGTCGCGACCAGCCTCGTCTGGGTCGCGTTCCTGCTCGCCCTGGTGCCGCTGGTCTCCCTGGTCTGGACGACCGTCCAGCGCGGTGTGAAGGTCCTGGACGGCTACTTCCTGACCCACTCGATGGGCCTGGTCGCCGACACCGAGCCGGGCGGCGGCATCTACCACGCCATCATCGGCAGCCTCGAGCAGGTCGGTCTCGCCACCCTGATCGGCGCGCCGGTCGGTGTGCTCACCGCGATCTACCTGGTGGAGTACGGGAGCGGCAGGAGGCTCGCCAAGGCCATCACCTTCTTCGTCGACGTGATGACCGGCATCCCGTCGATCGTCGCGGGCCTGTTCATCCTCAGCCTGATGCTGATCTTCAAGATGCAGCCGTTCGGCTTCGCCGGATCGCTGGCCCTGGCCATCCTGATGATGCCCGTCGTGGTCCGCTCCACGGAGGAGATGCTCAAGCTCGTACCGAACGAGCTGCGTGAGGCGTCCCTCGCCCTGGGCGTGCCGAAGTGGCGCACGATCCTGCGGGTGGTCCTGCCGACCTCCATCGGCGGCATCACGACCGGCATCGTGCTGGCCATCGCCCGTATCGCCGGTGAGACCGCCCCCGTGCTGCTGCTGGTCTTCGGCAACCCCTTCATCAACACGAACCCCTTCGAGGGGGCGCAGTCCTCGCTGCCGCTGTACATCTACCAGCAGTACGCGAACAGCGCGGGCTCGGGCGCGGCGTACGACCGTGCGTGGGCGGCCTCGCTCACCCTCATCGCCTTCGTGATGATCCTCAACCTCGTGGCCCGCGGCATCGCCCGCTGGAAGGCCCCCCGTTAACGATCTGCGGCTGCTGCCGCGCGGGGCCTGTCAGCGACCCCCGGACTTTTGGAAGTGAAGTAGTCATGGCCAAGCGAATCGATGTCAGCGGGCTCACCGCCTACTACGGCGCCCACAAGGCGATCGAGGACATCTCGATGACGATCGAGCCGCGCTCGGTGACGGCGTTCATCGGCCCCTCCGGCTGCGGCAAGTCGACGTTCCTGCGCACCCTCAACCGTATGCACGAGGTCACCCCGGGCGGCCGGGTCGAGGGCAAGGTGCTCCTGGACGAGGAGGACCTGTACGGCGCCGGGGTCGACCCGGTGGCCGTGCGGCGCGAGGTGGGCATGGTCTTCCAGCGCCCGAACCCCTTCCCCACCATGTCGATCTTCGACAACGTGGCGGCGGGACTGCGGCTGAACGGCAACTACCGCAAGAGCGAGCTGAGTGACATCGTCGAGAAGTCGCTCAAGGGCGCCAACCTCTGGAACGAGGTCAAGGACCGCCTGAACAAGCCCGGCTCGGGCCTCTCCGGCGGTCAGCAGCAGCGTCTGTGCATCGCCCGCGCCATCGCGGTCGAGCCGAAGGTGCTGCTCATGGACGAGCCCTGCTCCGCCCTCGACCCGATCTCCACGCTCGCCATCGAGGACCTGATCGGCGAGCTGAAGGAACGCTTCACGATCGTCATCGTGACGCACAACATGCAGCAGGCGGCGCGCGTCTCGGACCGCACGGCGTTCTTCAACCTGGCGGCCGTGGGCAAGCCGGGCCGGCTGATCGAGATCGACGAGACCGAGCGGATCTTCTCCAACCCGTCCGTGCAGGCGACCGAGGACTACATCTCCGGCCGCTTCGGCTAGACCGCCGGTCCCCCCGGATCCCTCGCGGTGCTGCATGGCGGTGCCACCGCGAGGACGCAGAAGGGCCCGCCCCCGGCTCCCGGGGGCGGGCCCGCGCGATTTCACCGGCCGGGGTGCGCGCCCGGCCGCTCACTCGGCGACTTCGGTGCGCTCCCACCACTGGTAGACGGTGACGTGTCCTTCCTTGCTGTCCTCGTGGCGCGAGGTGACCTTGTAGTGCTCGTATCCCCCGAGGTGCGGGATCTTCAGTTCCTGTCCGGGAGGGACCACCGGCACCACGGTGCCCGCGAGGTCCTCCGGCCCGCCTTCGAGGAGTGCCTTGCTCGTCATGGTTCCAGTGTCACCACACCGGGCCCGGCTGCTACAGGAACGCCAGTCTGATCAGCCAGAAGGCGCAAGCGGCCACGATCGCCGCGGCCGGCATGGTGATGAACCAGCCCAGGACGATGTTCTTCGCCACGCCCCAGCGGACGGCGTTGACCCGCTTCGTCGCGCCCACACCCATGATCGCCGAGGTGATGACGTGGGTCGTGGAGATCGGCGCCTTGAAGAGGTACGCCGTGGCGAACATGATCGACGCGCCGGTCGTCTCGGCGGCGAAGCCCTGCGGCGGGTCCAGTTCGATGATTTTGCGGCCCAGGGTGCGCATGATGCGCCAGCCGCCCGCGTAGGTGCCCAGCGACAGCATGAGCGCGGAGACCAGTTTCACCCACACCGGGATCGGGTCGCCGTACGTCTCGACGCCGCCGATGACCAGCGCCATCACCACGACACCCATGGTCTTCTGGGCGTCCTGCAGACCGTGCCCGAGGGCCATGCCGGCCGCCGACACCGTCTGCGCTATGCGGAAGCCGCGCTTGGCCTTGTGCGGGTTGGTGCGGCGGAAGATCCACATGATCGCCGTCATGACCAGGTAGCCGACGATCAGGCCGATCACCGGCGACAGGAACATCGGAGTGACGATCTTGTCGAGCACCCCGGACCAGTACACCGTCGTACCGCCCGCGAGGGCCGCGCCCACCATGCCGCCGAACAGGGCGTGCGAGGAGGACGAAGGAAGGCCGAAGTACCAGGTGACCAGGTTCCAGACGATGGCCCCGAGCAGGGCCGAGAAGAGGATGCCCATCCCCTTGCCGCCGGTGGGCGTCTGGATCAGGCCCTCGCTGACGGTCTTGGCGACCCCGCTGCCGAGGAAGGCGCCGGCGAGGTTCATCACCGCGGCCATCGCCAGCGCGGCGCGCGGGGTGAGCGCCCGGGTCGACACGGAGGTCGCGATGGCGTTGGCGGAGTCGTGGAAGCCGTTGGTGTAGGCGAAGCCGAGTGCGACCAGAATGGTCAGGATCAGAGCGAAGGTGTCCATGGACGCCTCAGGACTCCTTGACCGCGATGGTCTCCACCGTGTTCGCCACGTGCTCGAAGGCGTCCGCGGCTTCCTCCAGCACGTCCACGATCTGCTTGAGCTTCAGCACCTCGATCGCGTCGTACTTGCCGTTGAACAGGTGGGCGAGCAGCTTGCGGTGGATCTGGTCCGCCTGGTTCTCCAGGCGGTTCACCTCGATCCAGTACTCGGTGAGGTTGTCCATGGTCCGCAGATGCGGCATGGCCTCCGCCGTCAGCTCCGCCGCCCTGGCCAGAACCTCGATCTGCTGCTCGACGCCCTTGGGCAGTTCCTCGACGTTGTAGAGGACGACCAGGTCGACGGCCTCCTCCATGAAGTCCATGATGTCGTCGAGGGACGACGCGAGGGAGTAGATGTCCTCGCGGTCGAAGGGCGTGATGAACGAGGAGTTCAGCTGGTGGAAGATCGCATGCGTGGCGTCGTCACCTGCGTGTTCCGCGGCCCGCATACGCTCTGCGATCTCGGCCCGGGCGGAAGCGTCCGCCCCGAGCAGTTCCATCAGGAGTTTCGAGCCCGTGACGATGTTGTCCGCGGACGCGGCGAACATGTCGTAGAAGCTCGTCTCCCTGGGGGTCAGACGAAAGCGCACGTGGGGTCCTCGGGGTGCTTCGGTTCGGGTCAGGGTGATGTTAAGCGCATCATCCGGCCACGGCTAAGGGGCCGTCCCCCAGTGTCGCCCATGAGCCCCCGTGCTCGGCACGGGGGCATGCCAAGGCTGCTGCCGCCCGGCAGAATTCGTTACGATATACCCGCCAGGGGTATGTCTCCTCGGTGTGTACCGAGAATTCCGAGAGCGAGGACGCGATGACGACCACCGAGGCCGGCGCGACGGCGACCTCCGAGAACGTGAGCGGAATCACCGGACACGAGCCCGTCACGCACGGTTACCACAAGCAGAAGGACGAGCACCTCAAGCGGCTCCGCCGGATCGAGGGCCAGATCCGCGGGCTCCAGCGGATGGTCGACGAGGACGTCTACTGCATCGACATACTCACCCAGGTGTCCGCCTCCACGAAGGCTCTCCAGTCCTTCGCCCTGCAACTGCTGGAGGAGCACCTGCGGCACTGCGTCGCCGACGCGGCCCTCGAGGGCGGGGCGGAGATCGACGCGAAGGTGGAGGAGGCCACGAAGGCGATCGGGCGGCTGCTGCGCACCTGAGGCTCACCGGTCCGGGCGGCTGCCGGGGTGCGTGGGGCTCACCTGCCGGGAGGCTTCCGGCGGGCCCCCGGCGTCTTCCGGCCCGTGCCGGACTCGCGCTCCTCGGCCACCCGCAGCACCTCGTCGATGCTCTCCAGGCTGAGCCGCTCGTCGGCGGCCGAGGCCGCGATGATCAACTCGCCGCACAGCTCTATCTCGGCGAGGGCCACGTGGTCCTGGACTGCCGTACCGCCGAGCGGAGCCACGCGCGTCACCTCTTCCCTGCCGTCTGCCGCTGCCGACTTCCTAGGGTAGGGAGCGGCCTGCGCGCGGCGCATGGCACCAAAGGGCTAGTTCGCCGGTCATTTCTCGGCCCATTCGGGTCCGTCCCGGCTCACTCCTCGGCGATCCGCCCGGTGTAGATGTCCTGCGGCCGCGGAAGCGTCACGGTCACCGGCGTCCCGAAGGCGTACAGCAGCGTCGTGGAGAAGACGGCGACGGTGCGTCCCAGCTGCCCGTTGACGAAGGCGAAGCTCTGCCGGAGCTTGCGGATGCGGCCGTGGTCGTCGAGGTAGACGTCGAAGGGGACCGAGCTCGTGGCGAACCCTTTCGCCGCCGCGTTCAGCGCCTCCTCGTCGGCCGCGGTGGCGCTCTTCGCCGCCAGGGCGAGATCGGCGGTGCCCCGGTAGTGCCGGACCGGGACTCCCGCGACCTCGGTCCTCTCCACGTACGTGGCCGTGCGCGTGCCGCGCAGCACCTCGGCGGCGGCGAACGGGTCGGTGGCGCCGCCGGTGACCAGGTTGCCGTCGACGAGCGTGGCCGTGTCCACCCGCACCCACTTGTCGGCCGGGACGCCCGCTCCCCGGTTCTTCATGAACAGGGCACCCGGTGCGAGGAGCTCGGTGATCGGCACGTGCTCGGCGGCCCCGGCCGGGTCCTGCGGCAGCACCAGCGTCAGCCGCCCGCGCTGCCCGCGGAAGTCGTAGCCGCCCTCGCCGCGGATCGTCACACGGGTCCCGCCGGTGGCCATCTCCATCGACGTACGGGCCTGCGCGCTGCCCGCCTCCAGCAGCACGTCCGGCGCCTGGCGCAGGGTCTGCACCGGATCGGTCGCGGCGCGCGCGTCCTCGGCGGCCGCGCCGCCGCCGGAGCATCCGGTGACGCACGCGCCGGCCAGGACGGCTGCCGCAAGCACCGCGCCGCCCCTTCCGGCCCGCGCGCCCGGCCCCACCCGAGCACGAGCAGGAGGGACACCCAGCCGCCGCCGCACCGCCATCGCCCTGCCCACCCCCAGCTGTTACGTCCGTCACGGGCCCTGCCGTCCGGTCAACGACGAGTGGGTGGCCCCCGTCACGCACGCACCCGATCCACAGGAGCCGGTAACGCCCCGTTCACCTGACGTGGGTACGTTTGTCGACGTGGTGCAGCATGAGGGCCTGAGCCCCGCCCAGGAGGACCGTAGGAGCAGGGACGCCGTGGGACACCGTGCGACGACCGTCGAACAGGGCCGTTTCTGCCTGGCCCGCTGCACCTGCGGCTGGCGCGGGCCGGCCCGCCGGGCCCGCAGCCTGGCCCGCACGGACGCGCTGGGGCACGAGGGCGGCGCCTGACCGCACCGGCGCGCTCAGCCCTGGCGCAGGGCCGCCCCCAGTTCGTCCGCCAGCTCACGGTCGCGGAACTGGGTCAGCCGGTTCCGGGCTTCGGCCGGGGACAGCCACAGGACGCGGTCCACCTCCTTGTTGGGGGTGAAGCGTCCCGCGATGGCCTCGGCGGCCCAGTAGCGGACCTGTTTGGGCCGGCCGCCCGCCATGTAGGTCACGGTGCTCAGCTCGACGCCGGCGACGGCGACGAAGCCCGTCTCCTCCGCCACCTCGCGCAGGGCGCCCGCCAGCGGGTCCTCACCGCGCTTGAGCTTGCCCTTGGGGTGGGACCAGTCGTCGTACTTCGGCCGGTGGACCAGGCACAGCCGGAGCGTGCCGTCCAGCGGCGAGCGGCGCCACAGCACGCAGCCGGCCGCCAGGACGGGCGTGTCGTTCGGGTCGAGATCGGTCACCGGTGTTCACCCGTCCTGTCAGCCGGCGCCGACGGCCTGCTTCTGCCACGACTGCTGGAAGGCGAACCTGGCCGCCTCCACCTCGTGCCGCTGGTCCGCGTGCAGCACGCCGAGCGCGTACGCCGTCGCCGGGGCGATGCGCGGGGTGCGGGCCGCCGAGGCCGCGGCGGCCGCCGCCTCCGAGGCGTCGCGGTGCCGGTCGAGGGCCTGGCCGGCCGCCAGCAGACGCACGATCACGGGCGAGTCGGCTCCGTCGAGGACCTCGCGGGCGTACCGGTGCAGGCGCAGCAGCAGGCGGACCTGGTGCCAGGGGGCGTCCTGCGGGTGCGGGGACGGGTCCGGGGACAGGCCGTGGACCAGGGCCTCCGCGTTGTACGGGCTGCCGGCGGTGACGAGCGGGAGGGCGGCGACGGCGTCCGTCAGGCGCTCCCGGGCGGCGGCGGCCAGCGGGGTCAGGTCCGCGGTGGCGGCGGCGGGGGTGAGGGGGACGTCGCTGGCGAGCACGGCCACCTTGTCCGCGACGGCGTGGAAGCGCGCGGAGCCCAGTGCCTGGAGGGCGGTCGAGTGCGCCCGGGTCCGGGCCAGGGTGAGCTGGCGTTCCAGCAGGGCGCCCGCTTTGGCCGCGCCCACGGTGAGGTTGCCGCGGTCCACGGCGCGGCCGCCCGGGGCCTCCTCGGTGGGCTGGGCCGGCAGGACCGCTGTTCCGGAGAGCCGGTGCAGGGCCAGCAGCAGCCGTTCCAGGCAGGCCTGGCAGGCGTGTTCGCGGGCCAGGGTGCCGGACAGCCACGCCAGTTCCGGGCACAGCTCCGCCGACCAGGCCTCCTCGAGCAGGGGGCGGAAGGTGTGCACGCTGCCGCTGATGCGGCGGGCCGAGCGGCGCAGGGCGCGTGCGGCGTCGGCGGACTCCTCCGTGCCGTGCCCCGAGCCGCCGGTCTCCCGGTGCAGGCGCAGCGCGCGGAGGAACTCCGTGGCCTGGGCCCGCAGATAGCGCGCGAGAGCATCGGCGGTGGGGGCACCGCCCTGCTCCAGCGCGGTCGGCAACTCGGGGGAACTCCCGGCCGTGGAGTCCGTCGGGTCAAGGTGTTGCTGTGCCACGCCGGCGCCTCCGGGCGTCTATGAGCATCTCCTGGATGTTGCGCAGGGGTTGGCCGTCCGAGTCGGTCGCGTGCCGGGTCCACTCGCCGTCCGGGCCGAGGTGCCAGGAGGAGGTGGTGTCGGACACGCCGGTCTCCAGCAGCCGGTTGAGGGCCGCCCGGTGGGCCGGGTCGGTGACCCGGACCAGGGCCTCGATACGGCGGTCGAGGTTGCGGTGCATCATGTCGGCGCTGCCGATCCACACCTCGGGCTCGCCGCCGTTGCCGAAGACGAAGACCCGGGAGTGTTCGAGGAAGCGGCCGAGGATCGAGCGGACGCGGATGTTCTCCGACAGGCCGGGCACGCCGGGGCGCAGGGCGCAGATGCCGCGCACCCACACGTCGACCGGCACACCGGCCTGGGAGGCGCGGTAGAGCGCGTCCACGACCGCCTCGTCGACCATCGAGTTCACCTTGATGCGGATGGCGGCGGGGCGCCCGGCGCGGTGGTGCTGGATCTCCTTGTTGATCCGGGCGATCAGCCCGTCGCGCAGGGACTTGGGGGCCACCAGCAGCCGGCGGTAGGTCTCGCGGCGGGAGTAGCCGGAGAGGCGGTTGAACAGGTCGGAGAGGTCCGCGCCGACCTGCGGGTCGGCGGTGAGCAGGCCGAGGTCCTCGTAGAGGCGGGCCGTCTTCGGGTGGTAGTTGCCGGTGCCGACGTGGCTGTAGCGCCGCAGTGTGTCGTCGCCTTCCTGGCGCACCACCAGGGACAGCTTGCAGTGGGTCTTCAGGCCGACCAGTCCGTAGACGACGTGGCAGCCGGCCTCCTCCAGCTTGCGCGCCCACTTGATGTTGGCCTGCTCGTCGAAGCGGGCCTTGATCTCGACCAGGACGAGGACCTGCTTGCCCGACTCGGCGGCGTCGATGAGCGCGTCGACTATGGGGGAGTCGCCCGAGGTCCGGTACAGGGTCTGCTTGATCGCGAGGACGTCCGGGTCGGCGGCGGCCTGCTCCAGGAAGGCCTGGACCGAGGTCGAGAAGGAGTCGTAGGGGTGGTGCAGGAGCACGTCCCGGCTGCGCAGCGCCGCGAAGATGTCGGGGGCCGAGGCGGACTCCACCTCCGCCAGTTCCCGGTTGATTCCGGCCACGAACTTGGGGTACTTCAGCTCGGGCCGGTCGAGACCGTGGATGCGGAAGAGGCCGGTGAGGTCGAGGGGGCCGGGCAGCGGATACACCTCGGCCTCACTGATCTTCAGCTCCCGCACCAGCAGGTCGAGCACCTCGCGGTCGATGGACTCCTCGACCTCCAGGCGCACCGGCGGCCCGAAGCGGCGCCGCATGAGCTCCTTCTCCAGGGCCTGGAGCAGGTTCTCGGCGTCGTCCTCCTCGACCTCCAGGTCCTCGTTGCGGGTGAGCCGGAAGGCGTGGTGCTCCAGGATCTCCATGCCCGGGAACAGCTCCTCCAGGTGGGCCGCGATGACGTCCTCGAGGGGGACGTAGCGGCCCGGGGAGCTCTCCAGGAACCGGGACAGCAGCGGCGGCACCTTGACCCGGGCGAAGTGGCGGTGACCGGTGACGGGGTTGCGTACGACCACGGCCAGGTTCAGGGACAGGCCGGAGATGTACGGGAAGGGGTGCGCGGGGTCGACCGCCAGCGGGGTCAGCACGGGGAAGATGCGGTGCCGGAAGAGCGTGAACAGGCGGGCCTGCTCCTTCTCCGTGAGCTCGCTCCAGCGGACCAGGTGGATGCCCTCCTCCGCGAGTGCGGGGGCGACGTCCTCGTGGTAGCAGGCGGCGTGCCGGGCCATGAGCTCGCGCGAGCGGGCCCAGATCATCTCCAGCACCTCGCGCGGCTGCAGCCCGGAGGCGGACTGGGTGGCGACGCCGGTGGCGATACGGCGTTTCAGGCCGGCGACCCGGACCATGAAGAACTCGTCCAGGTTGCTGGCGAAGATCGCGAGGAAGTTCGCGCGCTCCAGCAGGGGTGTGTTGGGGTCCTCGGCGAGTTCGAGGACCCGCTCGTTGAAGGCGAGCCAGCTGCGCTCCCGGTCAAGGAAACGGCCCTGCGGCAGCTGCTCCCCCTCGGCCGGTGCCTCCACGTACCCGTCGAGGTCGGCGTCGATGTCCGGTTCCAGGTCGGAGACCGTGGCCGCCACGGTGTGCGGGCGGTGCGCGGCGATGGAGCCCACGGAGGGCTGCGGGTTCTGTGCGGTGGCAGGGCCCGCGGGGCCTTCCACGAGGGTGGTGGGAGCCGACGGGGTCTGCGCTGCCTGGGTGTCTGGCTGGCTCATGAACCTATTCTTCCGCGCCTGCGGCGGGACAGGCGCGTCGAAGGGCACGCGCGGGAGCGCGGCGGCGTTCCCCTCACAGGGCGGCTCGGGCTCTGGCGCGGCGGGCTTCACCGCCAGAGCGTCGCAAGACCGTCTGAACCAACGGTTACGGACACATGACGTGCGGGACACCGTGGGGCGGCCCACCGGGAACGATACGAGTCTCCACCGGACTGTGGAACGCCGGAAACCGGCTCGGGGCCGGCGGGTGGCCGCGGCGGGCACGCGGGTGGTGCGACGGGCGCGCGACTGTTCGGCGGGGCGTGCAGGCGGCGGGTGCCGCGGTGTGTGCGGCGTGGTCACGTGGGAGCTGGGTGGCCGGCCGTTGGGAAGCGGGCGGCGGCCCCACGGACCGAGAGTATGCGGAGGGCGGCGGGCACGCGGGCGGTGGGTGGCCGGCCCGTGGGTGGTGGGCGGGTGTGGGGCGGCCGGCCCGTCGGTGGCGGGCGCGCGGGGGCGGTCAGGTTTCTGTGCGGTACATGAGGTCGGTTTCGTATGTGGTGAAGCCGAGGCGCTCGTAGACGGAGACCGCCGCCTTGTTGTCGGCGTCGACGTACAGCATCGCCGTCGGGAGGCCCTGTGCGGCCAGGTGGCGCAGGCCGATCAGGGTGAGGGCCTTGCCGAGGCCGCCGCCCTGGGCGCCGGGGCGGACGCCGAGGACGTACACCTCGCCGAGGCGTTCCTCCCGGTGCACCTTGGTCCAGTGGAAGCCGATCAGCCGGCCCTCGCGCTCGGCGAGGAAGAACCCCTGCGGGTCGAACCACGGCTGCGCCTCGCGGTCGTCGAGGTCGCGCTGGGTGAGGGAGCCCTGCTCGGGGTGGTGGGCGAACGCCTCCGCGTTCACCTCGAGCCATGCGGCGTCGTCCCGGCCGGGCACGAAGGGCCGTACCGTCACGCCCTCCGGCAGCGCCGGCTCGGGCAGGTCGAGGTCCTTCAACGGCCGCCGCATCTGCCGCAGTTCGCGGAACAGGGTGAGCCCGAGGACCTGAGCCAGATGCCGGGCTGCGGACTGCCCCCCGTGCGCCCACACCCGCAGTCGCTTGCCGGACGCGGCCAGCAGCGCGGCCCCGAGCGCCCGCCCGTGCCCGTGCCCGCGGTGCTCCGGATGGACGACCAGCTCGGCGGCGGGCGCCTCCACCGGATCGGTGTCCTCCAGCTGCGCGTAGCCGACGAGTTCGCCGTCGACGGCCAGCAGCAGATGGGACACGCCCTCGCGGGCCCCGCCCCGCAGCTGGAGCCGGCCCTGTTCGGACACCGCCTGCCGTCCGTCGGCGCGGGCAGCCGCCGCCAGCAGCCCGAGCACGGCTTCGGCCTGGTCCGGAGCGAGCTCGGCGAGGGTCTCCAGGGAGCGGGCGGTCGGTGCGGTGTCGTCGCTGGTCATGGATATGAGGGTACGGGGTTCCCCCGCGGGGTGACCGGGCCTTCCCGCGCCCGGCCTCAGCTGACGCCGGGCGTCTCCGGGGGCGGAACGGGCGCCCCCGGCAGCCGTACCGTCGCCACCGTGCCGCCGGCCTCGGCCGGGGTCAGGGTGACCTCGCCGCCCGCCCGTTGGACGGTGCGGGCGACGATGGACAGGCCGAGTCCCGAACCGGGCAGGGCGCGCGCGCCCGGGGAGCGCCAGAAGCGGTCGAAGACGTGGGGGAGTTCGTCGGCGGGGATGCCGGGGCCGTGGTCGCGGACGGTGAGGACGCCCTGGTCCAGGACCACGTCGATCGTGCCGTCCCTGGGGCTGAACTTCACCGCGTTGTCGAGGATGTTGACGATCGCCCGCTCCAGCGCGGACGGCTCCGCCCGTACGTACCAGGGGTCCAGGTCCGCCGTTATGGTCAGCTCCGGGCCGCGCAGCCGGGCGCGGCGCAGCGCCGCCTCCACGGTGTCCTGGAAGGCGACCACCTGGACGCGTTCGCCCTGCTGCCCGTCCGAGCGCGACAGCTCCTGCAAGTCGCCAATCAGCGAGGCCAGTTCGGTCATCTGAGCCTTCACCGAGGCGAGCAGTGCCTTGCGGTCGGCCTCGGGGAGCGGGCGGCCCGTCTCCTCGCTGCGGGTGAGGAGTTCGATGTTCGTACGCAGTGAGGTCAGCGGGGTGCGCAGTTCGTGGCCGGCGTCCGCGATCAGCTGCTGCTGAAGGTCCCGGGAACTGGCCAGGGACGAGGTCATGGAGTTGAAGGAGCGGGACAGGCGGGCGATCTCGTCGTCGCTGTCGTCCTCCACGGGGATGCGGATGGTGAGGTCCTCGGTGCGCGCCACGTGCTCCACCGCCTCCGTGAGCTTGTCCACGGGGCGCAGCCCGGCGCGGGCGACGGCGAGGCCGGCGGCTCCGGCGCCGAAGACTCCCACGCCGGAGACGAAGAGGAGCAGCAGGGCCAGGTCGCTGAGGGTGTTCTCGGTGTCCTTCAGGGAGAGGCCGAGCATGAAGGCGATGCCCGGGTACGCCTCGGAGTTGGGGCCGGGGCCCGTGGGGACGGCGACGGTCATCACGCGGATGTTGTTGCCCTGGCTGTCGGTGGTGGTGTGGAAGGTGCGCTCGCGCACATCGGGATGGGCGGCCACCCCCTTGTCCAGGGCCGTGACCTTGATGACGCCCGGCGACCGGGTGTCCACGCAGAACTTGCCCTGGGCCGTCACCAACTGCACGTAGAGGTACGAACGCTGCATGTCGCCCGGCGAGTCGTCCGTCGTCTGCATGCAGTTGGCGGCCATCGCGGAAGCCGTGGTGGCGGTCACCCGGCCGTAGCTCGCGAGCCGGCCGTCGACCTCGTCGTACAGCTTCCCCTGGACGATGAACCAGCAGGTGAGGGAGACCGCCGCCACCGCGAACGCCACCGCCGCCGCCACCAGCAGCGCCAGCCGGGAGCGGATCGGCAGCGCACGGAAACGGCGCAGCGCCTTCTTCACTCCGCGCCGCCCTGCCGCAGTACGTACCCGACCCCGCGCACCGTGTGCACGAGGCGGGGCTCGCCGCCGGCCTCGGTCTTGCGTCGCAGGTACATGACGTAGACGTCGAGGGAGTTCGACGAGGGTTCGAAGTCGAAGCCCCAGACCGCCTTGAGGATCTGCTCCCGGGTGAGCACCTGGCGCGGATGCGCCATGAACATCTCCAGCAGGGTGAACTCCGTCCGGGTCAGCTCCACCTGCCGGCCGCCGCGGGTCACCTCGCGGGTGGCGAGGTCCATGCGCAGGTCGGCGAAGGTCAGGGCCTCGTCCTCCTGGGCCGCGCCCGCCACGGCCGCCGCGTAGGTGCTGCGGCGCAGCAGTGCCCGGATGCGGGCGAACAGCTCGTCCAGCTCGAAGGGCTTGACCAGGTAGTCGTCCGCTCCGGCGTCCAGGCCGGTGACCCGGTCGCCGACCGTGTCGCGGGCGGTCAGCATCAGGATGGGGGTGGTGTCGCCGGCGCCCCGGATGCGCCGGGCGGCGGTCAGGCCGTCCATCCGCGGCATCTGGATGTCGAGGACGAACAGGTCCGGCTGGTACGAGGCCGCCTTGCCCAGCGCGTCCGCGCCGTCCACGGCGACCTCGGTCTCGTACCCCTCGAAGGCGAGGCTGCGCTGGAGTGCTTCGCGTACCGCCGGCTCGTCGTCGACGATCAGGATGCGCTGGGGATCACGGTCGCCATCGGCGGGACTCATCGGTCGTCGTTCCTCGGGTCGCTGGGGCCGTGGGGACCGGTCGGTCCCGGGCTGGACGCTCTCAGCCTCGCATGTTTCGGTGCCGCGGGGTGCGGCGTGCGGGGCGCGCGCCGCAGCTCAGGCCGCGATCGCGGTGATCCGGCGCAGCGGGACCTTGTGCCGGTGCGGGCGCTCGGCGGAGGTGCGCAGGCCCATCAGCTGGGGGACCACGGCGGCCTCGGGCACGCGGTTGGCCGGGCTGTGCGGTTCCTTCGTGATGGGGCGGGTCAGGCTGAGGCCGGCGGTGGCGGTCAGGTCGATGGTGTCCGTCGTCTCGTGCACAACGTACTGGATCATGTCGTACTCCTTGTCGAACGGTGCCGGACGCTGTCCGGGTGCCTGCCGGTGCCGCGCCTCAGCTCTGGGAGCCGGAGCGCAGGGTGGCCAGGTCGGACTTGACGGTGTTGATCGGGATGGCGAAGCCGAGGCCGACGCTGCCGGCGCTGGACGAGTCCGACGCCTGCGTGGCCGAGTACATCGCCGAGTTGATGCCGACGATGTTGCCGCTCGCGTCGATCAGCGCGCCGCCGGAGTTGCCGGGGTTGAGGGACGCGTCGGTCTGTATGGCCTGGTAGGTGGTGGTGGAGGAGCCGGTGTCGCCGTTGAACTGGCGGCCGCCGAACTGGAAGGGCCAGCCGCCGCCACCACCCTGCTGCCCCTGGTTCTCGTTGGTGGAGACCGTCACGTCCCGGTGCAGGGCGGAGACGATGCCGCTGGTGACGGTGCCGGTCAGGCCCTCCGGGGAGCCGATCGCGACGACCTGGTCGCCGACCGTCAGTCCGTCGGAGTCGCCGAGGACCGCCGCCTTGAGGCCGGAGGCGTTCCGCAGCTTGATCAGGGCGAGGTCCTTGGAGCTGTCGGTGCCCACGACCTGCGCGGTGTACGAGGTGCCGTCGCTGGTGCGCACCTTGATCGAGGAGGCGCCCGCGATGACGTGGTTGTTGGTGACGACCTCGCCGTCGCTGGTGACGACCACGCCGGAGCCGGTGGACGTGCCGTTGTCGAGGGTGGCGTTGATCTCGACGACGCTCGGGGTGACCGCCTTGGCGATCGCGGCGATGCTGCCGCGCTGGCTGGAGGCCACCACATGGGTGGTGGTGCTGGAGGCGACCGTGTCCGTGCCGGTCAGCTCCTGGAAGGCGAACGCGGTACCGCCGCCGACCACGGCCGAGGCGATCGCCACCGCGGCGAGCAGGGCGAGCGGTCCCCTGGTGCGCTTGCGCGACCCGGAGGCGTGCGCGGGTCCCGCCGGGACGGCCGGGAAGACGGCGGTGCCGCCGCCCTGACCACCCTGACCGCCCTGACCGCCGTGGGCGCCCGGGCCGGCCGCGAACGGCTGCGCCGGGATGTACGGCGGCGGGGGCGGCCACTCCGGATTCACCGGGGCGGAGGCCCGCTGCTGGTCCGCCGACTGCACGGAGTCGGCAGCCGGGGCCTGCCCGTCACCCTGGGGGTGTTCGTACTCGCCGCTGCGGCGGATGCTCTCGGTCATGACATTGAGAATGTCCCGGGATCATGAGAGCTTCCTGAGTCCCCGCTGAGAAGCCCGACAGAAGCTCGTATGCCCGATATAAGCAAGTTCCTCGGAGGGGTCTCCCGCGGTGGGAGAGTCTCGGTGGGAGAGCCGAGGAACGAGAGGCCCTAGATGCAGCCGCAGGACGTGCGGACCACGAGCCGTGACGGGAACAGCTTCAGCCGCTCCCGGCGCGAGCCGGCGACCCGCAGCCCGTCGTCCAGCACGAGGTCCACGGCCGCGCGGGCCATCGCCGACCGGTCCGAGGCGACCGTCGTCAGCGGCGGGTCCGTCAGCGCCGCCTCCTTGATGTCGTCGAAACCGGCCACCGCCAGCTCGCCGGGGACGTCGATGCGCAGCTCGCGCGCGGCCCGCAGCAGGCCGATCGCCTGGTCGTCGGTGGAGCAGAAGATCGCCGGCGGACGGTTCGGACCCGAGAGGATCTCCAGGCCGATCCGGTAGGCGTCGTAGCGGTTGTACGGCGCCTCGAACAGGCGCCCCTCCGTCGGGATGCCAGCCTCCATCATGGCGCGCCGCCAGCCCTCGACGTGGTCGGAGACGGGGTCGCCCACGGCGGGTGTCTCGGCGGTGCCGCCCACACAGGCGACGTAGTCGTAGCCGTGTTCCAGCAGGTGGCGTACGGCGAGTTGCGCGCCGCCGAGGTCGTCGGTGACCACGGCCACGTCGTCGATGGCCTCGGGCCGCTCGTGCAGCAGCACCACCCGGGCGTCCCAGGCGTCGATCTCGGCGGCGGCGAGGTCGTTCAGCGCGTGGCTGACCAGGATCAGGCCGGAGACGCGCATGCCGAGGAACGCCCGCAGGTAGTGGACCTCGCGCTCGGCGACGTAGTCGGAGTTGCCGACGAGGACCATCTTGCCGCGCTCGGCGGCGGCCCACTCCACCGCGTGCGCCATCTCCCCGAAGAAGGGCTGGCGGGCGTCCGGGACGATCAGGCCTATGAGGTCGGTGCGCCGCGAGGCCATGGCCTGGGCGACCCGGTCGGGCCGGTACCCCAGCTCCTTGATCGCGGCGAGGACCCGCTCGCGGGTGGCCGGGGCGACCGGCCGGGGTCCGTTGTTGATCACATAGCTGACGACGGCAGTCGACGTCCCCGCCAGCCGCGCCACGTCGTCCCGAGTCACCTTGGCCACGCGCGGAGTCTACGCGGATGGACACGCTCCCGGCAGGGCTTACCGGAGCGTGGACGGGTATGGGGCGCGCCCGTGGGAGCGCGCCTCACCTCTCCGCGCGGGCCCGCCTCACCGCGGTGTCCTGATTCTCCGGATTTGGCCGGGCGGCCCCGGCCTTCTTCTCGTCCGCGGCGTCCCCGGCGCGGTCGGTCTTCTCGGGCGTAACGAATCGATAACCGACATTGCGAACCGTCCCGATCAGCGATTCGTGCTCGGGGCCGAACTTGGCCCGCAGCCGCCGTACGTGGACGTCGACGGTCCGGGTGCCGCCGAAGTAGTCGTAGCCCCAGACCTCCTGGAGCAGCTGGGCGCGGGTGAAGACGCGGCCCGGGTGCTGCGCGAGGTACTTCAGCAGCTCGAACTCCTTGAAGGTGAGGTCCAGCGTCCGGCCCTTGAGCCTGGCGCTGTAGGTCGCCTCGTCCACGGACAGGTCGCCGCTGCGGATCTCCATGGGGGAGTCGTCGCTGGCGATCTGCAGCCGGCCCATGGCCAGCCGGAGGCGGGCCTCCACCTCGGCCGGACCCGCGGTGTCCAGGAGCACATCGTCGATGCCCCAGTCGGCGGTGACGGCCGCGAGGCCGCCCTCGGTCACCACGAGGATCAGCGGGCAGCCGAGACCGGTGGAGCGCAGCAGCCTGCACAGGCCGCGCACCTGCGGCAGGTCGCGCCGCCCGTCGACCAGGACGACGTCGGCGCTCGGGGTGTCCACGAGCGCGGGCCCCTCCGCCGGGGCCACCCGCACGTTGTGCAGCAGCAGGCCGAGGGCGGGGAGCACCTCGGCCGACGGTTGGAGGGCGTTGGTGAGCAGCAGCAAAGAACTCATCGCGCGCCTCCCGCAAGCTCTCGGCCGCGCTCGAGCAGGGGTGACCCCCATGCCAGGGCCGTCGTATGTGCGTGCACCGTTCGCTCGTCCATGGCGTCTGGTTCCTCCTCGGGTCCCTGCCCATTGCGCGATCAACGGGCCGTACACCTGCGGTCTCCCGCGCCGTATACAACGCTTCCGAAAGCACAAAAGGACCCGGGGGCTGCGCTGCCCGAGTCCTCTTCGCAGCAGAATAGCCGATATGAGGTCGGGATCGGCAGGTCGAGTGGTGCGTTCGACGGACGTTCCGGAGGGCGGGACGCCGCCGGGCACGGGCGCCGGGGGCGTGGTCAGGACGTTCCTGCGCACGGCGGACGGGGTGGCGCTCGACGCCGTGTACGAGCCGGGCGCGGCCGCGCGGGACGGCTCCGGCGGCGGTCGCGGCGACGGCCCCGGCGACCTCGTGTTCGTGATCGCGCACGGCTTCACCGGCGACCTGGACCGGCCGCACGTGCGCCGGGTGGCGCGGGTCCTGGCCCGCTACGGCGCCGTGGTCACCTTCTCCTTCCGCGGCCACGGGGCCTCCGGCGGGCGCTCGACCGTCGGCGACCGCGAGGTGCTGGACCTGGCGGCGGCGGTGGCCTGGGCGCGCGGGTTCGGGCACGCGCGCGTGGCGACCGTCGGCTTCTCCATGGGCGGCTCGGTGGTGCTGCGGCACGCGGCCCTGCACGGCGGCCCGCGGGACACCGCACCGGGCGAGCGGCGCGCCGACACGCGTACGGACGCCGTGGTCTCCGTCAGCGCGCCCGCGCGCTGGTACTACCGGGGCACGGCCCCCATGCGCCGGCTGCACTGGCTGGTCACGCGCCCCGAGGGCCGCCTGCTCGGCCGCTACGGGCTGCGTACCCGGATCCACCACCGCGACTGGGACCCCGTCCCGCTGCCGCCGTTCCAGGCGGCCTCGCGCATCGCTCCCGTCCCCCTACTGATCGTGCACGGCGACCGGGACGGTTACTTCCCCCTCGACCACCCCCGGATGCTGGCCGCGGCCGCCGGTGACCACGGGGAACTGTGGCTGGAGCCCGGCATGGGCCACGCCGAGAACGCCGCCGCCGACGAACTCCTGCACCGCATCGCGCGCTGGACCCTCGCACAGGCGGGCTAGCCTGACCCTGTTCATAGACGAGTGATCGAGGGACGGGATGGCAAAGGTCACGGTGCGCTACTGGGCGGCGGCGAAGGCCGCTGCCGGGGTCGCCGAGGAGCCGTACGAGGCGGAGACGCTCGCCGAGGTGCTCGACGCGGTGCGCGGGCGGCACTCCGGTGAGCTGGACCGCGTTCTGCGGCGGTGCTCGTTCCTCATCGACGGTGACCCGGTGGGGACGCGCGCACATGAGACGGTACGGCTGATTGAGGGCGGCACGGTCGAGGTGCTCCCCCCGTTCGCAGGAGGGTGAGCGATGACCGACCGGCCGTATGAGGGGTCTCCCGGGTCTCCCTACGACAACCCCTACAGCGGGTACGACCCGTACGCGGGGCAGTACCCCCAGCAGCCCGCCGCGCAGCAGCCGTACCCGCCCGCGCAGCCGCAGGCCTACCCGCCCGCGCAGCCGCAGGCGTGGCCCGCGCAGCAGCAGGCGTACGAGGACCCGCAGGCCGCCGACCAGTACACGCAGCAGTGGCAGGGGCAGACCTGGGACACCCAGACGCACGCCCGGCCGCCGGCCGCCGCCGCGGAGACGGCGTACCTGCCCCCGGTGGGGCACCAGGGGCCGGCCGCGGCTCACGGGGGCCAGGGCGGCGCGGGCCACGGTGCGCAGGCACCTTCCTCCCCACCGCAGCCGCAGGCTCCGGCCTCGTCCGCCGCCGCGGAGACGGCGTACCTGCCCCCGGTGGGGCATCACGCGCCGCAGCCGCAGGCGGCCGCCCCGGCCTCCGCCGCGACGGCCGCCGATCCCGAGGGGGACGGGCCCGCCTACGGTCGAGCGACCCTCGCCGGCAACACCCGGGTCACCGACGCGCAGCGGGCCCGCGCCGAGGGACGCTCGCCGATCATCGAGCCCGGGATGCAACCGGCCGCGCTCACGGCGCTGCTGGGGCTGCTGCTGGCCGGCACGGCGGAGCTCGGCGTCTACGGGCTGCTCGTGCCGCTGGTCGTGCTCCAGGGCGTGACGGCCGCGGGCTGGTTCCGGCTGAACGGCATGTGGCCCGCCCGGCAGGGCATCGCCCTCGGCTTCGCGGGCGCGCTCGCCGCGGACGTGGCGGTGCTCGCCGCGGGCCGTGAGCACGCGCCCGGGGCGATCCTGGGCACGCTCGGGGTGTGGGTGCTCCTCTCCCTCGTCCTCCAGCTGCGCTCCCACGCCGACCCGGACGAGCGGATGTACGGCCTGATGGCGACCGTCGCCGCGGCGGCGCTGGCGATCGTGGCCACCGGCTACCTCGCCGCCCCGCCGGACGCGGTCGCGGTCGGCGCGGTGGCGGTCGCGGTGGCCGTCCTGGCGCGGGCGCTGCCGCTGCCCACGGCGGCCTCGGTGGTCGTCGCGCTGCTCGCGGCGGCGGGCGCGGGCATCGCGGTCGGCGGCATGACGGACCTGGGTGCCAAGGGCGCGCTGCTCGGCGCGGGCGCCGCGGTGTGCGCGCTGATCGGGCACCGCGCGGCGAGCTACGACTATCCCTCGCGCTTCGTGCACTTCACGGCCGGTGTCGCCCTGCCGCTGTCGGCCGCGGCACCGGTGGTGTGGGTGCTCGGACGGGCGCTGGGATGACCGCGCCCCGGACCGGGCCCGCTGTCACAGCTGCTCAACAAACCCCCGGCCCGGTCCCGGGGGAGGTTTACGCTCGCGCGTGACGGCCATCCGGTCGTGGAGGACCGCTGAGGGGGGAACCGGTTGCGAGCGCTGAGAGTACTCCTGATCGTCGTCGTGGTCCTGGGCGTGCTGTTCGCGGTGGTCGACCGGGTCGCGGTGCACTTCGCGGAGGGGCAGGCGGCCGACAGGCTCAGGACCACGGAGAACCTCTCGAGCACCCCGGACGTGTCCATCGAGGGCTTCCCGTTCCTCACCCAGATGGCCGGCGGCGAGCTGGACGACGTCCGGGTCGGCATCAAGGACTACGAGGCCGCCACGGGGAACGGCGGCCAGAAGATCCGTATCGCCGACATCGAGGCCGACATGCGCGGCGTGAAGTTCTCCGGCGACCACAGCTCGGCCACCGCGGCCACCGCCACCGGCACCGCGACCATCGCCTACGGCGAGTTGCTGAAGGCCGCCAAGTCCGAGCCGACGCCGGTCCTTCCCGGCGTCACCGCCCGTGTGGTCGGCCTGTCCGACGGCGGCGACGGCAAGGTCAAGGTCGGCCTCGAGGTCGAGGCCCGGGCGCTGGGCATCAAGCAGACGTTCTCCGTGCTCAGTTCGGTCGCCGTGCGGGGCAAGAAGGTGGAGGTGAGCGCCGACGACCTGCCCGTGGTGGGCGGCCTGCGGCTCCCCGAGAGCCGGATCCGGGCGATCACCGACTTCCAGCAGGCGATCGAACGGCTGCCCGGCGAGGTACGGCTGAACTCGGTGCGGGCGGCGAAGGACGGCGTCGAGATCACGGTGAAGGGTTCGGACGTCAGGCTGGCCGGGTAGGCAGCACGCGGGGAACGCAGAGGGTGTCCGAGTAGCGAGACGCTCGCGTCCGCACCGTAGATGCGCGGCGCGGCCGGCAACGGACACGAGCGCCCGGAGGGCGCGGGGCGACGGCCCGGACGGTCTTCCTTTCCCACATCCCGGACGATCGTGTCTCAGTATCCGACACGCCGGTGACATGTCCGCCTTTCCCTCCCTACGATCGACACCATGCAGCGACAGGCGGATCTCACGAAGCGGCGGGCAGTGGACCTGTGCCGTGTTGCCGCCATGCTCTGTCGCACTTCCTGAGCGGGAGCCCTCTCCCGTATCCCCGCCCCGCCACGAACCGGGGCCCACCCTCGCGCCGTGTACGCCGGCATCGAACGCGTACCCGCGCGCCCCTTCGCACTCGCACGCCCCGCCGTACCTGCCCCGGAGGAGATTGAGCATGAGCCGCAGCGACGTCCTGGTCGACGCCGACTGGGTCCAGGAACACCTGGACGACCCGAGCATCGCCATCGTCGAGGTGGACGAGGACACGTCCGCGTACGACAAGAACCACATCAAGAACGCCGTCCGGATCGACTGGACCCAGGACCTCCAGGACCCGGTGCGGCGTGACTTCATCGACCAGGCCGGCTTCGAGAAGCTCCTGTCGGAGAAGGGCATCGCCAACGACCACACGGTGATCCTCTACGGCGGCAACAACAACTGGTTCGCCTCGTACGCCTACTGGTACTTCAAGCTGTACGGCCACGAGAACGTCAAGCTCCTCGACGGCGGCCGCAAGAAGTGGGAGCTGGACGCCCGCGAGCTGGTCGACGGCACCGACGTGCCGGAGCGTCCGAGGACCGCGTACCAGGCCAAGCCGCAGGACGCCTCCATCCGCGCCTTCCGCGACGAGGTCGTGGCTGCGATCGGCAAGCTGAACATCGTCGACGTCCGGTCGCCCGACGAGTTCTCCGGCAAGCTGCTCGCCCCGGCCCACCTGCCGCAGGAGCAGTCGCAGCGCCCCGGCCACGTGCCGTCCTCCCGGAACATCCCGTGGTCCAAGAACGCCAACGACGACGGCACCTTCAAGTCGGACGAGGAGCTCAAGGCCCTCTACGAGGCCGAGCAGGTCGACCTGGCGAAGGACACCATCGCCCTGTGCCGCATCGGTGAGCGCTCCGCGCTGACCTGGTTCGTGCTGCACGAGCTGCTCGGCGTGCAGAACGTCAAGAACTACGACGGTTCCTGGACCGAGTACGGCTCCCTGGTGGGCGTGCCGATCGAGCTCGGCTCCGGCAAGTAAGCAGGACGGTTCAGACCGTTTCGACCTCATCGAACCTCTGGAGAAGCACATGTGTGGAGCGAAGGCCGGCGGCCCGGACGCCTCGACGATCAAGCCCGGTGAGACGACGATCCAGGGTCAGGTGACCCGCGACGGCGAGCCGGTGACGGGCTACGTCCGTCTGCTGGACTCGACCGGCGAGTTCACCGCGGAGGTCCCCACCTCCGCCACGGGCCAGTTCCGGTTCTACGCGGCCGAGGGCACCTGGACCGTCCGCGCCCTCGTCCCCGGCGCCAGCGCCGACCGCACGGTCGTCGCCCAGCAGGGCGGCCTCGCGGAGGTCGCGATCGCGGTCTGAGCGGTCTGCTCGGGCGGTCCGGGCACGGTACGGCCGAAGGGCCGCACCCCACGGGTTGGACACCCGGGGTGCGGTCCTTCCGGCGTTCCCGCCCCCGCACGCCGGGCCCCCGCGGACCTACCCTGGAAGCATGTACGCACGACGTCGGCATGTGTACTTCGCCATGATGGGGGTCTGCATCGGGCTGTTCGTCCTGGCGTGGGGTGTCGTGCGCATCTGGTCGGTTCCCGCGGCCGTCGGCATGTGCCTGGTCGCCATGGTGATCCCGCCGGTCGCCGCGATGGTCGCCAACCGGCGAGGGCCCGAGGACCGCTGGTGGGACGACCCGTCCGGCGACCCCAAGTCCGACGAGTGGTGGGACGAGCTGGACGGCAAGAAGCGGCGTTAGCTCCCGGGGCGTCCCCCGGTCCGGTCAGTAGACGAGCGCCTGCGTCCCGTCCGCCAGGGCCTCCTGGACGAAGACCTGCGCTCCCGCGATCCGCACGCCCTCGATGACGTCCTTCTCCGTGATGTTCCGGCGGGCCGCGCACTGGGTGCACAGGGTGAGCCGGCCGCCCGCCAGGATCGCGTCCAGCAGATCCGGCAGCGGGGCCGCGTGCGGCAGCTCGAACTCGGCGGCGCGCCCCGGCAGCGCGAACCACGCGGACTCCCCGGTCAGCCACAGGGACACGTCGACTCCGCTGGCCACGGCCACGGAGGCGACGGTGAACGCCTGCGAGCAGCGCTCGGGCGCGTCGGTCCCGGCGGTCACCTTGATCACGAGCTTGTTGGCCATGTGAGGAAGGTTAGTGGGTCCGCGAGCAGAGTCCTCGCAGGGCGGTGACGGTGCGGGAGCGGGTTTGGGTGTGAGCACCGGGGGGCGCCAACCTCCCCGTCGTCCCCGTCCAGGACAGCAAGGACACGGACCGTACCCTTCACCCCTCTCGTCTTCGCCGGTACGGCCTGGTCCGTGTGTCCGTGTTCGCCGGCTCCACCAAGTCGTAATCAAGTTCCCGCACAACCACGGGCGTTACCCATGAGTCTGCTGTGAGGTGCGGATACGGAATCCGCGCTTCACGTTCTGTGGGGGAGGACGTCTTGGAAGTACCCGATATACCTGATGCACCCCGCGCGCGGCGCCGCCGCGGCCGTACGGCCCTGCTGCTCGCCACCGCCGCCGTGCTCGGGCTCGTCGCCGGCACCTGTACGGGCTGTCTGATCCAGGCCGACCGGAAGCCCACCGCCCTGCCCCCGCTCTCGCAGCCGGTGCTCGCGCAGGCGAAGGGCGAGGGGCCGGAGCCGCTGTCCGCCGCGCAGGACCGCAAGGTGAAGACGGACGGCGACCTGCGCGAGCTGCTCATCGCGCGGCCGAAGGGGGCGAAGAAACCCGACTTCGAGCCCGGCAAGGACGGCTGGCTGAACATGGCCGAGTACGCGGACCAACTCGTGGACGAGGACAGGGAGTTCGCCAGTCTCGCGGAGGCGGAGTTCCGGCGCGCGGCGGGCGTCGCCTGGACCGGGCACGGCACGGAGTCCGTCGAGGTGCGGCTCGTGCAGTACCACCAGGAGGAGAGGCTCGGCGCGTCCGACCGGGCCGGCAACTGGGACACCTTCGACACCGACAGCTGGCCCATCCCCGGCACCGGCGACGGCAGGGTCTACATCAGCGCCGAGCCCGAGACGGAGCCCGGTTATCTGCCGATGTACAAGGCGCAGGCCACGGCCTGGCGCGGTGACATCGCCATGGAGATCTGGATCTACGACACGAAGCCGATCCCCAAGTCGAAGATCATGGATGTGGCCAAGCGGCAGATGGAGCGGCTGTGACCGAGAACCCTGGAGCCGAGGAAGGGGCCGAAGCAGGGGCCGTTCTCGCCGAACCCGTGCCGGAAGCCCCCGCGAAGAAGAAGCCGGTGCGACGCGGCCGGGTCGCGGCCGTCGCCGCCTCCGTCCTGCTCGCCGTCGCCGTCGTGGGTGGCGCGGGCTGCACGGTCATGACCGTCCAGAACGCCGACCGTGACGCCGGCGCCCCCGTCTGGAAGTTCCCGAAGGCCGCGACGAGCGAGGCCGGGAGGACCAAGGGGGTCACCTCGCTCGCCACCATGCTCGTGCCGTTCGGCACCGATGGCTGGCGCCGGGGACCGGACATCGCCGGGTTCGGCTCCGACGCCGCCCTCAGCGGGGGCGAGGCCGCCGCCCTGCGCAAGGAGTCGGTGCGCGCCCTGCCCCGCTCCCAGCGGCGGCAGATCGAGAAGCAGATCGACAAGCAGCACACCAAGGGCATGGCGATGCGCAGCTACATCAGCACGGACGACGGCACCGTCACCGTGAGCGTCGAGCTCGTCCAGATCCAGGACAAGGCGGCGGTGCGGAACATGTCGGTGTTCCAGAACGAGTTCCTGGCAGCCCTCAAGATCTTCCGCAAGGGGCCGGCCGTCCAGGGACACAAGAACGCCAAGTGCTTCCTGCCGCCCAAGGAGGGCAAGAAGAAGCTCGACATGATGCTCTGCTCCGCCTACCGGGGCGACATCCTGGTCACCGCCACGGCGTACGGGGCCAAGCCACTGCAGACCAAGGCGGTCGCCGGGCTGCTGCGCGAGCAGCTCGACCGCGTCGCCGAGCCGGGGGAGGCGGTATGACCGAGCAGACCGAGTCGGTGAACGGGACGGAACCGGTCGAGCCGACCGCGCAGGACACGCCACAGGTGTCGCCCGCGCCGACGGCCGAGACACGGCCGACGCCCGAGACACAGCCGAGGGCCGAGACACGGCCGACGCCCGAGAGACAGCCTGTGCCGGGGACGCAGCCTGTGCCGGGGACGCAGCCTGTGCCCGAGGCCCCACCCCTGCCCGGCACACCGCCCCCACCCGAGACACGGCCGACGGCCGAGACACGGCCGACGCCCGAGACACAGCCGAGGGTCGAGACACGGCCGACGCCCGAGACACAGCCGAGGGTCGAGACACGGCCGACGCCCGAGA
>NZ_JBIVTV010000026.1:0-31179 GCF_044756885.1 Streptomyces sp. NPDC091412 | reverse complement strand
CCGAGACACGGCCGACGCCCGAGACACAGCCGAGGGTCGAGACACGGCCGACGCCCGAGACACAGCCGAGGGTCGAGACACGGCCGACGCCCGAGAGACAGCCTGTGCCGGGGACGCAGCCTGTGCCCGAGACACAGCTTGTGCCCGAGGCCCCACCCCTGCCCGGCACACCACCCCCACCCGTGGAACCGCGGACGCTCCCGGCGGCGCCCGAACCCCGGCCGAAGAAGGACCGCCGTGTCCTGCGTGCCGTCCTGCGATGGACCGCCGCCGTGGTGGTCTTCGGGGCCGTCGGAGCGTCCGCCGCGTACGGCATCACCCGCATGGAGCGCACTGACGTACCGGGTCTCGCGACCGAGTCGGACGGGCGCTGGGACTATCCGACCCTCGTCAAGCCGCCTCTGCCGTCCGGCAGCCCCGCGCCGTTCGCCGACGCCAACAAGTCCGGCACCCACTACGCGGACCTGCGCAAGCTGCTGCTGCCCGCCCCCGAGGGCGCCAGGGCCGACGCGGCGCTGCGCGGCAAGGACGGCTGGCTGCCGACGAAGACGTTCCTCGCGCAGTACGCCGACGAGACGGAACGCGGCACGATCGCACAACTGCTGACCGACTACGGCCTGCGGCACATCGCCGCCCGCGGCTGGACCACGCCGGACGGCACCCGTACCCGGATCTACCTGCTCCAGTTCAATACCGCGGCCGTCGCGGACGAACTGTTCTCCGCGAAGCTGACGAACTACAGCCTGCCGTCCTACCGGGTGCGCGGCGCCGACGTGTCCGAGCGGGACGAGGACTTCCCGCCGCGCGCGGAGGTCGACGACGTCGAGAGCGCCCCCTACGTGGAGAGCAAGCCGTACGGCGCCGAGCAGGTCAGGCAGGCGTACCTCTCGGCCGGTGACACCATCGGCGTGATCGTCCAGTCCCGCAAGGGCACCGCCCCCGCCGTCCCCTTCCAGCAGACCGTGACCCTTCAGAGCCAGTTGCTCGGCTGACACCCGTCGCGGAGCACCCGCAGGGAGGTCGGGACCCCGGCCGACTAAGCTGGGGTCCGGCCCCGTGTACGTACCGCACCTGCTCAACCGAGGAGCACCCCGTGGAGATCTTCTTCGAAACCCTGCTGGTCCTGGTCTGCGTCGGCGTTCTCGCCTTCGCCTACCTGACCGTGAAGAAGCTGTACCAGGGCCAGCGCTGACGACGACATCCAGGAACAGCTGCTCATGATCGAGATTCCGTCCGACCTCCACAAGGACCTGGTTCCCCTCGCCTTCCTGCTCGGCGACTGGGCCGGAGCAGGCGTGCACGACTTCCCGGGCGCCGAGAAGTGCAACTTCGGCCAGGAGCTCAGCTTCACCCACGACGGCCGGGACTTCCTCGAGTACCACTCCCGTACCTGGGTGCTGGACAACGACGGCAACAAGGTGAAGCCGCTGGAGACCGAGTCCGGCTTCTGGCGGATCGACGCCGACCGCAAGGTCGAGGTCACGATGACCCGCGACGACGGCGTCATCGAGATCTGGTACGGCGAGCTGGCCCACAAGAAGCCGCAGATCGAGCTGGTCACCGACGCGGTCGCCCGCACCGCCGCATCCCGCCCCTACACCGGCGGCAAGCGGCTGTACGGCTACGTCAAGAGCGACCTGATGTGGGTCGGCGAGAAGCAGACCCCCGAGGTCGAGCTGCGCCCCTACATGTCCGCCCACCTGAAGAAGGTCGTCACCCCCGAGCAGGTCGAACGCTGGGCCAAGGCCCTCCCGGGCGACCTCCCGGACGACGGCATCGCCTTCTTCAAGTGAGCCCGGCCGGGTCACAGCCTCAGGGCCTCTCGTTTGGATCATGCCGGGCTCGCGGGCCCCGGCACCGTTTCCTGATCCGGTCTGATCCAAACGAAAGACCCTAGACTTGGGGTGTGGTGAGCACCGACTGGAAGAGTGATCTGCGGCAGCGTGGCTACCGGCTGACCCCGCAGCGGCAACTCGTGCTCGAAGCCGTCGACAGCCTGGAGCACGCGACACCCGACGCCATCCTCGGCGAGGTGCGGAAGACCGCGTCGGGGGTGAACATCTCCACGGTGTACCGGACCCTGGAGCTCCTGGAGGAGCTCGGGCTGGTCAGCCACGCCCATCTGGGGCACGGCGCGCCGACGTACCACCTGGCGGACCGGCACCACCACATCCACCTGGTCTGCCGGGACTGCACCAACGTCATCGAGGCGGATCTGTCGGTGGCGGCCGAGTTCACCGCGAAGCTGCGGGAGCAGTTCGGCTTCGACACGGACATGAAGCACTTCGCGATCTTCGGGCGGTGCGCGGACTGCGCGCGCAAGGGCGCGACGGCTTCGGGCACCTCGGCCGGCAGCAGTCCAAGTACCGAGTCGTAGGCTTGTGTTCATGAAGAGCCCCCTGTTGTCCCTGCCCGGCGCCGTCCAGGCCGAGGGCGTGGACGAAGGCGTCGCCGCCCATTACGGCGACCTGTTCCGCGAGCAGCGCGCCCTCGCGGACGGCACCGGATTCGTCGACCTCTCGCACCGCGGTGTCGTCACCGTCTCCGGCGAGGACCGGCTGAGCTGGCTGCACCTGCTGCTCACCCAGCACGTCAGCGAGCTGCCGGCCGGCCAGGCCACCGAGGCGCTGATCCTGTCCGCGCACGGCCACATCGAGCACGCGCTCTACCTGGTCGACGACGGCGAGACGGTCTGGGCCCATGTGGAGCCCGGCACCCAGGAGGCGCTGATCGCCTACCTGGAGTCGATGAAGTTCTTCTACCGGGTCGAGGTCGCCGACCGGACCGCCGACTTCGCCGTCGTGCACCTGCCGGCCGGTTCGATCGCCGACGCGCCCGAAGGCGCCGTCGTGCGGGAGACCGCCTACGGCCGCGACCTCTTCCTGCCCCGCGCGGACCTGGAGTCCTACGCGGGCCAGGCCGGCCCGCCGGCCGGGATCCTCGCCCTCGAGGCCCTGCGCGTGGAGCAGCACCGGCCCCGGCTCGGCTTCGAGACGGACCACCGCACCATCCCCCACGAGCTGGGCTGGATCGGCACGGCGGTGCACCTCCAGAAGGGCTGCTACCGCGGCCAGGAGACCGTGGCCCGGGTGCAGAACCTGGGCAAGCCGCCGCGCCGCCTGGTCTTCCTGCACCTCGACGGCAGCGAGGTCCACCTGCCGGTGCACGGCACCGGGATCCACCTCGCCGACGAGGGCCCGGACGGCCGCAAGATCGGCTTCATCACCACGTCCGTACGGCACTACGAGCTCGGACCCGTCGCGCTCGCCCTGGTCAAGCGGAACGTGCCGGTCGACGCACGGCTGATGGCGGGCGAGACGGCGGCGGCGCAGGAAGTGGTCGTGGAACCGTAGTCCACCCGAGGCCCACCTCTCCGGCAGGCCCCGGGCTCACATCTCCAGCAGGACGGTGAACGGGCCGTCGTTCGTCAGCGACATCCGCATCCGCGCGCCGAAGCGGCCCGTCGCGACCGTCGCGCCCAGGGAGCGCAGCTGCGCGACCACCTCGTCCACCAGCGGCTCGGCGACCTCGCCGGGCGCGGCCGCGTTCCAGGTGGGGCGGCGGCCCTTGCGGGCGTCGCCGTACAGCGTGAACTGGCTGACGACCAGCAGCGGGGCACCGGTGTCGCTGCACGACCTCTCGTCGTGCAGCATGCGGATCGACCAGAGCTTGCGGGCCAGCTGCGCCGCCTTCTCCTTGGTGTCCTCGTGGGTGACCCCGACGAGGACGCACAGCCCCTCGCCCTCGATGGCCCCCACCGTCTCGCCGTCCACGACGACGCTCGCGCCGTCCACCCTCTGCACCACTGCACGCATGCCGACCATGATGCCTCTCGGCCGTCCGGGTGCCGTGAGGGGGCCATATCGTGCTTCTTTCAGCTCCGTAACCCCCCATCCGGGGCTGATCGGGCGCACTCGGTCACATCCCGGCCACTGAGGGTGGCACGATGCTGTCGTACGCGCCGGTCGAGGGGACGGTTGAGGCGCCATGAGCACATCGAGTACCGAGCGGCAGCCCGTGGCGGCCTCGCCCATCCTCGAGGATGTCACCGAGGCCCACCGGCCGCCCGTGCAGCGCACCGACAGCCCCGGGCCGCCCGCTGTGGACCCCGAGCCCAGTTCGTCGAACACGGGGTACGCCCGGCATCCCGACCTGACCGTGCTGAGCCTTCCGGAGCTGCGCGCGCTGCGCCGGCAGGCACAGCGGGACGAGGCCGACCTGAGCTACGTGCGGCGGCTGCTTCAGGGGCGGATCGACATCCTGCGCGCGGAGCTGGCCCGGCGCGGGCCGGAGTCCGTCCTGGGCGCCGGGCAGGTGCCCGCGCCCGAGCAGGGGTCCGTCGTCGAGCGGCTCGCGGAGATCCTCAAGGACGCGCCCGCCCGGCAGCGCTCCTCCGCCCGGCATGTGACGCTCGGGACGCCGCACGGCGAGGAGTACCGGCGGCTGGCCGCCCAGATGCTCGCCGAGGTCGAACTGTCGGACCTCGGGGCGCGTACGGACCGGGAGCTGGGCACGGCGATGGGGCGGCTCGAGCGGTACGAGCAGCAGGTGTCCGGGCGGCGGCAGCAGTTGCAGCGCACGGCCGACGGATGCGGCACGGAGATCGCCCGCCGGTACCGTGAAGGGGAAGCGCAAGTCGACGACCTGCTCATCTGACGCGACGCCCGCGGAGACCCCGGGACCGGCACCGGGGCAGCCCGGTGGTGCCGGCCGCGGACGGTCCGGTGGAGTGCGCGCTGGACGTGAGCGCGCCGGTCTTCCCGCGTTCGTCGAACACGCCGACGCGGGCGGCGGGGGCCGGGACGAGAGCGGGGTGGCGGGGCCGGGAAAACGCCGCGACACCCCGCCCCCGGCCCCCCTACTGTCACCCCATGACTGCCGCCAGCCCCGATATCGACGTCCGTCCCATCACCGATGCCGAGATCCCCGACTGGGTCCGCGCCCTGAACACCGGCTTCCTGCGTCCCCCCGGCGTCTCCGACACCGAGATCGCCGACCGGCGGACGTACATCGAGCCGTCCCGCACCCTCGGAGCCTTCGACGCGGGCCGGTGCGTGGCGACGTTCCGATCCTTCCCGCAGGAGCTCACGGCCGTGGGCGGCGCGACCGTTCCCGCCGACGCCATATCCAACGTGACCGTCACCGCCACCCACCGCCGCCGCGGCCTGCTGACCCGGATGATGGCCCAGGACCTGGCGGCCGCGAAGGAGCGCGGTGACGTCGTGGCGACCCTGATCGCCGCCGAGTACCCGATCTACGGCCGCTACGGCTTCGGGCCGGCCACCTGGGCGACCGAGTGGACGATCGACGTGCCCCGGGCCGGACTCGACCCGCGCCGGGCGGGTCCGGAGGACGGCGGCCGGGTCGATCTCGTGGACGCCGACGACGTACGCAAGCTCGGCCCGGAGCTGCACGAGCGGCTGCGCCGCGCCCAGCCCGGCGCGATCGACCGCTCCGAGCGCTGGTGGCAGGTCACCACCGGCGCACTGCGCCCGGAGAGCCGCCCCTGGACCGAGCCCTTCCACGCCGTCTACCGCGCGGCGGACGGCACGGTCGAGGGGCTGGCGGTGTACCACTGCGACGAGACCTGGTCGGACGCCAAGCAGCCGCTGAACACGGCCACGGTGAAGAACCTGATCGCGGTGACCCCGGCCGCCGAGCGCGCGCTGTGGCTCCATCTGTGCTCGATCGACTGGATCACGAAGGTCAGGAGCGGCTGGCGGGCCCCCGACGACCTGCTCCCGCACTTCCTGCCGGACCCGCGCGCCGCCACCCCCACCACGCACGCGGACTGGCTGTGGGTACGCATCCTCGACGTCGTACGGGCCCTGGAGGCGCGGACGTACGAGGGCACGGGCACGCTGGTGCTGGAGGTCCTGGACCGGGCCGGAATGGCCGGCGGGCGCTGGCGGCTGGAGGCGTCGCCCGCCGGAGGGATCTGCACGCCGACGACCGGGAGCGCCGATCTGACGCTGGACGTGGCTCAGTTGGCGGCCCTGTGGCTCGGCGACGAGTCGGCGGTGCGGCTCGCCGCGCTGGGCCGGGTCCGGGAAGAACGAGCGGGCGCCGCCCGAGGGGCGGACGCCCTGCTGCGTACGTCCAGGCGGCCTTGGTGCCCGGACATGTTCTGAGCGCTCCTTCCTGCCGGTGGCGGGTGACAGGTGTGACGCATCCGTAGCTTGCTGTGCGGTTGTGGCTGTACGAGACGGTCTTCAGTTGTGGCTGTGCGGTGTGTTCGGTTGTGGCTGTGCCGACCGTGCCGGCGGTGCGCCGGCTGTTCAGTTGTGGCTGTGCGTGCGGCGCCGGACAGCCGGCTGCCGCTCCCCGTTGGCGCTCCGACCGACCGGGCTCCCGGCTCCCCTCCGGAAGGGAGCACGGTCGTACGTTCTCCAACCGTCACCCTGGTGGCCAACACTTGGAAAGTTTGGCCATGTCGCTCAAGTTGGCTACCAACTCCACTGCTGTTATCTCCGCTTGGAAGCGACTCATAACCACCTTTCAACGAACTGCCGGAAGATGGCGGGAAGTTGTACTGTTTTGCCGTGGACCCGGAACACGCCTCCGCCAATGGGCGGAAGAGGTCACAGCGGCCACAGAGATCACACCGCGAGGTGGCCGACGAACTGCGGCACCGGATCAGGACGGGAGTGCTGCGGCCGGGCCAGCGCATGCCCACCCAGGCCAAGCTGGCCGACGAGTTCGGTGTCGAGCGCGGAGCCGTGCGCCAGGCCCTGCGCATTCTCCAGTCGGAGCACCTGCTCACCAATGTGTCCAAGGGGAGCCCGGCGACCGTCGCAGCCGGTCCGGTGGGGGCCTTGACCGGCCCCGCCGCCCCGCCGCTGCCCACCACGGCCGCGCTCGCGCCCCGTATCGCCGCCGCCTTCGGCGCCCCCCACGTCGAGATCGACGCCCTGTGCCTGACCGCGATCTCGCTCACCCTGGCCATCGGCGAGCCGCTGCGGCAGATCCATGCCGGGCGACTGAAACCGGCCAAGATCGACGTCCGCGTGCTGCTGCCGAGCCGGGACATCGACCTCGCCTTCCCCGCGCCGGTGGACGCCTCCGACGCCGGCCGGCTGCGCCGCCGCTGGCTGGCCCAGCGCAACGCCCAGGGCCAGGTGCTCAAGCACAATCTGCTGGCCCTGCGCGCCACCCACGGCATCGACGTGCGCGTGAGCTTCCGCGCGCTGCCCTTCACCCCGCCGGTCAAGCTGTACCTGCTCAACGACAGGGAGGCGCTCTTCGCGTACTACACGCTGCGGCGGCGTGAGCAGGAGATCGACCACGAACACCTGGAGCTGTACGACGCGGAGGGCACCCGGTCGATCCTCTTCGCCTTCGAGCAGGGCACCGACCCGCGCGACACGACCTTCGTCGAGCAGTCCCACGTGTGGTTCAACGCACTGTGGGAGACGATCAGTTCGGAGCTGCTGCTCACGAGCTGACGCCTCCCACGGGGAGCGGCCCGGATGCTGGGGATCCGTGTGTCACAGGGCGGGCCCCGCGAGCAGGACCGCCAGCACCACGGCCCCCGCGGAGCTGAGGGTCGGGTTCTTGGCCTTGATGCCGACGGTGAGCATCAGCAGGCCGACCACGCCCATCGCGCCGTACTTCCACTGCACGAGTTCCTCGAAGCCGACGACGAAGATGGCTGACACAAGAGCGAGAGCAGGCACGGCGATCCCCCTTCGGACGGTTGCGGGCCGGGACGGGCGTGGGGGGTGCAGGGAGAGCGGGCAAAAACTTCCACCAACTCCATTCAGTTGGTCACCAACTCTGCTTTAGTTGTCCCCACTTGGCTGCTATCTATAAACAAGTTTCAAACAACTGCCCTTAGATGGAGCAAAGTTGTACCGTTTGGTTGTGACCCAGGAGAGCGTGGCCGTGAACGGCAGCAGAAGAAGCTCACCCCAGGAGATCGCCGAGACCTTGCGGGAACGGATCCGCACCGGCGAACTCCGGCCGGGTGACCGCCTGCCCACCCAGGCCGAACTCGCCGGGGAGTTCGGGGTGGAGCGCGGAACCGTGCGCCAGGCCCTGCGAGTGCTCCAGGGGGACGGCCTGCTCAGCAACGTCACCAAGGGCAGCCCACCGCGCGTCGCCGCACCCGTCGCCGCCCGCGCGGAGCCGCAGCCGACGATGGTCGGCCTCGCGCCCCGGCTCGTGGAGGCCTTCTCCGCCCGGCAGGTCAGGATCGACGCGGCCTGCCTCACGGCCGAGACCCTGATGGTCGCCGTCGGCGAGCCCCTGCGCCTCATCCACGAGGGCCGGCTGCGCCCGGAGGCGATCGACGTGCGCATTCTGCTGCCGTCCCGCAACATCGACCTGGCCTTCCCGATCTCGGTGGACCGGCCGAGCGAGGACGACCCGGTCCACCAGCGCTGGCTGGCCCAGCGCAACGCCCAGGGTCACGTCCTGAGCCACAACCTCAAGGCCCTGCGCGCCACCCACGGCATCGATGTCCGCGTCACCTTCCGCGCGCTGCCCTTCACCCCGCCGGTCAAGCTGTACCTGCTCAACGGCGCGGAGGCGCTGATCGCGTACTACATGATCACCCGTCGCGAGGAGCGGGCGGACGACGGGACGCTGGACATGTACGACGTCCTCGGCACGGAGTCCCTGCTGTTCTCCTTCGAGAAGGCGACCGGGCAGCGCGACGCCGCGTTCGTGACGGAATCGCAGAAGTGGTTCGACGCCCTCTGGGAAACCATCACGTCGGATCTGACACTCTCCTAGTGACTTCTGATACGACGCAGACCGAAGCGGTGACAGCTGAGACCGGAAACGAGACCGAGGAACTGCGGAACCTGATCGCGAGTGCCCGTGTCGTGCTCTGGGACTTCGACGGGCCGATCTGCCGGCTGTTCGCCGGGCACTCGGCGGAGCGGGTGGCGACCGAACTGGTGCGGTGGCTCGAGAGCCGGGGCCTGCACGGCCTGCTGACCGGCTCCGAACGGCAGTCGCTCGACCCGCAGGTCGTCCTGCGTGCCGTGGACCGCCGGCACCCCGGAAGCGACCTCGTCACGGAGCTGGAGGCACGGCTGACCCAGGAGGAACTGCGTGCCGCCGCCTCCGCGATGCCCACCCCGTACGCCGACCCGCTGATACGGACCTGGAAGGCCCTGGGCTCGCGCCTGGCCATCGCCACCAACAACTCGCCCCTCGTGGTGCGCGAGTACCTCGCGGGCCGCGATCTGGGCCCCTGCTTCGCCCCCCACGTCTACGGACGCACCCAGGACCTGAAGCACCTCAAGCCCGACCCGCACTGCCTGAACCGCGCCCTCACCGCCACAGGTGCCTCCCCCGCACAGGCCCTGATGATCGGCGACACGCCCACGGACCACGAGGCCTCCCTGCGGGCCGGCGTGCCCTTCCTCGGCTACGCCCGCAACGCCCGCAAGGAGAAACTGCTCAGGGAGGCGGGCGCCACCGTGGTCGTGGACTCCCTGGAGCCGGTGCTGCGGATCCTGCGGGATCAGGGCTGAGCGCCCAAGTGCGGGAGTTGCACCGGGTGTCCGGGGGGCCGCGGGCCCGGATGGCGGAGTCCTCGACGCCGGCGAGGGGAGCGGGGCGCTCGACGTGCGGGGGCTCGGGGCGACGTGCTGTAGCATGCCCGCACCGCGTGAGCAACAGCTCCGTTTCACACGTACAGCACGCAAGAGGTGGCGCGCAAGGCGACCTCGAAGGTGCGACACAGGCCGGACCACTGGTAGGGGCACACCACCCGTTGTGCCGACGTCGGGTGCGCTCGGCTCGTATCCGTTATGACTCTTGGCGTACCTTTTGTCGTATCGTCGTTCTCGCCTGAGCACTTGAGCAACTGGAGCGGCCGTGGGCGCACCTCCCCCTCCCCGTCCCTTACTGGGGGAGCACGCCCTCCGCGTCGTTCGGGAGTTCGTACGGCCCGCCGCCGAGCTGGGTGAGACCGGCGGCGGCCGCCACCACCGCGACCATGTGCTCCCCCTGACGGAGCACATGGCCCGGCTGCTGCACCGGGAGGCCGGTACGCCGGTCACCGTGCGGATCCACCGCGCCGAGGCGCCGCCCGTGGCGATCAGAACCTGGCAGCGCGAGGCCGAGATCCTCGACGCCGTCGCCGGGGTGCTGCCCGATGTCCCGCGGTGCCTGGTCGACCAGGATTCCTTCACGATCCTCGACCACGTCGAGGGCGTGTCCCTCTCCAGCGTCTGCCCGAACGGCAAGCCCGTCGACGCGCTCCACGTCAGGGTGCTGGCGCAACTGCTGGCCCGGATGACGCAGGTCCGGCGGGAGGCGCTGCCCGCGCTCCCCCCGGAGTGGCCGCGCAACGACAAGGACGGCCAGGCCTTTCTGCGGATGCTGGCGTGTCGTGCGGACCGGCGGATCAGGCAGCCCAACTGGCAGGCCTTCGGCGGGCTGTTCGCGGCCCTGGGCATTCCCGAGGACGCCCTGGTCCAGCTGGCCCGACGGGTGCCCGCCATGGCCAGGCGGCCGTACAGCCTGCTCCACGCGGACCTGCACCGCGACAACCTGATCGTGCCGAGCGGCGGTGATCCGGTCCTCGTCTGCGTCGACTGGGAGCCGGCGACCTACGGAGACCCCCTGCACGACCTCGCGACACACCTGGTCCGCATGCGGTACCCGGGCCATCAGCGGGACGAGGTGATCGACGCCTGGGCCGAGGCCATGACCCGGATCCGTCCCGCGGCCGTCAACGGCATGGTCAGGGACCTGCGGCACTACGTCGCCTTCGAGCGGGCCCAGTCCGTCTACCCCGATGTGATGCGGGCGGCGAAGGCCCTGGAGGACACGCCCGGCCAGGAGGGCCTGGACGACGCGACGGCGTCCGTGCGCAGGGCGCTGGAGGCGGCCGCCGCGCCGCTGGGGCTCAGGAACGTTCCGGGCACGGCTCAGGTCGAGCGCGTCCTGTTCCGTTGGCGGGCCGCCCGGACGGCGGTCAGGGACGGCGGCCCGGGCCGGGTGGCGGGGGCGATCCCGTGGTCGTGGGACCCGCGCCTTCCCGAACGCCCCGACTTCCCGGCCTCCGCCGTCGGTCACGCCCTGGTCGCCGAGGGGATGGCGCCGGCCGGCCGGGTGTTCAAGGGCACCGCGCACCTCAACTCGGTCGTCCGCGTACCCGAGGCCGATCGCACGGTCGTGGTGCGGCGCAAGGTGGTCAACCTCTGCCGCAGCGAGCCGAGCTTCCTCAGCGAGCACGCCGTGCTGCGGGCCATCGAGCAGTCGGGGGTCCCGGTGGCGGCGCCGAGGGTCCTCGCCCTGGGCCGTGGCTACCGGGGGGAGCAGTTCGCCATCCACACCTACGTCGGGCCCGAGGACACCGACCGACCGCCCGGCCACCCGGTGCACGGACTGCTGCCGCACGAGGCGGACGGGCTCGTCGACCAGTTGTGCGCGCTGGCGGACGTGGACTACGGAGGGCTCGACCCGGTCGCGGGCAAGGAGACCTTCTTCACCTGGCTGTGCGACCAGCTGGTGCTCCTGGTCGGGAGCCTGCCGAAGGAGTCGCAGCAGCTGGCCCGGCTCCTCGGCCTCCCCGACGCCTCCCGGCTGGGACAGATCCTGTCCCGGTACTGGGTGAACCCACGCGAGCCGGCCCTCCTGCACGGCGACCTCAACCCGTGGAACCTCGTACGCCGCGACGACGCCCTCGCCCTCACCATCATCGACTGGGAGATGGCTCTGGTCGGCGACCCGCTGTACGACCTGGTCCGGCACATGCATCTGACCCCGACCCGTCCGGAGATCCGCGAGCGCATGTTCCGGCGCTGGGAGCGCCGGCTGCCCGTCGGGCACACGGCCGGCTGGCGGCAGGACTGGACGGTGTACCGCCGGCTCGAGACCGTCCGCTCCGCCTATGTGGACCTGGACCGCCTGGTGACCGGCGCGAGCCTGGACGCCCCCAACGTCCGCCGCGCCGTCGAGTCCTACGCGATGACCCTCGCGGCGGCCACCGGCTCCCTGGGCCTGCCGGTCCGCCGGGACGCGAACCCCTATCTCGCCCGGGGGATGGCCTAGGGTCTTTCGTTGGGATCAGGCCGGATCAGGGAGCGGGGTCCGGTGCCGTGCGTCGCACGGCGGAGGAGGGCGGCAGGGCGGAGCCCTGCCGACCGACGACAACGCGGCTGGGGGGTACCCCCTGCTCGAAGAGCTCGGGGGAGCGGTGCCAGGGCCCGCGAGCCCGGCACGATCCAAACGAGAGGCCCCAAGGCAGGGCCCGGGCCCTGCCGTCACCCGCCCCGGTGAGCCCGGTGGCCGGTCTCAGATGCGGAGTTCGGGCGGGAAGCCGGTCCAGCGCAGTTCGGCGGGCAGGTGCCGCATGTCGTTGTGGACGAGTACGGAGGACGGTCTGCCGGGTGCGTAGCGGATGACCGTCAGCGCCGCGTTGCCGTGGTTGAGGCCCATCCAGCGCCACTCGGGCGCGTCGAGGGCGGCTCGGACCAGCCAGCCGATGAGGAAGCTGTGCGTGACGACGAGCTCATGGCGGGGGCGATCGCCGTCGACCGGACCCGTGAATTCCGCGAGTGCTTCCCGGGCCAGCGCCGGACCGCGCTCGCGCTCCTCCTCCGGGACCTGGGCGAGGAAGCCGAGCATGGCGTCGGCCGCATCCGGCGGCAGTTCCTCCTTCGCCGGCAGATGGGGGACGTAGTCGCCGGCCGGCTCCGACTGATGCATCGGGACGTCGCCGAGCTGTGCACTGATCAGCCGGGCCGTCTGCCGCGCCCGGGGCAGCGGCCCGTGGTGGATCGCCGACAGCGGGGTGCTCCGGAGCCGTTCACCGAGCAGGGAGGCTTGGCGCCGGCCGCTCTGCGTCAGGGTCGTCTCGTCCGCCGACGCTTCACCGTGCCGGGCGAGATAGAGGTATCGAGGGGCAGTGCCTGTCATGTCCCGGGTCTCCGTCGGCAGCCGTGATCTTGTGTCAGGGAGGGACGCCGGGCCCTTCGCACACGGTTCCGTCGCACCCGGCAACCTCGTTCCCGACCACCGGGACACACTCTTGCAAGCAGGTTGCTTGCAATTGTTAGCAAGGGTGGTGCAAGGTGGAGGCATGGCATCGCTCAACGTCGGCAATCTCGGTGAGTACCTGCGCGAGCAGCGGCGCAACGCGCAGTTGTCGCTGCGGCAGCTCGCCGACGCCGCCGGGGTGTCCAATCCGTACCTGAGCCAGATCGAGCGCGGGCTGCGCAAGCCGAGCGCGGAGGTGCTCCAGCAGGTCGCCAAGGCGCTGCGGATCTCCGCCGAGACGCTGTACGTGCGGGCCGGGATCCTCGACGCCGAGCGGGACCGGGACGACGTGGAGACGCGCGCCGTCATCCTCTCCGACCCGTCGCTGAACGAGCGGCAGAAGCAGGTGCTGCTCCAGATCTACGAGTCCTTCCGCAAGGAGAACGGGTTCGGGACCGCCGAGACGGACGGTTCCGGTGAGCGGGCGGTCCAGGACGGCGGCACCGGCGACACCGGTGGCACCACCGCCCACGGCACCCGCGCGGCGGGCGACGGCGCCGGCGCCGACGGCGGCTCCATACCCGGCCGCCCCGCCGCCGAGGCGGCCGGCGGCCGGCCCGCCCCCGCCGGGCGGCGCCGTATCCGTACGTCCGGCGGCAGTGACGCCGATCCGCGGGAGGCGGCCGACTGATCCCAGCGATCCCACGGTCACGGCTCGTACGGGCCGGGCGCCCGGCCCGACCACCGCGGAAACCCAGAACCCTCAGCCACAAGCGATCCGGGAGAACCCTCACCATGGCCATCACCGACGACCTGCGCAAGACCCTCAGCGACCCCACGCCGCTCTACTTCGCCGCGGGCACCGCGGACCTGGCCCTCCAGCAGGCCAAGAAGGTGCCCGCCCTGGTGGACCAGCTGCGCGCCGAGGCCCCGGCCCGTATCGACGCGGTGCGCAACACCGACCCGAAGGCCGTCCAGGAGCGGGCCACCGCCCGCGCCAAGGAGGCCGGTGTCCGGGTCAAGGAGACGCAGGAGAACCTCCAGACCAAGGTCACCGACTTCCTGAACTACCTCGACACCGACCTGAAGAAGCTCAGCACCAACCTCGACGCCGATCTGAAGAAGCTCGGCGAGAGCGCCCAGGACCTCGCCCTGCGCGGCGTCGGCGTCGCCGCCGAGTACGCCGTCAAGGCCCGCGAGACCTACGAGAAGGTCGCCGAGCACGGTGAGCAGGCCGTGAAGGCCTGGCGCGGCCAGGCGGCCGAGGGCATCGAGGACATCGCCGGAGGGGTCGAGGAGCTCGCCGTCGCCGTCGAGCCCCAGCCCGAGCCGAAGGCGCAGCCGGTCGTGGTCAAGGAGGAGTCCGCCGAGACCGGGGCCACGCCGATCACGGCCAAGAAGAACCAGGCGAAGAAGGGTCCGGCCGAGCGCAAGGCCCCGCCCACGGCGAAGAAGACCACCCCGCCCGCCAAGTAGGCGGCGATCCGGCCCGTCGGGCAGGCGGCGATGCGGCCCGTCGGGCAGGCGGCGATGCGGTCCGTCGGGCAGGCGGCGATGCGGTCCGTCGGGCAGGCGGCGATGCGGTCCGTCGGGCAGGCGGCGACACGCCGGAGCGCCTCACCCGTATGGGCGATGGGCAGCGGGGCCGGGCACCCTTGGGGTGTCCGGCCCGTTCTACGGGTACGGTGACCGCGTAGGAATCGGGAGAGAACGGGCGGTGGGCAACATGCTGATGCTGGGCTTCCAGGGGCTCCTGGGGATTCTGAAGATCGTTCTGATGGGCTTGGCCGCGTTCGGGCTGTTCGACGCCGCGTTCCGGCGCGAGGACGCCTTCCGCGCGGCCGACAAGCAGAACAAGATCTTCTGGCTGATCATTCTGGGCATCGCGCTCGCGGTGAGCTACCTGTTCTCGATCTTCTCGTTCCTGCCGATCATCGGCGTCATCGCGAGCATCGTCTACATCGTCGACGTACGGCCCGCGCTCAAGCAGGTCTCCGGCGGGAACGGGTGGGGGCGCCGCCGCGGCAGCAGCAGCGACGGCCCGTACGGGCCCTACAACGGCGGTCGGTGAACCGCCGGCCGGCCCCCCTGGACCGGTTGCCTACGGCTCCCGGTCCAGCAGGACCACCGCCACGTCGTCGGTGAGCTCGCCGCCGTTGAGTCCGCGCACCTCGTTCACCGTCGCTCGCAGCAGTCCCTCCCCGCGCAGACCCTGGTCGAGCCGGCGGCGGACCACCTCGACCATGCCGTCCTGGCCCAGCCGCTCACCGTCCTGCCCGACCCGGCCCTCGATCAGGCCGTCGGTGTAGAGCATCAGGCTCCACTCGGCGCCCAGCTCCACCTGCATCCGGGGCCAGCGGGCGCCGGGCAGCAGGCCGAGGGCGGGGCCGTTGTTCTCGTACGGCAGCAGCCGGGCGGGCTTGCCGGGAGTGATCACCAGCGGTGACGGGTGGCCGGCCAGGCACAGTCCCGCGCGGCGCCCGTCGGGCGCTATGTCCACCGCGCACAGCGTCGCGAAGATCTCGTCGTCGGAGCGCTCGTGCTCCAGCACCTGCTGGAGCGTGCCCAGCAGCTCGTCCCCGCACAGCCCGGCCAGGGTCAGTGCCCGCCAGGCGATTCGCAGCTCCACGCCCAGCGCCGCTTCGTCGGGGCCGTGTCCGGAGACATCGCCGATCATGGCGTGCACGGTGCCGTCGGGGGTGCGGACGGCGTCGTAGAAGTCGCCGCCGAGCAGCGCGCGCGAGCGGCCGGGGCGGTAGCGGGAGGCGAAGCGCAGCGTCGACCCGTCCAGCAGGGGGGTCGGCAGCAGGCCACGCTCCAGGCGCCGGTTCTCCTGCGCGCGCAGCCTGCCCTCGGCGAGCCTGCGCTCGGCCGTGTCGGAGCGCTTGCGCTCCACCGCGTAGCGGATCGCCCGGCTGAGCAGCCGCCCGTCCAGCTCGTCGCGGAACAGGTAGTCCTGGGCGCCGACCCGCACCGCCTGGGCGGCGCGCTCGGCGTCACCGGAGGAGGTGAGCGCGAGGACGGCGTGCCGGGGCGCGAGTTCGAGCACGTGCCTGAGCACGGCCAGCTCGTCGTCGCCCGAGGACCGGCCGGGGGCGGTCAGCGCGAGGTCCAGCAGGATGCAGTGGACGTCGTCGGTGAGCAGCCGCTCGGCCTCGGTGAGGTTGCGGGCCCTGCGCACGCGGATCGGCTTGCCGGACGAGTCGAGCAGTTCGGGCACCATCGGCGAGCCGACCGGGTCGTCCTCGATCAGCAGCAGCGTGAGCTGGGTGTTGTTGGCCTGGGTGCCGGCGCGGTTGTCCTTCTCGACCGTTGCTTCCTTACGCGGGGCCTGTGCTGCGGAGGTGCCGTCGCCGTGGGACGCGGTCTGCGTCTGGTCGCACTCCGCGGCCGGGACTGTCCTCTGCCGCGGTACGGGCACGGGCATTGTCCTGGGTTCCTTCCCTCCCCCCGAGGGCATGGCGGGTACGAGGGACCTCGCGCCGCCGACGGGGACATTAGCGGTAGTCGGCGCCGTGGGGGAATGGTGTGAGGCGCGTCGCTCCGGCTTTCGCCGCTGTCATATGCCGCGATCCCTACCGGAGTTGGACACGACGCCGCCGGGGACGGAATGACGAAGGTCACGTCTCCCGTGGGTTTGGCGGCGGCCGGGGGTGCGGTCGGTCACGTGGCCGGGGTCACCGGGGGCCGGCCGGGGGGTGGAGTCTCAGTCCGCGTCGGGCCGTACGACGCCCAGGATCGGCATCGAGCCCGCCCCGGCGAGCGTCACCGTGCGTCCTGGCCGCGGGGCGTGGACGATCGTGCCGTCGCCGACGTACATCCCGACATGGCTGGCGTCGCCGAAGTAGATGATCAGGTCGCCGGGCCGCATGTCCTTGATGTCCACGCGCTTCAGCTGCCTCCACTGCTGCTGCGAGGTGCGCGGGACGGGGTTCCCGGCCGCCCACCAGGCCTGGGAGGTGAGTCCCGAGCAGTCGTACGTCCGGGGACCCTCGGCGCCCCACTCGTACGGCTTGCCGAGCTGGGCCGTGGCGAACTCGACCGCCTTTTTGCCCGCCGCGGACGCCTTGCCGTTGAGCTCGTCGAGGATGCCGGTGCCCAGCCAGGTCGACTGCGCCTGGTCGGCGGCCTGCCGCTCCAGCTCGGCGAGGCGCTCGCGCTGCCGTTTCTCCAGCGTGGCCTCGAGTTGCTCGGCCTCCTTGATCCGCTCCTTGATCCGCTTCTTCGCCGCGGCCTTGGCCTTGCGGCCCGCCTCCAGCTTCTGCCAGCGGTCGGCGGCGTCGTCCGCGTACAGCTTCAAGTCCTGCTGGGTTCGCGTCGTTTCCTCGATCAGGCCCTTGGTCGCCCGCTGGCCCTGGAGCACCCGGCCGGCGCCGTCGAAGAAGTCCTGCGGGTCGTTGCCCAGCATCAGCTGGACCTCGGGCGGCAGACCGCCCGTGCGGTACTGGGCGCGGGCCGCGGCGCCGGCGCGGTCCTTCAGGCCGTCCAGTTTCCGCTGCTCGTCGGCGATCTTCCGGTTCAGGTCGGTGATCTCGGCGGACTGCTTCTCCGCCTTCTCCTTGGCCAGGTTGTACGCGTCGGTGGCGACGGCCGCGTCGTGGTACAGCTCCTCCAGCTTGGCGCGGACGGCCTGGAGGTCCTTGTCCGGCGCGAGCGTGACGGAGGGGGAGGGCGAGGGAGCGGGGGAGGCGGACGGGGCCGGGTCCGGCAGTGCGCGTGCGAACGCGGTGCCCGGCGCTCCCAGCAGCGTGACCGCGCAGACCACGGTCACGGCCGCCGCGAGCACGGTGTGCCTGCGCCGTCCCATACTCGGCCCCCCGGCTGATTAACCGTCAGTAACATGTGGACGCTCGGGCGATCGTGCCACGACTCGGCGCAAAGCGACAGAGGTGTGGCGATCTCCCGGCGATCTCCCGCCTGTGTGACGAACGACCCGCAAAGATCGTTCCCCGCAGGTCACGGCGGATGCGTGGGCCGCCGCCGGTCGGTCGCGCGGGCCGTCGTGGGGTGGTCGCGGGTCGGTTGCGTGGGCCGTCGTGGGCCGCCGCTGGTCGGTTGCGTGGGCCGTCGTGGGGTGGTCGCGGGTCGGTCGCGCGGGCCGTTGCCGGGCGGTCGCCGGTCAGTCGCGCGGCGCCAACGCCCGCCAGGCGACCGTCACTTCGCCCTGTCGCCAGCGCGTCGGACCGTCCGTCACCGGCCAGTCGGCCGCCAGGTCGCGCACCGTGCGGATCCAGCGCTGGCGCGCGCCGTAGGAGGCGTACGGCGCGGCGCTCGCCCAGGCGCGGTCGAAGTCGCGCAGGAAGGCGTGCACCGGCTCGCCGCGGACGTTGCGGTGGATGAGCGCCTTCGGAAGGCGTTCGGCCAGGTCGGACGGGTGGTCCAGGGAGCCGAGGCGGGTGGCGAAGGTCACCGTGCGGGGGCCCTCCGGGCCGAGCGCGACCCACACGTGCCGGCGGCCGATCTCGTCGCAGGTGCCCTCGACCAGCAGGCCTCCGCGCGAGTGCCCGTCGGCCGGGGCGAGCCGCGTGCGCAGCCGCTCCCAGACGGCGGCGACCTCTTCCTCGTCGTACTGCCGCAGCACGTTCGCCGCGCGGATGAGGTGCGGACGCTGCGGGACGGGGACCTCGAAGCCGCCGTGCCGGAAGACGAGCCCGTCGCGTTCGTACGGCTTCGCGGCCGCGACCCGGGCCGGTTCGATCTCGACGCCCACCACGCGCGCGCGTGGAGCGGCGGTGCGCAGCCGGTGCAGCAGTTCGACCGCCGTCCAGGGGGCGGCGCCGTAGCCGAGGTCGACGGCCACCGGATCGGCGGCCCGGCGCAACTCGGCGCCGTGCACGGCCGCGATCCAGCGGTCCATGCGGCGGAGCCGGTTGGGGTTGGTCGTCCCGCGCGTCACCGTTCCCACGACGGGGGTCCCCCCGCTCGAGCGAAGCCGAGTGTGGGGGAGGGTCGCTGCGCGGGATGTCATGCGTACGAGGGTATGGCGCCCGCCGGCCCCGACCGCACGGACGTACCGCGCAGGAGCCCCGCCACCACGCCGGCTCCCACCGTGACCTGGACGCGGCACGCCGGTCCTGCGCGTCCAGCCGAACCTGTCGGCCCACCGGGCGGCACCGGCCGCCGTGGCCATGCGACAGGCGCGTCGAGCCATGCGGCACGCGGGCCGCGCCGTTCAGGCGGTCGGGCCGCGCGGCGCACGCGGGTGCGTCACGTCCTGGATCTGCGGTACCCGCAGTGCTGGTCGCGCGTGGGTGTGTCATGCCGTGACCGGGTGGCACCCGGGGCACTTCCGGGCGCTCGGCGCGCATGCGTCACGCGCCCCGGGGTCGAACGGTTGAGCGAGGGCCGGTAATGATTGGGCAAAGGAACCGGTAGCGGAAATGGAGTCAGGTGCTCCGGCGTTGGGTCTTGGAGGGCGCTCGGCGCCCCCGTCCGGCATGCCCGAAACGAGGAGGAACGCCACGTGAGCCAGTACGTCAGCAGGCTCGGGCGTCGTTCCCCGACGGCACCCCCGCGGCTGCGACTGCACCGCCGGCCCCGGCGCGTCGCCATGCTCTCCGTGCACACCTCACCGCTCCACCAGCCCGGCACGGGCGACGCCGGCGGCATGAACGTCTACATCGTGGAACTCGCCCAGCGTCTGGCCGCCCAGGGCGTCGAGGTCGAGGTCTTCACCCGCGCCACCGCGGGGGACCTGCCGCCCGCCGTCGAACTCGCCCCGGGCGTCCTCGTCCGGCACGTCGACGCCGGCCCCTACGAAGGCCTGGCCAAGGAGGACCTGCCCGCCCAGCTGTGCGCCTTCACGCACGGCGTGATGCAGGCCTGGGCCGGCCACCGCCCCGGCCACTACGACCTCGTCCACTCCCACTACTGGCTCTCCGGCCACGTCGGCTGGCTCGCCGCGCAGCGCTGGGGCGTCCCCCTGGTGCACGCCATGCACACCATGGCCAAGGTCAAGAACGCCAGCCTGGCCGAGGGCGACACCCCCGAGCCCGCCGCCCGCGTCATCGGCGAGACCCAGATCGTCGCCGCCGCCGACCGGCTGATCGCCAACACCGACGAGGAGGCCGCCGAACTCGTACGGCACTACAGTGCCGATCCCGCCAAGGTCGCCGTCGTGCACCCCGGCGTGAACCTCACCCGCTTCCGCCCCGGCGACGGCCGCGCCGCCGCCCGCGCCCGCCTCGGCCTGCCGCAGGACGCCCTGATCCCGCTGTTCGCCGGCCGTATACAGCCGCTCAAGGCCCCCGACGTGCTGCTGCGGGCCGTGGGCGTCCTCCTCGACCAGCGGCCCGAACTGCGCTCCCGCATCGTCGTCCCCGTCGTCGGCGGCCCGAGCGGCAGCGGCCTCGCCAAGCCGGAGGGCCTGCAGAAGCTGGCCGCCCGGCTCGGCATCGCCGACGTCGTACGGTTCTGCCCGCCGGTCGGGCAGGACCGGCTCGCCGACTGGTTCCGGGCCGCGTCCGTCCTGGTCATGCCCTCCTACAGCGAGTCCTTCGGCCTGGTCGCGATAGAGGCGCAGGCGACCGGCACCCCGGTCCTTGCCGCCTCGGTCGGCGGGCTGCCGGTGGCCGTACGGGAGGGTGAGACCGGATTCCTGGTCCAGGGCCACGACCCGGCCGACTACGCGCACCTGCTGCGCCGCTTCGCGGACAACCCCCACCTCGCCGACCGGATGGGCGCCGCCGCCGCCCGGCACGCACGGTCCTTCGGCTGGGACGCGTCGGCGGCGGCCACGGCGGACGTGTACACGGCCGCGTTGCAGGCCCACCGGCGTCGCGTACGCTCGCCCCATGGGTAGCGCCACGGGTGAGGCGGAGCAGCAGCGCGCGACGCGGGTCGTCGAGGACGTCCTCAAGGGCGCCGAACTGGACTGGGAGAGCCCGCGGTCCGGCAACTACGTCGTGAAGCTCCCCGGCATCCGCAAGCTGTCGACCACCCTGTCGATGATCGTCGGCCGGCACTCGTTGTCCCTGAACGCCTTCGTCATCCGTCACCCCGACGAGAACGAACCCGCCGTCCACCGCTGGCTGCTGGAGCGCAACCTCAAGCTGTACGGCGTGAGTTACGCCGTCGACCAGCTCGGTGACATCTACCTCACCGGCCGGTTGCCGCTGGCCGCCGTGACCGCCGACGAGGTCGACCGGCTGCTCGGCCAGGTCCTGGAGGCGGCCGACGGCAGCTTCAACACCCTCCTGGAGCTCGGCTTCGCCTCGGCGATCCGCCGCGAGTACGCCTGGCGCGTCTCGCGCGGCGAATCGACCCGCAACCTCGAGGCGTTCGCGCACCTGACCCAGCGTCCGGCCGACTGATTCCGCCCTCGCCGCGGCTGCGGGATCAGGTCACTTCCCGTTCCTGCCGTGCGAGGTCCCGCGGCCGTACCGCCCCGGAGTCACCCCCACGAGCTTCCTGAAGTGCCGGGTGAGATGGGCCTGGTCGTAGAAGCCGGTCTCGGCGGCCACCTCGGCCGGTTTCAGCCCCGCCAGCAGCAGCCTGCGGGCGCGGTCCACCCGGCGGGACATCAGGTACTGGTGCGGAGCGATGCCGTACGCGCCGCTGAACGCCCGTACCAGGTGGGTGGGATGGGCCTGCACGAGAGCCGAGGCCTCGTCGAGCGTGACGCCCTGCGGCACCCGCTCGTCGAGCAGTTCGCGCAGCCGGCGGGCGAGGGCGGGGTCGCGGCGCGGGGCCCCGACGTCGAGCCGTGGCCGCAGATGGGCGCGCAGCCGTTCGCCGACGAGCGCCAGCCGGCTCTCCGCCTCCAGCTCGTCACCGGGCAGGGCGAGCGCGGTGTGCACCTGCCCGACCCTCCGGCGCAGTACCGGATCGCGCAGGTCCGGCCCGTCCACGGCCGCCCCGATGAGCTCGTCGCCGAGGTGGGTGGCGTCCAGGTACAGCACCCGCTTGCGGAAGCCGCCCGGGCCGACGGGCGAGCCGTTGTGCGGGACGTGCGGTGGCAGCAGGGACACGGTGTCGTGCGGGGTGCCGTGCTCGTGCCGGTCCAGGTCGTACCGAACGGCGCCGGCGTCCACGATCAGCAGCGTCCACGCCTCGTGCACGTGCATCGGATAGGCGTACTCGGTGAAGTGCGCGTGGAACACCTCCACGACGCCCGGGACACGCGGGCGCCAGGCGGAGACGTTCCGCTGCGGGGCCATGCAAAGAACGTACAAGACGGCGCGGTACCGCGTTCGGGAGTCTCGTCCCATGAACGACGAGCAGCCCATCCGCTTCGACACCAAGATCGCCGTCCTGCTGCGCGAGGACCTGGAGACCTGGCAGCGCCTGAACGTCACCGCGTTCCTGGTCAGCGGCCTCGGCACGACGGTCCCGGAGATCATCGGGGAGCCGTACGAGGACGCCGACGAGGTGCCGTACCTGCCGATGTTCCGCCAGCCGGTGCTGGTCTTCCAGGGGACCAAGGAGACGCTGACCGCGGCGCACGGGCGGGCCCTGTCCCGGTCCCTGCCGCGCGCCGTCTTCACCTCCGACCTGTTCACCACGGGCAACGACCGCGACAACCGGGCCGCGGTACGGGCCGTGCCGACCGGCGAGCTGGACCTCGTGGGCCTCGCTGTCCACGGCCCGCGCAACGCGGTGGACAAGGTGCTGAAGGGCGCGCGGATGCACCCTTAGGCGACGGCCGCGCCGGCCGGCCTCACGCCGTGCCGACCTCGGTACGGGGCTCGGTGCGGGACTCCACGGTGGTCGGTTCGGCCTTCGGCAGGCGGCGCATCAGGACCCAGTAGCTGAGGGCGGCGGCCGTGCCGACGGCCGCGCACATGCCCCAGAGCCACTCGGCACCGAGCCGGTCGATGACGGCACCGGACATCAGCGGCGCGACCAGGGCGGCCACCGACCAGGACAGGGTGTAGACGCCCTGGTAGCGCCCGCGCCCGTGCACCGGGGAGAGCCGGACGACCAGCCCGGTCTGGGTGGGCGCGTTGATCATCTCGCCGAGGGTCCACACGCACACCGTGAGCGCGAACACGCCGACCGATCCGGCGAACGCCGTGAGCCCGAAGCCGTACCCCGCGAGCAGGGCGGAGACGATCAGCAGCCGCCCGGGGTCCCGGTGCTCGATGAAACGGGTGACCGGGATCTGCAGGGCGACGATCAGGACCCCGTTGACGGCGATGGCCATGCCGTAGTCGGCGGGCGTGAACCCGGCCCGGCCCATGGCGACCGGCAGCCCGACCGCCCCCTGCTGGAAGACGACGGCGATCAGGAAGGACGCCCCGACGACGCCCATGAACCGCCCGTCCCGCAGGACGGTCCACAGCCGGACGGCGTCGCCGCCCTCGTGGCTCACCTGCGCGTCCGGGCCCGGCCGGGACTCGGGCACCTTCAGGAAGACGACGATCGCGCAGGCCAGCGTCATCGCGGCCTCGATCAGGAAGCCGGCGAGATAGCTGTACTCGGCGATGAAGCCGGCCGCCATGGAGGAGACGGCGAAGCCGAGGTTGATCGCCCAGTAGTTGAGGGAGAAGGCGCGGACCCGGTCCTCGGGGCGCACGATGTCGGCCATCATCGCCTGCACGGCCGGCCGGGAGGCGTTGCTGGCCATACCGACCAGGAAGGCGACGGCGGCGATGGCGAGGGGATCCCGGACGAACCCGAGCGCCGCGACGGACACGGCGGTGGAGGCCTGGGCGACGAGCAGGGTCGGCCGCCGTCCGAGCCGGTCCGCCATCACACCCCCGGCGAGCGAGGAGACGACGCCGCCGAGCCCGTGCAGCGCGGCGACCAGACCGGCGTACGAGGCGGAGTAACCGCGGCCGAGGGTCAGGTACAGCGCCATGAACGTGGCGACGAAGGCGCCCAGCCGGTTGACGAGGGTGCTGGTCCACAGCCACCAGAACTCACGGGGGAGCCCGGAGACGGTCTCCCGGGCGGCACGTCTGAGACTGGCGACGGACATGGACGACCCCCCGGGGATGTAAGCGGCTGAAGTAGCGAGCACAACTTACGAGGAGGGGGATGTGCGGGACTACTCAATTAGCAGAAGCCGTCAACTGTCGGCCACCGCAGCGGGGCGGCCGACCGCCCGCTGTCCGCCCGCCGTCCGCCTGCTGGGCGCCGGGGCAGGGGGCCGAATGCGTGGATTACGCTCTGAGGCATGGCCGACGCACCGTACAAGCTGATCCTGCTCCGCCACGGCGAGAGCGAGTGGAACGCGAAGAACCTGTTCACCGGCTGGGTGGACGTCAACCTCAACGAGAAGGGCGAGAAGGAGGCAGTCCGCGGCGGTGAGCTGCTGAAGGACGCCGGCCTGCTGCCCGACGTGGTCCACACCTCCGTCCAGAAGCGCGCGATCCGCACGGCCCAGCTCGCGCTGGAGGCCGCCGACCGCCACTGGATCCCGGTCCACCGCTCCTGGCGTCTGAACGAGCGCCACTACGGTGCTCTCCAGGGCAAGGACAAGGCCCAGACCCTTCAGGAGTTCGGCGAGGAGCAGTTCATGCTGTGGCGCCGCTCCTACGACACCCCGCCGCCGCCGCTGGCTCGCGACGCCGAGTACTCCCAGTTCTCCGACCCGCGCTACGCGGCCCTCCCGCCGGAGCTGCGCCCGCAGACGGAGTGCCTGAAGGACGTCGTCGTCCGCATGCTCCCGTACTGGTTCGACTCGGTCGTCCCCGACCTCCTGTCCGGCCGCACGGTCCTGGTCGCCGCCCACGGCAACAGCCTGCGCGCCCTGGTCAAGCACCTCGACCAGATCTCGGACGCCGACATCGCGGGCCTCAACATCCCCACCGGCATCCCCCTCTACTACGAACTCGACGCCGACTTCCGCCCCGTCACCCCGGGCGGCAAGTACCTCGACCCGGACGCCGCGGCAGCCGCCATCGAGGCGGTCAAGAACCAGGGCAAGAAGAAGTAGCTTTCGTGATCATGCCCCTGAGCTGCGCAGGCGGCGCGACTCAGGGGCATTTTCACGGCTTGGGCCCTCTCTGGGCCCTCAGGCCCCCGGGCCCTGCGGCCGGAGCGCTCGCCCGAGAGCCTTCCGGGCCCGCTCCCGGCTGCTCGGCATGAGGTGCGCGTACACCTTCAGCGTCAGCCCCGGGTCGGAGTGCCCGAGGTACTCGGCAAGGGCCTTGATGCTCTCCCCGGCGTCCAGGAGGACGGACGCGTAGAAGTGCCGTAGGGCGTGCATGCCGTGCTCGCGGGCGGCGGCGTGCTCGCGGCTCTTGGCTTTCGGGATGACGCCCGCCTTGGCGAGAGCGGGCTTCCAGTGATCTTCGTTCAGCGAGGTCCGCCAGATGTGCCCACCGTTGGGCCCTGCGAAGATGAGCCGCCGGGTCACCGGCTGGCCGTTCGCTCGCATCCACGGGAGTTTGATCTCTACCGGCGGGAATCGCTTCATGTGCTCCTGTAGTGCCTCTGCCACCGGATCGGGCAGCGGTACGTCACGGAGCTTGCCGCCCTTGGGGGGCGCGAACACGGCCTTGCTCAGGCTCAGCTTGAGTTGCTGCACTACGTGCAGCGTGCGCTGTCGAAGTCGATGTCATCGACGGACAGGCCGAGGATCTCCCCTTGCCCCAGGCCGCATCCGGCGCCCACGTCGACCATGGGCCGGAAGCGCTCGACCATGGCTCCCAAGCCGGCAGCGTAGGCGCCCCTGACCGGGTGAGATCGGTTGCTGACCCGGGGGCTCGGCTGCCTGAAGGCAGGTTGCCTTGCGCTTTGAACCGAACGGGCCCCTTACCCCGGAGAGCGACTGAACCGCAGCTCCAGGGCATGTCGCGTGACATCAGTAGCTGACATCAACACAGGCGTACAACCGCGAGCAGTGGCACGTCCGTGGTCGGTAGGCGAGCGTCCAGATCCCGGCATGGGAGCGGCTCGTGTTGGTGCTGCACCCGCCTACGGATCCCAGTGCGCCACAAGATCGGTGCAGGTGATCCGGATCGTCTCAAGACTCCGAGTGGTGCGGGAGTTGCCCCCTGAGAAGTGGTGTAGAGGGCGCGAACGCGTCCCGCCGGCAAGTCTTGAGAAGATCCGCGCTCCACACGGGCATGTCACTCAAAATGCGCAAGGGAGCATGCAGTGTCACGATGAGACGCGGAACCCGGCAGGAGAGGGGAAGGTGAACTTTCCGCCACGTCCGCGTGTCTTGGGGTCTGTATGCATGCGGAGTGATGGGTCAGGTCGAGTGACCGCCACCTGCCGGATGAGACAAGCGCGAGTTGTCGTTCGAGACCTAGGGCCGTGCCGAACATGCCAGCCCAGTCAGAACCCCATCGTTGTCAGGGGCATTCTCAGACGGCGCTCGAACAACATCAGTCCAGGAAAGGAAGTGCGGAACCATGGCGAGCATCCCCAAGCGTCGGCGCACGATCACCGCTGCCGCTGCCGCTGCCGTTCTGGCGGCAGTCGCGGGTGGCATCCTCCTTCCGGGCACCACGGTCGCGGCCGCGAGAACGCCACAAGCGGACACCTGCAAGTCGGGGTACGTGTGGCGTGAGGCGACGACCGGTGATCGGGTCTGCGTCACCCCCGGTACCCGCGCCCAGGCACGGGACGACAACGCCCACGCCGCAAGCCGTCGAGTCAGCGCCACCAATCCCACCTGCAAGTCGGGGTACGTGTGGCGTGAGGCGACAGCCAGTGACCTGGTCTGCGTCGCTCCTGGTACCCGTGCCCAGGCCAAGGACGACAACGCCCACGCCGCAAGCCGCGTAGCGAGCTGAACCACACCTGGGAAGCCACGAGGTCCCGTTCGATCCATGCCGACGAACGGGACCTCGTCGGCCGCCAAATGCGCCGATCCTGCCGGATGGGACGATCACCTGCGGGGTGGCGCCGACGGCCCTGACATCAGCGGGTGACATCAACAGGCACGCACACCGGCGGTCAACTGAGGACCTCTCTGCCATGAACGGGGCTGAGGCAGGGGCCTGAAATGCTGACTCTCGTGACGTGCAGTCGGGGTGCACGCGCCGCCTACGGATCAGATGGCGTCTACCCAGAGCGTCAGCCGGGCCAAAGCGCCGGTCGCTGTCACAGAGCAGTAGGCGCGAGCTACGGTCCCCCGCCTCGCGAGTCGAGGCGGGGCGTTCGTATGCCCGTCTTGACGATCTTGCACGTGGCGCGCACCACCCCAGCTGGATAAGACTTTCCTTGCTGCCATCAAGCACCCGTCGTCGCTCCGCTCCTCCGGGCGGCCTCGACGCCACCACGGCTGCCGGGGAGGACTGACCATATGAAGAGGGACGGCCGATCGAACTCGGGAGAGAGCGAACCCCAAAGCTACATAGGGGTCATTGGCTTCGTTGTATCCATGACGATTATCGGGGTCCTTTTTGGGCGTGGACTCCCGGCGTGGGCGCCTGCGGCCCTTGGGGTGTTGATCGGGAGCGCATGCCATCTGGCGTACCGCTCGCTGAGAAAGAGAAAGGGGAAGTCTTCGAGCTGAAGCGTCCAGGACGCCGTCGGCCAAGCGCGGGGCCCGGTCGGCAGCCCTCGATAGCGGCAGGGGACCCTAACGTTAGTTAGCCCGTATTACGGCGACCCCAGCTCTGCCGCGATGTTCTCGACGTTGACCAGGTTCTGGCCCCGGTCGAAGGGCGCCAGGCGGAATCGGGGCCGACTGCGGACATCGACGTTCGAGGCCCCTTCGGACGGGTTCGCGGTGATTTCTATGAGCTGCGCGTAGCCAGCGTCGTCATGGGCCTTCCGGACCGCCCTGACGCGGGTGCCGTTCGGCTCCTGCTCGATGATGCGGACCCCGTCCGTCTCCTGCAGAATCCTGCGCGCGCGGCCGATGGCGTACGCGCTGCCACCGCGCACCGTGACGGCTCTCGACTGGTACGGCGAGAGATTGCCCGGAGTGGGCTCGAAGCCGAGCTTCTGCACCGCAGGGACGTGGCCGAACATGCCTATCAGGCCGTAGAGCAGCAGAAGTCCGAGAAACAGGATGAGTACGAGGATGAAGGCGACCTCGATGCTGTCCCTCAAAGGCCGGTCCGGCGAGCCTTCGGTGACCGTGGTGAAGAGGACGACGAACACTGCAATCAGCAAGGAGTGCACTGCCGCACAGGCCATGGAGCGGCGGAGAACACAGGAAAGAATCTTGTACACCGCCGCAGTCTTCAGCATGGGGTGCACCTAGGACCAGCCCTTGCGCGGTCCGGCGTCCCGGGTGGGGTGCCTCGGGGCGCCGACCGGCGGGCTCAGGAGCCGGCGGTCTTGGCCTTGGCGATGATGGACTCGACTTTCTCGCCCTGTTCCTCCTCGACTTCCGCCTCGAAGTGTTCGAATCCTGACGAGTACACACAGACAAGAGGCCCCGGAGAGATCCGGGGCCTCTTACGTTTCCCGGTGGGCGAAGGCAAGGCTGTGCTCGCAAGCGGGGTGGAAGGCTGCTCCTCTTCGTGAGTGAGGGTCCGGGGCGACACCGCCGGGCCCTCTCTGGGCCCTCCGAGGGCGACGAGTAACGGTCAACAACGACCACCCATGACCGCCCGATCGCAGGTCAGCGGAAGTTTGTGTCCTGCTGACCTGGTCAAAGGAACAGGCCCGCCAGAACCAGGGCAAGAAGAAGTAAGCGGGAACAATCAAGCCCCCTGCCTGCGGATTCCTCGCGGACAGGGGGCTTGTTGCTGTGCTCGGGCCGTCTCTGGGCCGTGAGCTGCTCGACCGGGCCGTCAGGCGACAGGACCGGGGGAGTGTGGTTCCGGCCGCTGCCTCAGCTCTGCCCGTCCTCCCGCATTGCGGAGGGCCGCGACCGCACCCTCGGCGGTCTCCTCTGGAACGCGATCGAGGATCACGACAGGGGCTTGATCCACCAGGACCTTGCTGCGCCACAGACTCAGTCCGGTCAGCCGACGTACGACCTGGGCTACGTCGAATGGACAGGCACCGGGGTGGACGGGCACCAGGTCGTGGGGCACCTCGTCGCAGACCAACGTGAAGTACTCGACCGTCATCCCGGATCTCCTCCCGTTTCTGATCAGGAGCGTAAGTGACGTCCCTGACGTGGTGCAGGGCTTCGACGGTCCAGTGCCCCTCGGATCAGTCGGGCGAGCTGAGCCGGGCCGGCCTGCTCGGCGGTGAGGCTGGTGACCGCGTAGACGGTCTTGAGGCTGATCTTCCCGGTCTTGCGGTGGACGCGGCGGCGGACGATCTGGACGGCCTGGCGGGCGCCGGAGAAGAACAGGTTGTTGACCGTGCACACCTTCAGCCGGCGGATCTCCTGGCGGCCGTGACCGGTCGCACGGGTCCTGTCCTGCAGTGGGATCTGCGTCCAGGGAAGGGACTTGAGCTGCCGACGGAGCTTCTTCGTGTTGCGCTTGGCGATCACGATGCAGTGGGCCTGCCGGTCGAGCAGGTAGACGGCGTGGTCATGCTGGGTGTGCATCGCGTCGCTGGTGACGACTGTGCCGGCCAGATCCGCGAGGGTGTCGAGCAGAGGCCGGCAGCGGGTGATCTCATTGGTCTTCTCACCGACGTCCATCTGGGCCAGGACCAGTGCGTTCACGTGGTCGCAGGCGGCCAGGAGGTGGATCTTCCGTCCCTTCGCGCGGGCCGCACCCCGCAGCGACTTCCCGTCGACCGCGAGCCCTCGCAGCCCTTGTCCCCTGGTCTGCCGGTCCGCGAGCCAGGCTCCGACCGCCCGGTCCAGGGCGTCCGCGTCGATTCTGGCGAGCAGTCGCCGGATTCGCCTTACCTCGCCGCCACCTCCCCGAAGGCGATATGGGTGATATCTATCGTAAACTCTCTTTTAGTTCCTCCGCGCTACCCAACGCACCGAAATGCAACCGCCAGTTGATCCCCAACACCATGACGAGGGACACTACCTGGCGGATGTGTGTTCCCGACCGAGTGGCACTCGCTTCGGTATCCTCCCGTGCAGGTCATCGGAGACCAATTACCCAAAGATTACTGGGCAGTTGACCTCAGGGTTTCGTGGTAGCGTCCTTGTTCGCAGGGACAGTGCAACCTGAAAGGGAAATCGTGAACACGGAGAAGATCGCCGCTCGCCGCCTCTCGCTGGAAGAGGTGACGAAGCTCGGCGTGAAGGACAGGCTCTTCGTTTCCGCCGACACGGCAGAACTCAAGCTTCCCGACTGCTATGTCCCTGCTTTTCTGACCAAGTCCGGTGAGGTTTTCGAGGGCGGCTCGATCACGGCGAGAACCGTATTCCAGGAAGAGGTCTCCTGCCTTCCCGACGACGAGAATGAAGCCGGAATCTACTTGGCCGACGAGAACGGCTCGGTGACCATCGAGGTCCTCCAGTCCGCCGGTGTCGTGCTGGACCTGGCACTTTTCGTCCCTGGTGGGGACAAGGGGGCCCTCACGGCCCTTTACGCTGCGGCCCGGCAGGCGTTCGGCGCCGACATCGTGCAGATCTGGCGCCAGGGCCTCAAGGAGGTTCCCGACGTGAAGGTCGACATCTTCGAGGAGCAGATTCCCCGGGGGCGCAAGGGGAGCGACAGCCCCAAGCGTGACCGTCGCGCGATCGACACCTACCCCACCCGTGCGGACTTCATCGAGTTCTCCGAGGGGTGGAGGCCGGTCGTTGAGATTCACAGGCCGATTGTTGACAACACCCCGACCATCTGAGGCGGCGTTACCTCTCGGTCTCGGCCTGAGAGAACGCCGAGAACGCATGCGCCGGACCCGGTCGACCCCTGAGCGGCCCAGGGAGCCGTCGGAAAATAACTCAAGAACGCCGAAAGATGGGGCGCTTCTTTCCGCGAAAGTGGGCGCCGCTCCGAGCCTGAGTTCACGCCTGGTCTCTTCACATGCCGCCTTCTGCGCGACGATCACGCTGCACGGGAAGGGAGCGGCGCATGTCTCAGGACCGGAAACAATCCCTGGTTGAACGCCCCGGTTGGATGGTGCTGAGCCTCGTCTGGTCCGGGTGGACGGCCGCCAGTACCGCTAGTCCGCTGTGGGTCCGCCTTGGAGGGCTGGTGTTCTTCGTTGCCTGGGCTGCGCTCCTGCTGCGTCATGTGGTCAGACACCGCCAGACACGCAAGTCCCGCCCATCCTGACATCCACGGCTGACATCAACGCGGCCGGACGGTGGCATACGCCGGCGTTACTGGCCGGCCATCACACCGGGCGACGACGGCCCCAGGGGCGGGTGTGGATCGAACTCCTAATGCGGAGCTCATCCTCTGGCTTCGTTGATGTCTAGCCTCGATCTTGCGTGAGGGTCCGTCGACGGAGTCGGCGGACCGTTTCGTTTTCTGGGGCGTGTGGTGGGCAGGTCGGTGGCCCGAGTGTCGC
>NZ_JBIVTV010000025.1:79202-84620 GCF_044756885.1 Streptomyces sp. NPDC091412 | reverse complement strand
TACCCCCACGCCGCGTTGTCGCATCACCCGAGTACATCCAGTACGCGGGTGATGCTCCGCCTTGCGATGTTCCCCCACTGCCTGAAGGGCGTGGGAGGTGCCCCCAGCACCGGACGTGCACCGGACGCCGCGAGCTTCCCGGCAAACCTTCCCGGCCACAGCACTGGGCACATGACGTGCCCCGTCCGCTCCACGAGGCCGGGCGGGGCGCGTCAGGCCCGCGCGTTCACCCGGCGTCGGCCCGCAGCGACAGCACCACCTCGTCGATCTCCTCGCCCCGCGCCTCGGCGAACCCCCGGGCCCGCGCGGACTCCAGGAAGCCGCACTTGGCGAGCACCCGCAGCGAGCCGGCGTTGTCCGCCGCCGCCCGCGCGTACAGCGGGCGTTCGGGCACCTCGGCCAGCAGGGCGCGCAGCGCGGCCGTGGCGACGCCGCGGCCCCAGTAGGCACGGTCCACCCAGTAGGTGACCTCGCGTTCGCCCGGCTCTCCGTAGACGGCGGCGCTGCCGACCACGTCACCGTCCAGCAGGACGGTGCGCAGCACGACGGACGAGGCGCGCAGCCTTCGCCAGTGCGCCGTGAAGGCGTCGTGGTCGGCCGGGTCCTTCGGGGTGAAGGCGGCCATCCGCAGCGCCTCCGGGTCGTTCATCTGCCGGAAGAACACCGGCAGATCGCTGTCGTGGACCTCGCGGAGGACGACCTCCATGTGTCACAGCCTCCGGGTGGCGAGCGTCAGTCGGTCACGGGCGTCGAAGAGAGCATCCTTCACCATCTGCTCGTGCGCCGGCGTCAGGCGCGCCACCGGGACCGAGCAGCTGACCGCGTCCCGGGCCGGGGTGCGGTACGGGATCGCCACACCGAAGCAGCGCAGGCCGAGGGTGTTCTCCTCGCGGTCGACGGCGTACCCCTGCTCGCGGATCTGATGCAGTTCCTCGATGAGCCGCTCGCGGTCGGTGATGGTGTGCTCGGTCAGCGCGGGCAGTGTCTCCGGGAGCATCTTGCGCACCTGCTCGTCCGTGTACGTGCTCAGCAGCGCCTTGCCCAGCGAGGTGGAGTGGGCGGGCAGGCGGCGGCCGACCCGGGTGAAGGGGCGCAGATAGTGCTGCGACTGGCGGGTGGCCAGGTAGACGACGTTCGTGCCGTCCAGGCGGGCGAGGTGAATCGTCTCGGTGGTGTCGTCGGACAGCCGGTCCAGCGTGGGACGGGCCGCCGCGACCACCTCGTCGCCGTCGATGTAGGAGGTGCCGACGAGCAGTGCCCGCACGCCGATGCCGTAGCGCGTGCCGGTGGCGTCGGTCTCCACCCAGCCCAGCTCGACGAGTGTGCGGAGCAGCATGTACAGGCTGGACTTGGGATAGCCGACGGCCTCCTGGACCGCGGCCAGCGAGTGCATACCGGGCCGGCCGGCGAAGAACTCGAGCAACTCCACGGTCCGTACCGCGGACTTGACCTGCGCCCCGCCGCCTGCGTCGCCTGCCGACATCGCCCTGGACCCCTTCGTTCGACGAGAAGCTGGAGATATAGTCTCCGACAGAGTATTCATCATCAGAGACAGCGTTCAGTATATCGAACGCCCTGGTGGTGAACCCGAATGCGGCCGACCGTAGGGACCGGCCGGATACTGCGGCAAGACATGTGGAGGGATCCGCGGTGGCAGCACCAGTCTGGAGTGTCGACCCCCGTACCGGGAAGCAGCGGGAACAGGTTGCGGTGGAGGCCACAGCGCAGGAGGTGGACGCCGTCGTGCGGGCAGCGCACGAGGCGCGCGGGGCGCTCGCCGACCGCGCCGTCCGCGCGGCCTTCCTGCGCTCCGCCGCCGACCGGCTGGAAGGGGCCCGCGACCGGCTCGTCGAGGCCGCCGACGCCGAGACCGCGCTCGGACCGGTCCGACTGACCGGCGAACTGGCCCGGACCTGCTACCAGTTGCGGGCCTTCGCGGACATCGTCGACGAGGGCGCCTTCCTCGACGTGATCATCAACCACCCCGACGCCACCGCGGCCCCGCCGATCCCGGACCTGCGCCGCTACAAGGTGCCGCTCGGAGTCGTCGCCGTCTACTCCGCCTCCAACTTCCCCTTCGCCTTCTCGGTCGCCGGCGGCGACACCGCGAGCGCGCTCGCCGCGGGCTGCCCCGTCGTCGTCAAGGCCCACCCCGACCACCCGGCACTGTCCGAACTGGTCGCCAGGGTGCTGCGCGGAGCGGCCGCGCACCACGGCGTCCCCGAGGCCGTGATCGGTCTCGTCCACGGCTTCGAGGCGGGCGTCGAACTCGTCGGGCACCCGCTCGTCGCCGCCGCCGGCTTCACCGGTTCCGTACGCGGCGGCCGGGCCCTGTTCGACGCGGCGGCCGCGCGGCCGGCGCCGATCCCCTTCCACGGCGAGCTGGGGTCGCTCAACCCGGTCCTCGTCACCGAGGCCGCGGCCGCCGAACGGGCCGAGGACATCGGGACCGGGCTGGCCGGGTCGATGACGATGGGGGTCGGGCAGTTCTGCGTGAAGCCCGGACTGGTCCTCGTGCCGTCCGGAGCCGCCGGCGACGGCCTGGTCAAGTCGCTCACCGACGCCGTCAGCGACACCGACCCGGGCGTCCTGCTCGACCACCGGATGCGCGACAACTTCCTCACCGGCATCGCCGAGCGCTCCGCACTGCCCGGCGTCGAGTCGCCGGTCACCCCGGGCGCGGGCGGCGAGCACTCGGTCAGCGCGGGCTTCCTGACCGTGCCGGCCGGGAAGCTCACCGAGGACGGGGAGCACGACCTGCTCCTGGAGGAGTGCTTCGGACCGGTCACCGTGGTGGCCCGCTACGAGGACGAGGGCGAGGCCGAGGCCGTCCTGTCGCGGCTGCCCGGCAACCTCAGCGCGACCGTGCACCTGTCCACCGAGGAGGCGGCCGGCCAGGGACGCGGCGCCGAACTGCTCGCCCGGCTGACCCCGCTCGCCGGACGCGTGCTCGTCAACGGCTGGCCGACCGGTGTCGCGGTGGCCCCCGCCCAGCACCACGGCGGCCCCTACCCCGCGACGACCTCGACGTCCACCTCCGTGGGCGGTACGGCGATCGAGCGGTGGATGCGCCCGGTGGCGTACCAGAACGCCCCGGAGGCGCTGCTGCCGCCGGAGCTGCGCGACGACAACCCGCTCGGGCTGCCCCGCCGCTTCAACGGCCAGCTGGAGCGCTGAGCGGCCGCACCCAACCGGATCACCGGGCTTCCGCGCCCTCCCTTCCCCGGCGTGCCTCGCACGACCGACGGCAGCGTGCGCGGACGCCCGGTGATCCGACCTGCGGGCGCGGCGCCTCCAGTCCCGTGACCGGGGAATGAAACCCGCTGATTGAACGTTCACGGACCCGGCGGAGGGCGTCCACCTCCGCCTCCGTACGAGCGGGAGAGAGCCGAGAGCATGCGCGTCGAGATCTGGTCGGACATCGCCTGTCCCTGGTGCTACGTCGGGAAGGCACGCTTCGAGAAGGCACTCGCGGCCTTCCCGCACCGGGAACAGGTCGAGGTGGTGCACCGGTCGTTCGAGCTGGATCCGGGGCGGGCCAAGGACGACGTGCAGCCGGTGATCACCATGCTCACCAAGAAGTACGGGATGAGCGAGGCACAGGCGCACGACGGCGAGGAGAACCTGGGACGGCAGGCCGCCGACGAGGGGCTCGCGTACCGCACCCGGGGCCGGGACCACGGCAACACCTTCGACATGCACCGCCTGCTGCACCTCGCCAAGGAGCACGGCAGGCAGAGCGAGCTGCTGGACGCGCTGTACCGGGCGAACTTCGCCGAGGAGCGGTCCGTCTTCACCGAGGGCGCAGAACGGCTGGTGGAGCTGGCCGTCGCCGCCGGGCTCGACGCCGACACCGCCCGGAAGGTGCTCGCCGACCCCGACGCCTACGCCGCCGAGGTCCGCGCCGACGAGCGGGAGGCCGCGCAACTCGGTGCATCCGGGGTGCCGTTCTTCGTGCTCGACCGGAAGTACGGCGTCTCCGGCGCCCAGCCCGCCGAGGTCTTCACCCAGGCCCTCACCCAGGCGTGGGGCGAACGCTCGCCGCTGACTCTCCTCCAGGACGGCGACGCGGACGGGGACGCCTGCGGCCCGGACGGATGCGCGGTGCCACGGAGCTGACCGGCGAGGACGAACCGCAGGTCGGGGCGGACCCATAAGGGATCCTTCGGAGCACTCGGCAGAAACGCGCGATGGACGGGGGCCGCGACGGGCCCCACAGTGGACCCATGGAAACCTTCGAGACCCTCGTCCGCGCCGAGTTCGCCCCGAAGACCACCTATCTGAACAGCGCGACCCTCGGTCTCCTGCCCGCCCGGACGGTGGAGGCCCTGGGCACCGCCGTGGCGGCGGCCGCCGCCGGGCAGCCGACCGACATGTTCGCCGACGTCGAGGCCGCTCGCGCCTCCTTCGCCCGGCTGATGAAGGTGCCGGACCGGCGCGTCGCGGCCGGCGCCTCCGTCGCCGTCTACACCGGGCTGATCGCCGCCGCACTGCCCGAGGGCGCCGAAGTCCTCACCGTCGAGGGCGACTTCAGCTCCCTGGTGAACCCCTTCCACGTCCGCCGGGACCTGAAGGTGCGCAGCGCACCGCTGGAGCGGGTCGCCGAGGCGGTACGGCCCGGCACGGCCCTGGTCGCGGTGAGCGCCGCACAGTCGGCCGACGGCCGCGTCGCCGACCTGCCCGCCATCCGCGCGGCCGCGCGCGAGCACGGTGCGCGCGTGTACGTCGACGCCTCCCAGGCCGCCGGCTGGCTGGACCTCGACGCGAACGCCTACGACTACGTCAGCGCCGTCGCCTTCAAGTGGCTCCTGTGCCCCCGGGGCGTGGCCTTCCTGGTCGTCCCCGACGACCTCGGCGGCCTCGACCCGCTGTTCGCGGGCTGGGTGGCGGGGGAGCGGCCCTGGGACAGCTGCTACGGCCCCGTCGAGGAACTCGCCCACTCCGCACGGCGGTTCGACGAGAGTCCCGCCCTCTTCTGCTACGCGGGCGCCCGCCGCTCACTCGAACTCGTCGAGGAAATCGGCGTGTCCGCCGTACGCGCCCACGATCTCGCCCTCGCCGACCGCTTCCGCGCCGGGCTGCGCTCCCTCGGCCACGAACCGGTCCGGGCGCCGGGCTCCCCGATCGTCGCCGTGCCCGGACTCGGCGCCCGTCAGGGCGAGTTGAGCGCGAAGGGCATCGAGGTCTCCCAGCGCGCGGGCAATCTGCGGGCCGCGTTCCACCTCTACAACACGCCCGCCGACGTCGACCGCCTGCTGGACGCGCTGGCCGGCTGAGGCCGTCACCGGGATCCGGACACGGGCCGGGGCCTCCCGTCCCACACGAGGAGGCCCCGACCCGTATCACCCCGGGTCACCGCACCGGGGTGAAGTCCCGTGCTCCGATGCTGTGTCTTCCGGGGGCCGACCCCCGGACCCC
>NZ_JBIVTV010000025.1:19586-79104 GCF_044756885.1 Streptomyces sp. NPDC091412 | reverse complement strand
CCCGGCCGGTTCGTCTCATCGCACCGGAGTGAAGTCCTGCGCTCCGATGCTGTGTTCTCCGGGGGCCGACCCCCGGAAGCCCGGCCGGTTCGTCTCATCGCACCGGAGTGAAGTCCTGCGCTCCGATGCTGTGTTCTCCGGGGGCCGACCCCCGGAAGCCCGGCCGGTTCGTCTCACCGCACCGGAGTGAAGTCCCGCGCCCCAATGAACTCCGGACGCCGTACCGGCGCCGCGAACGGATCCACCGCCGCGTTCTCCACGCTGTTGAAGACGATGAACACGTTGCTGCGCGGGAACGGCGTGATGTTGTCGCCGGAGCCGTGCATGCAGTTGCAGTCGAACCATGTGGCCGAACCGGCCCTGCCCGTGAACAGCTTGATGCCGTACTGCCCGGCCAGGGCGGTCAGCGCCTCGTCGGACGGCGTGCCCGCGTCCTGCATCTGAAGCGACTTCTTGTAGTTGTCGTCCGGTGTGGCCCCCGCACAGCCGAGGAACGTCCGGTGCGACCCCGGCATGATCATGAGGCCGCCGTTGGTGTCGTAGTTCTCGGTCAGCGCGATCGAGACGGACACCGTCCGCATGTTCGGCAGGCCGTCCTCGGCGTGCCAGGTCTCGAAGTCCGAGTGCCAGTAGAAGCCGCTGGCCCCGAAGCCCGGCTTGACGTTGATCCGCGACTGGTGGACGTAGACGTCCGAGCCGAGGATCTGCCGGGCCCGCCCGACGACGCGCTCGTCGCGCACCAGCCCGGCGAACACCTCGCTGATGCGGTGCACCTCGAAGACCGAGCGGATCTCCTTGGACTTCGGCTCCACGACGGAGCGTTCGTCGGCCCGGATCGCCGGGTCGCCCACCAGCCGGTCCAGCTCCCGCCGGTAGACGGCGACCTCGTCCTCGGTGATCAGCTGGTCGACGGCGAGGAAGCCGTCGCGCTCGAACGACTGGAGGCCGGCGACATCGAACGGTCCGGGCGTGTCGGGGGAGCCCCAGACGACCGGGTCCTGGCGGGGAGTGGTCACCTCGGTGGTGCCGCGGGTGGGGTACAGGTCGGTGACGTCGGTCATCGGGTGTTCACACCTCCTCGGGCTCGGTGAGCAGGGGGTAGACGCCGTTCTCGTCGTGGTCCTCCCGACCGGTGACGGGCGGGTTGAACACGCAGACGCAGCGGAAGTCCTCCTTGACGCGGAGCGTGTGCCGCTCGTGTCCGTCGAGGAGGTACATGGTCCCGGGCGTGATCGTGTAGGTCTTCCCGGTCTCGCGGTCGGTCAGCTCGGCCTCGCCCTCGACGCAGACGACGGCCTCGATGTGGTTCGCGTACCACATCGACGTCTCCGTACCCGCGTACAGGATCGTCTCGTGCACGGAGAAGCCGACCTTCTCCTTGGCGAGGACGATGCGCTTGCTCTCCCAGGTGCCGGACGCGGCCTTCACATGCCGGTCGGTGCCTTCGATGTCCTTGAACGAACGGACGATCACGGTGGTACGCGCCTCCTTGCGTCGTTGTTTCCGGTGTTCCGGTGTTCCGGTGTTCCGGTGTTCCGGTGTTGCGTTGTACTGGTGCTCTGCCGCTCGGTGGTCAGGCGGTCTCGCGGACCGCACGGGCGAGGACGCTCATGCCCTCGTCCAGCTCCTCGGGGGTGATGGTCAGCGCCGGCAGCAGCTTGACGACCTCGCCCTGCGGGCCGGACGTCTCGACCAGCAGCCCGAGGTCGAAGGCGCGCCGCGCGATCCGCCCGGCCCGCTGCGGGTCGTGGAACTCCAGGCCCCACACCAGACCCCGGCCCCGGTACTCCTTGACGTCCGCGAGGTTCTCCTCGGTGATCGAGATCAGCCACTGCTCCAGCAGCTCCCCGCGGGCGCGGGTCTGCTTCTCCATCGCCGAGCCGTCCGTCCAGTAGGCCTCCAGGGCGGCCGTGGCCGTGACGAACGCCGGGTTGTTGCCGCGGAAGGTGCCGTTGTGCTCGCCCGGCTCCCACACGTCCAGCTCCGGCCGGAACAGGCACAGCGACATCGGCAGGCCGTAGCCGCTGATGGACTTGGAGACGGTGACGATGTCGGGCACGATGCCGGCCTCCTCGAAGGAGAAGAAGGCCCCGGTGCGCCCGCATCCCATCTGGATGTCGTCGACGATCAGCAGCATGTCCTGCCGCTCGCACAGCTCCTTGAGCGCGCGCAGCCACTCGGGCCGGGCGACGTTGATGCCGCCCTCGCCCTGCACCGTCTCGACGATCACGGCGGCCGGCTTGTTCAGACCGGAGCCCTGGTCCTCCAGGAGCCGCTCGAACCACAGGAAGTCCGGGACCTTGCCGTCGAAGTAGTTGTCGAACGGCATGGGTGTGCCGTGCACGAGCGGGATGCCGGCGCCGGCCCGCTTGAAGGCGTTCCCGGTGACGGCCAGGGAGCCCAGTGACATGCCGTGGAAGGCGTTGGTGAACGACACGATCGCCTCGCGCCCCTTGACCTTGCGGGCCAGCTTCAGCGCCGACTCCACGGCGTTGGTGCCGGTCGGGCCCGGGAACATCACCTTGTACGGCAGGTCACGCGGGCGCAGGACCAGGTTCTGGAAGGTCTGGAGGAACGTGCGCTTGGCGGTGGTCGACATGTCGAGCCCGTGGGTGACCCCGTCGCGCTCCAGGTAGTCGATCAACGCCCGTTTCAGCACGGGGTTGTTGTGGCCGTAGTTGAGCGAGCCAGCGCCCGCGAAGAAGTCGAGGTACTCGTGGCCGTCCTCGTCGTACATGCGGCTGCCGCGCGCGTGGTCGAAGACGGTCGGCCAGCCACGGCAGTAGCTGCGCACCTCGGACTCCAGGGTCTCGAAGACGCTCAGGTCGGGCTGGGTGATGGTCACGACGAATCGCTCCTCGGTGTGGGGAGTGAGAGGGAGGCGGGGGGAGAGAGGTGGCCGGGCCCAAGAGACGGAGGGGCCGGAGGGCGGTCAGAAGGAGAGCGGACCGATCCGGTGGAGGACCTCCGGGTCGTGCGGTCCGTCCGGGAACTGCTCGGCCCCGAAAAGGACTTCGCGCTCGACCATGGCGCCGTGCCGGGCGGCGTAGGAGGTGAAGAGCCGCTCGGAGGCGGCGTTGCCCGGGGTGATCGTGGTCTCCACGGAGGTGAGCCCGACCTCGGCGGCGACCCGGGCGGTGAGCGCGTCCAGCAGCCGGGCGGCCAGGCCCCGGCCGCGGTGGCCGGCGTCCACCGCCACCTGCCACACGAGCAGGGTGTGCGGACGGTCGGGCCGCACGTATCCGGTGACGAAACCGACCGGCTCGCCGTCGGCGCCGCGCGCCACCGCGGACGTGGCGGCGAAGTCACGGCACCAGAGGAGATAGCTGTACGAGGAGTTCACATCGAGCGTCCCGGATTCCTTCGCGAGTCGCCAGAGTGCGGCGCCGTCGGCGGGGGAGGGGCGCTCGATACGGAGCGCCTCGGGCAATTCTGTGTGGGGGGAATGCAGGTCTGCTTGGGCGGCAGTCATGTGGAATGAACTTACCGAGCAGAATTCAAAAATGCATCGCCCTCGAGCCTTACGTGAACTGTGCACATGTGTTATCGCGCGGGCGCGTGATCGCGCGAGAGGGCGGCGGTATGGGCAGGTTTGCCCGTTAATAACCGGGCAAAAGGGATGCGTCTGTGGACCGCATCACAGTCACGTAACGCTCCCGGGGGCCTTCGAATTGTGTCGCCGGGCGCTCATGAAATCTCTGCGTTTAGGCCCGAAGAAACGGGGCAGAAGAATGTGGGAAGCTGCCTGGAATTTAATTGCCGAATTATCTCGCGGAGAAACCCCGTCTACCCCGTCCGTCCGATTCTGGAGAATGCGGGCCCGCCGTTGTGCCGGCCGTTGTGCCGGGCATGGTCCGCAATGATGTCGCCATCATGTCCACGAACACCTCGGCATTCCGGCCGCCGGCCGGCCCGCCGCCCGCGCGCCTACCGGCGCCAGGCCTTCGCGACCGCGTTCCTCGCGGCCGCGACGTCCACGGTCGCGCCGAGGCCGGTCAGGGCGGCGCCCAGGGCCGTCAGGGAGGCCTCGACCACGTCCCGGGTCGCGTCGGCCCCGTAGTGGTTGACGCGGATCATCTCCTTGGCGAGCGGGCCGCCGCCCGCGGCCAGCGGGAGGGCGGGGTCGGCCGCGAGGGCGCGGGCCACCAGCTCGGAGGCGTCGATGTCCGACGGGGCCCGCAGAGTGGTGGCGACCGGGGCCGCCTCCAGGGCGATGTGCACGTACGGCTCCAGGCCCCCGCCCAGGGCCGGCGCACCCGCGCGGGTCGCCGCGGCGGCACGGGCGTGGCGGTCCATCACCGCGTCCAGACCGGCCGCCTCGATGCGCTCCAGGCAGGCCTCGAGCGCCAGCATCTCCAACTGCGCGGGCGCGTGCAGCAGCGTCTTGCGGCCGCCGTCGATCCAGCGCTCCTTCCAGTCCAGCAGGGACAGGTAGGAGCGGCGCGGCGCCTGCGGGTTCGCCGCCATCCGGGCCCAGGCGCGCTCGCTGACCGACACCGCCGACACCCCGGCCGGCCCGCCCATCGCCTTCTGTGCCCCGATCACGCACAGGTCCACACCCCACGCGTCCGGCAGCACCGGTTCCGCGCCGACCGAGGCCACGGCGTCCAGGTAGAACAGGGCGCCCTGCTCCGTCACGGCCTTGCCGATCTCCGCGACCGGATTGGTGTTGCCGGTCGCGGCCTCCGCGTGCACCAGCGACACGAAGTCGATCTCCGGGTGCTCGGCGAAAGCCTCCCTGACCTGGTCCGCCGTGACCGCCGTGTGGTACGGCACCGACAGGTCGTACACCGTCGCGCCGCAGTCGCGCAGCCAGTTGCCGAACGTCTGCCCGTACGGCCCGGTGATCACGTTCAGCGCGGTCGTGCCGGGACCGGCAGTCCCCCTGATCGCGCCCTCCAGCGGCAGCAGTGCCTCGCCCTGCATGATCACGACATCCTGCTCGGTGTCCAGCAGCCGTGCCACCCGGTCCTCGATCGAGGCGAATCGGTCGGCGCTCAGCGGAGCGAGGTCCAGGAACGGGTTCGTCACGGCGGTGCTCTCTTCGTACGGGCGAGGGTGAACGCGTCGAGCGTAGTCGGCGGGTCTGCCCCGCTTTCACCCGGCGACCCCGGACCGGGTGGTCCGTTGCGGGCACCGGCTCATTAAGGTGCGGTGCATGAGCGATCGCGCGGTGCTGCACGTGAAGGGTCGGGTGCTCGTCGGCCCGGACGAGGACCAGGTCCGGGACGAGTTGTGGGTGGTCGGCGGCCGGATCTCCTACGACCGTCCCGCCGGCGCCACCGACGTGACGACCGTCGAGGGCTGGGTGCTGCCCGGCCTGGTCGACGCGCACTGCCACGTCGGCCTCGACGAGCACGGACCGGTGCCCGACGACGTCTCGGAGAAGCAGGCTCTCACCGACCGCGAGGCCGGCACCCTCCTCCTCCGGGACGCGGGCTCGCCCTCGGACACCCGCTGGATCGACGAGCGCGAGGACCTGCCGAAGATCATCCGTGCGGGCCGCCACATCGCCCGCACCCGCCGGTACATCCGCAACTACGCCTGGGAGATCGAGCCGGAGGACCTGGTCGCCTACGTCGCCCAGGAGGCCCGGCGCGGCGACGGCTGGGTCAAGCTGGTCGGCGACTGGATCGACCGCGACCTCGGCGACCTGTCGGCCTGCTGGCCGCGCGAGGCGGCCGAGGCGGCGATAGCGGAGGCCCACCGCCTGGGCGCGCGCGTGACGGCCCACTGCTTCGCGGAGGACTCCCTGCGCGACCTGGTCGAGGCGGGCATCGACTGCGTCGAACACGCCACGGGGCTGACCGAGGACCTGATCCCGCTGTTCGCCGAACGCGGCGTCGCGATCGTCCCGACCCTCGTCAACATCGCGACCTTCCCCCGCCTCGCCGACGGCGGCGAGGCCAGGTTCCCGCGCTGGTCGGCCCATATGCGCCGGCTGCACGAACGCCGCTACGACACGGTCCGGGCCGCCTACGACGCCGGCATCCCGGTCTACGTCGGCACCGACGCCGGCGGCTCCCTGCCCCACGGCCTGGCGGCGGCCGAGGTCGCCGAACTGGTCACGGCCGGCATCCCGCCGCTCGAAGCCCTCTCGGCGACGACCTGGGCCGCCCGGACCTGGCTGGGCCGCCCGGGCCTCGACGAGGGCGCCCCCGCCGACCTCGTGGTCTACGCCGAGGACCCGCGCGCGGACGTGCGCGTACTGGCGGCACCGCGGCGGGTGGTGTTGAACGGCAAGGTGGTCGGCTGAGGGGCAGGGGGCGAGTTCCCCTGCTCCGGGCTCCGTCCCTGACCGGGGCGGGGCGCACGACGTTTCAACCGGGCCAGGGACCTCGGCGCAAGGGAGCGTGGGCGCGCGAGCGCGGACAACCGCGGACAACATGGTCGATGCGGAGGGTCAGGCGAACTCGCGGCGCAGGCGGCGAGCCGAAGGCGAGGAGAATCCGGCCATCCGGGTCGGATACGGCAAGCCGGCCCGTCACGGGCGTGGCCGGAACGAACACCTGCACCAGTGAGTGCCAGCAGAATCGAATACATGCGCGGAAACTTCCCGAAGGGGTGAAGTCGCGCTAGATCGCTGACCGTTCACCCTCAGTACGTAATTCTTACCGGGTCCCAAGCATTCCTTTCTGGGGGTCCCACACCTTGAACGGCAACAACTTCCGCATGTCCGCCCGCCGTTGCGCCACCGCCGCCGCGGCCACCGTCCTGGCCGCCGGTCCGGTGACGCTGGCCGGCGCGGGCTCCGCGCACGCGACCGGTGGGCAGGAGGGGCACGCGAGCGCCTCCGTCCTGCGGACCGGGCTGGACGTGTCCCTGCTCAACAAGACGGTGAACGTCCCGCTCGCCGTCTCCCTCAACGAGGTCGAGGCACCGCGGAGCGCGCAGCAGACGGCGCTGACCGCCCGTCTCGACGGCGTCGACGGCGGGAAGCCCTTCAGCGTGATCCGCGCGGACGTCGCGAAGACCGACGCGACCGTCTCCGCCGACAAGGCGGAGGGCATGGTCCAGCTGGCCCACGCCCGCATCCACGTCCCCGGCCTGCCCCTGCTGTCCCTGATCGAGGTCGACCAGGTCACGTCCAAGGCGACCTGCGAGGCCGGCGAGTCCCCGGTCGCGAGCAGCAACGTCCTGGGCTCCGTGAAGGTGCTCGGCAAGAGGGTGACGCTCACCGCCGGCGGTACGACCGACGTCCGTGTCCCCGGCGTCGGCGAGGTCCGCCTGGACCTGTCGAAGCGTGAGACGACCTCCCGCACGGCCGCGGCGACGGCCCTGGAACTCAAGGTCTCCGTCAACCCGCTCAAGCTGAACGTGGCCGAGGTGGAGGGCACGGTCACCCTCGCCAAGGCGACGTGCGAGTCCCCGACGGCGCCGGAGAAGGAGGCGGCCCCACCCGCCGACCAGGGCGGCGACGACAAGTCCCAAGGCACCGACGAGAAGCCCCAGGGCGGCGACGAGAAGCCGCAGGGCACCGACGAGAAGCCGCAGGGCGGTGACGTGAAGCCCCAGAGCGCCGATGTGAAGCCGCAGGCCGCGTCCGAGAAGAAGACCGTCGACCTGGCGGAGACGGGTGGCAGCTCCCTCACCCCCTACCTGGCGGCGGGCTCCGCCGTCCTGCTGGCGGCGGGTGGAGGCGTGCTGGCCGTGGCACGGCGGCGCCGGGGCTGACGGCCCGGACCATGTGGCCCGGCCGGGAAGTCCCGGACCGGCAGGACTTCCCGGCTCGGTGAGTCAGGGGACGGTGGGCGGCGACAGCGCCGAGCCCAGGGCGCGCACGAAGCCGTCCGCCGTCCCCCGGTCCCGTACCGCCAGCCGCAGCCAGTCCGTGCCCAGCCCGGGGAACGTGTCCCCGCGCCGCACCGCGTATCCCAGGGCGCGCAACCGCCGCCGCACCTCCGCCGCCCCCGCCACGCGCGCCAGCACGAAGGGGCCCTCGGCCGGTCGCACCACCCGCACCCCGTGCCCCGCGAAGGAGGCCAGGCCCGCCACCAGGTGGGCCCGGTCCGCGGCGATGCGGCGAGCCGCGTCCTCCGCCTCCGCCAGCGCCCGCGGCTCCACGCACGCGATCGCCGCCGCGAGCGCCGGAGTGGACACGGGCCACAGCGGCTGGGCCCGCTCCAACTCGGCGATCACCTCGGGCGACGACAGCACGTAGCCGATCCGCAGCCCCGCAAGGCCCCACGTCTTGGTCAGGCTGCGCAGCACCACCAGGCCGGGCACGTCCGTCCGCCCCGCCAGCGCCTCCCGTTCGCCCGGCACCGCGTCCATGAAGGCCTCGTCGACCACCAGGATCCGGCCAGGACGCGCCAGTTCCGTGATGACCGAGGCCGGGTGCAGCACCGATGTCGGGTTCGTCGGGTTGCCGACCACCACCAGGTCCGCGTCCTCGGGGACGGCCGCCGGATCGAGCCGGAAGCCGTCCTCCGCCCGCAGCAGCACCCGGTCCACCGTGTGCCCCGCGTCCCGCAGCGCCGCCTCCGGCTCGGTGAACTGCGGGTGCACGACGACCGGTCGCCGCACCTTCAACGCCCGCGCCAGCAGCACGAACGCCTCCGCGGCGCCCGCCGTCAGCAGCACCCGCTCCACCGGCAGCCCGTGCCGCGCCGCCACCGCCGCCCGCGCGGCCCGCCCGTCCGGGTAGGCGGCGAGGCCGGTCAAGGAGGCGGCGATCCGCTCCCGCAGCCACGCCGGCGGCGTGTCCGCCCGTACGTTCACGGCCAGATCGACCAGTGCCGCCCCGCCGTTGCGCACCTCGGCGTCCCCGTGGTGCCGCAGATCGTGCCCGGCCGTGTCCTCAGTGCGCATGGGAGTGAGCGTGCCCTCCATGGTGGTGGTGTCCGTGCCCGTCGTCGTCCGGGTGGAAGTGCGGCTGCTGCGGCAGCCCCACCTTGTCCTCGAAGCCCGGCAGAGCGATCCGGTACACGCACGAGTCGCAGTTCATCCGCAGATCGCCCTTCACCGCCTCCTCGTACCGCTCCAGCACGAGGTCCAGCAGCTCCGGCTCCGGCCCGATCACGTCCGCCGAGCGCACGTCGGTCTCCGGGTGCGTCGCCGCCCAGTCCGCCGTCTGCCGCCGTACCCGTTCCGGCAGGATGCCCGTGAACAGGAAGTACGGCAGCACCACGATCCGCCGCGCGCCCAGCTTCGCGCACCGGTCGAGCCCGCTCGGCACGTCCGGCGCCGCCAGCGACACGAACGCCGTCTCCACGCCCGCGTACCCGCGCCCCTCCCACAGCAGCCGCGCCGCCTTGTGCACCTCGGCGTTGGCGTCCGGGTCGGTCGAGCCGCGCCCCACCAGCAGCACCGTCACGTCCGACCGTTCCCCGGCCGCATCCTCCAGCGCCTCCTCGAGCCGCCGCTCCAGCACCCGCAGCAGCGCGGGGTGCGGGCCCAGCGGCCGGCCGTAGGTGTACGAGATCCCCGGATGCCGTTCCTTCTCGCGGGCCAGCGCTGCCGGGATGTCGCCCTTGGCGTGCCCGGCGGACACCAGCATGAGCGGTACGGCGGCGAAGCGCCGCACGCCCCGCTCCACCAGCTCGGCGACGGCTTCACCCAGCGGCGGCGGGGACAGCTCGATGAAGCCGCCCGCGACGGGCAGTTCGGGCCGACGACGCCCCAACTCCCTCACGAAATCACGGAACGCCTCGGCTCCGGCGTCGTCCCGGGTGCCGTGACCGGCGATGAGCAGGGCGGGCGGCGGCGGGGTGGTCACAGGGTCTCCTCAAGCGAAGTGGGGTGGTACAGCAGGGCGTTGAGCGCGGCTGCGGCGACCGCCGAACCGCCCTTCTCGGACACGTTGCTCACGGCGGGCAGCCCGCTCTCGCGCAACGCGGCCTTGGACTCGGCCGCCCCGACGAAACCGACGGGCAGACCGATGACGAGCGCGGGGGAGGCGTCCAGCTTCAGCAGCTCCTCCAGGGCGGTCGGGGCGCAGCCGATCACCCACAGGGCGCCCGGGCCGACGTCCTCGTACGCCAGCCGGATCGCGTGCGCCGAGCGGGTCATCCCGGGACCGGACCTGGCGTCCCTCAGCCGGCAGACGCTGTCGCGCCGGGTGATCCCGGCGGCCACCATCTCCACGTCCGCGACCACCGCAGCCCCCGCGTGCAGCGCGGCGTGCGCCGTCACCAGCTCGCCCTCGTCCATGACGAGGTCGGAGCCGTACTCCAGGTCGGCGGAGGAGTGGACGACCCGCTCCACCACCGCCCGCGTCAGCGGCGCGAGGCGCGAGGTGTCCAGGCGGGTGCGCAGCCGCCGGAACGACTCCTGCTCGATCGGGTGGACGACGCGGTTCACTCGGACTCCTCCCGGGGTGCCTGCCAGCGGTATCCGCGCGGCGTGACCATGCGCCCCGCGATCTCGCGGGTCGCGGTGTTGCCCACGGTCACGACCGTCATCATGTCGACCGTCTCCGGGGCGAGACCGGCCAGCGTGGTGACCCGGCTGGACTCGCCGGGCCGTGAGGCGTTGCGCACGACGCCGACCGGCGTCGTCGGCTCCCGGTGCCCGGCGAGGATCGCCAGCGCCTTCGGCAACTGCCAGTCCCGGCCCCGGGAGCGGGGGTTGTAGAACGTCACGACGAGATCCGCCTCGGCCGCCGCCCGCACCCGCCGCTCGATGACCTCCCACGGCGTGTGCAGGTCGGAGAGGCTGATCGACACATGGTCGTGCCCGAGCGGCGCGCCGAGGACCGCCCCGGCCGCGAGCGCCGCCGTGACCCCCGGGACGCCGGTCACGTCGATGTCGTCGGACGCCTCGGCGAGCGCGGGGGAGGCCATGGCGTACACCCCGGCGTCCCCGCTGCCGATCAGCGCGACGGCGTGCCCGCGCCGGGCCTCGGCGACCGCCGTGCGCGCCCGTTCCTCCTCCGCGCCCAGCCCCGACTGGAGGATCCGCGTCCCCGGCCGCAGCAGGTCGCGGATCTGGTCGACGTACTGGTCGAGCCCCACGAGCACGGAAGCACGCCGCAACTCCGCCCGCGCGCGCGGCGTGAGCAGGTCCCGCGCGCCCGGCCCCAGCCCGACGACCGCGAGCCGCCCGCGGCCCGGCCGCCGTACGACCGCGCAGGTGGCCATCGCGGGCGTCCCGTCGGGGCGCTCCGACTTCCGCTTGGGCACGAGGAGTTCACCCCCACGCACGAGCGCGGCGGCCTCCGCGACCGACGGGGTGCCGACGGCGGCGAGCGGCGCCCGCGACGGGTTGGGCACGTCGACCGCCGCCAACTCATCGGCGGAGTACGTCACCAGGGGCACCCCGAGCCGCCGGGCCGCCTCGACGACGCCGGGCTCCTCCGCCTTGGCGTCGACCGTGGCCAGTTCGGCGAGCGACGCCGCGGACAGCCCGGCCTCCGCGAGCGCGCCCTCGACCAGGCCCGCCACCTCATCGGCGGGTGCGCCCCGGGACGCGCCGACGCCCACCACCAGGGTCGGCGGCCGCAGGACCACCTCCCGCTCGGCGGGAACGGCGGCACGGTCGGTGACCCGGATCGTGTACGCGCCCTCGGCGGCGACCGGCAGCGGCGGCAGCGGCCAGCGCACCTCCGCGTCCAGCACGACCGGCTCCCCGTCGAGCAGCGCCCGCGAGACCCCGGCGACGTCGCCCTCCACCGGAAGCCCGAGCGTGTCCAGGCCGGGCAGTCCCACGGCGTCCGTCGCGGTCGTCACGACCGGCTCCGCGCCCAGCACCTCGCCCACCGCGCGGGCCAGTTCGTTCGCTCCGCCCGCGTGCCCGCCCACCAGGGACACCGCGAACCGGCCGCCCTCGTCGACGCACACCACACCCGGATCGGAGGCCTTGTCGCCCAGCAGCGGCGCGATCAGCCGGACGACCGCCCCCGTCGCCAGGAAGCACACCAGCTGACGGCACTCGGCGAAGGCGGCCCGCACGGCGTCCCCGACGGGCCCTTCGTACACCCGGGTGCGGTCCGGCCAGGCCGCGGCCAGCCGGTCCCGCGCAGCCGCGCCCGCCGCCGTGGCGGAAATGAGGCCGATCACTCAGCGACTCCTTCATGAAGCACCGGGGGCCGCGTGCCCCACAGCAGGAAAACAGGGTTGGTGGCCGCGAGCCGGGTCACGTCGCCCGGCAGCGGCGCCAGCCGCGAGGACTGGAGCAGCACGCCGTCGCAGGCGAACCCGGCGGCGACCAGCGCCTCGCGCACGGCCGGCACCCGGTCGAGCGCCGCCACGGCGACCACAACGGTCCGCCGGGCCCGCCGCGCGCACGCGGTCACGACGGCGGGCACCGCGCGCCCGCCGCCACCGACGAATACCGCGTCCGGGTCGGCGAGTCGGGCCAGCGCCTCCGGCGCGACTCCGTGCACCACCGACACGTCCACGCCGTGCGCCGCCGCGTTGGCGCGGATCCGCTCCACGCCGTCGGCCGTCTTCTCGACGGCGGTGACGGCGGCGCCCAGCCGGGCGCACTCGACGGCGACCGACCCGGAGCCCGCGCCCACGTCCCAGACCAGGTCGCCGAGGCGCGGCCCGAGCCGGGCCAGCGCCAGGGCGCGCACCTCGAACTTGGTGATCATCGAGTCGCGGTGGGCGAACTCGCCCTCCTCCAGGGCCCATCGGGACGGGCCGGCCGGTGGCCCCGCGACTGTGCGCAACGGCCCCGGTGTCCTCGTCCCGGCCAGGCACAGCACCACGTTCACCGCCGTGCCCCAGTCGCGGGCGGCGGCCTCGGCCGGGGTGAGCCGCTCCACGCGCTCGCCCGCCGGGTCGCCCAGCGCGGAGGCGACGACCAGCACCCGGTCGTCGCCGCAGGTGCCGGCCAGCGCGGCGCCCAGCTCGGCGGGCCCGGCCCCCGGCCCGGTCAGCACGGCGACCTTCGCCCGCGCCCGGCACACGTTCACGGCCGTACGCAGATCCCGTCCGTGCGCGCTGACCACCACGGCGTCGTCCCAGGGCAGCCCGATCCGCGCGAAGGCGGCGGCGACCGAGGAGACCCCGGGACGGACGTCCAGCAGCTCGGGCCCGAACCGCTCGGCGAGCGCCCGTACGATCCCGAAGAAACCGGGGTCCCCGGAGGCCAGCACGAGCACGGGCCGCTCCTTGCCGACGTACTCCGCGATGGTGTCGAGCGCGGGCGCCAGCGGACCCAGGACGACCCGCTCGGCGCCCTCCGGCAGCCGTACGGCGTCCAGATGCCGCCGCGCGCCCACGACGAGCCCGGCGCCGGGCGGCACGCGAGTGCCGTGCGACGTCCCGGTGCCCGTGCCGACGACCGTGATCACGTGCCCGCACCCCGCGCGCGCAGGGCCCTGCGGGCCTCGGGGTCGGCCTTGCGATGGCCGTGGAAGTGGCCGGGGTGGTACAGGTGCGAGCGGGTGCCGTGCGCGTCGAGGGCCGGTCCGACCAGGAACAGCGTGTGCTTCCAGAGCTTGTGCTCCTTGACCGTCTCCTCCAGCGTGCCGACCGTGCACCTGACGATCAGCTCCTCCGGCCAGGTCGCCTGGTACGCCACCACGACCGGCGTGGACGTCGGGTAGCCGCCCTCCAGCAGCTCCCGCACCAGCTGGCCGCTGCGGGCCGCCGACAGGAACACCGCCATGGTGGTGCCGTGCCGGGCGAACTCGCGCACCTCCTCGCCGGGCGGCATCGGCGTCTTCCCGCCACCGAGCCGGGTCAGCACGACCGACTGCGCGACCTCCGGAATCGTCAGCTCGCGCCGGGCCAGCGCGGCCACGGCCGAGAAGGACGAGACACCGGGCACGACCTCCGTCCCGATCCCGATGTCCGCGCACCGGTCGAGCTGCTCCTGCGTGCCGCCCCACAGCGCCGGGTCGCCGGAGTGGATACGGGCCACTTTCAGCCCCTCCGCGTGCGCCCGCTCGTACACGGCGACGACGTCCTCCAGGGACATGGCCGCCGAGTCCAGGATCTCCGCGTCCTGCCGCGCGTGCTGGAGCACCTCGGCCTGCACCAGGCTGGCCGCCCAGATCACCACGTCGGCCTCGGCGATCGCGCGGGCCGCGCGGAACGTCAGCAGGTCGGCGGCGCCGGGGCCGGCACCGACGAAGGTCACCTTGCCGGTCGGGGCATCGGCCATGGGTTCGGGTCCTCTCGTACGAAATGTCCTGGTATGCACTGATGTAGCAGTGGCTGGATGTGCGCGATCGGGGCCTGATCGGATAGCAAGGGCACATGGCGGTCTTCGTCGCGCTCGGCGCGTTCCTGATGACGCTGGCCGGCGGCTGGACGGCACAGCGGGTGACCGACCGCCGCCACCTGGTCCTGGGACTGGCGGGCGGCCTGATGCTGGGCGTGGTCGGCCTGGACCTGCTGCCGGAGGCGCTGCACGCGGCCGGCCAGGAGGTGTTCGGCGTACCGGCGGCCCTGCTGCTGTTCGTGGCCGGGTTCCTGGCGGCCCACTTGGTGGAACGCCTGCTGGCCGCGCGCCAGGCCGCGCACGGCGGCGACGAGCGGCACAACCACCGCGCCCCCGAGGTGGGCCTGACGGCGGCGGCCGCCATGGTCGGTCACAGCGCCATGGACGGCGTGGCCATAGGGGCCGCCTTCCAGGTGAACGACGGCATGGGCGCCGCGGTCGCGGTCGCCGTCATCGCCCACGACTTCGCCGACGGCTTCAACACGTTCACCATCACCAGCCTGTACGGCAACGCGCGCCGCAAGGCCGTCGCCATGCTCGTCGCGGACGCCCTGGCCCCCATGGCGGGCGCCGCCGCGACCACGCTCGTCACCATCCCGGAGTGGTTCCTCGGCGGCTATCTCGGCCTCTTCGGCGGGGCCCTGCTCTACCTCGCCGCGGCCGAGATCCTCCCCGAGGCCCACCACGAGCACCCGGCCCGCTCGACCCTGCTGTGCACGGTCGCGGGCGTGGCCTTCATCTGGGTGGTGGTCGGCCTGGCGGCATGACCGGTCCCCCCGCGCGCGGGTACGGCTCACAGCTTGCCGCCCCGTCCGCCCTCGCGCCGCGCGGGCGCGATGAGCGTCGACAGGTACGGCAGCGGAGCCCCGTCCAGCCCCGACGCCGGCCGGATCGACTCCTCCGGCAGCCCCAGCGCCGACCCCCACACCGCGTCGTCGATCCGCCCGCTGTCCCGCAGCGCCTCGGCCACCTCACGCGCCTGCCGTCCGAACTTGTACGCCACGACGGTCCCGGGCCCGTTCAGCGCCTCCTTGAGCACGGCGGCCCCCGCGGTGACCGGCACCAGGGTCAGCGGCTCGGTGCCCTCGGTCAGCACGGCTCCCGAACGCGCCGCCAGATCCTGCATCGCGGTGATCCCGGGCACGGTCTCCACCACGGTTCCCGGCACCAGGGCTGCGACGGTCTGCGCGAGATACGTGAAGGTCGAATAGACGTTGGGATCGCCGATGGTGGCGAAGGCGACCGTGCCGCGGGCCTGGAGCAGCCCGGCGACCCGCTCCCCGGCCGCGTCCCACGCGGCCTCCCGCCGCGCCCGGTCCGACCGCTCGTTCAGCGCGAACACCACCCGGACGACCTTCTCCGCGGGCACGTAGTGCAGCACGGTCGCCTCGGCACGCCCCCTCTCCCCGCCGTCCGTTCCGTCGGACGCGCCCATGACGGGCACCACGACGACGTCCGCGGCACGCAGGGCGTTGACGCCCTTGACGGTCACCAGCTCCGGATCGCCGGGCCCCACTCCGACTCCGATCAGCCTGCTGCTCATGACGTCCGGCACCTCTCGACGAACCGACGGGCGACACCGGGCGCGGCGGCCCAGTGCGTGTGCAGATAACTCGCGTGCACGTTCCGCTGTACGAAGCCTTCGACCCGCCGCTCGGGGACGCGCACACCCCAGGCGGGGGCCGCAGCCCCCGTCCCCGAGCCGGGCTCGACGACGGTCCGGTGGAACTCGTGCCCCCGCATCCGCTCCCCGGCCCCGGCGAGCACGCTGTCGCTCACGGCCACGGCGTCCCGGTAGCCGAGCGCGAGCCGCCCGGTCATCCGCGCCGAGGCGTCCAGCACCCCGCACATGGGCTGCCCGTCCAGCTCCCGGCACAGATACAGCAGCCCGGCGCACTCGGCGGCGACGGGAGCACCGCCGAGCGCGAACGCGGCGACGGCCCCGCGCAACGGCTCGTTGGCGGACAGCTCCGCCGCGTACACCTCGGGAAACCCGCCCCCGACGACCAGCCCGCGGGTCCCCTCGGGCAGTCGCTCGTCCCGCAGCGGGTCGAACGGCACGACCTCGGCCCCGGCGGCACTCAGCAACTCGGCGTGCTCCGCGTAGGAGAAGGTGAAGGCGGATCCACCGGCGACGGCGACTCGCGGCCTCTCCGGGGAGCACTCCCCGCCGGAGGAGAGCAGGACCTCGGCCGCGTCCCAGGCCGCACACGACAACGGTCCCGCGCTGTGCGCCAGCGCGACCAGCGCCTTCAGATCGCACCCGTCGGAGATCTGCGCCGCCATCGCCGCCACCGCGTCCACGGCCGCCGCCCGCCGTTCGGCGACCGGCACCAGGCCGAGATGACGAGAGGGCGTGCCGACCTGCTCGACCCGCCGGAGGACTCCCAGCACGGGCACCCCGACCGAGTCCAGCGCCTCGCGCAGCAGCGCCTCGTGCCGGTCGGAGGCCACCTTGTTGAGGATCACGCCCCCGATCCGCACCTCCGGATCCCACGTCACGAACCCGTGCACCAGCGCCGCCACCGACCGGGACTGCGACGACGCGTCGACGACCAGCACCACCGGCGCCCGCAACAGCTTCGCCACCTGCGCGGTGGACGCCAGTTCACCCTCCCCGGCGGCCCCGTCGTACAGCCCCATCACCCCCTCGACGACGGCGACGGCACACCCGCGCGCCCCGCGCAGGAACAGCGGTCCGATCAGCTCCGGCCCGCACAGGTACGCGTCGAGGTTCCGCCCCGCACGCCCGGTGGCGAGCGCGTGGTACCCGGGATCGATGTAGTCCGGGCCGACCTTGTGCGGCGACACCGAAAGGCCCCGCCGGGTCAGCGCGGCCATCAGCCCCGTGGCGACCGTGGTCTTGCCGCTGCCCGAGGAGGGCGCGGCGACGACCAGCCGGGGCACGGACAGGGACGTCACCACTCGATGCCCCTCTGCCCCTTCTGCCCGGCGTCCATCGGATGCTTGACCTTGGACATGTCGGTGACGAGGTCGGCGAAGTCCACCAGTTCCCCGGGCGCGTTCCGCCCGGTGATCACCACATGCTGGGTTCCGGGCCGGTTCCGCAGCACCTCCACGACCTCGTCGGTGCCGATCCAGCCCCAGTGCATCGGATACGCGAACTCGTCGAGCACGTACAGCCGGTACGTCTCGGCGGCCAGGTCCCGCTTGACCTGCTCCCAGCCCTCACGCGCCTTCTGCTCGTTGGTCGCGTTGTCACCCTGTGTGTCCCGCTGCACCCAGGACCAGCCCTCGCCCATCTTGTGCCAGTCGACGGTGCCGCCCTGCCCGGAGGCACCCAGCACCCGCAGCGCGTTCTCCTCGCCGACCTTCCACTTGGCCGACTTGACGAACTGGAACACCCCGATCGGCCAGCCCTGGTTCCAGGCGCGCAGCGCCAGCCCGAAGGCGGCGGTGGATTTGCCCTTGCCGACTCCGGTGTGCACGACGACCAGCGGACGGTTGCGCCGCTGACGGGTCGTCAGTCCATCCTCCGGTACGACGCTCGGCTGCCCCTGAGGCATTACGCGGCCCTCCTCGAAGTCCCCTGCACGTCCCTGACAAGACCGGCGATGCTGTCCGCCCGCAGCTCGTCCAACGTCACGGCCGTACCGCCCAGTTCACTCGCGAGCTGCCCGGCGAGCCCCAGCCGCACCGGCCCCGACTCGCAGTCCACGACCACCGACGCGACCCCCTCGGCCGCGAACAGCCGCGCCGCACGCCCGGCCAGGGCCACCGGCTCCGTCCCACCCGTCGCCCGACCACCACCCGGGCCTGAGGCGTTTCGCGCCGCCCCCTTGCCGGTGGCCCGCCCGTCGGTCACCACCACGACCAGCGCCCGCCGCGCGGGATCACGCAGCCGCTCGACCCGCAGCACTTCATGTGCCTTGAGCAGCCCGGCGGCGAGCGGAGTCCGCCCACCGGTCGGCAGCGACTCCAGACGGGCCGCGGCGGCGTCCACGGACGAGGTCGGCGGCAGCGCGACCTGGGCGTCCCTGCCGCGGAAGGTCACCAGCCCCACCTTGTCCCGCCGCTGGTAGGCGTCGAGCAGCAGGGACAGCACGGCCCCCTTCACGGCGCTCATCCGCTGCCGCGCGGCCATCGAGCCGGAGGCGTCGACGACGAACAGCACGAGGTTCCCCTCACGCCCCTCGCGGGCCGCCTGGCGCAGATCGTCCCGGCGGACCACCAGTCCCGGCCCGGACCGTCCACGCGCCCGCTGGTGCGGGGCGGCGGCCTGCACGGTGGCCGCCAAGTGCAGCTTGGTCAGGGCGCCTCGGGGCCGCCGCGCCCCGATCGTGCGCCCGTGCTCGGTCCGCGCCCGCGAACGCCGCCCGGCGGCGCCCTCGCCGAGGCCGGGCACGCTCAGCACCTTGGTACGGAACGGCTCGGAGGCGCGTACGGCGGACTGCTCACCGGCGCCGGCACCGGAGGGCTGCGGTTCGCCGCTGTCGCCGGCCTCGGGCTGCGCGGCCGAGCCGCCGTCCTGCGGGGCGTCGTCGTCGGGCGCCGGCTGTCCGCCGCCACCGCCGGGGCCGCCGTCCGGATCGGGGTCGGGGTCGTCCTCCTCCGGGCCCGCGAACTCCTGAAGGGTCTCGTCGAGCTTGTCCTCGTCGAGTCCCGGCGCGTCGAAGGGGTTGCGCCGCCGCCGGTGGGGGAGGGCCAGCAGCGCGGCCTGCCGTACGTCCTCGGCGAGCACGTCGGTCCGCCCGGCCCAGGCGGCCAGCGCGGTGGCGGTCCGGGCCATCACGATGTCGGCGCGCATCCCGTCCACCTCGAAGGCGGCACAGGTCGCCGCGATCTGCCGCAGCGCCCCGTCACCGAGTCGCACCGACGGCAGCAGCTCACGCGCGGCCACGATCCGCTGCCGTACGGCGGCCTCCTCCTCCGTCCACCGGGCGGCGAAGGCGGCGGGATCGTCGTCGTGGGCGAGCCGCCTGCGCACGACCTCCACCCGCTGGCCGGGCTCCCGCGAGGCCGCGACCTCGACCGTGAGCCCGAACCGGTCGAGGAGCTGCGGCCGCAGCTCGCCCTCCTCCGGGTTCATGGTGCCGACGAGCAGGAAGCGCGCCGCATGCCGAACGGAGACGCCCTCGCGCTCGACGTAGGAGGCCCCCATGGCGGCGGCGTCCAGCAGGAGGTCCACGAGGTGGTCGTGCAGAAGGTTGACCTCGTCGACGTAGAGGATCCCGCGGTGCGCGTCGGCGAGCAGGCCGGGCTCGAACGCCTTCACGCCCTCGGCGAGCGCCCGCTCGATGTCGAGCGCGCCCACGAGCCGGTCCTCGGAGGCGCCGACGGGGAGTTCGACCATCCGGGCGGGCCGCGCCGTACCGGATCCCGGCTCGTGCGGCCCGTCCGGGCAGGCGGGATCGGGCGATCCGGGGTCACAGGAGAAACGGCACCCGGGGACGACGTCCACCTGGGGCAGCAGCGCCGAAAGAGCACGCACAGCGGTGCTCTTGGCGGTGCCCTTCTCGCCGCGCACGAGAACGCCGCCCACGGCCGGGCTCACCGCGTTCAACAGCAGCGCCAGGCGCAGGTCGTCCTGTCCGACGACAGCCGTGAACGGAAACGGGGTGGTCACTTGTCCTCGCCCTCCAAGTCGCCCTCCAGCTCGAGGTAGGTGGCCCGCAGCCGCTCCAGCGTGTCCGCGTCCGGCTCCGCCCACAGCCCCCGGTCGGCCGCCTCCAGCAGCCGCTCGGTGATGCCGCGCAGCGCCCAGGGGTTGGACTTCTTCATGAAGTCCCGGTTCTCGGCGTCGAAGACGTACTCGGCGCTGAGCTTCTCGTACATCCAGTCGTCGACCACGCCCGCCGTGGCGTCGTACCCGAACAGGTAGTCCACGGTCGCCGCCATCTCGAAGGCACCCTTGTAGCCGTGCCTCCGCATCGCGCTCATCCAGCGCGGGTTGACCACCCGCGCGCGGAAGACCCGGTGCGTCTCCTCGCCCAGGGTGCGGGTCTTCACCTGGTCCGGTACGGCGGAGTCCCCGACGTACGCCTCCGGGCTCGCCCCCGTCAGATGCCGCACCATGGCGACCATGCCGCCGTGGTACTGGAAGTAGTCGTCGGCGTCGACCAGGTCGTGCTCTCTGGTGTCGACGTTCTTCGCCGCCACCGCGATCCGCCGGAACGCCGTCTCCATGTCCCCGCGCGCCGCTCGCCCGTCGAGCCCGCGTCCGTAGGCGTAGCCGCCCCAGACCGCGTACACCTCGGCCAAATCGGCGTCACTGCGCCAGTTGCGCGCGTCGATCAGCGGCAGCAGACCCGCGCCGTACGCGCCCGGCTTGGAGCCGAAGATACGGGCCGTGGCGCGGCGCCGGTCGCCGTGCTCGGCGGTGTCCTCGTCGGCATGGGCCTTCACGAAGTTCCGCTCGGCGGGCTCGTCCAGCTCCGCCACCGCCCGTACCGCGTCGTCGATCAGCCCGACGACGTGCGGGAACGCGTCCCGGAAGAAGCCCGAGATACGGACCGTCACGTCGATGCGCGGCCGGCCCAGCTCCGCGAGGGAGACCACCTCGAAGCCGGTCACCCGGCGGGAGGCGTCGTCCCACACCGGGCGGCAGCCCAGCAGCGCCAGGATCTCGGCGATGTCGTCGCCCTGGGTGCGCATCGCGGACGTGCCCCAGACCGTCAGGCCGACCGACTTCGGGTACGCGCCCGTGTCCTGGAGATAGCGGGTCACCAGCGAGTCCGCGAGGGACTGGCCGACCTCCCAACTCAGCCGCGACGGGATCGCCTTGGGGTCGACCGAGTAGAAGTTGCGCCCGGTCGGCAGCACGTTGACCAGGCCACGGGTCGGCGAGCCGGACGGGCCCGCGGGGACGTAACCGCCGTTCAGCGCCCGCAGGATGTGCCCGATCTCGTCCGTCGTACGGGCGAGCCGCGGCACGACCTCGGTGCAGGCGAACTCCAGCACGGCCGTCGCGTCCGGGAGTTCGCCGCCCAGTACCTCCCGGACGAGCGCCGGCCCCGCGTCGGCCGCCCAGCCGCGCTCCTCCATGCCCTCGGCGATCCGCCGGCACAGCTGCTCCAGCAGGTCGATGGCGTCCGCCGCCGTGCGCGAGGGACCCTCGACCAGGTCCGTCAGCTCCACCGGCACCTTCACCGGAGTGCCCGGCTCGGCCAGCAACTCCTTCTCCACCAGACCGAAGTGCTCCGCGAGACAGGCCCGCAGCCCCGGCAGCGCGTTCGCCTGCCCGCCCCACACCTGTGAGGCGCGCAGCACGGCCAGCACCAGGTTCACGCGCGGCTCACCGACCGGGCCGCCGCCGAGGATGTGCAGACCGTCCCTGATCTGCACGTCCTTGATCTCGCACAGATAGCCGTCGATGTGCATGACGAACTCGTCGAAGTCGCCGTCGTCCGGCTGCTCGTCCACATGCAGGTCGTGGTGGAGCTCGGCGGCCTTGACCAGGGTCCAGATCTGGGCCCGCACGGCGGGAGCCTTCGCCGGGTCCAGATCGGAGACCAGCGCGTACTCGTCGAGGAGTTGCTCCAGTTTGGCCAGATCGCCATAGGTGTCCGCGCGCGCCATCGGCGGGACGAGGTGGTCGACGACCGTGGCGTGCCCGCGCCGCTTGGCCTGGGTGCCCTCACCGGGGTCGTTGACGATGAAGGGGTAGATCAGCGGAAGATCGCCGAGGACCGCGTCCGGGGCGCACCCCCCGCTCAGCCCCAGGCCCTTGCCCGGCAGCCACTCCATCGTGCCGTGCTTGCCCATGTGCACGATCGCGTCGGCGCCGAACGAGTATTCCAGCCACCGGTAGGCCGCCATGTAGTGGTGGGACGGCGGCATGTCGGGGTCGTGGTAGATCGCGATCGGGTTCTCCCCGAAGCCGCGCGGCGGCTGGATCATCACCACGACGTTCCCGAACCGGAGGGAGGCGAGGACGATGTCGTCGCCGTCGACATACAGGCTGCCCGGCGGTTCGCCCCAGGCTTCCAGCATGGCGTTCCGCAGCTCGGGGTCCAGGGTGCCGAACCACGCCCGGTAGTCCGCGAGCGGCACCCGTGCGGGCGCCGCGGCCAGCTGGTCCTCGGTCAGCCACTCCACGTCATGGCCGCCGGCCTCGATGAGCCGGTGGATCAACTCGTCGCCGCCCGCGGGGTATTCCGTGAGGGAGTACCCGGCGTCCCGGAGCGCGTCGAGCACCCGCACCGCCGAGGCGGGAGTGTCAAGACCGACGGCGTTGCCGACCCGGGAGTGCTTGGTCGGATAGGCGGTGAAGACCAGTCCGAGCTTCTTCTCGGCGTTCGGCTTGTGCCTGAGCCGCGCGTGCCGTACGGCGATCCCGGCGACCCGGGCGGCCCGCTCGGGGTCGGCCGCGTACACCGGCACGTCGTCCGGGCCCTGCTCCTTGAAGGAGAACGGGACGGTGATCAGCCGCCCGTCGAACTCCGGGATCGCGACCTGCATGGCCGCGTCCATGGGGGACAGCGCGGCGTCGGACTCGTCCCAGGCGGCGCGCGAGGAGGTCAGGCAGAGCCCTTGCAGCACGGGGATGTTCAGGTCCGCGAGCGCCCCGATGTCCCAGGCCTCCTCGTCCCCGCCCGCCGAGGCCTGCGAGGCGTGCGTGCCGCCGGCCGCGAGGACGGTGGCGACCAGGGCGTCGGCGCGCCCGAGGATCTCGTACAGCCCGGCGTCCGCGCCGCGCAGCGAACCGCAGTAGACGGGAAGGGCGTTGGCGCCGTGCGCCTCGATCGCGTCGCACAGGGTGTCGACGAACGCGCTGTTGCCGCTCAGTTCGTGGGCGCGGTAGAAGAGCACGCCGACGGTCGGCCGGCCGGCGGCCAGGGCACGTTCGCCGTGGACGCCGTACTCCGGCATCCGCCGCGGCTCCTCGAAGCCCTCGCCGGTCAGCAGCACCGTGTCGGAGAGGAACCGGGCGAGTTCCGCCAGGTTCTCCGGGCCGCCCTCGACGAGGTACTTCAGCGCCTCCGCCACGACTCCGGCCGGCACCGACGACTCGGCCATCAACTCGGCGTCCGGTACGGCCTCTCCGCCCAGCAGCACCGTCGGGACGCCGGAGGCCTTCAGCGCGGCGAGCCCCTCCTCCCAGGCGCGCTTGCCGCCGAGCAGCCGTACGACGGCGATGTCCGCGCCGTCCAGCAGCCCCGGAAGCTCCTCGTCGACGTCCACGCGGGTCGGGTTGCCGATCCGGTAGGAGGCGGCCGAGGCTCGGGCGGCGAGCAGATCGGTGTCGGCGGTCGACAACAACAACACTGTGCTCATGCGGGCGCTCCCGGTGGAATGAAAGGCAGTCCTTGCGGCGCGCCCGACTCGATGAGCCGCCAGAGCGCGTCCGTGTCCGCGTGCTGTTCGATCAGGTCGCCGAGCCGGTCGAGCTGCTCCTCGCGCAGCGCGGCGAACGAGGTGTCGGGCGCCGGCACGAAACGGCGGCCGGCGGCGGCCGCCACCTCGCGCAGGAACGCGCGCCGGAAGCCGTCCGACTCCAGTGAGCCGTGCCAGTGCGTGCCCCAGACGGCCCCGACCCGGCAGCCGTCCAAGAAGGGCTCTCCGCCGGTGACTTCGGCGACCCCGTGGTGGATCTCGTATCCCTCGACCCGTTCGCCGAGGGCTTCGCCCCGCGGCCGGGTGAGGGTCTTCTCGCGGGCGAACCTGACCCGTACGGGCAGCAGGCCCAGCCCGTCGACGTGGCCGCGCCGGCTCTCCACGTCGTCCTCGATGTGCTCGCCGAGGAGCTGGAAGCCGCCGCAGATGCCCAGCACCGGCCGCCCCTGGGCGGCCCTGCTCGCCAGGGCCCGCGCGAGCCCCCGCTCCCGCAGCCATTCCAGTGCCCTGACCGTGCCGCGTGTGCCGGGCACGACGACGAGGTCGGCGTCGGTCAGTTCCTCGGGCCGGTCCACGAACCGCACGACGACGCCCGGTTCGGCGGCGAGCGCGTCCACGTCGGTGAAGTTGGACATCAGCGGCACGGCGCAGACGGCGACCCGCAGCACGTCCTCGCCGACCGGCGGCGCCACGGTGGACTCCCGCACCGCGCCCCGCAGCGACACCCTCAGTCCGTCCTCCTCGTCGATGCCGAGCCCGTGCCGGAACGGCAGCACGCCGTACGTACTCCGGCCGGTGAGCCCGTGCAGCATGTCGAGCCCGGGTTCGAGCAGCGAGACGTCCCCGCGGAACTTGTTGACGAGGAACCCGGCGACGAGTTCCTGGTCCTCCGGCGACAGCAGGGCGAGCGTGCCGAAGAAGGAGGCGAAGACGCCGCCGCGGTCGATGTCGCCGACGACGAGCACGGGCAGCCGCGCGCCGCGCGCGATCCCCATGTTGACGATGTCGGTCCGGCGCAGGTTGATCTCCGCCGGGCTGCCCGCCCCCTCGCAGATCACCGCGTCGTACGTGCTGCGCAACTCGGCGAGGCAGTCCAGCACGGTGCCGAGGAGCTTCTGCTGCCGGCCGCCGTGGTAGCCGCGTGCGCTCAACTCGCCCACCGGCCTGCCCAGCAGCACGACCTGGCTGCTCTGCTCGCCGCCCGGCTTGAGCAGCACCGGGTTCATCAGCGCGGTCGGCTCGACCCGGCACGCCTGGGCCTGCATGGCCTGCGCCCGCCCGATCTCGGCGCCCTCCCGGGTGACGAACGAGTTGAGGGACATGTTCTGCGCCTTGAAGGGGGCGACCTTCACGCCCTGGCGCACCAGCCACCGGCAGATCCCGGCGGTGACGACGCTCTTCCCGGCGTCGGAGGTGGTGCCGGCGACGAGCAGACCGCCACTCATGACGTCCGTCCTCTCTTCAGCAGCCGTACGCCCGCGCACACGCCGAGCGCGAGCCAGCCCACGCGGCGGGAGAGCCGTACCGCGCGCCCGATGTCACCCGGCCGGACGGCTCGTCCGGTGCCGTTGAGCTCCGGGCGGTGCTCCACGCGCCCGGCGTACGAGAGCGTGCCGCCCAGCCGCACCCCGAGCGCCCCCGCGAACGCGGCTTCCACCGGACCGGCGTTGGGGCTCGGGTGCCGGCCGGCGTCGGCGCGCCAGGCCCGTACGGCACCGCGCGGGTCGTCGCCCGCGACGGCCGCCAGGGCGGCGGTGAGCCGTGCCCCCGGCCATCCGGCGAGGTCGTCGAGCCGGGCCGAGGCCCAGCCGTAGCGGCGGTACCGGGGGGACTTGTGCCCGACCATGGCGTCCAGGGTGTTGACCGCGCGGAAGCCGAGGAGGCCCGGCACACCGGCGGCGGCGCCCCACACCAGCGCGCCCACCACCGCGTCGGAGGTGTTCTCGGCGACGGACTCGACGACGGCCCGGGCGATCCCGTCGGCGTCCAGCGCCTGCGGATCGCGCCCGCACAGATGCGGCAGCCGCGCCCGGGCGCCCTCGACGTCCCCGGCGTCCAGCGCGCGCCCGATCTCCCGCGCCTCACGGGCGAGGGAGGTCCCGCCGACGACGGCCCAGGTGGCGGCGGCGGTCAGCGCGACGGACGCGGTACGCGAGGAACGCGCGGCGGACGCGGCCAGTGCGGCCGACCCCAGGACACCGCCCACGCACACGGCGGTGTGCAGGGCGCCCCAGCCGCGGTGGTCCCGCCACAGCGCGCGTTCCACGGCACCCGCGGCCCGTCCGAACACGGCGACGGGGTGCCCGCGGCGTGGATCGCCGAGGAGCAGGTCACCGAGGAGGCCGGCGGCGGCGCCGTACGCGAAGTCGCGATCGGCACCCATCGGGTCAGCCGGTCGTGCGGTCGGTCGGACAGACGGTGGTGAACCTTGTTCGGCAGCCGCGCATGGCGATATGTGTCCTCACTCAGGGTGTCCACGCCCTGGTTCGACGAGACCGGCGGCGAGAGTTCCTGGCTCCCGGGGAAGTTCTTCCCCGGTCACAGTGGCGGGACCGCGCCGGATTCGCACCGGACTTCCTCTCCTGCCGCCGTACTTGGCTCCGGCAGTCCACCACGCACCGCGAACACCCGTCAACCTGCCGTTGACCTGCGCAGGGGTACTGAGATGAGGCCCACACCGCGGGCGCCGGGAACCAGAAGACCCGCCCTTCCCGGGCCGTCGTGGGGACGGTCCGCGAAGGGCGGGTGACGTGAGGGGCGGGACCCGGTTGTCCGGGTCCCGCGCCGGGCTGGGCCAGGGCTAGGGTCTTTCGTTTGGATCAGGCCGGATCAGGGAGCGGGGTCTGGTGCCATGCATCGCAAGGCGGAGGAGGGCGGCAGGGCGGAGCCCTGCCAACCGACGACAACGCGGCGAGGCGCGGCACCAGGGCCCGCGAGCCCGGCATGATCCAAACGAGAGGCCCTAGGCCACGATCAGGTAGATCCCGTAGGCCACGGCGGCGGCGCACGCGGCGAAGCAGGCGTAGGCGCCGGTGACCGCGAGGCTTCCGCCGCCGTGGCCCTCGGCGACGGCCCGCTCGCGGCGGGAGAGACCGGCGATGCCGAGGGTGAACAGGGCCACGAGGCCCACCGCGACGCCGAGGCTGACGCCGAAGACGGAGCCGAGGGCCACCCAGTCGATCTTCATGGTGTTTCTCTTCCTTCTGCCTGTGGCGCGGGCTCAGACGGCGGCGGCCGGCGGGGTCGCCACGGACGCGGGATCACCGACGGGCGCGGAGGCCTGGGCGGGGATCGTGGCCGTGAGCTGCTCGGTCACCGGGGAGGCCGGGGGCGGGGTGACGGCGGCGATGGCCTGGGTGACCACGCCGGCCGGCTCCTCGGTCTCGTTGACGTTGGTGTGGTCGACGACCTCGCGGCGGGAGATCTTCCAGATCACGGCGCTGGAGGCCACCAGGAACGCGGCGACGAGCCAGGTGCCCCAGTGGCCGAGGCGCGTCACCGCCTCCGCGCCGGCCGCGACCAGGGCCGCGGCGGGCAGCGTGAGGGCCCAGGCGACGGCCATGCGGGTCGCGGTGGACCAGCGGACCACGCCGCCCTTGCGGCCCAGGCCCGCGCCCATCACCGAACCGGAGACGACGTGCGTGGTGGAGAGGGAGAAGCCGAGGTGGGAGGAGGCCAGGATGGCGGTGGCCGCGCTGGTCTGGGCGGCGAAGCCCTGCTGCGGCTGAAGGTCGGTCAGGCCCTTGCCCATGGTGCGGATGATGCGCCAGCCGCCGATGTAGGTGCCGAGCGCGATGGCCAGGCCCGCCGAGAGGATGACCCAGGTGGGAGGGTTGGAACCGGGGGCGAGGGCGCCGCCGGCGATCAGGGCGAGGGTGATGACGCCCATCGTCTTCTGCGCGTCGTTGGTGCCGTGGGCCAGCGAGACCAGGCCCGCGGAGGCGATCTGCCCGGCGCGGTGGCCCTTCTCGGCCGCCTTGCCGTGCGAGTTCGACCTGCTGCCGATGCCGTACGACAGACGGGTCGAGACCAGCGCGGCGAGACCCGCGACGACCGGGGCGGCGACCGCCGGGATGAGGACCTTGGTGAGCAGGACACCGCCGTGCACGGCGCTGAAGCCGGCCGAGGCGATGGTGGCGCCGATCAGACCGCCCATGAGGGCGTGCGAGGAACTGGAGGGGAGTCCGACCAGCCAGGTCAGCAGGTTCCAGAGGATCGCGCCCACCAGGGCGGCGAAGATGACTTCGGGACGGATGCCGTTCTCGTCGACGAGACCCTTGGAGATCGTGTTGGCGACCTCCACGGACAGGAAGGCGCCCACCAGGTTCAGCACGGCGGACATGGCCACCGCGACCTTGGGCTTGAGTGCACCGGTGGAGATGGTTGTGGCCATCGCGTTTGCGGTGTCGTGGAAACCGTTCGTGAAATCGAACGCGAGTGCGGTGATCACCACCATCGCGAGGATCAGCGAGAAGCTTTCCATTTACCCAGGCAATCGTTCGAGCGTCATTGGCGCGTTGAACGTAGGTAACCCGGGTGAACGGAAGATGAACTGAGTCGGTCATCGCGGTGTCCGTTCCCGTGGTCCGATGGGGAGAGAGCGATCGCTCGCGGAGGTGTCCTGGCAGGATCGGCGCATGACCGAACTCGGAGAGACGGCCCGCGCCTGGCGGGCGCTGGTCGCGACGGCCCGCCGCACAGTGTCCGACGGACTGGTCGTCGGCACCTCCGGCAACGTGTCCGTACGCGTGGGCGACACCGTGCTGGTCACCCCCTCGGGCGTCCCCTACGACCGGCTCACGGACGACGACGTCACCGGCGTCGGCCTGGACGGCCGGCAGGTGCTCGGCACACTGGTGCCGACCAGCGAACTGCCCATGCATCTCGCGGTCTACCGCAGCACCGAAGCGGGCGCCGTCGTCCACACCCACGCCGTGCACGCGACGGCCGTCTCGACCCTCGTCACCGAGCTCCCGCTGATCCACTACATGGCCGGCGCGCTCGGCGGGCCCGTCCGCGTGGCCCCGTACGCCACGTACGGCACCGAGGAGCTGGCCGGGAACATGCTGCGTGCCCTCGACGGCCGCACCGGCTGCCTGCTGCGCAACCACGGCACCGTCACTTACGGCACCACCCTCGACCAGGCCTACGACCGTACGGCCCAGCTGGAGTGGATGTGCCGTGTGTGGCTGGCGGCGTCCAGCGTCCCCGGCCTGACACCGGCTCTGCTGACGCCGGAGCAACTGGCCCGGGCGGGGGAGCGGCTGCGGGCGTACGGACAGCCTGGGCAGGGGCAGGGGCAGGGGCAGGGGCAGGGGCAGGGGCAGGGGCAGGGGCAGGGGCAGGGGTAGCGGTCGGGGCCGGGGCGGGAGCCGGGGCAGGGGTAGCGGTCGGGGCCGGGACAGGGGCGGGAGCCGGGGCCGGGGCAGCGGTCGGGGCCGGGGCCGGGGCCGGGGCGGGAGCCGGGGGAGGGACAGGGACGGGAGCCGGGTCAGGGAGTCGGGAACGGCGCGGGACGGTAGCCCCGTCTGCGGGCGGCGCCGGACCCGTGTGCGGGCGCCGCCGGAATGAACGCCGCTCTCCATGGAACTCGCGCGGACATGTCATCCCGACCCTTCGTCCCACTGGCCGGTGACCGGGTGCGCCAGGACACTGGAGCCGTGCCCACAGTCAAAGCGACGGCCGTGGCCGTCACCGCAGCCCTGGCGGCCGGCGCGGCGAGCGTCGCCGCTGGCCGGCTCGCCAGTGACGCCGCGCTCAAGGCGCTTCCGGGCCGGCCCCTGCCCACCGAACCCCGGCTCAGCGTGCACGGCACGGCCGCCGGCCAGATCAGCCTCACCCGGGACCTGGCCTCCCTGCGCCCGGGCACCTACGGCCTGGCCGGCGACGGCTCCCACGCGGTGGTCGGCCCCGTCCTGCCCACCGCCCCGCACCGGCCCGACACCGTCGTACGCCGGCTGGAGCGCGTCACCCACGGCGCCCTGAACCGCGGCGACAAGGTGTGGCTCACCCCGAACCTGCACGTCGGCGACCCGCGCTCCGCCCTCGGCATCGAGCACGCCGACGTCGACATACCGGGCGAACTGGGCCCCCTGCCCGCGTGGTTCGTGCCCGGAGTGCGCGAGGCCTGGGTGATCGCGGTGCACGGCCTGGGCGCCACCCGCGAACTCCCCATGAACATCATGGGGTTCCTGCACCGCCGGCACTTCCCGGTGCTGGCCCTCGCCTACCGCGGCGACCTCGGCGCGCCCCGTCCGCCGGACGGCCTGAACCACCTCGGCGAGACCGAGTGGCGGGACCTGGACGCGGCGATCCGCTACGCCGTGCGGTACGGCGCCGAGCGGATCGTTCTGCACGGCTGGTCCACCGGCGCCACGATGGCGCTGCGCGCCGCCACCCGCTCGGCGGTGCGCGAGCGGATCTCCGGACTGGTGCTGGACTCCCCGGTCCTCAACTGGGAGGTGACGCTGCGGGCTCTGGCCCGGGCGCGGCATACCCCGGGCCCGCTGCTGCCGCTCGCGGTGCGCGCCGCGCAGGGGCGCACCGGTCTGTACGGCGACCGCCCGGCCGACGCGACGGACCCGGAGGGACTCACGGTACCGACGCTGATCTTCCACGGCCCGGGCGACCAGGTGGCCCCCTGGCAGCTCTCCCGCCGCCTCGCCGAACGCCGTCCCAACCTGGTCGCGCTGCACACGGTGCCGAACGCTCCGCACGGGGCGATGTGGAACGCCGACCCCGAAGGGTACGAGGAAGCCCTGCGGCGCTTCCTGACGCCGTTGATGTGAGGCGGGGCCCGGTTCCGTTTCGTCCCGTGCCACCTGCCTCGGGGCCGGCGTGCGGGCGGGGCTTCGGACCCCTTTCGGAACCGGCCGAAATGGTGCCCTGCCGGAGCCCTCTTTACCCTCCCTTGGTCTTCTCCATCGCCTGCCGTGACATTCCGTTTGGGTTTTCGGACCGTCAACCGGAAGACTGCACCCGTGACGTCCCGTATCCCGCGCGACTCCAGGCTTCGCATCGTCCGCCCACGACCCCTGGCCGCCGCCCCCACAGCCGTGAACCAGCGGCACACGCGCCGCCCCGCCCCGCGCCCCCCGGAGGGCACTCCGGCACCCGCGGAGCTGGCCAGAATGGCGCGCTCCCGTCTGGCCGGGGCGGCCCGCCTCGCCCGCTGGGCGGACGCCGCCCTCGGGCCCGGCCGCGGGGGGCCGACCACCGACGACAAGGCCACCCTCTCCGACGCGACCGCCGAACGGGCGGCCGACGATCTGGGCCTGACCGCCGCTCAGGTCCGTGCCGACTGGGACACCGCCCGGCTCGCCGGCCTCATCGAGGTGCACGGCGACAACGCCCGGCCCGGCTGGCGGCTGCGCGCCTGGAACCGCGACGACAGCGCCGTCCTGCGCGGCTGGGTGGCCCTCTTCGACGCCTGGTCGCTCGCCTGCCCGGAACCCGAGGGCCACGAGGCGGCCGCCGTCGCCGAGGTCGTCTCGGCCATGCCGCAGGTCCTGTCCTTCCTCCAGCTCTCCGCCGGACCCGTCCCCGTCGAGCAGCTCCTCGACCTCCTCCGCCAGCGCGTCACGGAACTGCGCACCGACCGCTGCGAGGTCCCCTACGACCCCGCCGCCGGTCCGGCAGCCCCGGCCGAGGACGGCCACCCGACCGCTGGCACCACGACCGCCGCCGCCCTCGGCCGGGAGACCGCCCTCCGGCCGGCCCCTGCCACCCGGGCCACGGTCTCCGACCCCGACAGTGCGGCGATCACGGCGCCGGAAGGCCCACTGGCCGATGCCCTCGGTGAACGCACCTCGCTCGCGCCGCTCCTCGGCTGGGCCCTCCGGGCTCTCGCCGCGGTGGGGGCGCTGACCGACGGGGACGGGCAGGCCACACTCACCCCGCTCGGGAACTGGGCGGTGTGGGTGAAGCTGGAGCAGATCTGCGTGGCCGCGCAGAGCCCCGCCGGGAACATCGAGCAGTCGGCCGAGGACATGCTCCGCGGCTGCGCGCAACTGCGGCCCAACGCGGCCCGCGCCGAGTACCGCGCCTGGCTCGCCGCCCGCCCCGTCGGCAGCGCCGTCACCGAGCTGCTCGGCGCCGCCCGCGGGGAGGACGCCCTGCTGCGCGGACTCGCCTTCGAGGCGCTGCGGGTCGTCGGCGCGCCCGCCGAGCCCGACGTGCACGCCGTGCTCGACGAGCCGGCGCTCAGGCCGTACGCCCTGCTGTGGCTCGCCGAGCACGACGGCGTCGACGCGGAGGACGCCCACGAGGTGCTCACCCGCGACGAGGCCACATGGCTGTGGGTCGACACCGCCGCCGCCGTCACCGACCACGGCGAGGCCTCGATGCTCGTACGGCATCTGGAGGCCGCGGTGCAGCCCACCGTCCCGATGCTGCTCGACGAGGTGCGCACCGTGGGCCACCCCCGCACCGTGCAGGTGCTGGTCGCGCTCGCCGCCGCGCACCCCGACCCGGCGCTGGCCAAGGCCGTCCGCCGGGCGGCCTTCCAGGTGCACACCGGAGGCAGCTGACCCCCGGGACCGCGGGGCCGGTCAGCCCTCGACGCGGGGGGCGTAGGTGCCGAAGCTCCAGATGTTGCCCTCGGCGTCCCGGGCCATGTAGTCCCGGGAGCCGTAGTCCTGGTCGGTCGGGGGCATCAGGATCTCCGCGCCGTGGTCCGCCGCACGCCGGTGGTGGGCGTCCACGTCGTCCACCACGACGTACACCCCCGTGGGCCCCGCGCCGCGCATCGCCTCGTCGAAGCGGCCGCCGCGGCCCTTCGAGCCCAGCATCACCGCGCCGTTGCCCTGCACCAGCTCGGCGTGGTGCACGAGGCCGTCCTCGCCCTCGTACACCGCCAGTTCCGTGAAGCCGAAGGCCTCCGTCAGCTGCTTGACGGCCGCCTTGGCGTCCGCGTACAGCAGCGTCGGGTAGATGCTCGGGCGTTCGCCGGCCGTGTCCGCCATGCCGATCACTTCCCTGTGAGTCGGTTCGCACCGAGGTGTCCGGTGCGCCGCCCAGTCTGGCACCGGCCACTGACAGCGCCCCGGCGCAAACACCCGGAAAAGCGCTTGCCCGCCCCCGTTAGACTGTCCCCCATGGCCATTCTCCTCGTGCATTAGACGGCGGGTACGTCCTCAGCCGCCCACCCGCCACCCTTCCCCCCAGCTCTTCGAGCAGGGGTCCCCAGCCCTGGAGTCTGTCCGTGATCTCCGCTTCCGGCATCGAGCTGCGCGCCGGTGCCCGCGTCCTCATCGAGTCCGCCACCTTCCGCGTCGCCAAGGGCGACCGCATCGGACTGGTCGGCCGCAACGGCGCCGGCAAGACCACCCTCACCAAGGTCCTGGCCGGCGAGGGCATCCCCGCCGGCGGCACCGTCACCCGGTCCGGTGAGGTCGGCTACCTCCCGCAGGACCCGCGCACCGGCGACCTCGACGTACTCGCCCGCGACCGCGTCCTCTCCGCGCGCGGCCTGGACGTGCTGATCCGCAGGATGCGCGAGAACGAGCAGCGCATCGCCATCGGCAAGGGCTCCACCCGTGAGAAGGCGCTCAAGCAGTACGAGCGCCAGGAGACCGAGTTCCTCACCAAGGGCGGGTACGCCGCCGAGGCCGAGGCCGCCACCATCGCCGCCGCGCTCAACCTGCCCGACCGGGTGCTCGGCCAGCCCCTGCACACCCTCTCCGGCGGTCAGCGCCGCCGCATCGAGCTGGCCCGGATCCTGTTCTCCGACGCCGACACCCTGCTCCTCGACGAGCCCACCAACCACCTCGACGCCGACTCGATCATCTGGCTGCGCGACTACCTGAAGACCTACCGCGGCGGCTTCATCGTCATCTCCCACGACGTCGACCTGGTCGAGACGGTCGTCAACAAGGTGTTCTACCTGGACGCCAACCGCGCCCAGATCGACGTCTACAACATGGGCTGGAAGCTCTACCAGCAGCAGCGCGAGGCCGACGAGAAGCGCCGCAAGCGCGAGCGGGCCAACGCCGAGAAGAAGGCCGCCGCGCTCAACGCGCAGGCCGACAAGATGCGCGCCAAGGCCACCAAGACGGTCGCCGCGCAGAACATGGCCCGCCGCGCGGACAAGCTGCTCAGCGGCCTGGAAGCGGTCCGCCAGTCCGACAAGGTCGCCAAGCTCCGCTTCCCGGAGCCGGCGCCCTGCGGCAAGACGCCGCTGACCGCCGAGGGCCTGTCGAAGTCGTACGGCTCCCTGGAGATCTTCACCGACGTCGACCTGGCCATCGACAAGGGCTCCCGAGTCGTCATCCTCGGCCTGAACGGCGCGGGCAAGACGACACTGCTGCGCCTGCTGGGCGGGGTGGAGACACCCGACACCGGCCGGGTCGTCGAGGGCCACGGCCTCAAGCTCGGCTACTACGCCCAGGAGCACGAGACCCTGGACCCGGACCGCACGGTGCTGGAGAACATGCGCTCGGCCGCTCCCGACATGGACCTGGTCGAGGTCCGCAAGGTGCTGGGCTCGTTCCTGTTCTCCGGCGAGGACGTCGACAAGCCGGCCGGGGTCCTCTCGGGCGGCGAGAAGACCCGCCTGGCGCTGGCGACCCTGGTCGTCTCCTCCGCCAACGTCCTGCTGCTCGACGAGCCCACCAACAACCTCGACCCGGCCAGCCGTGAGGAGATCCTCGGCGCGCTGCGCACCTACAAGGGCGCCGTCGTCCTCGTCACGCACGACGAGGGCGCGGTCGAGGCGCTGCAACCGGAGCGGATCATCCTGCTGCCCGACGGTGTCGAGGACCTGTGGGGCGCGGACTACGCGGATCTCGTCGCCCTCGCTTGACCGAACAGCTGATCAACGGAGTATGGATCATTCGGCCCATCGGTGATCCATCATCTGCGTGAGATCTCCTCGTATCGAGGTGTGTCCTTCATCGATTTCGCGGCCGAGCCCTTATGTGCCAAGGGCTCGGCCGCAGTGCGTCGCTGACCAGGTACTTCGCGGAAGAACCCGATCAGCGGTACGGACGCCGAGGCGCGGAATCATGGATTCCGCTTGTGGGGATGTGCTCCTGTCGTCACGGGCGGGTCTCACGGACCTTGCCGAATGGGTGGCCATCGGGCCCCGGAGGGGTGATCATGAGGGGACCAGAGCGCACTTCCCATGAGGAGGCACGGGTGGCCGAGACTCTGAAGAAGGGCAGCCGGGTGACCGGCGCCGCGCGCGACAAGCTCGCGGCAGACCTGAAGAAGAAGTACGACGCCGGTGCGAGCATTCGGGCGTTGGCCGAGGAAACCGGCCGCTCGTATGGCTTCGTCCATCGGATGCTCAGCGAGTCCGGCGTCACGCTCCGTGGGCGTGGCGGGGCGACGCGGGGCAAGAAGGCCGCCTCGGCCTGAAACCGCGGGCGGCCCATCGGCTTTCGGCGGTGACCACCCGGTCGGTTCTCCGATCGGCCGGGTGGTTACTGTGCAGTCACTTATGATGCCCGCAGGGCATCCACGATGACCGCACCCGTCGGAGGCGCACATGGCTTCGCCCGAGCACGACCTCGATCCGGTACTCGACAAGGACGGCGTACGGCTCACCGTCGACGACGCGATCGCCACGGTGACGCTGACCAACCCGGCCAAGCGCAACGCGCAGAGCCCGGCTCTGTGGCGGGCGCTCACCGAGGCCGGTCGGCTGCTGCCGGGTTCCGTCCGCGTCGTGCTGCTGCGCGGCGAGGGCAAGTCCTTCTCCGCGGGGCTGGACCGGCAGGCGTTCACGCCCGAGGGCTTCGACGGCGAGCCGTCGTTCATCGACCTCGCGCGTGGCTCCGACGCCGAGCTGGACGCGACCATCGCCGAATACCAGGAGGCGTTCACCTGGTGGCGCCGCAACGACATCGTGTCCGTCGCGGCGGTCCAGGGGCACGCCATCGGGGCGGGCTTCCAGCTGGCGCTGGCCTGTGATCTGCGCGTCGTCGCGGACGACGTGCAGTTCGCCATGCGCGAGACCAGCCTCGGGCTGGTGCCTGACCTCACCGGCACGCATCCGCTGGTGGGACTGGTCGGCTACGCCCGCGCGCTGGAGATCTGCCTCACCGGCCGGTACGTGGGCGCCGCCGAGGCGGTGAACAGCGGGCTGGCGAACCTCGCCGTGCCCGCGGACCAGCTCGACGAGACGGTACGGGACCTGTCCGCGGCGCTCCTGGCCGCGCCCCGTGACGCCGTGGTCGAGACCAAGGCGCTGCTGCGCGGTGCCCGGGAACGGTCGTACGAGGAGCAGCGCGCCGCCGAGCGCGAGGCGCAGGCCCGGCGCCTGCGGGACCTGGCCGGCGCCGGCGACTGACGGCGCTCCGCATCGGGCGCGCGATCGTGCCGGTACGCCTACCGTGGTTCGGGACGGCGACCGAGAGGACGTACGGCGATGACCACGGAACAGGACCGGACGAGGACCCCCGAGGGCGAGCGGGAAGTACCGGAGACCACCGCGACCCGCAGGGCACAGGCCACCCGGCGCGGCCTGGGAGATCCCGCCACCCGGGGACGGACCACCATCGCCGACGGGGTCGTGGAGAAGATCGCCGGGATGGCCGCTCGCGACGTGGTCGGGGTGAGCGCCATGGGCAGCGGGTTCTCCCGGACCTTCGGGGCCGTCCGGGACCGCGTCCCGGGCGGTGCGAAGTCCGTGACCCGGGGTGTGAAGGCCGAGGTCGGCGAGGTGCAGACCGCACTCGACCTGGAGATCGTCGTCGACTACGGCGTGTCGATCACCGAGGTGGCGCGGGCGGTCCGGGAGAACGTGATCGCGTCGGTGGAGCGGATGACCGGTCTCGAGGTCGTCGAGGTCAACATCGCCGTCAGCGACGTACAGCTGCCGGAGGAAGAGGAGGAGGAGATCGAGCCCCGCATCCAGTGACGCACCGGCCACCACGCCGGCGAAGGACCGATGACGAGGGGCGACCGGAAGACGGCCCGGCGACGGCCGAGGAGTTGAGGAGCGCGCAATGAGCATGGCCGTGGCCGGCATGATCGCCGGTATGGCGCTGGGCTTCGCCGGGTACTTCGGCGGCTTCGGTGCCTTCCTGCTGGTGGCGGCCCTGGGCGCCGTCGGCTTCGTCGTCGGCCGGTTCCTGGAGGGGGACCTGGAACTCGGCGACTTTTTCCGCCCCCGTGACCACCGCCGGAGGTGACCCGCGGTGAGCGGTGGGAACGGCGAGCCGGGCGCCACCCCGGCCGACATGCCGCCCGGCGAGCGCGGCGCGACGACGATCGCCGACCGCGTCGTCGCCAAGATCGCCGCACGGGCGGCCCGCGAGGCGCTCGGCGACCTGCCGCCGGACGCCGCGCCACCGCACGCCACGGTGGTGGTGCGCCACGACGTCGCACGCGTCTGGATCGTCCTCGACCTCGCCTACCCGAGCGACATCGGCGCGTCCTGCCATGAGGTGCGTCGCCAAGTGGTCGAGCGGGTAGGCGCGTTGGTGGGAATGCAGGTGCCGGAGGTCGCGGTCCGCGTGGAGCGGCTGCATCTGGCACCCGCCTACGGCGCGGCACAGGGGAGGACGCGATGAGCGAGCCTCAGGGCTCCGACGGCACCACGCAGCGCCTGCCGGTCCTCGAGAAGGACGACACCCTCGGGCGGCCCGCCGCCCCGGACACCGACGGCTCTCCGCCCGTCCAGGAGGGCGCGGACGGCCGCGGCGGCCGTTTCTGGTCGGTGCGCCGGGTGCCCGCGGGCATCGTCGCGCTGCTGCTCCTGATCGTGGCGGGCGCCTTCCTGTACGACATCGCCGCCGTCCGCGCCGGCCGGCCCGGCCTGCGCTGGCGCCGGGAGCTGACCCGGCAACTGGCCGAGCGGCCGCTGGACGACACCTGGGTGCTCGTCGGCGCGAGTGTCGCCGCGGTCCTCGGCCTGTGGCTGATCGTGCTGGCCGCCACTCCGGGGCTGCGCCGCCTGCTGCCCATGCGGCGCACCCACCCCGACGTACGGGCCGGGCTGCACCGGGAGGCCGCGGCGCTGGTGCTGCGCGACCGGGCCATGGAGATCGCCGGTGTGCGGTCGGTGCGCGTACGGCTGCGCCGCCGCAGGGCCGACGTGCGCGTCGTCTCGCACTTCCGGGCGCTGGAGGAGGTGCGCGCCGACCTGGACAGCGTGCTCGCCGAGGCGGTCCGGGGGCTGGGCCTGACCCGGCCGCCCGCCCTGACGGTGCGCGTCGCGCGGCCCGGGCGGAAGGGGCAAGGGGTGAGGACGTGCTGAGGATCGTCAACCGGGTGCTGACCGGGCTCGCCGGGCTGGTGCTGCTGGTGGTGGGCGGTTCGGTGCTCGCCGTCGCGCTGGGCGTACGGCCGCCCTCCTGGTGGATCCACCGCGGCCGGCACGACGTCCTGCTGAGCACCGCCGAGCGGACACGGTGGCGGGAGGCCGGCTGGTGGTGGCCCGCCGTTCTCGCCGCCCTGGCGGTCCTGGTGCTGCTGGCTCTGTGGTGGCTGGTCGCGGTGGTGCGCCGGCGGCGGCTCGGGGAAGTGGTCGTCGACACCGGGGACGGCGAGGCGGCCCTGCTGCGGGGTCGGGCCCTGGAGGGCGTCCTGGCCGCGGACGCCGAGCAGCCGGACGGTGTCGCCCGAGCCCAGGTCCGTCTGACCGGCCGCCGCGGCGCCCCCAGGACCCATGTGCAGCTCCTCCTGGAACCCCACGTGGATCCGGGAGCGGCCCTGGACCACCTCACCGGCCAGGCCCTCGCCCACGCCCGGGACTCCGCCCGCCTCGCGGCGCTTCCGGCGGAGGTGCGGCTGAGGGCGGTCGGGCACCGTGCGGAACGGGTGAGCTGACCCGTCCGCGGCCCCGGCGTCCCGGCCGCGCCGCGCTCAGAACCCGTGCCGGGCCCCGCCGTCCACCGGCAGCATCACACCGGTGACGTAGGACGCCGCGGGCGACAGCAGGAAGGCCGCCGTCCGGCCGAACTCCTCCGGCCTCCCGTACCTGCGCAGCGGCACCCGCGACTCGGCGGCCGCCCGTGTCGCCCCCGGATCCGCGGACAGCGCGTCCAGCTCGCGCACGCGGTCCGTGTCGATGCGGCCCGGCAGCACACCCACGACCCGGATGCCCCGGGGTCCCAGCTCGTCGGCGAGGGACTTGGCGAACCCGGCCAGGCCGGGCCGCAGCCCGTTGGAGATGGTCAGCCCCGGAATCGGCTCGTACACGGACCCGGACAGCACGAACCCGACGACCCCGCCCGGCTCCAGCTCGGCCGCCGCCGCGCGGGCGAGCCGCACCGCGCCGAGGAACACCGACTCGAACGCGGCCTGCCACTGCTCGTCGGTGTTGTCGGCGACGAAGCCGGCCGGCGGCCCGCCGACGCTCACGAGCACGCCGTGGAAGCCGCCGAAGTGCTCCCGCGCCGTCGCGATCAGCCGCGCCGGCGCCTCGGCGTCCGCGTTGTCCATGGCCACCCCGACCGCGTTCGGCCCCAGCTCGGCCGCCGCCTCCGCGACCCGCTCGCCGTCCCGTCCGGTGATGACCACCTTCGCGCCGTCGGCGACGAGCTCGCGCGCGGTGGCGTTGCCCAGTCCGCGCGTGGCGCCGGTGACGACGTACACCCGGTCCTTCAGTCCAAGATCCATGGCCCCTATCCTGCCCGGTCGCCGCGGCGCGGGGCGAGGCCGGTGGGGACGTCCCGCGCTACACCGCCGCGGGTTCCGCCTCCGGCGTCGCTTCCTTCGCCGCCGCCTGCGCGCGCTCACGCGCCTCGCGGCGCAGCAGGACCACCCAGCCGACCGGGACGCCCGCCGTGAACAGCCACCACTGGATGGCGTACGCCAGGTGCGGGCCGATGTCGCCGTGCTCCGGATCGGGCAGCAGCTGGGGGCTGCCGCCCTGGGGCGCGGGCGAGGTCAGCTGGACGTAGCCGCCGAGGACCTGCTTCCCGAGCCGCTCGGCCTGCTGCGTGCTGCTGATCAGCATCACCTGGCGGTCGGGCAGGCCCTTGACGTCCTTGATGCCGCTCGCCGCGGTCGTCTCGTCGGGCATCAGCCGGCCGGTGACGGTGATCTCTCCGCGCGGGGGCGCCGGGATCGCCGGGAACGCCGTCTGCGAGGCGTCCGCGGGGACCCAGCCCCGGTTGACCAGGAGGATCCTGCCGTCCTCGAGGACGAAGGGGGTCAGCACGTGGTAGCCGACATCGCCGTCGTCGTTGGTGCGGCGGCGCACGACCTCCTCGTCCGCGGTGTCGAAGTGCCCCTTGGCGGTGACCCTGCGGTACAGGTCGGCGTGCTTCACGGTCGCGCCGGGTGAGGTCAGCGACTCGGCCGGCACCGGCTGCGCGGCCAGCGACTCGGCGATCACCTGGTTCAGCGCGACCTTGTGCTCATGGCGGTGCAACTGCCAGAAACCCAGCCGGATCATCGTCGGGATCAGCGCGATCGCGACGATGGTGAGGATCACCCACTGGCGAGTCAACAGGAAGCGGTACACCCCACGACGGTACCTCTGCGGCCGTGGGGTGTTTTCGGCAGGGGTGTCCTCAAACGCGGTCGACGATTCCGACCCTCCCCTCGGCGCGGGCGCAGTGCGCGCCGCAGTACCAGTGGCCCTCGACCTCGACGCCCTGGCCGATGATCTGGACACGACAGTGCTCGCAGATCGGTGCCATGCGGTGGATCGCGCAGGCGAAGCAGTCGAAGACGTGCACCGAGCCCTGGGCGTGCACCTCGAAGGTCATTCCGTAGTCATTGCCGCATACTTCACATCTCGCCATGCGCCACAGGGTGAGCCGTCGCCGCGGCGCGGGCGAGCGGACCGTGGGCGAGTCGCCCGGTAATCACCCGTACGCCCGTCAGCGGCTCTCCGCCGGTTCCACGTCCCTGAGCAACTGCCCGAACGCCGCCTCGTCCACCACCGGAGTGCCGTACTGCCGCGCCTTGACCACCTTCGACGTGCCCGAGTCCGCGTCGTTGGTCACCAGCAGGCTGGTCAGCCGGGACAGGCTGGTGGCCACGTGCAGCCCGGCCTCGGTGGCCCGGTCCTCCAGCAGTTCGCGGTCGGTGGAGGTGTCGCCGGAGAAGGCCACCCGCATGCCCTGCTTGAGGCGCTTGCCGTCCTCGTAGCGACCCGGGTTGGGGTACGGGCACACGGGCCGCTTGCGCGAGGGGCGCCAACTGCCCCCGCGATAGCCGCCGTTGCCGCCCGACTGCTGCCGGGGCACCGGCCGGTCCGACCACTCCGTCAGCGGCCGGCACTCCAGCAGCGGCAGCCGCATGCCGCCCGACGCCGCGGCCCGCAGGCTCGGCCGGAACGCCTCGGCCAGCACGCGCGCGTCGTCCAGCGCGTGGTGCGCCCGCTGCTGCACGACGCCGAAGTGCGCCGCCAGCGACTCCAGCTTGTGGTTGGGCAGGGGCAGGTCCAGCTCCTTGGCGAGCGCGATGGTGCACAGCCGCTGCCGCACCGGCGCCTCACGCTGCGCGCGCGCGTACTCCCGCGCGATCATCTGCCAGTCGAACACCGCGTTGTGCGCGACGAGCACCCGGTCCGCCAGCCGCACGGCGAACTCCTCGGCGATGTCCGCGAACAGCGGCGCGCCCTCCAGGGCGTCGCTCGTCAGTCCGTGGATCCACACCGGCCCCGGGTCCCGCTCGGGGTTGACCAGCGTGTACCAGTGGTCCTCGACCTCGCCGCGCGCGTCCAGCCGGTAGACCGCCGCGGAGATGATGCGGTCGTCCCGGGCCAGGCCGGTGGTCTCCACGTCAACGACCGCGTATCCCTTCGGATACGCGGCCGGCCACGGTGTGGGGGACAAGCCTGCGAACGTGCGGTCTTCGAGCATGGTCACTGAGGATACGGGCCACGACCGACAGCCTCGCCCACCGGTTGCCCCGCGGAGCCGGCGAACCGACTCCCGCGGGAACGGCGGTGTGCCTCACGGGACATCAGGAACCGCGCGGGGACACGAGGGACGAACCGTGCGATCCTCCGTCCTGTGACGGAACCAACGCATGACGAGCCGCACGGCGGCGCGCTCGGCTCGCGGCTCAACTGGCTGCGGGCGGCCGTCCTCGGCGCCAACGACGGCATCGTGTCCACCGCGGGACTCGTCGTCGGCGTGGCCGGTGCGACGGACTCCCGTTCGGCACTGCTGACCGCGGGACTGGCCGGTCTGCTCGCCGGGTCGATGTCGATGGCGGCGGGGGAGTACGTGTCGGTGTCGACGCAGCGGGACTCGGAGATGGCCGCGCTGGCGATGGAGAAACGGGAGCTGCGCGAGCAGCCCGAGGCGGAGCTGCGGGAGCTGACCGACCTGCTCCAGGCGCGCGGACTCTCGCGTGACGTGGCCAGGGAGGCGGCGGAACAGCTCACCGAGCGGGACGCGCTGCGCGCGCACGCCAGCGTGGAGCTCGGGATCAACCCGGACGAGCTGACCAACCCGTGGCACGCGGCCGGGGCGAGCTTCCTGGCGTTCACGGTGGGCGCGCTGCTCCCCCTGCTGGCGATCGTGCTCCCGCCGGCGGCCTGGCGGTTGGGCGTCACCGTGCTGTCCGTCCTGGCGGCCCTCGTCCTCACCGGCTGGAGCAGCGCCCGGCTGGGCGCGGCCAGGCCGGGCCGGGCGGTGCTGCGGAACGCGGCCGGCGGGGCGCTGGCCATGGCGGTGACCTATGCGGCGGGGAGCCTGCTGGGCGCGGTGGGGGTCTGACGCCCCCTTCGCGCACCGGGCCCGCCGGCTCCGCTCACCAGCGGATCGGCAGCGGCAGCGCCGTCAGCAGCCCCGACACCGCGACGACCGCGCCGAGGACGGCGACCTCGGCCCGCGCGGGGACGCAGGCGGTCAGCGGGTCGGGTGCCCGCCGCAGCCGGATCCGGGCCCACAGGGCGAGCAGGGCGACGCCGGCCACGAGGATCATCTTGGCGAGCAGGGTGCGGCCGTAGGCCGTCGCCGTCAGCTGGTGCAGCACCGTGTCCGCCGGCATCCGGCGCAACGTGCTGCACACACCCGTCGCGGTCACCCCGGCGAGCGCGGCGGCCGCCACGCGCGCGTAGCGGCCCAGCAGCGCGGCACCCGCCGCCGCCCCGCGCCACAGCCGCAGCGTGCGCAGCACGTGCAGCAGCCCGCCCGCCCACAGGGCGCCGCAGACCAGGTGCACGACGGTCAGCGCGGAGCCGACGAGCGGGGTGCTCTCGGTCCCGGGGTGCGCGCGCAGCGCCTCGGCCACGACCACCGCGGCGAGCGGCCACAGCTGCGTCGCCGGGCGCCGGGAGAGCGCGCACAGACCGGTGAGGAGGAAGGCGTTGACCTCCAGCAGGGCCAGCGCCCCGTCCCGGGTCCGGTAGAGGCCGCCGACGTCGATCTGGGCCGGGCTCTCCGGTACCAGGTTGCCGGTGGCCACCACGGAAGCGAGTCCCAGGGCGGCGAGGAAACCCGCGGCGGCCGCGTGGAGGGCCCAACTGCGCGGACGTTCGACCGGGGCCCTGGGCAGGCGGGCGGCCGGCCGGTTCACGAACAGCTCGCCGACGGGGACGCAGACCGCCGCGAACAGCAACGTCCGCAGCACCGCTATGCCGCCGGTGCCGGGGGCCGCCGCCTCTCCGGTGCCGTGCAGGGCGGCGGACGGACCCAGCAGGGGTATGAGTGCGGCGAGCGCCACCAGAACGAGGACGGCGACGGCCCGGGCCGTCGCACCGCGCCGCCCCGTCCCTCGCGCGTCCCCCGTCCCGGCGGCCGGTCGTATGAGCGTCACCCAAGGATCTTCGCCAGCCACCCCGAACGGGGCAAGCGCGCGAGGCCAAGTGGGGGAGCACGGTTCCGCCCGTACGGTCCTGGTGTCTCGGCACCCCCCGTCCCGGGCGACTCGCGGTGCCGCGCGCTGCCACGTGCCCTGTGCCCCCGGGGTGGCCCCGGACGCGGACCGGGCCGGACGCCGTCGTCGTCACCTCACCCGACGGCACCCCGCGCGGCACCCGACGGCACCCGCGCGGAGATCGCGGCCGACGCGCCCGCCGCCCGGTGTCCCGGTGTGCGGGGAGAAGCCGTCGGCCACCCGGCTGCCGGCCGTTTCGGTCAGGTCCAGTGGGGTGCGTCCGTGCCCCAGGGCCCCGGCGGACGGGACCAGCCGGACGGGGCGCCGGTGAAGGCGACGGGCGGGCGGGCGTGGAGCAGGCGGCCGATCGGGCTGGTCGTCTCGCCGAGCCAGGGGTCGGGGCTGTCGTACGCGGAGCCCCGCACGGCGTCCGTCGCGGGGACCGGTCCGACGCCGGTCCGCGTCAGCCAGGACGCCGTGCGCGCCAGGGCCAGCCGTACGACCCGGGTGCCGCCCTCCCGCGTCTGCTCGGTCAGGGCGCGCAGCACCGCCGCCGCCAGCAGATAGCCCGTGCCGTGGTCCAGGGCCTGCGCGGGCAGGGCACCCGGCTGCTCGGGCGACCCCTCGATCGCGGCGATGCCGGTGGCGACCTGTACGAGGCTGTCGAAGCCCCGGCGTCCGCCCCACGGCCCGTATCCGCCCCACGCCGACAGCTGTGCCACGACCAGGCCGGGCCGCCGCTCGGCCAGCGCCTCGGCGGAAAGCCCGAACCGGTCCAGGGCGCCGGGCCGGTACCCGGTGACCACGACGTCCGCCGCCGCGAGCAGCTCCTCGAAGGCGGCCCGGTCGGCCGCGAGGTCCAGCGCCGCCGACCGCTTCCCGAAACCGGTGTCCGCGTGCAGGCCGGCCTCTTCGGGACGGTCCGGCGCGTCCACGCGCAGCACATCGGCGCCCAGCAGGGCGAGTGTCCGGGTGGCGACGGGGCCCGCGAGCACCCGGGTCAGGTCGAGCACGCGCAGCCCGGCGGCGGGCAGCAGGGGAGCGCTCGGCACGGGCGCGAGCACGCGCGCGTGTGCCTCGTCCGGCCGCTCCCGCTCGACCAGCGGCCGGGCGGCCACCGCGGCACCCTGCTCGTGCGCGGCCCATTCCTCGGAAGTGCGCAGGGCGACGGCGAGGCCTCCGGCCGCGAACACGGCGTCCTCGACCTCGCGCGCGGACCGCTCGGCGAGTACGGACGCGACCCGGTCCACGTCCTCCGGCACGTCCAGCGCCCGGAGCAACCGCTCCCGGTGGTGCGGGTAGTTGGCGTGCGTGCGCACCCAGCCGTCCGCCGTCCGCCAGAACCGCGAGAGCGGCGCGAAGGAGACGGGCGCCTTCCCGTCCACCCGCAGACGCCGCTCGCTCGTGAAGGCGGTGGCCACGGCGCCGTCGTCCCCCCGAACCGCCGGCACCGTGGCGAGCCCCGCCCGCCGCGCTCCCAGTTCGGCGGCGGCCAGGGCGCAGGCACACACGCACGTGCGTGCCAGTTCCCGTACGGGAAGACGCGCCGGGAGCGCGCCTTCCCGTTGCACGGTGGTGACCCGCGACAGCAGGGCCGGATCGCCGCCCAGCGCGGACCACGCGTAGGTGATGTCAGTCATGACCGCACTATGCGGTACCGGCCGACATCCGCCGTGTCTACTTCGTCACGGCGTTGAGGGCGTTGACGACACCCTCGCCGTAGAAGGAGTTCTTGCCCTTGCCGCCCTTGCACTCGGCGTCGATCTTGCCGTCGCCGTTGATGTCGTACGGGGTCGTGCACTCCTTCTTGTCGGCACCCTGGGCCAGCAGCGCCTTCACCTGGTTCGGCTTGGCCTGCGGGTGGGTCGACTTGATGAGCGCGGCGACGGCGGCGACGTGCGGCGAGGCCATCGAGGTGCCGGCCATGTAGCCGTACTGGCCGCCCGGCAGCGTGCCCAGGATCAGGCCGCTGGTGGCGGGGGCGTCGGGCCGCTGGTAGGCGGTCGAGTCGCCACCCGGCGCGGAGACGTCGATGACGCCCTGGCCGTAGTTGGAGAACGAGGACTTGATGCCCTTGGCGCCGATGGAGGAGACCGTGACGGTGCCCGGCAGCATCGCCGGGATGTCCAGGCACTTCTTCGGGTCGATCACCCGGTCACCGGGGGTGGAGTCGTTCGGGCTGCCCGGGTCGAGGATGGTCTTCCCGGCGAGGTCCCAGTTGTCGTTGCCGGCGGCCGCGACGTTGACCGTGCCCTTGCCCTCCGCGTACTTGGTGGCCCGCGACACGGCCTCCACCAGAGCCTTCTGGTCGGGGTCGTCGGCGCAGTTGAAGTTCCACGGGTCGGTGTAGTAGCTGTTGTTGGTGATGTCCACGCCGTGCTCGGCGGCCCAGATGAAGCCGCACACCACGGCCTCGGTGTAGAACCAGCCCTCCGGCGTCGACACCTTGATGCCCGACACCTTCACACCCGGGGCGACACCGACCATGCCGATGCCGTTCTTCGCGGCGGCGATCTCACCGGCGACGTGCGTGCCGTGCGGGCTCTCGCCCTTGTTCGGCCGCCAGGCGCCGTCCGCCGTGTTCGGCTTGCCCGACACGCAGTTCACCGACGCGGCACGGTTGAAGTTGGCGGCGAGGTCCGGGTGGGTGTCGTCCACACCGGTGTCGATCACGCCGACCGTGACCTTGGAGCTGCCCAGGGTGACCTCGTGGGCCTTGTCCGCCTTGATCATCGGCAGGTCCCACTGGAGCCCCTGGAGCGGCTCCTGGTCGGCCGCGGAGGCCTCGGTCGCCGCGGCCAGCTCCGCACCGGTGAGCACCTGCGGCGACCACATCTCGGTGGTCGACTGCGGGGACAGCGGAGCGGTCCGGGTGGAGCCCGCGGATTCGACACCCTTGTCCTTGCGTATCTCCTTGGCGAAGTCGGCGTTCGACGAGTGGACGACGATGACGCCGATCTGGTCGTAGGCGATGACGACCGAGCCGCCGGCCTTGCCGATCGCCTTCTGCACGGCCGCGGAGCTGTGGCCGGGACGGATGTTGACGACGTAGCTCAGCGCGTCCCCGTCGGCGGCGGCGGAGATGCTCTGCGCGGCGGCCACCTGCTGACCGGCCTCGGTGGCGGACGCCACGTTCGGCAGGAACGCGAGAGCGGAGGCGACGGCCATGCCGAGCGGGATGGTGACGGTACGCCGGTTGAGGCGAACGCTCATGTGAACTCCAGTGTTTCGAACCATTGCGGTGCGGCATGCGACAGGCATGCGAAACGTGGGGGGCGTATGTGGAAGTGACGGGCCGTGCCGGTCACTTGACCGCGCGGAGCGCGTTGACGACGCCGGAGCCGTAGAACCCGTTGCGGTTCTTGTTGCCCTTGCAGAACGAGTCGACGACGCCGTTGCCGTCGGGGTCGTAGGGCTCGACCGGGCATCCCGGGTTGTCCGCCTGGGCCTTGAGAAGGGCCAGCAACTGGGCGGGCTTGGCGTTCGGATGGGTCGACTTCAGCAGCGCGGCGACACCGGCGACGTGCGGGGCGGCCATCGACGTGCCCTGGAGGAAGCCGTACTGGCCCTCCGGCATGGTCGACAGGATGCGGCCGTTCTGCGACGGGGTGTCCGGGATCTGGTACTTGTCTCCGCCCGGTCCCGCGACGTCGATGACGCCGTCGCCGTAGTTGGAGTAGTACGACTTGAGGGTCTGCACGCCGGTGGCGCTGACCGTCACCACACCCGGCAGCTGTGCCGGCACGTCCAGGCACTTCTTCGGGTCGATCGTGCGGTCGACCGCGGTCGTGTCGTTCGGGCTGGACGTGTCGAGGATCGACTTGGCGGCCAGATCGTGGTTGGAGTTGCCCGCGGAGGCCACGCTCAGGGTGCCCTTGCGCTGCGCGTACAGCTGGGCCCGGCCGACGGCGTCGAGGACGGCCTTCTGGTCGGCGTCGTCCTTGCAGTTGTACAGCCACGGGTCCACGTAGTAGCTGTTGTTGGTGACCTGCACACCGTGGTCGGCGGCGAACACGAAGGCGCAGACCACGCTCTCCGGGTAGAACAGCTCGGTGTCCGGCTCGGCCACCCGGATGCCGGAGACCTTCACGCCCGGCGCGACGCCCGCGACGCCCGTCCCGTTGCGGGCGGCGGCTATCTCACCCGCGACATGCGTGCCGTGGTAGTGGTCGGGACTGGCGGGCCGCCAGGCGCCCGGCGAGGTGTCCGGCTTGCCGCCGACACAACTGGCCGACTGCTTGGCGGAGAAGTTCGGCGCGAGGTTCGGGTGGGTGTCGTCGACGCCGGTGTCGATCACGGCGACGGTGACCTTCGGGCTGCCCGGGTTGATCGCGGCGGCCTTGTCGGCGCCGATGGCCCGCAGGTCCCACTGCTCGGCCTCGAGGGGCTCCTGGGCGACTGACCCCTTCGGGGTCTTCGACGCCTTGGCCGTCTTCTTCAGCTGTGCGACCTCGGTCTCGGAGAGGTACTGCACCGCGCCCTCGTCCGTCGTCCCGGACGCGCGTAGAGGCGCGGTGCGGGTGGCACCCGCCGAGTCGACTCCATGGGCCTTGCGGACGGTCCTGCCGAAGTCCGGGTTCGCGGAGCGGGCCACGATGACGCCGATCTGGTCGTACGTCATCACGATGGTGCCGCCGGCCGCGGTGATCGACCGTTGCACCTGGGCGATCGTGTGACGGTCCGTCTTGGTGTTGACGACGTAAGCCATAGTCGGCGCGTCCTTCGCCTGCGCCGCCGAGGCCGCTCGGGGCGCCGCCGACGCCGCCGAGGGCAGGAAGCCGAGTGACGCGGTCAGCGACAGCGCGACCGGTACGGCCAGGGCGAGGCGGCGTCTGGAACGCAGATGAGCCATGGGGTCTCCACATCATCCGGGTGCAGACCTGCCCGACCACAGGTGGCAGCGCAGGCAGGTACATGACGGGTGGTGCAGGGTGAAGCTATCTCGCCGCCTCCCCCACCAGCAATGACTTAGCAATGACTTGTTCAGACCGGTTGCGAAACAACCAACGGAACTTGAACCGGTCACCGCGTGGCGCCGTGGACCTTGGGCGGGGAACCCGAGCACGATCGGGCCCCTGTCCCAACCGCATCCGACACGCGAGGAGACCGAAGTGGCCACCGAGACACCGCCACCCTCGAAGACCCAGGCCCCACTCCCGAGCACCGAGGAGTTCGTCGCGGTGCGGGACAGCGCGGAGTTCGTCGAACTGCGCCGTTCCTACCGATCCTTCGCCTTCCCGCTGACCGTCGCCTTCATCGCCTGGTACCTGCTGTACGTGCTGCTCTCCAACTACGCGGGCGGCTTCATGGGCACCAAGCTGTTCGGCAACATCAACGTCGCCCTCGTCCTGGGCCTCGCCCAGTTCCTCACCACGTTCCTCATCGCCTGGTGGTACGCGCGGCACGCCGCCGCCGAGCTCGACCCCAAGGCCGAGGCCATCAAGTCCCGGATGGAGGGCGCCGAATGAGCCCCGCGATCGCACCCACGCTGACCCTCGCGGCCGGTGAGGCGAGCCGGCACCGGCCGCTGATCATCACCCTGTTCGCGGTGTTCGTCCTCGCGACCCTCGTCATCACCGTGTGGGCAGGCCGGCAGACCAAGGACGCCGCGGACTTCTACGCCGGCGGACGGCAGTTCACCGGCTTCCAGAACGGCCTCGCGGTCTCCGGCGACTACATGTCCGCCGCGTCCTTCCTCGGCATCGCCGGCGCCATCGCGCTGTTCGGCTACGACGGCTTCCTGTACTCCATCGGCTTCCTCGTCGCCTGGCTGGTCGCCCTGCTCCTGGTCGCCGAACCACTGCGCAACTCCGGCCGGTACACCATGGGCGACGTACTGGCCTACCGGATGCGCCAGCGCCCGGTCCGCACCGCGGCCGGCACCTCCACCATCGTGGTGTCGATCTTCTACCTGCTGGCCCAGATGGCCGGCGCCGGCGTCCTGGTCTCCCTGCTGCTCGGCATCACCAGCGACGGAGGCAAGATCGCCATCGTCGCGCTGGTCGGCGTGCTGATGATCGTCTACGTCACCATCGGCGGCATGAAGGGCACCACCTGGGTGCAGATGGTCAAGGCCGTGCTGCTCATCGCCGGCGCCGTGCTGCTCACCTTCCTGGTCATGCTGAAGTTCAACTTCAACATCTCCGACCTGCTCGGCAAGGCCGCCGCCAACAGCGGCAAGGGCAGCGCCTTCCTGGAGCCCGGACTGAAGTACGGCGCCACGGGCACCACCAAGCTCGACTTCCTCTCGCTCGGCATCGCCCTGGTCCTCGGCACCGCCGGTCTGCCGCACATCCTGATCCGCTTCTACACCGTTCCCACGGCCAAGGCCGCCCGCAAGTCCGTGATCTGGGCGATCGGGCTGATCGGCGCCTTCTACCTGATGACCCTCGCGCTCGGCTTCGGCGCCGCCGCGCTCATCAAGTCCGACGAGATCATCGCCTCCAACAAGGCGGGCAACACCGCAGCGCCACTGCTCGCCCTGCATCTCGGCGGAGTCGATTCCAACTGGGGCGCCATCCTGCTGGCCTCCATCTCCGCCGTCGCCTTCGCCACGATCCTCGCCGTCGTCGCCGGCCTGACCCTGGCCTCGTCCTCCTCCTTCGCCCACGACATCTACGCCAACGTCATCAAGAAGGGCACCGCCACCGAGAAGCAGGAGCTGAACGCGGCCCGCTGGGCGACCGTCGGCATCGGCGCGGTCTCGATCGTCCTGGGCGCCCTCGCCCGCGACCTGAACGTCGCCGGCCTGGTCGCGCTCGCCTTCGCCGTCGCCGCCTCCGCCAACCTGCCCACGATCCTCTACAGCCTGTTCTGGAAGCGGTTCACCACCTCCGGCGCCCTGTGGTCGATCTACGGCGGCCTGGTCACCGCGGTCGGCCTGGTGCTGTTCTCGCCGGTGGTCTCGGGCAAGCCGACGTCGATGTTCCCCGACGTCGACTTCCACTGGTTCCCGCTGGAGAACCCCGGCCTCATCTCGATCCCGGTCGGCTTCCTGCTCGGCGTCGTGGGCACCCTCCTGTCCAAGGAGACCCCGGACGACGCCAAGTACGCCGAACTGGAGGTGCGCTCCATGACGGGCACCGGAGCGCACTGAAAGCCCACCCGTCCAAGGCGGCCGCGTCGCGGGGATCGTAGATCCCTACGACGCGGCCGCGCCGTATCTCGTGACTTCCGGCGCTGTCGTTGTCAGTGGTGTCACGTAGGCTCGCAGATGACGACAACTTCGAGTGGTGCGCCACATGAATCCGGGACGAGGGAGGGGGCCACATGCTCATCGACACCTACGGCCGGGTGGCCACCGACCTGAGAGTCTCACTGACCGACCGGTGCAACCTGCGCTGTACGTACTGCATGCCCGAGGAAGGGCTGCAGTGGCTGGCCAAGCCGACCCTGCTCACCGACGACGAGATCGTCCGCCTGATCGACATCGCCGTCACCTCCCTCGGCATCAGGGAGGTCCGCTTCACCGGCGGCGAACCCCTGCTGCGCCCCGGCCTGGTCGGCATCGTCGAGCGCGTCGCGGCGCTGGACCCCCGCCCGCAGACGTCCCTCACCACCAACGGCATCGGACTGAAGCGCACCGCGACCGCCCTGAGGGCCGCCGGCCTGGACCGGGTCAACGTCTCCCTGGACACCCTGCGCCCGGACGTCTTCAAGGCGCTCACCCGCCGGGACCGGCACAAGGACGTCATCGAGGGCCTCGAAGCCGCCCGGGAGGCCGGCCTGACCCCGGTGAAGGTCAACACCGTCCTGATGCGCGACCTGAACGCGGACGAGGCCCCGGACCTGCTGGCCTGGGCGGTGGAGCACGCCTACGAGCTCCGCTTCATCGAGCAGATGCCCCTGGACGCCCAGCACGGCTGGAAGCGCGAGGGCATGGTGACCGCGGCCGAGATCCTGACCTCGCTGGGCACCCGTTTCGAGCTGACCCCCGAGGACACCGGGGAGCGCGGCTCGGCGCCGGCCGAGCGCTGGATCGTGGACGGCGGCCCGCACCGCGTCGGCGTGATCGCCTCGGTGACCCGCCCGTTCTGCGCGGCCTGCGACCGCACCCGGCTCACGGCCGACGGCCAGATCCGCACCTGCCTGTTCGCCACCGAGGAGACCGACCTGCGCGCCGCCCTGCGCTCCGGCGCCCCCGACGAGGAGATCGCCCGCATATGGCGGGTGGCGATGTGGGGCAAGAAGGCGGGAGCGGGCCTGGACGACCCGTCGTTCGTCCAGCCGGAGCGGCCGATGTCGGCGATCGGCGGCTAGGGCACGGCTAGGGCCTGTCCGGCGCTTCCCACTCGCTGAAGGGGACCACGTCCTTCAGGAAGCCCCGCACACCGAGGAACTGCGACAGGTGCTCCCGGTGCTCCTCGCACGCCAGCCACGTCTTGCGGCGCTCCGGTGTGTGGATCTTCGGGTTGTTCCAGGCCAGCACCCACACCGCGGCGGCATGGCAGCTCTTGGCGGAGCAGATCGGGGTTTCGTCAGTCACGGCTTCGTCTCACAACCACTGCACACAAGGCGACGCCGAGCAGCCACGGGGGGAGCTGCCCGGCGTCGGTCTGTCGCTCCGACGGGGGATGCGGAGCGCGTACGAAGTATGTCACGGGTAACCCGCCGCCCGGCACCGGAACAACATGATTGATCTGAGCGTTTCTTGAGCTTCCCGGAAGGCCACCGTTCGGCCGCGCCGACGGGCCAGGTCAAGCCCTGTCACGCGGCTCGCGCGCCGCGTCGGCCGCGCTGTCGCCCGCGGTGTCGTCCGTGGCGGACCGGGCGAAATCGTCGTCGCTCCGCGGCGGCGTGATCATCGGTTTCGACGGCATGGTGACGAACGTCGACGGCAGTTTGGGCGCGCCCTCCCGCCCCGCGTTCGCGATCACCACGGCGACATAGGGCAGCACCGCCCCGAGCACCAGCGCCACGATCGCCACATACCGCTCGACGTTCCACAGCGCCACCGCGAGGATCACCGACGCCGTACGGATCGACATCGAGATGACGTACCGGCGCTGCCGGCCGCGCACATCCTCCTGAAGGCCCGTCCGGGCTCCCGTGATCCGGAACACCTGGGCGTTGCCCTCGCCGTGCAGTTTCCGCATCACCTGTCCACCATTCGTCCGTATCGGACAACTCCCCGGCCCGCGTCCGGTCCTGGACCGGTCGGGACAACGACCCGCACGAACTACACGTTACGCCGCGTTCCCACCGCCTACGAGACCGGGGCCGCCGTTCTGCCTGCACGAACGGCGCCCGCTCCGTCCCGCGGGCCGCCCAGGACCGTCCGGCGGCCGGCACCCGACGTGCGACGCACGGAAGCCGCCCCGACACTGGGCGTAATGCTCATGTAGAGCCGGACGAGGAGGCAGCCATGGGCTGGTTGTGGGCGATCATCGTGGGTTTCGTGCTGGGGCTGATCGCGAAGGCGATCATCCCGGGCAAGCAGCACAGCCCCATCTGGCTGACCACGATCTTCGGCATGCTCGGCGCGATCGTCGGCAACGCGGTGGCCCGCGCGGCCGGTGTCGCCTCGACCCGCGGCATCGACTGGAGCAGGCACTTCTTCCAGCTCGTGGCCGCGATCATCATCGTCTTCGTCGGCGACATGGCGTACATGGCGCTGTGGGGCAACAAGAAGCGGCAGGACGCCCAGCGGGCATAGCGCGGGCGCACGGGCCGAGAGGCGGTGGAAGGACGGCCGAAGGGGGCGGCCCACCGGAATCCCCGGTGGGCCGCCCCCTTCGCGCCCGGCCGTATGTCCGGGCTCAGCCGCTCGTGACCTCGACCGCCGCCAGATTCCTCTTGCCCCGGCGCAGCACCAGCCAGCGGCCGTGCAGCAGGTCCTCCGTGGCGGGGACCGCGTCCTCGGCGGTGACCTTGACGTTGTTCACGTAGGCGCCGCCCTCCTTCACCGTGCGGCGCGCGGCCGACTTGCTGGGCACCAGGCCGACCTCGGCGAACAGGTCGACCACCGGGCCCAGCTCGGTGACCTCGGCGTGCGGGACCTCCGCCAGGGCCGCGGTCAGGGTCCGCTCGTCCAGCCCGGTCAGCTCGCCCTGCCCGAACAGCGCCCTGGACGCGGCGATCACGGCGGCCGTCTGCTCGGCGCCGTGCACCAGCGTCGTCAGCTCCTCGGCCAGCGCGCGCTGCGCGGCCCGGGCCTGCGGACGCTCCTCGGTCTGCCGCTCCAGCTCCTCCAGTTCCTCGCGGGACTTGAAGGACAGGATGCGCATGTAGCGGGAGATGTCCCGGTCGTCCACGTTCAGCCAGAACTGGTAGAACGCGTACGGCGTCGTCATCTCCGCGTCGAGCCAGACAGCGCCGCCCTCGGTCTTGCCGAACTTGGTGCCGTCCGCCTTCGTCATCAGCGGCGTCGCGAGCGCGTGCACCGCCGCGTCCGGCTCCAGGCGGTGGATCAGGTCGAGGCCCGCCGTGAGGTTGCCCCACTGGTCGCTGCCGCCCTGCTGGAGCGCGCAGCCGTACCTCCGGTAGAGCTGGAGGAAGTCCATGCCCTGGAGGATCTGGTAGCTGAACTCGGTGTAGCTGATGCCCTGGTCGGACTCCAGACGGCGGGCGACGGAGTCCTTCGTCAGCATCTTGTTGACCCGGAAGTGCTTGCCGATGTCCCGCAGGAACTCGATCGCGGACAGGCCCTGCGTCCAGTCGAGGTTGTTCACCATCACGGCGGCGTTCTCGCCCTCGAAGGACAGGAACGGCTCGATCTGGCCGCGCAGCCGGTCCACCCAGCCGGCCACCGTCTCCGGGTCGTTCAGCGTGCGCTCGGCGGTCGGACGGGGATCGCCGATCAGGCCCGTGGCCCCGCCGACCAGCGCCAGCGGCCGGTGCCCGGCCTGCTGGAGCCGGCGCACGGTGAGCACCTGCACCAGGTGCCCCACGTGCAGTGACGGCGCCGTCGGGTCGAAGCCGCAATAGAACGTGACGGGACCGTCCGCGAGCGTCTTGCGCAAAGCGTTCTCGTCGGTGGACAGGGCGAACAGCCCACGCCACTTCAGCTCGTCGACGATGTCCGTCACGGTTCTCGTGTCTCCTAGATGAAGCTCGGTGCGAGCTCGGTGCTCTTCGGGCAGTCGGGTGACAGCCGACTACGAGGTTATACGCCCTGGCTGACAGAGCTCATGTTGAATTCCGGGACGCGCAGCGCCGGCATCGCGGCCCGGGTGAAGTAGTCGCTCCACTCCCTGGGCAGCGTCTTCTCGGTCCGCCCGGCCTCGGTCGCCCTTCCCAGCAGGTCCACCGGCGACTCGTTGAACCGGAAGTTGTTGACCCCGCCGGTCACCTCGCCGTTCTCCACGAGGTACACGCCGTCCCGGGTCAGGCCCGTGAGCAGCAGCGTCGCGGGGTCCACCTCGCGGATGTACCACAGACAGGTGAGCAGCAGCCCGCGCTCGGTGCCCGCGACCATCTCCTCCAGGGAGCGATCGCCGCCCCCGTCGAGGATCAGGTTCCCGGCCGACGGGGCGAGCGGCAGCCCGGTCAGGCCCGCGCTGTGCCGGGTGGTCAGCAGATGCCGCAGCTCGCCGCCGCCGATCCACTCGGTGGCGTGCACGGGCAGACCGTTGTCGAACACCGACCTGTCGTCCCCGGAGGAGTGCGCGACCACGAACGGCGCGCACTCCAGGCCGGGCTCCTCCGGATCACTGCGCAGCGTCAGCGGAAGCTCGGTCAGCTTCTCGCCGACGCGGGTGCCGCCGCCCGGCTTGGAGAACACCGTGCGCCCCTCGGCGGCGTCCCGGCCCGAGGACGACCAGATCTGGTAGATCAGCAGATCGGCGACCGCCGTCGGCGGCAGCAGCGTCTCGTACCGCCCCGCGGGCAGCTCGATCCGGCGCTCCGCCCAGCCGAGCCGTACGGCCAGCTCCGCGTCCAGCGCCGCCGGGTCGACGTCCTTGAAGTCCCGCGTGGACCGTCCGGTCCACGCCGAGCGGGTGCGGTCCGGGGACTTGGCGTTCAGCTCCAGCGTCCCGGCCGGCTGGTCGTGGCGCAGCCGCAGGCCCGTCGACGTTCCCAGGTACGTCGACACCATCTCGTGGTTGGCGAAGCCGTACAGTTCGCGGCCACCGGCACGCGCGCGTGCGAACGACTCGCCGAGCGCCGGCGCGAAGTCCGCGAACACCGCGGAGGAGGTCTCGGCGGGCGCGTCGGTGAAGTCCGGGGACTGCGGTACGTCCGTCACCAGCGGCTGGGCGTCCTCGGCGGGCCCGGCCCCGCGCGCGGCGGCCTCCGCGGCCCGCACCAGCGGCTCCAGCTCGTCGTCGGTCACGGCGGCCCTCGACACCACGCCCGAGGCGGTGCCCTCCCGGCCGTCGACGGTCGCGATCACGGTGAGGGTGCGCCCGCGTGTGACACCGTTCGTGGTCAGCGCGTTGCCCGCCCAGCGCAGATTGGCGGTGGACTGCTCGTCGGCGATCACGACGCACCCGTCGGCCCGGGACAGTGCGAGGGCGCGCTCGACGACCTCGTGCGGCTTGCTGGTACGCGGGCTCATCGACCGGCCTCCTGCGTGGTGTTGAGACTGTGTTTTCCCGGGGGACAACCCCTGGACCCCCGGCCGGCTCCGACGCTGACGCTCATCGACCGGCCTCCTGCGAGGTGTTCAGGATGTTGACGCCCTTGAAGAGTGCCGACGGGCAGCCGTGCGAGACCGCCGCGATCTGGCCCGGCTGGGCCTTGCCGCAGTTGAAGGCGCCGCCCAGGACATACGTCTGCGGTCCGCCCACGGCCGCCATGGAGCCCCAGAACTGGGGCGTGATCCCCTGGTAGGCGAAGTCGCGGACCTGCCCGTCGAGGCGGCCGTCGCGGATCCGGTACGCCCGCTGACCCGTGAACTGGAAGTTGTAGCGCTGCATGTCGATCGACCAGGACCGGTCCCCGACGACGTAGATCCCGCGGTCGACGCTCCCGATGAGATCCTCGGTCGACAGCCCGGCCGGGTCGGGCTGGAGCGACACGTTCGCCATGCGCTGCACGGGCACATGGCCGGGGGAGTCGGCGAAGGCGCACCCGTTGGACCGCTCGAACCCGGTCAGCCGCGCGATCCTGCGGTCCAGCTGGTAGCCGACCAGCGTGCCGTCCCTGACCAGGTCCCAGGACTGCGCCTCGACGCCCTCGTCGTCGTAGCCGACGGTGGCCAGGCCGTGCTCGGCGGTGCGGTCGCCGGTGACGTTCATCAGCTCGGAGCCGTACTTCAGCTTGCCCAGCTGGTCGAAGGCGGCGAAGGAGGTGCCGGCGTAGGCGGCCTCGTAGCCGAGGGCCCGGTCCAGCTCGGTGGCGTGGCCGATGGACTCGTGGATGGTCAGCCACAGGTTGGAGGGGTCGACGACCAGGTCGTGGACGCCCGCCTCGACGCTCGGCGCGCGCATCTTTTCGGCGAGCAGCCCGGGAATCCGCTCCAGCTCGTCCTCCCAGTCCCAGCCGGTCCCGGTGAGGTACTCCCAGCCGCGCCCGACGGGCGGGGCGAGGGTGCGCATCGAGTCGAACTCGCCGCTGGAGTCGTCCACCGACACGGCGGTCAGCTGCGGATGCAGCCGCACCCGCTGCTGCGTGGTCACGGTCCCGGCGGTGTCGGCGTAGAACTTGTTCTCGTGCACGGTCAGCAGCGAGGCGTCGACGTGGTCGACGCCGTCGGCCGCGAGCAGCCGCGCGCTCCACTCGGCGAGCAGCCCCGCCTTCTCCTCGTCGGGCACGGTGAAGGGGTCGATCCCGTACGAGGACACCCAGGTCCTCTCCCCGTGCACCGGCTCGTCCGCCAGCTTCACATACTCGTCGGACCCCGCGGCCTTGATGACCTGCGCCGACAGCTTGGCCATCGCGACCGCCCGTGAGGCGACCTTGGCGGCCGCGTCCGGCGTCAGGTCCACCCCGGAGGCGAACCCCCAGGTCCCGCCGTGCACGACGCGCACCGCGTATCCCAGGTCGGTGGTGTCCGACGACCCGGCGAGCCGGGCGTCCCTGAGCCGCCAGGACGCACCGCGCACCCGCTCGAACCGGAAGTCCGCGTGCTCGGCCCCCAGTGAGCGCGCGCGTGCCAGGGCGGCGTCGGCGAGAGGGCGTAGGGGCAGGGCGAGGAACGACTGATCGACTTCGTGGGGCACGGGCGGGCTTCCCTTCGAGGCGCTCTCCTGTGATGGCCGTCGCGGGCAGTGAATCACGTCCCATGCGTCGTGCTCCTCCGAGTAAGTGACACGGGGACGAGCGGACCCTTCGGCGAACGTCCCGGCACGGCGGACGGACCACGACGTTCCGACTGTAGGAACCCGACAGGAGCCGGGGAGAGCCACTGTCGGTGCCCGATTGCCCGGTGGCGTGGCCGGACCGATAGGTTTTCGGTGAAGCCGCCTGTCATCTTGGTGTTCGGGCGGGTTGTCGGAATGCTTCAGACCGCTATCGAAAGGGTGATCCGTTGAGCCGCTCGGTTCTCGTCACCGGAGGCAACCGGGGGATCGGCCTCGCCATCGCCCGCGCGTTCGCCGACGCCGGCGACAAGGTCGCCATCACCTACCGTTCGGGGGAGCCGCCGGCCGCCCTCAAGGAAATGGGCTGCCTCGCCGTCAGGTGCGACATCACCGACCCCGAGCAGGTGGAGCAGGCCTACAAGGAGATCGAGGCCGAGCACGGCCCCGTCGAGATCCTCGTCGCCAACGCCGGCATCACCAAGGACCAGCTCCTGATGCGCATGTCCGAGGAGGACTTCACCTCGGTCCTCGAGACCAACCTCACCGGCACCTTCCGGGTCGTCAAGCGGGCCAACCGCGGCATGCTGCGCGCCAAGAAGGGCCGTGTCGTGCTGATCTCCTCGGTGGTCGGTCTGCTCGGCTCGGCGGGCCAGGCCAACTACGCCGCCTCCAAGGCCGGCCTGGTCGGCTTCGCGCGGTCCCTCGCCCGTGAGCTGGGTTCGCGCAACATCACCTTCAACGTCGTCGCCCCCGGTTTCGTCGACACCGACATGACCCGGGCGCTCTCCGACGAACAGCGCGAGAACATCATGGGGCAGGTGCCGCTCGGCCGGTACGCCCAGCCCGAGGAGATCGCCGCGGCGGTGCGGTTCCTCGCCTCGGACGACGCCTCGTACATCACTGGAGCCGTCATTCCCGTTGACGGCGGACTGGGAATGGGTCACTGATCACCATGAGCGGAATCCTCGAGGGCAAGCGCGTCCTGATCACCGGTGTGCTGATGGAGTCCTCCATCGCCTTCCACGCCGCCAAGCTGGCCCAGGAGCAGGGCGCGGAGATCATCCTCACCGCCTTCCCGCGGCCCACGCTGACCGAGCGCATCGCCAAGAAGCTCCCGAAGCCGACCAAGGTCATCGAGCTCGACGTCACCAACGACGAGCACCTGGGCCGCCTGGCCGACATCGTCGGCGAGGAGCTCGGCGGCCTCGACGGCGTCGTCCACTCCATCGGCTTCGCGCCGCAGGACGCGCTGGGCGGCAACTTCCTCAACACGCCGTTCGAGTCGGTCTCCACCGCCATGCACGTCTCGGCGTTCTCCCTGAAGTCGCTGACCATGGCCTGCCTGCCGCTGATGCAGAACGGCGGCTCGGTCGTCGGCCTCACCTTCGACGCCCAGTACGCCTGGCCGCAGTACGACTGGATGGGCCCGGCCAAGGCCGCCCTGGAGGCGACCAGCCGCTACATGGCGCGCGACCTGGGCAAGCAGAACATCCGCTGCAACCTCATCTCCGCGGGCCCGATCGGCTCCATGGCCGCCAAGTCCATCCCGGGCTTCGGCGAGCTGGCCTCGGTGTGGGACACCCGTGCCCCGCTGGAGTGGGACCTGAAGGACCCCGAGCCGGCCGGCCGGGGCATCGTGGCCCTGCTGAGCGACTGGTTCCCGAAGACCACCGGCGAGATCATCCACGTCGACGGCGGTCTGCACGCCATCGGCGCGTGACGCCGCGCAGCTGAACTTCAGCGACGTTCGAGGGCCCGCACCCCGGGGGTGCGGGCCCTCGGCCGATCCCGCGTCCGCAGTGCAACCCCCACTGACCGTGGCCGTCGCTCTCGCGCTGCCGCTGCCGCCGCTCCTGCCGGACGGGCGTCGCTGCAGTTCGAGGCGTTGCTGCAGTTCGGGGCGACGGCGCACACGCGTGTGCGTGCCCCTGGTTCCGCTTGCCGCGGCCGTGGCCGTGGTCGTCGCGGCGTCGCCGCGTACGTGTGCGCGTGCGCGTGCGTGTGCCGGTCCGCCCGCGGCGCCGGAGCCGTCCGGTGCCGGCCGCCGTGCGGCGTCGCCGCACACGCGTGTGCGTGCCGCTGGTTCCGCTTGCAGTGGCAGTGGCAGTGGCAGTGGCCGTCGCGGCGTCGCCGCGCACGCATGCGCGTGGGTGTGCCGGTCCGCCCGCGGCGCCGGAGCCGTCCGGTGC
>NZ_JBIVTV010000025.1:0-19491 GCF_044756885.1 Streptomyces sp. NPDC091412 | reverse complement strand
CAGTGGCAGTGGCCGTCGCGGCGTCGCCGCGCACGCATGCGCGTGGGTGTGCCGGTCCGCCCGCGGCGCCGGAGCCGTCCGGTGCCGGCCGCCGTGCCACCGTCTCCGGCTCCCAGGTGACCGCCTACTGCCGCAACCCGTGTCCCGGGACCGACCGCGTCGGCCCGCACATCGAGTGCGACCGGTGGTGGAACCTCGACAGCGACGCCTCCCCGGTGGCCGGACGGCCCGCGCGGGCCGTCCGGACGACCGGCCGCTTCCGGAAGGAGGTGCGCTCGGTGCGGGTCACTTGCCGGCGGGCGAAGTGATCCGGCCCGTACGGCACAGCAGCGCGTAGCTCGCGGCCTCGGCGGCGGCCGTCTCGGCGTCGCCCTCACGGATCGCGTCGAGCAGCCGGGTGTGGTCCATGTACGTGTCCGGCGTCAGCTCCGCGCCGATGTCCGCGCGCAGCCAGTCCCGCAGCACCTCGCCCAGATCCGCGTACGTCGCCGTCATGACGTCGTTGTGGGACGCGGCCACCACCGCCAGGTGGAACGTGGCGTCCGCGGTCACGAACGCCTCCGTGTCACCGGACTCCCAGGCCTGCTCGCGGCGCAGGAACTGCGCGTGGAGCTGCTTGAGGTCCTTCTCGGTGCGCCGCTCGGCGGCCAGCCCGGCCGCGGCCGACTCCAGCGCTGAGCGCAGTTCGGCGATGTGCCGCGGATCCGCCTCGGCGAACCTGCGGTGCATCACGCCCGCCAGCTCGCTGGTCGCCACGACGTACGTGCCCGAACCCTGGCGGATGTCCAGCAGGCCGTTGTGGGCCAGCGCCCGGACCGCCTCGCGGACCGTGTTGCGGGCCACACCGAGTTGCTCCACCAGCTCCGGCTCCGTCGGGATGCGGGAGCCGACCGGCCACTCGCCCGTGGTGATCTGGCTGCGCAGGGCGGCGATGACCTGTTCGGACAGCGCCGACCGGCGCGGATGGGTCAGTGGCATGGCACACCTTCGCACGCGGGACCCGGGGTCAGGGCCCCGAGGCGTCGACAACCAATCATCCCATCATTCTATGATGGTGCTCATGCCACGCGAGGAAACGACCCGCACGACGACACCGACGACCGAACGCATCCCGGCCGCGACCACCGGTTCCCGGGACATCCCGGAGCCGGAACCGCACGGACGGCGAGTGTCCGGTGGCGGCGCCACGCGCGCGTGGATGACGCGCCTGGTCGTCGTCGGCCTCGTGCTGTCCGCGCTGAACCTCCGCCCCGCCATCACCAGCCTCGGCGCGCTCCTGGAGGAGGTGCGCCACGGGCTCGGCATGAGCGGCAGCGTGGCCGGAGTGCTCACCTCCGTGCCCCCGCTCTGCTTCGCCGTCTTCGGCGTCATGGCACCCCGGCTGGCCCGCCGCTTCGGACCGGCCGCCGTGGTGTGCTCGGGCATGGTCGCCATCGCCGCCGGACTGGCGGTACGGCCCTACGTGGGCAGCACGGCCGCGTTCGTCGCCGCCAGCGCGCTGGCCCTCATGGGCATCGCCGTCAGCAACGTCCTGATGCCGGTCATCGTCAAGCGCTGGTTCCCCGACCGGGTCGGCACCATGACCGGCCTGTACTCGATGGCCCTCGCCCTCGGCACCTCGGCCGCCGCCGCGGTGACCGTGCCGCTGACCGGGGCGCTCGGCGGCAACTGGCGGTCCGGGCTCTCCGTGTGGGCCCTGCTCGCCGCGGTGGCGGTGCTGCCGTGGCTGCCGGTGGTACGGGACCGGTCCCGGTCCACCGCGCAGGCGCCGGCCCGCACCGGAGCCGCGTCCGGGGAAACGGCCCGCGCGCGGGAGGCGCAGGCCCCGGCGCTGCGCATCGCCCGCAGCCGTACCGCCTGGGCCCTGGCCGTCTTCTTCGGACTCCAGGCCACTGCCGCCTACATCACCATGGGCTGGATGGCGCAGATCTTCCGGGACGCGGGCGTCCCCGCCGGCAAGGCCGGACTGCTCCTCGCCGTCACCATGGCGATGGGCGTGCCGCTGGCCTTCGTCATCCCGCGCCTGGCCACCCGGCTGCCCCACCAGGGCCCGATCGTGCTGGTGCTCGGCGTCTGCGGCCTGGTCGGCTACTCCGGTCTCTATCTCGAGCCCGCCACCGGCTCCTGGGCCTGGGCCCTGCTCCTCGGCATCGCCAACTGCGCCTTCCCGCTCGCGCTCACGATGGTGGGCATGCGGGCCAGGACCGGTCCGGGCGTGGCCCAGCTGTCCGCGTTCGCGCAGAGCACCGGCTACCTGATCTCCATCCCGGGTCCGCTGCTGGTCGGCGTGCTGTACCAGAGCAGCGGCGGCTGGGGGCTGCCCATCGCGCTCATGGCCGGACTGATGGTGCCGCAGATGGTGGTCGGTTACGTGGCGGGCCGCGACCGCACGGTGGAGGAAGAGGCGGCGCGCTGAGGCGGCCCCGCGGGCCGCGTTCCGGGCGAAGGGTGCGAGACTGGGGCGCATGCAGCCTGTGCTCGACCCGAACCCCAAGGACGGCCAGAGGAAGATGCTGTTCGTCCTCGGCACGTTCTTCGCCATCTTCGTGATCATCGCCATCGTCGCCACCCTCGCGGCGCCGTGACCGACCTGCCGCCGCGGCCCCGCGCCGCGGCGGCGGTCGCTTTCCCCGCGCCGTATGTGCGTCCCGTGACGTCCGCCGGCCGGTGAGGCTCGTCCTCGGGGTCGATGGTGGGGTTAACCCCCCATCCCCTAGGGGGTGAGGGTCAGGGGCAAGTGGGTGGATCACCGGATGGGCCGGGGAGCGCGGATTCCGTAGCTTCGAGATGTGACCGCGAGAGGCGGTCCGCGGACCTCGGAGACCAGCGGAGGCGATCATGTCGGCGCGTACGCACACCCGGCCCCACCCGGCGACCACGGGCGCCGGCGTCGACTCCCGGCTGCCGTGGTGGGCCCTGGCCCTGCCGGTGCTGGCGTTCGTCGCGCTGCTCCTCCTGATCCGCAACCCGGCGGACGCGCAGGCGGCCTCCGGCGACCCCGCGATCACCCAGATGTTCCGGCACGCCAGGGAACTGCTCGCCCGTTGACGCCCACGGGGGGAGCCCCGGACGCTGTCCCCGGCTCATGGTCCCGGGCCGCCCGCCCCGCCTGAGAAGGCGCATGTCAACTCCCTGCGCCCCATGGCCTGTTTCATGCGAAGCTGGGACGCATGAGCGTCGCAGAACCCCGCAGGATTGTCCTTTTCCGGCATGCGAAAGCCGACTGGCCGCAGGTGACCGACCACGAACGACCACTCGCCGAGCGGGGCCGCAAGGACGCCGCAGTCGCCGGTCGCAAACTGGCCGACGCCGGTGTCGCCTTCGACCTGGCCCTGTGCTCGACCGCGACCCGAACCCGCGAGACCTGGAAGCTCGCCGTCCACGAGTTGCCGCATCGGCCGAAGACGGTCTACGAGGAGCGGGTCTACGACGCCTCGCCCGGTGAGCTGATCACCGTGCTCAACGAGACGCCGGACGATGTGCGGAGCGTGATCCTCATCGGCCACAACCCGGGCATCCAGGGCCTTGCCGAGGTGCTGTCCGGTTCGGCCGAGGGCGACGCCCGCGAACGGATGAGCCGCCGTGGATTCCCGGCCGCCGCGTTCGCCGTGGTGTCCTTCGACGGCTCCTGGAAGGCCCTGGAGCCGGGTGTGGCCACACTGCTCGACTACTGGGCGCCGTCGGAGTAGTCCGGCGGCAGGGCGGGAGGCGGCCGGCGCGGACCGCTCAGCTCTCCTCGTGCGCGTCCGCCGCCTCGACCTCTTCGCGGGTGACCCCGAGCAGGTAGAGGACGGTGTCGAGGAACGGCACGTTCACCGCCGTGTGCGCCGCCTTCCGTACCACCGGCTTGGCGTTGAAGGCGACCCCGAGACCGGCCGCGTTGAGCATGTCCAGGTCGTTCGCGCCGTCACCGATCGCGACCGTCTGCGACAGCGGAACGCCCGCCTCGGCGGCGAACCGGCGCAGCAGCCGTGCCTTGCCCGCCCGGTCGACGATCTCGCCGGTGACGCGGCCGGTCAGCTTCCCGTCGACGATCTCCAGGGTGTTGGCCTGCGCGAAGTCCAGCCCGAGCCGTTCCTTCAGATCGTCCGTGACCTGGGTGAAGCCGCCCGAGACGACACCGACCTGGTAACCGAGCCGCTTGAGCGTACGGATCAGGGTGCGCGCGCCCGGCGTCAGGCGTACCTCGCTGCGCACCTTGTCCACCACGGAGGCGTCCAGCCCCTCCAGCAGTGCCACACGGGCGTGCAGCGACTGCTCGAAGTCCAGCTCGCCGCGCATCGCCGCCGCCGTCACCTCGGCGACCTTGTCCTCGCAGCCGGCGTGCCCGGCGAACAGTTCGATCACCTCGTCCTGGATGAGCGTGGAGTCCACATCCATGACGACCAGGCGCTGGGCCCGCCGGTGCAGGCCCGCCCCGACGACCGCGACATCGACACCGAGTGCCGCGGCCTCCGTCGCGAGAGCGGTGCGCAGCGGCTCCGTCTCCACGCCGGACACCGCGAACTCCACTGCCGTCACCGGGTACTTGGCCAGCCGGAAGATACGGTCGATGTTGCCGCCGGCCCGGGTGATCCGCGCGGCGATCCGAGCGGTCGCCTCCGCGGTGAGCGGGTGGCCGAGAACGGTGACCAGGGAGCGTCCGAGGCCGCGCGGCCGGTTGTCGCCGCGGCCGGAGATGATCTCCGCCTGCATCTTCATCGACTCGGCCCAGCTGTGCACGGTGGCCCGCAGGTCGCCCTCCAGCGCGGCGGGCGGCTGGGTGACGAGCGCGCAGAGCACGATCCGGCCACGGGTGACGACCTGCTCGATGTCGACCACGTCGACGGAGTAGGCGGCGAGGGTGTCGAAGAGGCCGGCCGTGATGCCCGGCCTGTCCTTCCCGAAGATCTTGACGAGGAGGGTGGGATCGGCAGAGGTCTGCGAAGCGCTCATGGTGCTTCCACCGTATCCGGCACCCAGTGCCCGCTGCCCCTCAGGTCCGCCTGACGGACAGCGAACAACAGGTGTCCACCGGACGACGGCCCGCCTGCCGTCCGGTGCTCACTTCTTCGGGGACCGCGGCGGCCTGGGCGGAGGCGGCGGCCCATCGTCCTGCGCGCCCGGGGGCCGCTTCGGCGGCCGCGGAGGCGGGAGCGGCCGCACAGGTCCCACCACCGTCGGCGCCCCGTACACATCGTCGCCCGAATCCGCCGGCCGATCCTGCCCACCGCCAGGTCCGCCCGCCCCACCCGGCTCGACGGACTCCGCCCGGCCGGATCGCCTTCGGCCATCGGGCGGACGGCCATCCACCGAATCGGCGTCCTGCCGGTCTGGCGGTCCGCCCGAGTCCGCCGGCCGGTCCCGCCAGCCGCCCGGTCGGCCCGGTCCGCCCGGTCCGCCCGGCTCGGCGGGCTCCGCCTGGCCGGACTGGCCTCGGTCGTCCTGCGGACCTGGCCGAGCCCGCCCGCTGCCTGGTCCGCCTCGTTCGCCTGGTCCCTCCGGTTCGGTGGGCTTCGCCCAACCGGTCTGCCTGCGGCTGTCGGGCGGACGTCGGCCCGCCGAATCGGCGTCCTGCCGGCCTCGCGGCCCGCCCGAGTCCGCCGGCCGGTCCCGTCCGCCGCCGGGTCGGCCCGGTCGGCCCGGTCGGCCCGGCCCTTCCGGCTCGGCGGGCTCGCCCCGGCCGGACTGGCCTCGGTCGTCCTGCGGACCCGGCCGAGCCCACCCGCCGCCGCGGCCGCCGCGTTCGCCCGCCTCGGTGGACTCCGCCCCGCCGTACCGAGCTCGGCCGTCCGGCGGGCGTGCGTCCCCTGGGCGGGTCTCCTCGGGACGGGCGTCCTGCGGGGCTCGCAGTTCGTCCGGTAGGCGCAGGTACGGGTTGGTGGACGGGTTCGGCGGGCGGTACGGCGTCCCTGGTGCGTAGGGGGTCCCCGACGCGTAGGGGCCGGGTCCGCTCGTACGGCCGGGCCCTCCGGCCTCGTTCGTGGCGGTCCGTATCCCGTGACCGGCTCCCTCCGCGGCCCCGGCTCCCTCCGCGGCCCCGGCCCCCTCCGCGGCCCCGGCCCCCTCCGCGGCCCCGGCCCCCGAGGCGGCCCCTTCCGCGACGGTCTTGTCACTCCGTGCCAAGGGCGCCGCACGGCTGCCGGCGGCGCCGGTCGCGCTCGCCAGCAGGGCGCCCACGGCGCCCGCACCGGCCCCCCACACGGCGCCGAGCAGCAGCGCCGTGCCCAGATGCCCGCGCAGTTCCACCCCGGCGCCGAACGCGTCGAAGCCGAGGACGGACAAGGACGCGTCCACCGACACCCCCGCCGGCCACGCGAGCAGCGGCAGCGCCAGCGCCGTGGCGACGCCCAGCCGCAGCGCGCACCGCCCCGCGAAGCCGAGGACGCCGCGGTCCGGCGCCGCCCCCACCGGAGTCCGTACCGCCGTCAGCACTCCCGCCAGCAGCATCACCAGCGCCGCCGCGACGCCCAGCAGCCACACCCGGCCGTCCAGGTCGGCCAGACGGGACAGCGTGACCGGCTGGTCGGAGTGCGCCGTCAGCAGTCTGTCCAGCGGGTCCGGCAGGAGCCCGGTCAGTTCGCCGGTCGCCCTGCCGTCCCAGGGGACGAAGAGGCCGATCGTGATGCCGAGCCACACCCCGTTGGAGGTGCCGAGCAGTGCCGCGCCCGCGATCCGCCGGGGGTGGTCGTCGCCGGTCGCCGCGTACGCGGCCGCCGCGAGACCCGCCGCCACGGCGACCATCAGCACCGTGACGAGCGCCGACACGGCGGGCCGCACCACCCGGTGCACGGCCTCCCAGCCGCGCGGCAGCGGCGTGCGGCGTGAGGCGAGCAGCGCGATCAGCAGGACCCCGGCCGACCAGGCGAGCCCGCCCAGCAGGGTCGGCCCCGTGTCGACGGTGAAGCCGACCGCGGCCTTGGCGTCGATGAGCCTGCCGATGCGGTCGGGCAGGAGCCCGCCGATGTTCCCCAGGTCGCCGAGCCCCGGAATGCTCACGCCGCCGGATCCCGCGCCGCCCGGCAGCCCGCCCAGCCCGAGCGCGCCTCCGTCGATCGTGACGACGTCGTGGCCCGCCCAGGCCAGCCCGCCCAGCACCGCCACGAACAGCGCCACCACCGCGCCCGCCCGGGCCAGGAGTTCGGCCGGGGTTATCTCAACTCCCGCCGCGCGCAAGGACCGTAGGAAGCACCACGACAGCAGCAGCGCACCGACCAGGCTCACCCCGAGTGGCGTGATCTGGAGGGCGGTGTGCGCCTCGGCGCCTTTCAGGCCGAACGCGGACACATCACCGGACGGCGTGACCGAACCACCCGCCCCAAGTGCCACCACCGCGGCGGTCATCGGCCCGAGCGAACCCGCCGCGTCGGCCCGCAGCAGATGCAGACCGAGCGCGGCCGTGCCCGCCATGCCGATCAACGCCCAGCTCACGGAGGCGATCGCGGACAGCAGCACGTCGAGCCACGGCAGGCGTGCACCGTGCCTCGCGGTCCCTACGTCCGTGGCAGCGCTCATGGCAGACCCCCCGATCCGCGGCGCGGCCCGGCCGCCGCGCATGTCCTCCCCCGCGTGAAATACCACTCTCCGGCCGGGTTTCAACCCTGTAGGCAAAAAAGCAGCCGAAGCGGACGTACACACTCTTCACAAGGCCCGGCTTTCGGTCAGTGGGCTGAGCCTGAAATAGTTCCCCACGATGTTCGACATCCCTAGACTCCCCGCGACGGGGGCAACTCGGGGGACAACTCAGTGGGGCTTGGAGTGCCGGAACTCGTACTGGAAACCAATGGACGGACCTGGACGCTCGACCCGTCCCGGTCCTACACCCTGGGACGCGATCCGCAGGGGGACATCGTGTTCGACGACGCCAGGGTCTCCTGGCGTCACGCCACGGTCAGCTTCAACGGTCGCAGTTGGGTCATCGATGACCACGGGAGCACCAACGGCACCTTCGCGCAGGGCCGTCGGATCCACCAGCTGGAACTCGGGCCGGGCGCGGCCGTCCATCTCGGCAACGCGACCGACGGGCCGCTGCTGAGCCTTTCCGGCGCCGCGGCCCCGGCGGCGACGCCGCAGGCCCAGCCGCAGCAGCAGCCGTACGCGGCCCAGGGCGCGAACCCCGGCTGGGCGCAGCAGGCGCCGCAGCAGCAGTCCCCGCAGGCCGGTTGGCAGGAACCGCAGCAGGGGCAGCAGGCGCCGTCGATCCCGCAGCAGCAGGGCCCCGGCAGCGGCGCGGGGGCGCCGCCGGTCTACGGCGACCGCAGCCCGACGACCTTCCACCAGTTCTCACTCGGCCGCGTGATGCGCATCGGCCGGGCCCTGGAGAACGACCTGGTCGTCTCCGACCTCCAGGTCTCCCGCAACCACGCGGAGTTCCACGCCACGCCCGACGGCCGCTTCGAGATCCGCGACCTGGGCTCGCACAACGGCACGTACGTCAACGGCCACCCGGTCCCCAAGGGCGGCTCGGTGCAGCTCGGCCCGACCGACATCGTCGGCGTCGGCCACTCGACGTTCCGGATCGTCGGCGACCGGCTGGAGGAGTTCGTCGACACCGGCGAGGTGTCCTTCTCCGCCCGCCACCTGACCGTGACGGTCGACGGCGGCAAGCAGATCCTCAGGGACGTCTCCTTCGGCCTCCCGGAGAAGTCGCTGGTCGGAGTCATCGGCCCGTCCGGTTCCGGCAAGTCGACCCTGCTGAAGGCGCTCACCGGTTACCGGCCCGCCGACCAGGGCGAGGTCCTCTACGACCACCGGAACCTGTACAAGCAGTTCGCCGAGCTGCGCCAGCGCATCGGCCTGGTCCCGCAGGACGACATCCTGCACAAGGAACTGGCCGTGAAGAAGGCCCTGAGGTACGCGGCCAAGCTGCGCTTCCCGGCCGACACGACGGCCGCCGAGCGCGAGGCCCGCATAGACGAGGTGCTGCGCGAGCTGAAGCTGGACGTCCACAAGGACAAGAAGGTCACCTCCCTCTCGGGCGGCCAGCGCAAGCGCGTCTCGGTGGCCCTGGAGCTGCTCACCAAGCCGTCGCTGATCTTCCTGGACGAGCCGACGTCCGGTCTCGACCCGGGCATGGACCGCGATGTCATGCAGCTCCTGCGGGGACTCGCGGACGACGGCCGCACGGTCCTCGTCGTCACGCACTCGGTGGCCGAGCTGGCCCTGTGCGACAAGCTGCTGGTGATGGCGCCGGGCGGTGCCGTGGCCTACTTCGGTCCGCCGGAGGAGGCGCTGAACTTCTTCGGCTACGACACCTGGGCCGATGTGTTCTCCGCCTTCGAGAACTACCGCGACTACGACTGGGCGGGCCGCTGGAAGGGCTCGCAGCACTACCAGATGTACGCCGCGGACGTCGACGCCGTCGAGCCGCAGTCCGTACACATGCCTCCGCCGCAGGCCATCAGGCCGCCCAAGCCGCAGGGCTGGGGCTCGCAGCTGATGACCCTGATCCGCCGGTACGCGTCGGTGATCGCCTCCGACAAGGGCTTCCTGGCGCTCTCGCTGATCCTGCCGGCGGTGCTCGGCGCGGTCAGCCTGCTCATCGACCACAACCGCGGGCTGCTGGTCAACGAGCAGATCAACCGGACGACGGGGCTGCACGTCCCGAACGGCACGGCGACCACGGTGCTGCTGATCCTCGCGGTCGGCGCCTGTTTCGCGGGCGCCGCGAACTCCGTCCGCGAACTGATCAAGGAACGGGTCATCTACGAGCGGGAACGTGCCACCGGCCTGTCCCGCTCGGCGTACCTGATGTCCAAGGTGATCGTGCTCGGCGCGGTCACCGTGATCCAGGGCCTGATGGTCGGCGTGATCGGCTTCTCCAGCCGCGAGATCCCCGAGCAGGGCCTGATCCTGGGCAACGCCACACTGTTCGAGCTGTGCCTGCCGATCATGGCGCTCGGCTTCACCTCGATGATGTTCGGCCTGGTCATCTCCTCGCTGGTGAAGACCGCCGAGAAGACCATGCCGCTGCTGGTGATGTTCGCCATCGTCCAGGTCGTGTTCACCGGCTGCCTGTTCACGCTGAACGGCACCATCGGCGTCAACGAGTTCTCGTACCTGATGCCGTCGCGCTGGGCGGTGGCCGCCGCCGGTACCACGCTGGACTTCAACAACATCGCCCCGAACACCGACGATCCGACGAGCACCGACCCGCTGTGGGACCACACGGCTTCCGCCTGGGGCATCGACATGGTCGCGCTGATCGCGCTCGGTGTCGTGTGCGGCTTCCTGGTGGCGCGCTTCCTGCGCCGCCACGAGCCGGAGGTCATGCGCAAGTAACCGCGCCGCGTCACGGCACGAAGGGCGGCACCCCGCAGTGGGGTGCCGCCCTTCGGCGTGTTGTCAGAGGTCCGTGCCGGCCTCAGTACGCGCTGTTGACGTGGTCGATGGAGCCGTACCGGTGCGCCGCGTAGTTGGCGGCGGCGGTGATGTTGGCAACGGGGTCGTAGATGTTCTTGGACGTGCCGGGCACGTGGTACGCGTTGAAGGTCGGGCCGATGACCTGGAGCAGACCCTTGGACGGGATGCCGTTGCGCGCGTTGATGTCCCAGTTGTTGATGGCGTTCGGGTTGCCCGAGGACTCGCGCATGATGTTGCGGTGCAGGCCGCTGTAGGAGCCGGGGATGTTGTGCTGCTTCATGACGGCGAGCGCCTGCCGGATCCAGCCGTCCAGGTTGTTGCCGTAGCTGGTGTGGACGGCGACCGTCTGCATCTGCGGGCGCTTGGCGGACCGGCTCGCGGCCTGCTTGGCCTCGTGCGCGGCCTTGGCCTTGTACGTGGCCTTGGCCTTGTGCAGGGCGGCGGCCCGGGCCTGCTGCTTCACGGCGGCCTGCTTCTTGGCCGCGATCGCCTGGATCTTCACGCTCTCGCCCGCGAGCTGGTCGGTGACGCTGGCCTTGACGCCCTGGATCGGCTGGGAGCCGAGCTGCACCGGGGCGGCGGCGACGCTGCTCGTCGGTTCGGCCTGGCTGGGTGCGGCCGAGAAGGCCACTGCGGCCGCACCGAGGACGGCGACGCCGGCGACGGCGATCTTGCGGGGCTGGGCCAGGGCACGACTGTGACGACGGAAGTTTGCGGGCATGGCGAAATAGACCTCTTCGAGTAGCTCGGAGGTCGCTCTCCGGACTGCGGGAGGGGGTCCGTCCCACACAATCGCCGCGAGCGGAAACCCGCGGCGTTGAGCGACGAGAGCAATTCTTAGCGGCCGCAAAATGCCCTGGCAAAGGTGTGACGTACGAAGCCGGATAGTGGAGCGGAACGGACAAAATAGGACAGACAGGAACGTCTGTCCCGTTCGCGATGGGGCCTGCTGTCTCCTATGTCCGTTCGTACGTGACCTGCGTCCTATGGGTGCCCTCACATCGGGGGCGAGGTTTTCTCACCGTTGGTTGCCGTCGCAACGCGCTGGGTGAGCGGATTCTCCGAGTAGGACGCGGTATGCGCCGCCGCCCCGGCCCGCCCGGTACCGGGCCGCCGGACCTAGGTCCAGCGACCGGGGCGCGGCCGCCACAGGGCCGATCCGCGCCGTCACCCCCGCCGGTACCGTGAGGGCATGAGTCAAGGCCCCAGGTCCGGCCTCGCCGCGGTGAGCGCCGCGCTGCTGGCCATGAGCAGGCATCTGGAGGTGCGCGACGTCCTGAAGACGATCGTCGCCTCGGCCCGCGAACTGCTCGACGCGCAGTACGCCGCCCTCGGCGTACCGGACGACCACGGGGGCTTCGCCCAGTTCGTGGTCGACGGGGTCAGCGACGAGCAGTGGCGGGCCATCGGCCCGCTCCCGCGCCAGCACGGCATCCTCGCCGCGATGCTGCACGAGGCCCGCGTCGAGCGCCTCGCGGACCTGCGCGAGGACCCGCGCTTCGAGGGCTGGCCCGCCGCCCACCCGGAGATGTCCGACTTCCTGGGCCTGCCGATCCGCGACGGCGACGAGGTCATCGGCGCCCTGTTCCTCGCGAACAAGAACCACGAGACGCCCCGGGGCGGCTGCGGCTTCACCGAGGAGGACGAGGAACTGCTCGCCACCCTCGCCCAGCACGCCGCGATCGCCCTCACCAACGCCCGCCTCTACGAACGCAGCCGCGAGCTGACCATCGCCGAGGAGCGCTCCCGCCTCGCCCACGAACTGCACGACGCGGTCAGCCAGAAACTGTTCTCCCTGCGCCTGACCGCCCAGGCCGCCGCCGCCCTCGTCGACCGCGACCCGGCGCGCGCCAAGGGCGAACTGCAGCAGGTGGCCGCGCTCGCCGCCGAGGCCGCCGACGAACTGCGCGCCGCCGTCGTGGAGCTGCGCCCCGCCGCCCTCGACGAGGACGGCCTGGTGGCCACCCTCCGCACCCAGATCCAGGTCCTCGACCGCGCCCACAGCGCGCGCGTCACCTTCACGACCCGCGGTATCCGCGCCCTGCCGGCCGCGCAGGAGGAGGCCATGCTCCGCGTCGCCCAGGAAGGCCTGCACAACGCGCTGCGGCACGCGTGGGCGGACCACGTCCACGTCACCCTGGACCGCCGTGGCGGCGGTGCCGTCCTGCGCATCACCGACGACGGCACCGGCTTCGACCCGAAGGCGGTGCGCCGCGCGGGCCGCCATCTCGGCCTGGTCTCCATGCGGGACCGGGCGAGCGGGGTCGGCGGACGGCTGACGGTGGAATCGGAGCCCGGCAAGGGCACCGCGATCGAGATGGAGGTCCCCGGTGGCTGACGCAATCAAGGTGCTGCTCGTCGACGACCACCAGGTGGTCCGCCGGGGCCTGCGCACCTTTCTGGAGGTGCAGGACGACATCGAGGTCGTGGGCGAGGCGGCGGACGGCGCCGAGGGAGTCGCCCGCGCCGAGGAACTGAGGCCCGACGTCGTCCTCATGGACGTCAAGATGCCGGTCATGGACGGGGTCGAGGCGCTGCGCCGGCTCCGCGAACTCGACAACCCCGCGCGCGTGCTGATCGTCACCAGCTTCACCGAGCAGCGCACGGTGGTCCCGGCGCTGCGCGCGGGAGCCGCCGGGTACGTCTACAAGGACGTGGACCCCGACGCTCTCGCCGGCGCCATCCGCTCGGTGCACGCCGGGCACGTCCTCCTCCAACCGGAGGTCGCGGGTGCCCTGTTGTCCCAGGAGGAGAACAACTCCGGCCAGAGCCGCGGAACGTCACTGACGGAGCGGGAGCGGGAGGTGCTCGGCCTGATAGCCGACGGCCGCTCGAACCGCGAGATCGCCCGGGCCCTGGTGCTCTCCGAGAAGACCGTCAAGACACATGTGTCGAACATCCTGATGAAGCTCGACCTGGCGGACCGCACCCAGGCCGCGCTGTGGGCCGTACGCCACGGCGTGAGCGGCTGACTCCACCGGCGGACGGCAATGCGGAGGGTCCCGCTCCGGACTGAGATTCATACCGTCGTGGGAATGTCCCCCGGATGGCGCAACCTCCGTGCGCCCCGGCCGTTCTCCAGTGCGTGCCGCGGCGACCGCCGCGGCGATCACCAGGAGGGGTCGGAAGTGAAGAACCTGAAGAAGGCGGCGGCCGTGACGATGGTGGCCGGGGGGCTCGTGGCCGCAGGCGCCTCGATGGCCTCCGCCACCGACGGGGCCTGGGCCTGCGGCGCCGCCAAGGGCTCCCCGGGCGTCGTCTCGGGCAACGTCGTCCAGGCCCCGGTCCACATCCCGGTCAACGCCGTCGGGAACAGCGTCAACGTCATCGGCGTCCTGAACCCCGCCTTCGGCAACCTCGGCCTCCACCACTGAGCCACCTCGACCGACGGCCTCCCGGCTCCCCCCGGGAGGCCGTTTCGCGTTCCCCTCCGCCGTCCGCGGGCAGACTCGACGCCGGTCGGGCCACGCGTCAGCGCGCCCCTTTCTCCCGTTTCTCCCGCTCCTCCACCACCGAGTTGTACGCCGCCACCTGCGCCCGCCGAGCCGTCCGCTCCACCGGCCGCAGCGCGGCCCCCCGCGCCGCCATCTCGGACGCGCTCACGGCGCCCCCGTGCCCGTTCTCGTACGCCAGCGAGACCAGCAGCGCCACCCGCCGCGCCAGCTCCAGCACCCGCACCGCGCGCGTTGGATACCCCGGCGCCAGAACCTCCTGCCCCCGCTCGGCCCGCGCCCGGTACGCGTCGATCGCCGCCTCCGCCACCGGCCCCGATCCGGCCACGTCCAGCCGCGACAGCACCGAAGTCGCCTCCCGCAGCGCCTCCGCCAGTTCCCGCTCGGCCTCGCCCAGTGACGGCACGTCGGCCGGCGGCGCCTCCCGCACGGGCAGCACGTGCCACAGCACCTCCGCGTGCACATCGCCCTCGGGCCCTGCCTCGTGCACCTGGGGCACCAGCCCGAACGCGGCCCCGTGGCAGAGCACCGCCTCCCCGGCCTCCAGCGCCCGCGCGTTGAACTCCGGCGGCCCGCTCAGCCCCAGCGGATGCCCCGGCGCGGGCAGCGCCACCCGCAGCGCGCCCACCCCGAGCCGCCGCAGCCGCCCCAGGGCCAACGTGAGTCCGACCGGCCCCGACTCCCCGGGCAGCCCTTCCACCCGATGGACAGCGTCGTCCCCGACGATGGCGAGCACGGCGTCGTCCGGCGAGACATATCCGGACAAGAGGGAGTTTCCCCAAGCGGCGAGGCGTCCAGAGCGCGGTTCCGAGAGCATGCCTCCACCCTAAGGACCGGACCGATGGAACGGCCCGCCCGGCTCGTGGCGTAGATTCGGTGAGGGCTGCGCCCACCGGCGCGGCGGACCCAGCCACAGGCGTACGCGACAGCCGAGACCGGCGGCACACTGCAAGGGGAGACAACGCGCTCATGAGCGATGTTCTGGAGCTTCAGGACGTATCCGTGGTCCGTGAGGGCCGGGCTCTCGTGGATCAGGTCTCCTGGTCGGTCAAGGAGGGTGAGCGCTGGGTCATCCTCGGCCCCAACGGCGCCGGCAAGACCACCCTGCTGAACGTCGCCTCCACCTACCTCTTCCCCAGCAGCGGCACCGCCACCGTCCTCGGCGAGACGCTCGGCAGGCCCGGCACCGACGTCTTCGAGCTGCGCCCCCGCGTCGGCATGGCCGGCATCGCCCTGGCCGAGAAGCTCCCCAAGCGCCAGACCGTGCTCCAGACCGTGCTGACCGCCGCCTACGGCATGACCGCCGGCTGGCAGGAGGAGTACGAGGACGTCGACGAGCAGCGCGCCCGCGCCTTCCTCGACCGCCTCGGCATGAGCGACTACCTGGACCGCAGGTTCGGCACCCTCTCCGAGGGCGAGCGCAAGCGCACCCTGATCGCCCGCGCCCTGATGACCGACCCGGAACTGCTCCTGCTCGACGAGCCCGCCGCCGGTCTCGACCTCGGCGGCCGCGAGGACCTGGTCCGCCGTCTCGGCCGGCTCGCCCGGGACCCGATCGCCCCTTCGATGATCATGGTCACCCACCATGTCGAGGAGATCGCCCCCGGCTTCACCCACGTCCTGATGATCCGCCAGGGCAAGGTCCTCGCCGCCGGCCCGCTGGAGCTCGAACTCACCTCCCGCAACCTCTCCCTGTGCTTCGGTCTCCCGCTCGTCGTCGAACAGGTCGGTGACCGCTGGACCGCCCAGGGACTGCCGCTGTCCTGAACCCACTCCGCACCCTGTCCGCCGTCACCGCCCGCGGCCTAACATGACCATGTGAACAACATCGACGCATGGGTGTGGTGGCTGGTCGGCGCGGCGGCGCTCGGAATCCCGCTCGTGGTGACCGCGATGCCGGAGTTCGGCATGTTCGCGGTGGGGGCGGTCGCCGCCGCGGCCGTCGCGGGCTTCGGCTTCGGCGTCGTCGTCCAGGTGCTCACCTTCGTCGTCGTCTCGGTCGCCCTCATCGCCGTCGTCCGGCCCATCGCGGCCCGGCACGGCAAACAGCGCCCCGAACTGGCCACAGGAGTGGACGCGTTGAAGGGCAAGCAGGCCGTCGTCCTGGAGCGCGTCGACGGCTCCGGCGGCCGTATCAAGCTCGCCGGGGAGATCTGGTCGGCACGCGCGCTCGACACGGATCACGTCTACGAAGCCGGCGAACAGGTCGACGTCGTGGACATCGAGGGCGCCACCGCCGTCGTCATGTGACCTCGCACCAAAGACGACAACGCAAGTGGGCTGAACAGGCAGCGCGTTGGGTAACGGTCTGTCAGACTCGACCAGCAAGATCTTCGACAACCGTAAGATCTTCCGAAAGAGCCGAGGCGGAGAAGGGTACGGGCAGCAACGATGGCACCGGTCATCATCGTTCTGATCATCCTGGTGGTGTTGGTCTTCATCGCCCTGATCAAGACGATCCAGGTCATCCCACAGGCGAGCGCCGCCATCGTCGAGCGCTTCGGCCGCTACACACGGACACTGAACGCGGGCCTCAACATCGTCGTCCCGTTCATCGACACCATCCGCAACCGCATCGACCTGCGTGAACAGGTCGTGCCGTTCCCGCCGCAGCCGGTGATCACCCAGGACAACCTGGTCGTGAACATCGACACCGTCATCTACTACCAGGTGACCGACGCCCGCGCCGCCACCTACGAGGTCGCCAGCTACATCCAGGCCATCGAGCAGCTCACGGTCACCACCCTGCGCAACATCATCGGCGGCATGGACCTGGAGCGCACCCTGACCTCCCGCGAGGAGATCAACGCGGCCCTGCGCGGCGTCCTCGACGAGGCCACCGGCAAGTGGGGCATCCGCGTCAACCGCGTCGAGCTGAAGGCCATCGAACCGCCCACCTCCATCCAGGACTCGATGGAGAAGCAGATGCGCGCCGACCGCGACAAGCGCGCCGCGATCCTCACCGCCGAAGGTACGCGCCAGGCCGCCATCCTCACCGCCGAGGGCGAGAAGCAGTCCCAGATCCTGCGCGCCGAGGGTGAGGCCAAGGCCGCAGCCCTGCGCGCCGAGGGTGAAGCCCAGGCCATCCGCACCGTCTTCGAGTCCATCCACGCCGGAGACCCCGACCAGAAGCTGCTCTCCTACCAGTACCTCCAGATGCTCCCGAAGATCGCCGAGGGCGACGCCAACAAGCTCTGGATCGTGCCCAGCGAGATCGGCGACGCCCTCAAGGGCCTGTCCGGAGCCATCGGCAACTTCGGTTCCCTGGGCGGCGCTCCGAGCGGCGGCAACGCCCCCGCGGCCACCGAACGCCGCGAGAAGCCGTCCATCGACTGACCCGTCCGGTCCGCCATGTCAGTGGGGCCCGCCTTCGTCACGAAGGCGGGCCCCACTGACGTACGCCTATGCGGCCGACCGGGCCAGCCAGGAGGGAAGCGCCTCCAACTCCTCCTGCCCCAGCGCCAGAAGCATCGCGTCCGCGGGCGTCGGCTCGAACGGCTCCCGCAGCAGCGGCATCCCGGCCTGCTCCGGAGTCCGGTCCGCCTTGCGGTGGTTGTCCTCCGCGCACGAGGCCACCGTGTTCAGCCAGGTGTCCTGCCCGCCCCGCGACCGCGGCACCACGTGGTCCACGGTCGTCGCGCGCCGCCCGCAGTACGCGCACCGGTGCCGGTCCCGTACGAGCACACCCCGCCGCGACCACGGAGCCTGTCTTCGGAAGGGCACCCTCACATACCGGCACAGCCGTATGACCCGGGGCGCGGGGATGTCGACCTCGGCACCACGCAGCCGCAGCTCCGGATGGGCCTGCTCGACCACGGCCTTCGACTGGAGCACCAACACGACCGCTCGCTTCAGCGTCACCGTCGACAGCGGCTCGAAGCTCGCGTTCAGCACCAGCGTGTCCCGCATCCCAGCCCACCTCCCAAGAGCGCCGGCCCACCGCCTGGCGGGCTGGATCAACTCTGGCCGGGCTCGCCGGGATGGACAACGCAATAAAAATGCCCGCCCCCGGCCACGTCCAAGACCAGAAGCGGGCAAACGTTCAGTGAACGGCGGCCTGCGCGCCGCGCGGCTCAGCCCCCGGCGGGATTCTCGTACTCACCGATCAGCTGCGCGCGCGCCAGCGTGTGGAAGCGCAGGTTGAAGCCCACCACCGCGGGCGAGGCGTCCGAGTCCGGACCGAGCCTGTCCTGGTCCACGGCGTACACCGTGAAAACATACCGGTGCGGTCCGTCGCCGGGCGGCGGCGCGGCACCGCCGAAGTCCTTTGTGCCGTAGTCGTTGCGCGCGTGCACGGCGCCCTCGGGAAGCCCCTTGAACGCGCCGCCGCCCGCACCCGCAGGCAGCTCGGTCGCCGAGGCCGGGATGTCGAACACCACCCAGTGCCAGAACCCGCTGCCCGTCGGGGCGTCCGGGTCGTAGCAGGTCACGGCGAAACTCTTGGTCTCCGGCGGAAAACCCGCCCAGCGCAGCTGCGGGGAGGTGTTCCCGCCCGCGTGGACCTGAGCGTCCCCGAGCGTCGCGCCCTCCCGGACGTCGTCGCTCGTGACCGTGAAGGACGGCACGGGCGGATGGAAGTCGTGGGGGAGCGGCCGCCGCTTGAGCTCGGTCACCTCGGTACCTCCTGATCGGTTCCTGGATGATTCCCGATCAATGATCCCATCCGGCTGGACTACGCTCGTGAGGCGTGATCGCGCCCTCGGACCGTACGCCGCTGCCCAGAGAGTTCTTCGACCGCCCCGTCGTGGAGGTCGCCCCCGACCTGCTGGGCCGCGTCCTGGTGCGAACGACTCCCGACGGCCCGATCGCCCTGCGCCTGACGGAGGTCGAGGCCTACGACGGCCCGAACGACCCCGGCTCCCACGCCTATCGCGGCCGCACGGACCGCAACGGCGTGATGTTCGGTCCCCCCGGCCACGTATACGTCTACTTCACCTACGGCATGTGGCACTGCATGAACCTGGTGTGCGGACCCGAGGGCAGGGCGAGCGGAGTCCTGCTCCGCGCCGGCGAGATCGTCGAGGGCGCCGAGCTGGCCCGCGCCCGCCGCCTCTCGGCCCGCAACGACAAGGAGCTGGCCAAAGGTCCGGCCCGTCTGGCCATGGCCCTGGCCGTGGACCGGACCCTCGACGGCACCGACGCCTGCGCCGCCGGCGACACCCCTGTACGGATGCTCGCCGGTACACCCGTCCGTGCCGATCAGGTACGCAACGGTCCGCGCACCGGAGTGGCCGGCGAGGGCGGCAACGGCGACGTCCACCCGTGGCGCTTCTGGGTCGCCGACGACCCGACGGTGAGCCCGTACCGGGCCCATGTGCCGAGGCGCCGCCGAAGTTGACGGGGAAGTTGACTCGCCCGCGGAAGGTGCGTAACGTAGCCCGAGCCGCTGAACCGGGTACGGCGATCGCCTGCAGCCGGAGCGGCCAACCCACTACCTAACGATCACCCCTTCAGCGGGGTCGTCTTCGGTGCGCCCGCGTACCCGATTTCGAACTCGCAAGGACTCGATTATGAGTCACCAGGGAAATCGGCTAGCGTAGCGAATGTCGAAAGGCCGACGGGCGAAAGCTCAAAAGCCCAGGACAAACCCCGCTGACTGGGGATCAGGCCGAAAAAGGATCTGATAGAGTCGGAACCGCCGGAAAGGGAAACGCGAAAGCGAAAACCTGGAAAGCACCGAGGAAATCGGATCGGAAAG
>NZ_JBIVTV010000024.1:0-94573 GCF_044756885.1 Streptomyces sp. NPDC091412 | reverse complement strand
CGGTTACATTCCGAACCCGGAAGCTAAGCCTCACAGCGCCGATGGTACTGCAGGGGGGACCCTGTGGGAGAGTAGGACGCCGCCGAACAAATTTTGAAAGGGTTGGACCCCGAACTTCGGTTCCGGGTCCAACCCTTTTTTGTTTGCCGTTACTTGAAGTTCATGTTGCGCAACCAGCATCCGCCTCATGGGGATTGCAGCTCTGCTCAGGGCCGCCGGCGTCGGAGTCGGTGACGAGGTCGTCGTGTCGGCATTCGGCAACGTGGAGGTCGCCGAGGCCGTGACACAGGTGGGCGCGCTGCCGGTGTTCGCCGACATAGACCCGATGACGTACTGCCTTGACGCCTCCACCGTCGAACAGGCCCTGACCTCGCGCACGGTGGCCGTGGTCGTGGTACACCGCTTCGGCCGGTCCGCCGACATGGGGCGGCTGCACGAGATGGGCCGGCGGCACGGACTGCTGGTGCTGGAGCAGGGCGAGTCCGAGGCGCCGTACGACGAGATGGCGCGGCGCAGGGAGCGTGCCGCCTATCTGGACACCAGGCTGCGGGGCGTGCGGACCCCCGACGGTGGTGACGGGCACACCTATCAGCAGTACGTGGTGCGGGTGCCCGGGAACGGCCGGCCGGACCGGGACGCCTACGCACGCGCCATACGGGCCAGGGGAATTGACTGCCGGGTGCCCGTGAAGACCCCCGTGCACCGGCTGCCGGAGTTCCGCCGGTGCGTGTCCCTGCCGGAGACCGAGCGGGCCGCCGAGGAGACGCTCGCGCTGCCCGTGGACGCCTCGTTGACGCGTCGGGAGATGCAGCGGATCGTCTCGGTGTGCAACGCGCTCGGCGGACCGATCGTGGTTGGGAGCACGGTCCTGTTCGGGGTATGATCTATTCCGTTGCCGCGGGGGAAACCCCGAAAAGGTGACAGGCCCCCATAGCTCAGTCGGCAGAGCGTCTCCATGGTAAGGAGAAGGTCAACGGTTCGATTCCGTTTGGGGGCTCCAACGGAAAAGGCCCTCACCCATCGGGTGAGGGCCTTTTCCATGCCCTGTGGCGCCCTACTGCTGGAGGCCCGGCACCCGCATCGCCAGGATTGCCATGTCGTCGGACGGGGCGTCCGAGGCGAAGCGCTCCACCGCGCGCATGATGCGGGCCGCCACCGCACCGGCCGTCAGCCCCGTACAGGTGGTGAGCACGTCGGCGAGACCGTCGTCGCCCAGCATCCGGGTGCCCTCACGGCGCTCGGTGACGCCGTCCGTGACGCAGAGCAGCACGTCGCCCGGGTCCAGCGTGATCGTCTGCTCGTACAGTTCCAGGTCCTCCATGACGCCGAGCAGCGGCTGGGGGTCGGCGGCCGGCTCCACCGTGCCGTCCTGACGCAGGCGCAGCGGCAGCGGATGGCCGGCGCAGACCACCTTCAGCCGGGCGCTGCCGTCCTCCTGCGGCCACAACTCGCCGTACAGAAGCGTGAGGAAGCGGCTGCGGGCGCCCTCGTCGAGGATCGCGGAGTTCAGGCGCTCCAGCACCGCCGGGCCGCCGAAGCCCTCGCGGGCCAGCAGCCTGAGCGCGTGCCGGGCCAGGCCGGTCACCGCGGCGGCCTCCGGGCCCGTACCGCAGACGTCGCCGATGGCGAAGCCGTAGGCGCCGTCACGGATGGGGAAGAGGTCGTAGAAGTCGCCGCCGACCTCGTTGCCCTCGCCGGCCGCGCGGTAGATGACCTCGACCTCCACGCCCTCGACGTCGGGGAGTCCCGGCGGCAGGAGGCTGCGCTGAAGCGACTGGCTGATGGCCGTGCGCTCCGAGTACAGGCGGGCGTTGTCCAGGGCGAGGGCGGCGCGGCGGCTCAGGTCCTCGGCCAGTTCCAGGATCTCCTGGCGGAAGTGCTCGTCGGTGGGCTTGCCGAGGGTGAGCATGCCGATGACGCGGTTGCGGGCGACCAGCGGCAGGACGACCGTCTCGCCGCCGACCGCGGAGGCCGTGGCGAGGGTCGGTCCGATGATCGTTCCGATGTGGTGGTGCGAGTCGCCCAGGCTGAGGCTGCGCATGGAGCTGCGCAGGGCCGCCTGGTGGGCGGCCTCGCCGGGAGCGGTCCACACGCGTGCTCCCGGCGTGGGAACCGGGTCCGGCGGGGCGATCTTGGACAGCAGGGACTTGATGCCGTCGATCAGTTCCTCGTCCTCGTGCAGGACGTAGGACAGGTAGGGGTCGGAGGCCTGGTCGGCGATCGTGTAGACGGCGCACCAGGTGGCCAGGGTCGGGACCGTCATCTGGGCCATCAGGGCGAGGGTCTGGTCGCGGTCCAGGGTGCCGGCCAGCAGGTCGGAGGCCTCGACGAGGAAGCTGAGGGAGCCGCGGCGCAGCCGCTCCAGTTCACCCAGTCGGGCCGACTCGACGGCCAGGGCGATGCGGTCGGCGGCGAACTGGAGACGCAGCGCTTCCTCGTTGGAGTACCGGCCGGGTGCCTCCGCGGCGACGCCGAGGGAGCCGGTGAGGCGGCCCTCGACCTTCAGCGGGACGGTGACGACCGAGCGCATGCCCGTGCTGTTGAGGAGGGGGACGGCGCCCGGGACGGCGGTGAGGTCGTCGTGGACGGCGGGCATCCGGGCCGAACCGTAGCGGCCGGGGCCCGCCTCGACGGGGACACGGGCGAAACGCTGGCGCGCGGAGGGCAGGCCGGTGGAGGCGCGGACCTCCAACTCCGTTTCGTCGTCGGTGGCCAGCAGGAGGAAGGCGGCGTCGCCGTCGAGCATGTCGCGGGCGCGTTCCACCGTGCGTTGCAGCAGGCCGTCGAGGTCGTCGGGGGCCGGAGAGCCGATGAAGACCTCGAAGGGGTCGGCGCTGGAGCCCTCGGTGGCGCTGCCCGCGTCGGCGGACGCCGGGAGGCGCAACGGTGTCTGGAGCACGGCCCGTTCGTGATCCCGTACGAGCAGGCAGACCGTGGAGGGTTCGCCGTCGGTGTCGCGGACGCGGAGGTGGGAGGCGTAGACGGGGATGACGCGGCCGTGGGCGCCGCGGATGCCGTAGCTGCCTTCCCAGCGGGAGAGTTGGAGCGCCTCGGCGATGCCGGTGCTGGTGCCGGGGGTGTGCGGCCAGGCGGCGAGGTCGGTGAGCGGCCTGCCGGTGACCTGCTTGGAGGCGTAGCCGAACAGTTCCTCGGCGTCCTCGTTCCAGGCACTGATGGAACCGCCGCGTTCGATCTGGACGACGGCCACGCGGACCCGGCCGTCGGTGAGCGGGAGAAGGTCCGCGGGCAGGCAGGGGCCGGCGGCGCGGGTGCCGACCGGGCGCTCGGGCAGGTCCAGTTGGAACCAGACCTTCTTGTGCGTCGGCGTGTACTCCACGCCCCAGCGGCCGGCCAGGGCCGCGCACAGTTGCAGGCCGCGGCCGCCCTCGCGGTCGGGGCTGCCCATGTTGATCGCCGAGCTCTGTACCGGGAGCTCGCGCTCGGGGTAGCGGTCGGACACCTCGATGCGCACCCCGTCGTCGCTGCGCAGGCACAGCACGTCGGCGGCGGTTCCGGCGTGGACGACGGCGTTGGTGACCAGTTCGCTGGTGAGGACCACCGCGTCGTCGACGATGTCGCCGAAGCCCCACCCCTGGAGGGTGTCGCGGACGAAGGACCGGGCGGTCGCGACCGATCGCCCCAGGGGATCGAAACTGGCGGCCGCGCGCGCGGTGATCACAGAACTCCTTGTCCGGTTGTCGACGTGCAGACCCTGGTGGCCGATGGGCTCGCGCCGCTGCTCGGGCAGCTGCGAGCCGTTCGGCTGTGGCTCCGGGGGCTGTCCCCCGGGGATCACTCCGGTGGTCATGTCTGCGGCCGCCCTCCGATGCCCGCTCGTTCCCGTGCCACCGCCCAGGCCGGACGGACCGGTGCGGCTGGACAGCCCCATGCAAGGTTACTTACCTTCGCCGTCCACGCGGATGCCGGTCGCCAGTGTTTCCGTCCCGAGGGTGTGCGGAGGGTGTGCGAAGCTGCCGAACTGTTATGGCCTGGTTCGGCCGGGGTGAAACACTGGGCAGGCTTCTGGTGAAGGTCCGGGCAGGCTGAGTGTGTTCTCTGCACCCAGGGCAGCAGCTCTTCCTGTGGGCTGATTACATCGGACAGGAATACGCAGCAGTAACCGGTACGCGAGCAGGCGTACCGCGGCACGACGGTAACGGTCGACCCCTGCGGGAGGGACACAGTGGAGTCTGGCGCAGCGACGCGGAGCACGAAGACGCGCGCGAAAGGCGGACAGTCCCCGAAGAACCGGCGCACGACGCGCAACGGGACCACCGAGGTGGACACGGCTTCCCTGAACCGACTGCTGGCGGCTCTGGTGTCGATGCGCGACGGCAATTTCCGCAGGCGGCTCACGGTGTCCGGGGACGGCGTGATGTCGGAGATCGCGGCGGTCTTCAACGAGGTGGCCGACCGTAATCTGCATCTGACGGGCGAGTTGTCGCGGGTGCGGCGCATGGTGGGACGTGAGGGAAAACTCACCGAGCGGCTGGAGACGGGCGCCTGCGAGGGCTCCTGGGCGACCGCGATCGACCACTCCAACGCGCTGGTCGACGATCTCGTACGACCGGTCTCCGAGGTCGGCCGGGTCCTCTCCGCGGTCGCCGAGGGCGATCTGTCGCCGCGCATGGAGCTGCGCACGCAGGCGCCGGAGGGGGCCGGGCATCCGCTGCGCGGTGAGTTCCTGAAGGTCGGACGGACCGTCAACAACCTCGTCGACCAGTTGTCGACGTTCACCGACGAGGTCACGCGCGTGGCCAGCGAGGTGGGCACGGAGGGCAAGCTGGGCGGGCAGGCACGGGTGCGCGGTCTGTCCGGATCGTGGAAGGACCTCACGGACTCCGTCAACACCATGGCGTCCCGGCTGACGGCGCAGGTGCGGGACATCGCGCTGGTCACCACGGCGGTGGCCAAGGGTGATCTGTCACGGAAGGTGACCGTCCACGTCGCCGGCGAGATGCTGGAGCTGAAGAACACCGTCAACACGATGGTGGACCAGCTCTCCGCGTTCTCCTCCGAGGTGACACGGGTCGCCCGTGAGGTGGGCACGGACGGCATCCTCGGTGGTCAGGCGCATGTGCCCGGGGTCGACGGCACCTGGAAGGAACTCACCGACTCGGTGAACCTGATGGCCGGCAATCTGACGGCGCAGGTGCGCGGGATCGCCCAGGTCACCACCGCCGTGGCGAACGGCGACCTGTCGCAGAAGGTGACCGTTCCGGCGCGTGGCGAGGTCGCGCAGCTCGCCGACACGATCAACCAGATGACCGAGACCCTGCGCATCTTCGCGGACGAGGTCACACGGGTGGCCAACGAGGTCGGCGCCGAGGGCCGCCTCGGCGGGCAGGCGAACGTGCCGGGGGTGGCCGGCACCTGGAAGGACCTGACGGACTCCGTCAACACGGTGTTCCGGAACCTCACCACACAGGTGAGGGACATCGCCACCGTGACGACGGCCGTGGCCAGCGGCGACCTGTCGCAGAAGGTCACCGTCGACGTGGCCGGCGAGATGCTGGAGCTGAAGAACACCGTCAACGGCATGGTCGACCAGCTGTCGTCGTTCGGTGCCGAGGTCACGCGGGTGGCGCGGGAGATCGGGGTCGAGGGAGAGCTGGGCGGTCAGGCGCAGGTGGCGGGCGCGGCGGGGACCTGGAAGGACCTCACCGACTCCGTCAACACCGCGTTCCGCAACCTCACCGGGCAGGTGAGGAACATCGCCCAGGTGACGACGGCCGTGGCCAACGGGGATCTGTCGCAGAAGGTCACCGTGGACGTCTCCGGCGAGATGCTCCAGCTGAAGAACACCGTGAACAGGATGGTGGACCAGCTGTCGTCGTTCGCCGACCAGGTGACCCGGATGGCCCGGGACGTGGGCACGGAGGGCCGCCTGGGCGGTCAGGCCCGCGTGGACGGGGTGTCCGGCACCTGGAAGGAGCTCACCGACTCCGTCAACTTCATGGCCGGCAACCTCACCTCCCAGGTGCGGCAGATCGCCCAGGTGACGACGGCCGTGGCCCGCGGCGACCTGTCGCAGAAGATCGACGTCGACGCGCGCGGGGAGATCCTGGAGCTGAAGAACACCATCAACACGATGGTCGACCAGCTCTCCGCCTTCGCCGACCAGGTCACCCGGGTCGCCCGCGAGGTGGGCACGGAGGGGCGTCTGGGCGGTCAGGCGCAGGTGCCCGGCGTCGCCGGTGTGTGGCGGGACCTCACGGACTCCGTGAACGGCATGGCCGGCAACCTCACCGCCCAGGTGCGCAACATCGCCCAGGTCGCCACCGCCGTGGCCCGCGGTGACCTCTCGCAGAAGATCACCGTGGACGCGCGCGGGGAGATCCTGGAGCTGAAGAACACCCTGAACACGATGGTGGACCAGCTCTCCTCGTTCGCCCAGGAGGTCACGAGGGTGGCCCGTGAGGTGGGTACGGAGGGCATCCTCGGCGGACAGGCCGAGGTCCAGGGTGTCTCCGGCACCTGGAAGGACCTCACCCAGTCCGTGAACTTCATGGCGAACAACCTGACCAGCCAGGTGCGCAACATCGCCGAGGTCACGACCGCCGTCGCCAAGGGCGACCTGTCGAAGAAGATCACCGTCGACGCCAAGGGCGAGATCCTCGAACTCGTCACCACCGTCAACACGATGGTGGACCAGCTGTCGTCCTTCGCCGAGCAGGTCACGCGGGTGGCGCGCGAGGTGGGCACGGAGGGCATCCTCGGCGGCCAGGCGCACGTGGCCGGCGCCGTGGGCATCTGGAAGGACCTCAGCGACAACGTCAACCTGATGGCCAACAACCTGACCATGCAGGTGCGCAACATCTCCCAGGTGGCGGCCGCGGTCGCCAACGGCGATCTGACGCGGACGGTGACCATCGAGGCGCGCGGTGAGGTCGCGCAGCTCGCGGACACGTTCAACACCATGGTGAAGACGCTGAGTTCGTTCGCCGACCAGGTCACCAAGGTGGCCCGCGAGGTGGGCACGGACGGCATCCTCGGCGGCCAGGCGTACGTCCCGGGAGTGGCCGGCACCTGGAAGGACCTCACCGAGTCCGTGAACCAGATGGCGTCCAACCTGACCGGTCAGGTGCGCAACATCGCCATGGTCACCACCGCCATCGCCAAGGGCGATCTGACCAAGAAGATCGACATCGACGCGCGCGGGGAGATCCTGGAGCTGAAGACGACCATCAACACGATGGTCGACCAGCTGTCCAGCTTCGCCGAGGAGGTCACCCGGGTCGCCCGAGAGGTGGGCACCGAGGGCCAGCTCGGCGGGCAGGCACGCGTGCGTGACGTCGACGGCACCTGGCGGGACCTGACCGAGTCCGTGAACGAGATGGCCGGGAACCTCACCCGGCAGGTGCGTGCCATCGCCCGCGTGGCCACCGCGGTCACCCGCGGCGACCTGAACCTGAAGATCGACGTGGATGCCTCCGGCGAGATCCAGGAGCTCCAGGACTACATCAACAAGATGATCGCCAACCTGCGCGACACCACGATCGCCAACAAGGAGCAGGACTGGCTCAAGGGCAACCTCGCCCGGATCTCCGCGCTGATGCAGGGCCGCCGCGATCTCCAGGACGTGGCCTCGCTGATCATGAGCGAGCTGACGCCGGTGGTCTCGGCACAGCACGGTGCCTTCTTCGTCGCCATGCCGCTCGCCGACGACACGGACCTCGGGGGCGAGGGCGGGGACCCCTACGAGCTGCGGATGCTGGGTTCCTACGGCTACTCGCTGGGCTCGATGCCGACGTCGTTCCGGCCGGGCGAGGCACTGATCGGGACCGCCGCGGAGGAGAAGCGGACCATCCTCGTCGACAACGCGCCCAGCGGCTATCTGAAGATCTCCTCCGGGCTCGGCGAGGCGCCGCCCGCGCAGGTGATCGTGCTGCCGGTGCTGTTCGAGGGGACGGTGCTCGGCGTCATCGAACTGGCCTCGTTCACGCCGTTCACGCACATCCAGAAGGACTTCCTGAACCAGATCGCGGAGATGATCGCCACCAGCGTCAACACCATCTCCGTCAACACCAAGACCGAGCTGCTGCTGAAGCAGTCCCAGGAGCTGACCGAGCAACTGCGTCTGCGGTCCGAGGAGTTGGAGCAGCGGCAGAAGGCGCTTCAGGCGTCCAACGCCGAACTGGAGGAGAAGGCCGAGCTGCTGGCCCAGCAGAACCGCGACATCGAGGCGAAGAACTCGGAGATCGAGGAGGCGCGGCAGGTCCTGGAGGAGCGTGCCGAACAGCTCGCCGTGTCCATGCGCTATCGCAGCGAGTTCCTGGCCAACATGTCGCACGAGCTGCGTACGCCGCTCAACTCCCTGCTGATTCTGGCCAAACTGCTCGCCGACAACGCCGAGGGCAACCTCTCCCCGAAGCAGGTCGAGTTCGCCGAGACGATCCACGGCGCGGGCTCCGACCTGCTCCAGCTGATCAACGACATCCTGGACCTGTCGAAGGTCGAGGCGGGCAAGATGGACGTCTCCCCGACGCGCATCGCGCTCGTCCAGCTCATCGACTACGTGGAGGCCACCTTCCGCCCGCTGACCGCGGAGAAGGGCCTCGACCTGTCCGTACGGGTGTCGCCGGAGCTGCCCGCGACGCTGCACACCGACGAGCAGCGGCTGCTCCAGGTGCTGCGCAACCTGCTGTCCAACGCGGTGAAGTTCACCGACTCCGGGTCGGTGGAGCTGGTCATCCGTCCCGCCCGGGACGACGTTCCGCAGCCGATCCGCGAGCAGCTGCTGGAGGCCGGCTCGCTGGCCGACCCGGACGCGGGCATGATCGCCTTCTCCGTCACCGACACCGGAATCGGCATCGCGGCCAGCAAGATGCGGGTGATCTTCGAGGCGTTCAAGCAGGCCGACGGCACCACCAGCCGCAAGTACGGCGGTACCGGACTCGGGCTGTCCATCTCCCGGGAGATCGCGCAACTGCTCGGCGGTGAGATCCACGCGCAGAGCGAGCCGGGCCGCGGCTCGACGTTCACCCTGTATCTGCCGCTGCACCCGGGGGAGCTGCCGCCGCAGGGTTACCAGCAGCCCGGCTCCGTGCTGGACGCCGGCGATCTGGTCGCCGCCCCCGGGCCGGACCCGTCCGGGCAGGCCGACGCGCAGGTCGAGACGCCGGCGGAGGTGAAGTCGTACCGGGAGACGCAGAACGGTCCCGCCGCGCTCTTCCGGCGCCGCCGCAAGGTACTGCCCACCGCCGACCGCAGGCAGGCGCGGCACGGGCGGCCGTTCCAGGACCAGTGGGTGGTGGCGTCGGCGGGCCCGGCGGAACCGGAGACCGTCCCGCAGGGGCACCGCGACATCCGGTTCGGCGGCGAGAAGGTGCTCATCGTCGACGACGACATCCGCAACGTCTTCGCCCTGACCAGTGTCCTGGAGCAGCACGGCCTGTCCGTGCTCTACGCCGAGAACGGGCGCGAGGGCATCGAGGTGCTGGAGCAGCACGACGACGTGGCGGTCGTCCTGATGGACATCATGATGCCCGAGATGGACGGTTATGCGACGACCACGGCGATCCGGCGGATGCCGCAGTTCGCGGGGCTGCCGATCATCGCGCTGACCGCGAAGGCGATGAAGGGCGACCGGGAGAAGGCGATCGAGTCGGGCGCCTCCGACTACGTGACCAAGCCGGTGGACCCCGATCATCTGCTGAGCGTGATGGCGCAGTGGATGAGCGGGGAGTGACGACGGACCGGTGACCGGAACGTTCGGAGGGTGTGGGACGTTGTCGACTCGGAGGCCGGGAAGCCGTGTAGAAGTGCGGAATCCGGGGAACCTTCTGGTCTCCCGCGGCGTTTCTGCCAGGTGCACAGTGACATCACGGTGACAGGGTGTGGCGACGGGCGGGGTGCGGCTACGATGACCGGCACAAGGACGGGCGGCGCAAGGGAGTCGTCCCCTGGGGCGGCACCCGCCGGTGCCTCCCCGGTTCCTGCGGACAGGGGCGGCCCCAAGCCGGGGCGAGGAGGGCGGGCCATGGTGCAGAAGGCCAAGATCCTCCTGGTCGATGACCGGCCGGAGAATCTGCTGGCGCTGGAGGCCATCCTCTCCGCGCTCGATCAGACGCTGGTGCGGGCATCGTCCGGGGAGGAAGCGCTCAAAGCACTGCTCACGGACGACTTCGCGGTCATTCTGCTGGACGTCCAGATGCCGGGCATGGACGGCTTCGAGACGGCCGCGCACATCAAGCGGAGGGAGAGGACCCGGGACATCCCGATCATCTTCCTCACCGCGATCAACCACGGCCCCCACCACACCTTCCGCGGCTACGCGGCGGGCGCGGTGGACTACATCTCCAAGCCGTTCGATCCGTGGGTGCTGCGCGCGAAGGTCTCGGTCTTCGTGGACCTGTACATGAAGAACTGCCAGCTGAAGGAGCAGGCGGCCCTGCTGCGGCTCCAGTTGGAGGGCGGCGGCAAGGGCGCGGTGGGCGACGGCAAGGAGTCGGCCGGTCTGCTCGCCGAACTCTCCGCCCGCCTCGCGGCCGTCGAGGAGCAGGCGGAGGCCCTGTCCAAGCAGTTGGACGACGAGTCCGCCGACGCGGCGGCGGTGGCCACTGCGGCTCATCTGGAGCGCAAGCTGACGGGCCTGCGACGCGCCCTGGACGCGCTGGAGCCGGGCGCGGGGAGCACGTCCTCGGTGCCTTCGCAGGGCTGAGTCCGAATCCGGGGCACGGGCCCGGCCCGCTCGGCGAGCGGCGGGATCGGGCCACGCTTCCCGTGGTGTAGGGCTCTTGAGGGCGTGTCAGCCCGGCTCCTCTCCGGACCCGACACGAACGGGTGAAGCAACGGGCGCACGTGTCCACTGTCGTCTCCACCGGTAACCTCACACCCATGGCCTCACGTCCCTCCGCAGCCAAGAAGCAGCCCGCGAAGAAGGCCGCCGCTTCCGGGGCGGCTCCGGCGAAGAAGGCCGCCGCGAAGAAGTCGCCCGCCAGGAAGGCGCCCGCCAAAAAGGCCGCGGGCAAACCCGCGGCCCGGCCGGCGCCCAGTCCGACGGGAGGCGTGTACCGAGTCGTGCGCGCCCTCTGGCTCGGGCTCGCGCACGCCGTCGGCGCCGTCTTCCGCGGAGTGGGGCAGGGCGCCAAGAACCTCCACCCCGCGCACCGCAAGGACGGCATCGCCCTGCTGCTGCTCGCCGTGGCCCTGATCGTCGCCGCCGGCACCTGGGCCGATCTGCGCGGGCCCGTCGGCGACCTGGTCGAGATCCTGGTGACCGGTGCCTTCGGCCGGCTGGACCTGCTGGTGCCGATCCTGGTCGCGGTCATCGCCGTCCGCCTCATCCGGCATCCCGAGAAGCCCGAGGCCAACGGCCGGATCGTCATCGGACTGTCCGCCCTGGTGATCGGCGTGCTGGGGCAGGTCCACATCGCCTGCGGCTCGCCCGCCCGCAGCGACGGCATGCAGGCGATAAGGGACGCCGGCGGGCTCATCGGCTGGGGCGCGGCGACGCCGCTGACCTACGCGGTGGGCGAGGTCCTCGCCGTACCGCTGCTCGTGCTGCTCACGGTGTTCGGCCTGCTGGTCGTCACCGCGACCCCGGTCAACGCGATCCCGCAGCGGCTGCGGCTGCTCGGGGTGCGGCTCGGCATCGTGCACGACCCGGAGTCCGACGAGTACGGCGACGACGACGCGCGCTACGAGGAGCAGTGGCGCGAGGCGCTGCCCGCGCGCTCCCGCAAGCGGCCGAGCGCCCCCCAGGACTACGACCCCGGCACCGCGGAGCAGGAGGCCCTCTCCAAGCGGCGTTCCCGTCCCCGTCGCTCGGCGGCACCGCAGCCGGACCTGGAACGGCGGATGGACGCCGTGGACGTCGCCGCCGCTGCCGCCGCCGCGCTCGACGGCGCGGTGCTGCACGGCATGCCGCCCTCGCCGATCGTCGCGGACCTCACCCAGGGCGTCGGCGTCGGCGACCGCGGGGAGAGCACCACCCCGACGCCCGTGCCCGCCGCACGCCCCGGTCAGGACGGCCGGACCGGGCGGTCCCAGCAGGACCCGCCCGCCCCGCCTCCCGCCGACCAGAAGCAGTCCGGGGTCCCCGACCTCACGAAGACCCCGCCGCCCCAGCCCCGCGACCTGCCGGCGCGCGCCGAGCAGCTCCAGCTGTCCGGCGACATCACCTACTCCCTGCCCTCCCTCGACCTGCTCGAGCGGGGCGGTCCGGGCAAGGCGCGCAGTGCGGCCAACGACGCCATCGTCGACTCGCTCACCAACGTCTTCACCGAGTTCAAGGTCGACGCCCGGGTCACCGGGTTCACCCGCGGCCCGACGGTCACGCGCTACGAGGTCGAACTCGGCCCCGCCGTGAAGGTCGAGCGGATCACCGCGCTGACCAAGAACATCGCGTACGCCGTCGCCAGCCCGGACGTGCGGATCATCAGCCCGATCCCCGGCAAGTCCGCGGTCGGCATCGAGATCCCCAACACCGACCGGGAGATGGTGAACCTCGGGGACGTGCTGCGCCTCGCGGCCGCCGCCGAGGACGACCACCCGATGCTCGTCGCGCTCGGCAAGGACGTCGAGGGCGGCTACGTGATGGCCAACATCGCGAAGATGCCGCACATCCTCGTCGCCGGCGCCACCGGCTCCGGCAAGTCCTCCTGCATCAACTGCCTGATCACGTCGATCATGATGCGCGCGACCCCGGAGGACGTGCGCATGGTCCTCGTCGACCCCAAGCGCGTCGAACTGACCGCGTACGAGGGCATTCCGCACCTGATCACGCCGATCATCACCAACCCCAAGCGGGCCGCCGAGGCCCTGCAGTGGGTCGTGCGCGAGATGGACCTGCGCTACGACGACCTGGCGGCGTACGGGTTCCGGCACATCGACGACTTCAACGAGGCCGTACGCAACGGCAAGGTCAAGGCGGCTGAGGGCAGCGAACGGGAGCTGAAGCCGTACCCGTACCTGCTGGTGATCGTGGACGAGCTCGCCGACCTGATGATGGTCGCGCCGCGCGACGTGGAGGACGCGATCGTCCGCATCACCCAGCTCGCGCGCGCCGCCGGCATCCATCTGGTGCTCGCCACCCAGCGCCCCTCGGTCGACGTGGTCACCGGTCTGATCAAGGCGAACGTGCCCTCGCGGCTCGCGTTCGCCACCTCCTCGCTGGCCGACTCGCGCGTCATCCTCGACCAGCCGGGCGCGGAGAAGCTGATCGGCAAGGGCGACGGGCTGTTCCTGCCGATGGGCGCGAGCAAGCCGACCCGTCTTCAGGGCGCGTTCGTGACCGAGGCGGAGGTCCAGGAGGTCGTCCAGCACTGCAAGGACCAGATGGCGCCGGCCTTCCGGGACGACGTCGTCGTCGGCACCAAACAGAAGAAGGAGATCGACGAGGACATCGGCGACGACCTCGACCTGCTGTGCCAGGCGGCCGAGCTGGTCGTCTCCACGCAGTTCGGCTCGACGTCCATGCTCCAGCGCAAGCTGCGCGTCGGCTTCGCCAAGGCGGGGCGGCTGATGGACCTCATGGAGTCCCGCGGCGTCGTCGGACCCAGTGAGGGATCCAAGGCGCGTGATGTTCTTGTGAAGCCCGACGACCTGGACGGCGTGCTGGCCGTGATTCGTGGGGAGTCTGAGGGGTAGCAGGAGGACACCGTCCGGCGGATGTGCTCGCCGCGGGTGGACGCGTGGACCGTGATCCACCCGTTAGCGAGCGACGGGCAACCGTTTCGCCTGGGCGTACGTCAAGTTGAGCGAGAGGACCGGTGCGGGTCCCGCCCTGGGCGCCACATCTGTCCCACCATCGGATTGTCCGGCCATTCCGATGGCGTACAAAGTCCACCGCCGGGTCGCTTCACCCTTTGGCACCTCCCTAGACTGAACCTCCAGCACAGGCGGCTACACGCTCGAAAGGCGCCCCCGTGTCCATCGGCAACTCCCCTGAAGACGAGCGTCCCTTCGAAGACGTTTCCGAGGAAGCCCGCCCCTCCGTCGGCCGTGCCCTGAAGGAGGCGCGGAGGGCCGCCGGGCTGACCGTCGACGACGTCAGCAGCGCCACCCGGGTCCGCGTCGCCATCGTGCACGCCATCGAGGCCGACGACTTCGCGCCCTGCGGCGGCGACGTCTACGCCCGCGGCCACATCCGGAACCTGGCGAAGGCCGTGCGCCTCGACCCGGCCCCGCTGATCGAGCGCTTCGACGCCGAGCACGGCGGCCGCCCCGCCCCGACCCCGGCCGCCCCCCTGTTCGAGGCGGAACGCATCCGCCCGGAACGGCGCGGGCCCAACTGGACCGCGGCCATGGTCGCGGCGATCGTCGTCGTGATCGGCTTCGTCGGCTTCACGGCCGTCAAGGGCGGCGGCGACGACACGAGCGCCAAGGGACAGATCGGCGAGGGCGCCACGCCCACGGCCGGTACGTCGGCCTCGCCCACACCGAAGGGCAGCAAGCCCGCCCACCCGGCACCGGCGCCGTCCGACAGCGCCATCGCGGCCGCGCCGCAGGACAAGGTGACCGTGCAGGTCAGCGCCGACAACGGGCGCAGCTGGATCTCGGCCAAGGACCACAACGGCCGGATGCTCTTCGACGGGCTCCTGCAGAAGGGCGAGTCCAAGACCTTCCAGGACAGCTCCAAGATCAACCTGATCCTCGGCGACGCCGGCGCGATCCAGCTGTACGTCAACGGCAAGAAGATCGAGGACCAGTTCCAGCCGGGCGCCGTGGAGCGCCTCACGTACACCAAGGGCGACCCGCAGGTCGGGTAGCGGTAGACGGGCGGCCCGTACACAAAGGGCCGGACAGACAGGCGAGTACGGGGTTGGCCAAGATCGGCCAACCCCGTCGACTTGGGCGGTCGGAGAGACAAAGTAGTCTTGAGCCCATGCCTGAACGCCGTACCGTCGCACTCGTCACTCTCGGCTGCGCCCGTAACGAGGTGGACTCGGAGGAGCTCGCAGGCCGTTTGGAGGCGGACGGCTGGCAGCTCGTGGAGGACGCCGCGGAAGCGGACGTCGCCGTGGTCAACACCTGTGGCTTCGTGGAGGCCGCCAAGAAGGACTCCGTCGACGCCCTCCTCGAGGCCAACGACCTCAAGGACCACGGCAGAACCCAGGCGGTGGTTGCGGTCGGCTGCATGGCCGAGCGGTACGGCAAGGAACTCGCCGAGGCCCTCCCGGAGGCCGACGGCGTGCTCGGCTTCGACGACTACGCGGACATCTCCGACCGCCTCCAGACGATCCTGAGCGGCGGCATCCACGCCGCGCACACCCCGCGCGACCGCCGCAAGCTCCTGCCGATCAGCCCGGCCGAGCGGCAGGACGCCGGCACGGAGGTGGCCATTCCGGGGCACGGCCCCACGGACCTCCCGGAAGGTGTCGCCCCGGCCTCCGGCCCGCGCGCGCCGCTGCGCCGCCGCCTGGACGGCGCCCCGGTCGCCTCGGTCAAGCTTGCCTCCGGCTGCGACCGGCGCTGCTCGTTCTGCGCCATCCCGTCCTTCCGCGGCTCGTTCATCTCCCGCCGCCCGAGCGATGTGCTGAACGAGACGCGGTGGCTGGCCGAGCAGGGCGTCAAGGAGATCATGCTGGTCTCCGAGAACAACACCTCCTACGGCAAGGACCTCGGCGACATCCGCCTCCTGGAGTCCCTGCTGCCCGAGCTCGCCGAGGTCGGGGGCGTCGAGCGGGTGCGGGTGAGCTACCTCCAGCCGGCCGAGATGCGTCCCGGGCTGATCGACGTCCTGACCTCCACCCCGAAGGTCGTCCCCTACTTCGACCTGTCGTTCCAGCACTCCGCGCCCGGCGTGCTGCGCGCCATGCGCCGCTTCGGCGACACCGACCGCTTCCTGGAACTGCTCGACACCATCCGCTCCAAGGCCCCCGAGGCCGGCGTGCGGTCCAACTTCATCGTCGGCTTCCCCGGCGAGAGCGATGCCGACCTGGCAGAGCTCGAACGGTTCCTGAACGGCGCGCGCCTGGACGCCATCGGCGTCTTCGGCTACTCCGACGAGGAGGGCACGGAGGCGGCGACGTACGACGGCAAGCTCGACGAGGACGTCGTCGCCGAGCGGCTGGCGCGCGTCTCCCGGCTGGCCGAGGAACTCGTCTCCCAGCGGGCCGAGGAGCGCGTCGGTCAGACGGTGCACGTGCTGGTCGAGTCCGTGGACGCCGAGGAGGGCGTCCGCGGCCGGGCGGCGCACCAGGCACCGGAGACGGACGGCCAGGTGCTGCTCGTCGGCGGCGAGGGCCTGGACGTCGGTCGTATGGTCGAGGCGAAGGTGGTCGGCACGGAAGGCGTCGACCTGGTGGCCGAGCCGCTGGTGGGCACGTTCGCGTGGAGCGAGGAGGCGGGCAGATGACGGGAGTCCCGGCATCCGCCGCGGGCGGCTCCTCGGGCGCGCAGGGGAGGGCCGCGGGGGCGGCCTCGCGCCGCGCCGGCGCAGACGGGGCTTCGGGCGCTTCCCGCGCCTCCCAGGCTTCCCGACCTGCCGCTTCCGCCGCTCCTGCCGGTTCCGGTGCGACGGGTGCGGCCGATGAGACCGCGCGGGCGCAGGGCTCCGGCAAGGCACCGCGGGGCGGGAAGATCGCGGCCGCCGCCGTGAACCAGGCGAGTGTGTGGAACGTCGCCAATCTGCTGACCATGCTCCGGCTGCTCCTCGTGCCCTGCTTCGTGGCGCTGATGCTGGCCGAGGGCGGGTACGACCCGGCGTGGCGGTCGCTGGCCTGGGCGGCCTTCGCCATCGCCATGATCACCGACCTGTTCGACGGCCATCTGGCGCGGACGTACAACCTCGTCACCGACTTCGGGAAGATCGCCGATCCCATAGCCGACAAGGCGATCATGGGGGCGGCGTTGATCTGCCTCTCGGGGCTCGGCGATCTGCCCTGGTGGGTGACCGGGGTGATCCTCGGCCGGGAACTGGGGATCACGCTCCTGCGCTTCCTGGTCATCCGGTACGGCGTCATCCCCGCGAGCCGCGGCGGCAAGCTGAAGACGCTCACGCAGGGCGTGGCCGTCGGGATGTACGTGCTGGCGCTGACGGGCTGGCTGGCCACGTTGAGGTTCTGGGTGATGGCCGCGGCGGTCGTGCTGACCGTGGTCACGGGCCTCGACTATGTGAGACAGGCCATCATGCTGCGCAGGCGGGGAATCGCCGAGCAGCGTGCCGCGTTGGAGGAGTCGCAAGCGTGAGTTCGCCGGCCGTCGACGTAGTGACACTACTCACGGCGAGGGGCGAGACGGTCGCCGTGGCCGAGTCGCTGACCGGTGGCCTGGTCGCGGCGGAGATCACCGCGGTGCCGGGGGCGTCGAAGGTGTTCCGGGGCTCGGTCACCGCCTACGCCACCGAGCTCAAGCACCGGCTCCTCGGCGTCGACGCCACCCTGCTGGCCGAGCGAGGAGCGGTGGATCCGCAGGTCGCGGCCCAGATGGCGGCCGGGGTGCGGAAAGCCCTGGAAGCCGACTGGGGCATCGCGACCACCGGAGTCGCCGGTCCCGACCCCCAGGACGGGCAGCCGGTCGGGACGGTCTTCGTGGCCGTGGCCGGGCCGCGCGTGACGGAAACCGGCGTCGACCGCTGCGGGAAAACGGCCGCGCTGCGGTTGAACGGCGACCGGGCGGAAATTCGTATGGAGAGTGTACGGAGCGTGCTTGCACTGCTTTTGGAGCAGATCGCGGGCGAACAGACCGGAAATGAGCGGGCACAGGATACGGAACGGAACGGGGGGTTTTGATGTTTGCAGCCCTGAGTGAACACGACATCGCTCCCCGCACGGCCGCGGCGCAAGGCGGTACGGTGGGGCGTGAAGGATGCGGCTACGCGGTCCGAGGAGGGAGCCACCGATGATTCTGCTCCGTCGCCTGCTGGGTGACGTGCTGCGTCGGCAGCGCCAGCGCCAGGGCCGTACTCTGCGCGAAGTCTCCTCGTCCGCCCGAGTCTCGCTCGGCTATCTATCCGAGGTGGAGCGGGGGCAGAAGGAGGCTTCCTCCGAGCTGCTCGCCGCCATCTGCGACGCGCTGGACGTACGGATGTCCGAGCTCATGCGGGAAGTGAGCGACGAGCTCGCCCTCGCCGAGCTGGCCCAGTCTGCTGCGGCCACCGAGCCCGTGCCCACGCCGGTTCGCCCGATGCTGGGTTCCGTGTCGGTGACCGGTGTGCCACCGGAACGGGTGACCATCAAGGCGCCCGCCGCCGAGGCGGTGGACGTGGTCGCCGCGTGACCTGTCGCACGCGCGCGTGAACCTACGCACACGTGAGTGAGGAGGCCCCGGCCGGGGCTTCTCCGGGGAGACCTGGAGGAGCGCGGCCGGGGCCTTCACCTTGTCCGGGGGTTTACGCCGGGTTTCGCCGCGCCCGTTTGCCGGTGCCGGGCGGTGCCGCCATCGTGGAGGCCAGTGCGGCGGTCCGGCGTCGGCTGGAGGTGGTGGTGGGTGCGATGGCGGGGCCGATAGTGCGCTGGGGGGCCGCTCTGGGGCTCGGTGCGGCGTGGTGGTGGGCGGTGCTGCGGCTGCTGCTGTCGGGCGAGGCGGGGGTGCTGGAGGGGGCCGTCGCGGCCGGGGGATGGGGTCTGAGCCTGCTGCCCGTGCACTGCGTGCCCAAGGAGGCCCGTAAGGAGGGGCCGGCGCAAGTACCGGACGAGGGGCCGGACGAGGGGCCGGAGGCGAGGGAGGACAAGGGGCTTGAGGCGCCGGCGCTCGCGGAGGGCGGTGGGGCGCCGTTTCCCGCCTCCGGAGGGTGGCCGTACGGCGTCTTCGGTGGGCCGCCGTCCGCCGGCGGGGGATGGCCGTTCGGCGCCGCGACGGCATCGCCGCCTCACCGCCCGGACGAGGAATCCGGGACGTAGCGAAGGACGGGGCGGTCAAGCGGTGGTGCGGGGAAATCAGTCGGTCGTGCGGGGATATCAGCCCGTGGCGCGGGGATATCAGCCCGTGGCGCGGGGATGGCGGTCCCGCCACTTCTGCGCGGTGCCCGGCTGTGGTGCGGGGCCTGCCTGGCAGCTCGGACACCAGTACGTGGGCCGCTCCTGGGAGCCGTCGCCCTGGTCGGCCACCCGGACGGAGAGGCCGCAGCGCAGACAGGGGCGGGGTGCCCGGCCGTACACGAACAGGTCCTGGCCCCGCAGACCGGTGGTCCGGCGGACGACGCGGTCGCGGTTGGCCTCCAGGAGCTTCTTGGCCAGGACGGGCAGCCGCGCGGCGCGGTCGGCGGGCAGGGTGCCGACCGGCAGCCACGGGGTCACGCCGAGCAGGAAGCACAGCTCGCTCTTGTAGACGTTGCCGATGCCGGCGAGATTGCGCTGGTCGAGCAGGGCCTCGCCGATTGGGCGGCCCGGCTCGGCCAGGAGGTTGGCCAGGGCCAGGTCGGGGTCCCAGTCGGGGCCGAGGAGGTCCGGGCCGAGGTGGGCGACGGTGCGGTCCTCCTCCGAGGTGCGCAGCAGCTCCAGGACCTGGAGGCGGTAGCCGACGGCCGCGCGGTCGGCGGCGCCGAGAATGGCGCGGATCTGGTGGCCGGGGCCGCCCTTCCAGCGCTCGCCGGTGCCGTACACCCTCCAGGCGCCCTCCATCAGCAGGTGCGAGTGCAGCGTGAGGCCGCCCTCGAAACGGGTGAGCAGGTGCTTGCCGCGGGAGACGGTGTCCAGGACGGTGCGGCCGGTGAGGTCGACCGTGGCGTACTTCGGCACCCGGAAGTCGCTGCGGGTCAGCACCTTGCCCGCGAGGGCGTCGTGCAACCGCCTCGCGGTCTGCCAGACCGTGTCGCCTTCGGGCATGGGTCAAGGGTGACACGTGCGGGAGGGCGACACGTACGGGTGCGCGTGTGGGTGGCTCCCGCTGTCCCGGATCAGGCGCGCAGGCGCAGTCCGCGCGGGGTCGCGATGAACCCCGCTCCTTCCAGGAGGGCGCCGAGGGGGGAGGTCAGGGCCGAGGCGCCGTTGACCCGCTCCACCGTCACCGTGCCCAGCGAGCCCGCGCGGGCGGCCTCGGCGAGCGCCTCGGCGGCCGCACGCAGGCGTGGGTCGTCACCGGCCGCGCCGTCCGGGTCGGCCGGCCAGGCCAGCAGCGTCTTGCCGCCGCGCTCCATGTACAGCGCCAGTTCGCCGTCGACGAGCACCACCAGGGAGCCGGCCTTGCGGCCCGGCTTGTGTCCCGCGCCGGTCGGCGGCTCGGGCCAGGAGAGTGCGGCGCCGTAGGCGTTCGCGGGGTCGGCGGCGGCGAGGACGACCCCTCGGGGTCCGGTGTCGGCGGTACGGGCACGGCGGTCGCCGAAGCCGTTGCCGTACGGGAAGGCCTGCCCGCCGCCCCTCGGGCCACCGCGACCCGGTGAGGCGAGATCCCTCGGCGAGACGTAGTCACCGGGGGCCGGGCGGCCCGAGTCCAGCCAGTCGACGTCGCCGCCGAGGTCACCGCCGAAGTCACGGCTGAGTTCGGCGGCGGGGAAGCCGGAATCGATGCCATCGGGGGCCCGCGAGCCGTCGGGGGAACCGAAGCCGTCGGGACCACCGCCCCCGGAGATCGCGCCGGGCAGGCCCTCGCCCCGCTCACGGGCGTTCGCCACCGCGCGCAGCCGGTCCACCGCGCCGTCCATCGCGAACTGCGCGGCACCCAGGCCCTCCACCACGTAGCCCCGCCGGGCCTGGCCGCTGTCCTCGAAGGCGGACAGGACCCGGTACACCGCAGAGAAGCCGCCCTCGACGCCCTCCGCCCCCACCGCGCCCCGCGTGACCACGCCGTGCCGGTCGAGGAGCGTACGGGCCAGGGCGTGGGCGCGCACGGTGGGATCGGGGTCGTGAACCGGCAGCAGCGACCAGCGGCCGGCGACGGTCGGCGGGCCGCTGCGGGACGCGGTGCGGGCCGCGGCCGTCAGCGATCCGTAACGCCCGCGCGGGACCGCGCGCTTGGCCCGGTGCGCGGTGGAACCCGCGGTGCGGCCCGAGCCCAGTAGGGAGCGCATCGGGGCGAGCGTGTCGTTGGTGAGCCGGCCGGACCACGCCAGGTCCCACAGCGCGTCGGCCAGTTGGGGATCCGTGGCCTCGGGGTGGGTGGTCGCGCGGACCTGGTCGGCGATCTGACGGAAGAACAGGCCGTATCCGCCGGAGAGGGCGTCCAGGACCGACTGGTGGAGCGCGGTCGGCTCCAGCGGGTGCGGGGGCGGCAGGAGCAGCGGGGCCGTGTCCGCCAGGTACAGGGAGACCCAGCCGTCCTTTCCGGGCAGCGCGCCCGCGCCCGCCCACACCACCTCGCCGGCCGCGGTGAGTTCGTCCAGCATCGACGGGGTGTAGTTCGCCACGCGGGACGGCAGGACCAGCTTCTCCAGCGCGGAGGCGGGCACGGACGCGCCCTGCAACTGCTCGACCGCGCGCACCAGTCCGTCGACACCGCGCAGCCCGTGCCCCCTGCCGATGTGCTGCCACTGCGGCAGGAACTGCGCGAGCGCGGCCGGCGGCACCGGCTCCAGCTCGTGCCGCAGCGCGGCCAGCGAACGCCGGCGCAGCCGACGCAGCACGCCCGCGTCGCACCACTCCTGGCCGATGCCCGCCGGATGGAACTCGCCCTGCACGACGCGGCCGCCCGCGGCGAGCCGCTGGAGCGCGCCCTCCGTGACCGCCACGCCCAGGCCGAAGCGGGCCGCGACCGACGCCGACGTGAACGGGCCGTGGGTGCGGGCATAGCGCGCCAGGAGGTCGCCCAACGGATCCTTCACCGGCTCGGTGAACGCCTCCGGGACGCCCACCGGCAGCGCGGTGCCGAGCGCGTCGCGCAGCCGGCCCGCGTCCTCGATCGCGGCCCAGTGGTCGGCTCCGGCGATCCGGACCCGGATGGCCCGGCGCGCCCCGGCCAGTTCGCGCGCCCAGCCGGGCTCGGCGCCCCGCTCGGCCAGCTCGGCCTCCGAGAGCGGACCGAGCAGCCGCAGTACGTCGGCGACGCCCTCGACGTCCTTCACACGGCGGTCCTCGGTCAGCCACTGCAGCTCGCGCTCCAGCTCCACCAGCACCTCGGCGTCGAGCAGTTCGCGCAGTTCCGCCTGGCCCAGCAGCTCGGACAGCAGCCGCGAGTCCAGGGACAGCGCGGCGGCGCGGCGCTCGGCGAGCGGCGAGTCACCCTCGTAAAGGAACTGGGCGACGTACCCGAACAGCAGCGAACGTGCGAACGGGGACGGCTCCGGGGTGGTGACCTCGACCAGGCGCACCTTGCGGGACTCGACGTCGCCCATCAGCTCGACCAGGCCCGGCACGTCGAAGACGTCCTGGAGGCATTCGCGGACCGCCTCCAGGACGATCGGGAACGAGCCGAACTCGCTTGCCACCTGGAGTAGTTGGGCGGCGCGCTGGCGCTGCTGCCACAACGGGGTGCGCCTGCCCGGGTTGCGGCGCGGCAGCAGCAGCGCGCGGGCGGCGCACTCGCGGAAGCGGGAGGCGAACAAGGCCGAGCCGCCGACCTGGTCGGTGACGGTCTGGTCGATCTCGCCCTTGTCGAAGGTGACGTCCGCGGCCCCGACGGGCGCCTGCTCCGCGTCGTACTCCAGGCCGGCCTTCACCGGCTCCTGGTCGAGCAGGTCCAGGCCCATCAGATCGGCGTCGGGCAGACGCAGCACGATGCCGTCGTCGGCGTGCATGACCTGCGCGTCCATGCCGTACCGCTCGGACAGACGGGCGCCCAGCGCCAGCGCCCAGGGGGCGTGCACCTGGGCGCCGAAGGGGGAGTGCACCACGACCCGCCAGTCGCCCAGTTCGTCGCGGAACCGCTCCACGACGATCGTCCGGTCGTCGGGGACGTGCCCGCAGGCGGCGCGCTGCTCCTCCAGGTACGACAGGACGTTGTCCGCGGCCCACGCGTCGAGGCCGGCGGCCAGCAGGCGCAGCCGCGCGTCCTCCTCCGGCAGGGAGCCCACCTCGCGCAGGAACGCGCCCACCGCGCGACCCAGCTCCAGCGGGCGGCCCAGCTGGTCGCCCTTCCAGAACGGCAGCCGGCCCGGCACGCCCGGCGCGGGCGAGACCAGGACCCGGTCGCGCGTGATGTCCTCGATGCGCCAGGAGCTCGTGCCGAGCGTGAAGACGTCGCCGACCCGGGACTCGTAGACCATCTCCTCGTCCAGCTCGCCGACCCGGCCGCCGCCCTTCTTGGGGTCCGAGCCGGCGAGGAACACCCCGAACAGGCCGCGGTCGGGGATCGTGCCCCCGGAGGTGACGGCGAGGCGCTGCGCGCCGGGGCGGCCGGTGATCGTGCCCGCGACGCGGTCCCACACCACGCGCGGGCGCAGCTCCGCGAACGCGTCGGACGGGTAGCGGCCGGCGAGCATGTCCAGGACGGCGGTGAACGCCGACTCCGGCAGTGAGGCGAACGGCGCCGCCCGGCGGACCAGGGCGAGCAGGTCGTCCAGCTGCCAGGTGTCCATCGCCGTCATCGCCACGAGCTGCTGGGCGAGGACGTCCAGCGGGTTGGCGGGCACCTTGAGGGACTCGATGGCACCGGAGCGCATCCGCTCGGTGACCACCGCGGCCTGGACCAGGTCGCCGCGGTACTTCGGGAAGACCACGCCGGTGGAGACCGCGCCGACCTGATGTCCCGCGCGGCCGACCCGTTGCAGTCCGGAGGCCACCGAGGGCGGGGACTCGACCTGGACGACGAGGTCGACGGCGCCCATGTCGATGCCCAGCTCCAGGCTGGAGGTGGCGACCACCGCGGGGAGCCGGCCCGCCTTGAGGTCCTCCTCGACCAGGGCGCGCTGTTCCTTGGAGACCGAGCCGTGGTGCGCGCGGGCGATGACCGGCGGCGCGCCGTGCGCCGCGCCGGAGCCGCCCATCAGCTCGGCGGGGGAGTGGTGTTCGTCCAGGGACTCGCCGGTCGCCCGCTCGTAGGCGATCTCGTTGAGCCGGTTGCACAGGCGCTCGGCGAGCCGGCGGGAGTTGGCGAACACGATCGTCGAGCGGTGCGCCTGGACCAGGTCGGTGATCCGCTCCTCGACATGCGGCCAGATCGAGGGCCGCTCCGCCCCGTCGCCGCCGTCGGCGACCGGGGATCCGCCCAGCTCGCCCAGGTCCTCGACCGGGACGACCACCGACAGGTCGAACTCCTTTCCGGACTCCGGCTGGACGATCTCCACCTTGCGGCGGGGCGACAGATAGCGGGCGATCTCGTCGACCGGGCGGACCGTCGCGGACAGGCCGATGCGGCGGGCGGGCCTCGGCAGCAGCTCGTCCAGGCGCTCGAGGGACAGCGCGAGGTGCGCGCCGCGCTTGGTGCCGGCCACCGCGTGCACCTCGTCCAGGATCACCGTCTCCACACCGGTCAGAGCGTCCCGCGTGGCCGAGGTCAGCATCAGGAAGAGCGACTCGGGCGTGGTGATCAGGATGTCCGGCGGGCGGGTGGACAGGGCTCGGCGCTCGGCCGCCGGGGTGTCGCCGGAGCGGATGCCGACCTTCACCTCCGGCTCGGGCAGGCCGCGGCGGACGGACTCCTGGCGGATACCGGTCAGTGGGCTGCGCAGGTTGCGCTCCACGTCCACGGCGAGGGCCTTGAGCGGGGAGACGTACAGCACCCGGCAGCGTTTCTTCGGATCGGCCGGGGGCGGGGTGGAGGCGAGCTGGTCGAGCGCGGCGAGGAAGGCGGCGAGGGTCTTGCCGGAGCCGGTCGGGGCCACCACCAGCACGTCCGAGCCCTCGCCGATGGCCTGCCACGCCCCCGCCTGGGCGGCGGTGGGCGCGGAGAACGCCCCCGTGAACCAGCCGCGGGTCGCGGGGGAGAAGCCGTCGAGGGCCCGGTGTGCGTCGCTGACCATGTGTCCATCGTGCACCCGGCCACTGACAACGCCCTCCGGCCTGGGCGTGCCCGGCGTCGCCCGAGGCGGCCCCCACACTGGTGGAGCCGCGCCGACGACGGAGAATCGGGGGTATGGCGGCAGCGGGTGAGGAACGGGCGCGGCACTGGCGGTACGAGGAACTGCCCGGTGTCGATCTGCTGCGGGCCCGCTACGTCCGCAAGGAGTTCGTGCGGCACACCCACGAGCACTTCGTGATCGCCGCCATCGTCGAGGGCGTGGAGGTGTTCCACCACGGGGGGTCCGATCAGTACGCGGGCCCGGGGACGCTGGCGCTGGTCAATCCCGACACATCGCACACCGGACGGGCGGCGGTGCCCGAGGGGTGGCGGTACGGCGCGGTGTATCCGTCGCCGGAGCTCGTCGCCGGGATCGCCGGGGAGACCACGGGCATTCGCGGGACGCCGGGCTTCGTCCGTCCCGTGCTCGACGATCCGTACGCCGTCGGCCTGGTGCACCAGGTGCTGCGGGCCGCGGACGAGGGGAACGCGCTGGCGGCCGACACCCTGCTGCGGGTCGCCGTGACGCGGTTGCTGCGGCTCAACGGCGGGGCGCTGCCGCAGCGGGAGATACGGACGGCGGGGGCGCGGACCGCGGCACGCGCGCGTGCCGTCCTGGAGGAGCGGATGGCCGAGCCGCCGAGTCTGGAGAGACTGGCGGCCGACCTGGGCAGCAGCCCGTTCGCGCTGCTGCGGGCCTTCCGCAACGCCTACGGAATGCCGCCGCACACCTGGCTGACCGACGCCCGGGTGCGCCGGGCCAGGAGGTTGCTGGACGCGGGCACCGCGCCCTCCCAGGCCGCCGTCGCCGTCGGCTTCACCGACCAGTCGCATCTGAGCCGGCACTTCTCCCGGATCGTGGGCGTGCCGCCGGGGGCCTACCAGCGCGAGCGCAAGAACGTACAAGACTCCAGGTCCCGGCTCTTCCTACCCTCGACGCCGTGGCAGAACAGACAGCTCTCGCAGACATACGCGCCGACGACGGAGGAAAGCCCGACGCCGCCGTCGTACGGGACGCCCTGGGGGTCGGGGTCGCCGTAGGACTGTCCGGGTTCGCCTTCGGGGTGACCTCGGCGGGCAGCGGGCTCACGCTCTGGCAGACGTGCGCGCTCAGCCTGCTGGTGTTCACCGGGGCATCCCAGTTCGCGCTGGTGGGGGCGCTGGCGGCCGGAGGCAACCCGTTCACGGCGGCCGCGGGCGCCTTCTTCCTGGGCGTGCGCAACGCCTTCTACGGGCTGCGCCTGTCGCAGTTGCTGGCCCTCCCGCGCGCGGTGCGGCCGTTCGCGGCCCAATGGGTCATCGACGAGACCACCGCGGTGACGCTGGCCCAGCCCACGCGGCGCAGCGCGCGGATCGGCTTCACCGTCACCGGGGTCACCCTCTACGTGCTGTGGAACCTCACCACGCTGCTGGGCGCGCTGGGCGCCAAGGCCCTCGGCGACACCGACGCCTGGGGTCTGGACGCGGCCGGGCCGGCCGTGTTCCTGGCGCTGCTGGCGCCGATGCTGAAGACCGCCACTGAGCGGGCCGTCGCCGCTCTGGCCGTACTGCTCGGGCTCGGTCTGCTGCCCGTGCTGCCGGCCGGGGTGCCGGTCCTGGCGGCCGCGTTCGCCGCGCCGGCCGTGCTGTACCTGCGGGGCCGTCGCGGCAGCGGCGCCCGTGACGACGTACGAGAGGGAGATCGTTGAACATCTGGATCGCGGTGGCAGTGACCGCTGTCGGCTGCTATGCCGTCAAGCTGGCCGGGTTGCTCGTCCCCGCGGGTGCCCTGGAACGGCCGCTGGTGAAGCGGCTCGCCGCGCTGCTGCCCGTCGCCCTGCTGGCCGCGCTCACCGCCCAGCAGACGTTCGCCGACGGGCACACGCTCGTGCTGGACGCGCGGGCGGCCGGGCTCGCGGCCGCCGCCGTGGCGCTGCTGCTGCGGGCGCCGTTCCTGGTGGTGGTCGGGGCGGCCGTGGTGGTGACGGCCGGGGTGCGGGCCCTGACGGGGTGAGCCGGGGCGCGTACCGGCGGCGGTTCAGCCGATGGGCCGGCCGTAGGCCCTGAGGGTGCGCAGCGCCTCGATCGTGACCATGGGGCGTGCCTCCAGCGCGGTGCCCGGAGCCCACTGGTGCCACGTGACCGGCCAGCCGCCGTCCTCCTCCTGACGGCCGGCCAGGTGGTCCAGGGAGCGCTTCATCTCCTCGTCCGTGAACCACGCGCGCGCGAGGGAGCCGGGTGTCCGCGCGTAGTCGTGCGGGAAGTGGTGCTCCCCGGGGGCGTAGCCCGGTGCGACCGGGTAGGCTTCCGGCCGCTCCGGGTCCAGCAGCGCCAGGCGCCCGTCGCGCACGAGACGGCCGAGCCGGTCGGCGGCCGCACGCGCGCGTGTGCGGTCGGGTGCCGAGTCCAGGAAGGTGACGGCCGCCTCGATCTCGTACGGATGGGAGGTCGCCAGGGACTCGACCCGCTGCCAGCAGAAGTCGGTGGCCCGGAACAGCCAGGCGTGCCACACCTCGTTGCGGTGCAGCAGGCCCACCACCGGTCCGGTGGCCAGGAGGTCGCTCGGCGGGTCGTCCACGACCGGCACGAAGGGGGCCGCCGGATAGCCGCGCTGGCCGGGGTGGACCGCGGGCAGCGCGCCGTCGGGGGTGGAGACGGAGGTCAGATAGCGGCAGACGCGCTCCACCCGCTGTCCGCCGCAGCGGCCGACGGTGTCCAGCACACGCAGCGCGTGCGCGGTGTGCAGCGGCTGGCTTACGGGGCCGCGCAGATCGGGCTCCAGCGCGTGACCGTATCCGCCGTCCTCGTTGCGGTAGGCGTCCAGCGCGGTCTCCACCGGATCCGCGCCGCCGTTCAGGAAGTGGTACGCGAAAAGCCGCTGCTCCAGCACGCGCGCGGTGAGCCACACGAAGTGCTCGGCGCGGAACAGCGGAGAGGACGCCGGAGGCGGCGGGGAAGGAGCCGGGGGCGGCGGGGAAGGAGCCGGGGGCGGCGGGGAAGGAGCCGGGGGCGGCGGGGGAGAAGCCGGGGGCGGCGGGGGCGGCGGGGGAGGAGGAGCTCCGGTCTCGGCCATGCGTCAGACCGTAGGGCGGAAAGCGGTCTCCCCAGGTGGCCCCGGAACGAGGTCACCCGCAGGGGCGGGATACTGGGATCATGCGGTTGACGGTCTTCTGGGAGCGGATGGCGGAGCACTTCGGCACGGGGTACGCCGACACCTTCGCGCGCGACCACGTGATGTCGGAGCTCGGCGGGCGCACGGTGCACGAGGCGCTGGCGGCCGGCTGGGACGCGAAGGACGTGTGGCGCGTGGTGTGCCAGGTCATGCACGTCCCGCGGGAGAGGCACTGACCGGACCCGAGGAACGCGGGCCGGTGCCGGGTTGCCGGCGGCGTCGGCGAGACTTGCACCGTGGCACCCACTGACGAGACCGGGCAGACGGCCCCGCACGCATCCCCGTTCGCTACGACACCGCCTCCCCGGTCTCCGGTACCGGCCGAGGGCGCAGCCGGGCCGGGCGCCCGTATGCCCCGCTGGCTGCCGCGGGCCATGGTGCTCGCGATCGGCCTCGTCGCCGCCTTCCAGCTCGGCAGCTGGGCCTTCCACCAGCTGACCGGCCTGCTCCTCAACGTCCTCATCGCGTTCTTCCTGGCCCTCGCCATCGAGCCCGCGGTCAGCCGCATGGCCTCCCGCGGGATGCGGCGGGGGTTCGCGACCTTCCTGGTCTTCCTCGGTCTGACGATCGCGTCGGCGGGCTTCGTGACGCTGCTCGGCTCGATGCTCGCCGGGCAGATCATCAAGATGGTCGAGGGCTTTCCGGAGTACCTCGACTCCGTCATCAACTGGGTCAACACCGCGTTCGACACCGAGCTCAGACGGGTGGACGTGCAGGAGGGGCTGCTCCACTCCGACTGGCTGCGCAAGTACGCGCAGAACAGCGCCGCGGGCGTGCTCGACGTGTCCGCCCAGGTGCTCGGAGGCCTGTTCCGGCTGCTGACGATCGCGCTGTTCTCGTTCTACTTCGCCGCCGACGGTCCGCGGCTGCGCCGCACCATCTGCTCCCTGCTGCCGCCCGCCCGGCAGGCGGAGGTGCTGCGCGCGTGGGAGATAGCGGTCGACAAGACCGGCGGCTACCTGTACTCGCGCGGCCTGATGGCACTCGTCTCGGGGATCGCCCACTACGTCCTGCTCCAGGCCCTGGGAGTGCCGTACGCGCTCGTGCTCGCTGTCTGGGTGGGCCTGGTCTCGCAGTTCATCCCCACCATAGGGACCTATCTCGCGGGCGCCCTGCCGATGCTGATCGCCTTCACGGTCGACCCCTGGTACGCGCTGTGGGTGCTGGTCTTCGTGGTGGTCTACCAGCAGTTCGAGAACTACATGCTGCAACCCAAGCTGACCGCGAGGACCGTGGACATCCACCCTGCGGTCGCCTTCGGCTCGGTCATCGCCGGCACCGCCCTGCTCGGCGCCGTGGGCGCGCTGATCGCCATTCCCGCGGTCGCCACCCTCCAGGCCTTCCTGGGCGCCTATGTGAAGCGGTACGCCGTCACGGACGACCCCCGCGTCCACGGCCACCGCGGACGCGGCCCGGTCCCGGGCCTGCTCGCCCGCGCGCGCCGTCTGTGGCGGGCCCGGTAGGGCGTACTCGACAGGACGTGCTCGGCAGGGCGCCGGCGGGTGCGCTTGACACGAAAATCGAACATCCATTCTCATGGAAGCTCCGGCGAGGCTCAACGGAAGGGATTTCGCCCCGGTTCGGGGGGAGAAGTGCCTGAGTTATCCACAGGCCGGACGTGCGTCGGGGCGCATTGTCAGTGGCAGGCGTTAGCGTCTTTGACGTGAAGCGATCGACTCAAGCAAACCGGGTGGAACCCATGGCAGGAACCGACCGCGAGAAGGCGCTCGACGCCGCGCTCGCACAGATTGAACGACAATTCGGCAAGGGCGCGGTCATGCGCATGGGCGAGCGGTCGAGGGAGCCGATCGAGGTCATCCCGACCGGGTCGACCGCGCTCGACGTGGCCCTCGGCGTCGGTGGCCTGCCGCGCGGCCGAGTCGTGGAGATCTACGGACCGGAGTCCTCCGGTAAGACGACCCTGACCCTGCACGCGGTGGCGAACGCGCAGAAGGCGGGCGGCCAGGTCGCGTTCGTGGACGCGGAGCACGCCCTCGACCCCGAGTACGCGAAGAAGCTCGGCGTCGACATCGACAACCTCATCCTGTCCCAGCCGGACAACGGCGAGCAGGCCCTGGAGATCGTGGACATGCTGGTCCGCTCCGGCGCCCTCGACCTCATCGTCATCGACTCCGTCGCCGCGCTCGTCCCGCGTGCGGAGATCGAGGGCGAGATGGGCGACAGCCACGTGGGTCTCCAGGCCCGGCTGATGAGCCAGGCCCTGCGCAAGATCACCAGCGCGCTCAACCAGTCCAAGACCACCGCGATCTTCATCAACCAGCTCCGCGAGAAGATCGGCGTGATGTTCGGCTCCCCGGAGACCACGACCGGTGGCCGGGCCCTGAAGTTCTACGCCTCGGTGCGCATCGACATCCGCCGTATCGAGACCCTGAAGGACGGCACGGAGGCGGTCGGCAACCGGACCCGCTGCAAGGTCGTCAAGAACAAGGTCGCGCCGCCCTTCAAGCAGGCCGAGTTCGACATCCTCTACGGCCAGGGCATCAGCCGCGAGGGCGGTCTGATCGACATGGGCGTGGAGCACGGCTTCGTCCGCAAGGCCGGCGCCTGGTACACGTACGAGGGCGACCAGCTCGGCCAGGGCAAGGAGAACGCGCGCAACTTCCTCAAGGACAACCCCGACCTGGCCAACGAGATCGAGAAGAAGATCAAGGAGAAGCTGGGCGTCGGCGTACGGCCGCAGGAGCCGGCCGCGGAGCCGGGCGCGGACGCCGCGGTCACCACCGCCGCGGACGACGCGGCCAAGACGGCGCCCGCCAAGGCCACCAAGCCCAAGGCCTCCTCGGCCAAGAGCTGACCCGTGACACGGCGAACCGACTGGGCCGAGTACGAGCACGAGCAGGCGTACGAGCACGCCGCCTTCGGTGCCCCACGGGGGAGGGGCACCGGGGACGCGCTCGGCTCGGGCACGGACGGAGACGGCATGCACGGGGATGCCGAGCCGGACGCTGGTGTGCCTTGGGACGACGACGGACAGCGGCGCGCGGGTGGCCCACCCGTGGGTGGTGCGCGCCGGGGCGGCTCGCGTGACGGCGGGTCGCACGGTGGACGCGGACGCCGTCGGCGCGGCTTCGGCGAGGCGTCCGCCGAGGACGGGGGCACCTTCTCCTTGCCGAGGGCTGAGCAGGGGGAGCCTCCGGGGGACCCGGTGGAGCGGGCGCGCGCCATCTGCCTGCGCCTGCTCACCGGGACCCCGCGCACCCGCAAGCAGCTCGCGGACGCCCTGCGCAAGCGGGAGATCCCGGACGAGGCGGCGGACGAGGTCCTGTCCAGGTTCGAGGAGGTCGGGCTGCTCGACGACAGCGCGTTCGCGGACGCCTGGGTGGAGTCCCGGCACCACGGGCGCGGACTGGCCCGGCGTGCGCTCGCCCGGGAGCTGCGGACCAAGGGCGTCGACGCGGCACTGATCGACGAGGCGGTCGGCCGGCTCGACGCCGATCAGGAGGAGGCCACCGCGCGCGAACTCGTCGCCCGCAAACTGCGCTCCACCCGCGGCCTCGACCGCGACAAACGGCTGCGCCGCCTCGCCGGGATGCTCGCCCGCAAGGGCTACTCCGAGGGCCTGGCCCTGCGCGTCGTCCGGCAGGCGCTGGAGGAGGAGGGCGAGGACACGGACTTCCTGGCCGACGAGGGCTACTGAGCCGGCGCCCGCCGGGCGGTCGGCGCCGGGAGGCGCGGACCACCACGGGGAGCGCACGGGCTTGGCGTGCGATTCCCTCTACGACGACTGAACGCTGCCGTCCCACGGCGTCACCGGCAGCCCGGCCGAGCGCCATGCCTGGAAGCCGCCCACCAGGTCGGTCGCCCGGAGCAGCCCCAGCTGGTGCAGGGAAGCGGCCGCGAGACTCGACGCGTAGCCCTCGTTGCAGACGACGACCACGCGCAGATCGTGGCCGGTGGCCTCGGGGACACGGTGGCTGCCCAGCGGGTCCAGCCGCCACTCCAGTTCGTTGCGCTCCACGACGAGGGCGCCCGGTATCAGGCCGTCCCTCGAACGCAGGGCCGCGTAGCGGATGTCCACCAGGAGCGCGTCGCCGGCGCGGGCGGCCGTGTACGCCTCGCGCGCCTCGACGCGCTCGTAGCCCTGACGGATCCGCTCCAGCAACTCGTCGATTCCGACGGGTGGTTGGGGTGTGCTCACTGCCAGTCCTCCGGGCGCTCGACCTGTTCCAGGCGCAGTGTCTGCCCGGTGCGGCTGTAGCGGCGGATGCGGGGCAGCGGCGGATGGTAGGCGTGCACGGAGACGGCGTGCCGGTCGGTGGACTCGTTGAGCACCTCGTGCACGTGGTGACGGCCGAAGGAGCGGCCCCGCCCCGCCGGGAGCCGCCGTTCGCGGTCCACCCCCTCGGTGAGTTCGAGGGTCTTCCAGCCGTCGGTGGGCAGCCGGGCCGCGAGCGAGTTCTCCTTCAGCTCGCCCGCCGCGGTGACGAAGGCGCCCGCCGAGTCGGCGTGGTCGTGCCAGCCCGTGCCGGTGCCGGGCGGCCAGCCGATCAGCCAGGCCTCGCTGCCACCGGGCCCCTCCAGGCGCACCCAGGTGCGGCCCTCCGGGTCGAGCGGAAGCGAGGCGATCAGCGCGGTGTCGGCGGCGGCGCGCCGTACGAAGTCGAGGAGTTCCGCCTGCGTCGGCTCCCGTACGGAGGGCGCGGGCAGGGCGGGTGGGGAGGCGTCAGGGGAGAGATCGGGAGCCGAGGGGCCGAGGGGCGAGACAGACACGTGCACCGTCCTGAGGAGCGTTCGCGAAAGGCGCGCGGCGGCACAGGGTACGGACGAAGGACGTACGGGAGTGTGCGAATGAGGCGGCGCGCCGAGGGAGGGAAGGCGAGTTCAACAGGCCGGACGACACACGCAGCCCGCATAGCGGACGAGGTCCATGTGGACCCTCCGCCACAGGCGCACATCGGTGTCGGTCACGTTCCGGAGTAGACCATGGCGGTACCGACCGGTCAACTCGCCGCCACCCAGTGGACCGCACGGCGCGTACGGTCCACAGGGCTCCGCGGTCAGCGCGCGCCCGCCTCGGCACGGTCCTCGGCATGTCCGGCGCCGCCCAGCGCCGTCTCCGCCGCGGTGTACAGGTCGGCCGGGCGCACCCCGCTCAGCGCGGTGACCAGGTGCCCGTCGGGCCGTACCAGGAGGACGGTGTGGGGAGCGGCACCCGGGTAGCTCTCGGCGACCAGCAGCTCGGCGGGGTGCGGCAGCGCGGTCACCGCGGCGGCCAGCCGGGGCATGATGCCGGCGCCCACCCAGTGCCGGCGCTCCCACACACCCGTGCCCGGCGCGATCAGCACCACGAGCAGCGCGCCGTGGCCCAGCCGGTCCCTCAGCGGCACGCAGGAACCGTCCTCCGCGGTGACCGCCACGTCGGCGACCGGGGCGCCGGCCGGCGTGTCCACGAGCACCTCCCCGTCGAGGGGCGGGGGCGTGAGAGGTGAGTCCGCGTACGCCCCCGGCGCGCCCAGCGGCCCGCGCCCCAGATGGCCGTCCATCAGCAGGGCGTCGTGTCCACGGCCGGACCCGGGCACGAAGGACCGCAGTCCGCCGCCCCCGCGCAGCACCGGCAGCAGCTGGTCGGCGGCGCGCAGCCGGGCGGCGACGATCGCGCGCCGTTCGGTCTGGTAGCTGTCCAGCAGCCCCTCGTGCGGCCCGTGGTGCCAGGCCGGCGCCAGCTTCCAGGCGAGGTTGTCGGCGTCCCGCAGGCCCTCGTCGAGACCCTGAGTGCCGAGCGCGCCCAGCAGGTGGGCCGCGTCCCCGGCGAGGAAGACCCGCCCGGCGCGCCAGCGGCGGGCCACCCGGTGGTGGACCGTGTGGACTCCGGTGTCCAGGAGCTCGTACGACGGCGAGGTTTCGCCGGTCCAGCCGGCGAGGGTCTCCCGGATGCGGGCGAGCAGCAGTTCGGGTGTGACCAGGTCCTTGCCGGGCGGCAGCAGCCAGTCCAGCCGCCACACGTCGTCCGGGAGCGGACGGGCGGCGATCTCCCCGGCGAAGGGGCCGGTCGTCCGCCACGGCGGCAGCCGGTGGAGGAACGCTTCGCCGGGCCGGGGCAGTTCGGTGCGCACCGCGGCGACGGCGTGCCGCTCGACGGCCGTACGGCCGGGGAAGCGGATGTCCTGGAGCTTGCGCACGGTCGAGCGCGGGCCGTCGCAGCCGACCAGGTAACTGCCGCGCCACCATGTGCCGCCCGGGCCGCGGGTGTGGACGGTGACTCCCGTGGACTCCTGCTCCATGCTGTCGAGGCGGCTGTCCACGGCGAGTTCGACCAGCGGTTCGCGGGCGACGGCCGCGCGCAGGGCGCCGGTCAGCACGTGCTGGGCGATGTGCAGCGGTGCGGGTTCGGCGTCGTCGAAGGTGATCTCGCGCATCACCTGTTTGCGCCGCAGCGACCGCCATCCGGCCCAACGGAGCCCGGCCCCGCCGAGCGGCGCACCGGCCAGACGCTCCACGAGCGCGGCGGTGTCCTCGCGCAGGACGACCGTGCGCGCGGCACGCGGCGTGTCCGCGCCGGGTCCCTCGTCGAGCACGACGGACGGCACCTCCTGACGCGCCAGCGCCAGGGCGAGCGTGAGCCCGACGGGCCCCGCTCCGACAACGATCACCGGGTCCACGGCGCGGCGCCCCCTGCCAGCAGTGGTGTCCTGGGGGTCACAGGTGAACAGGAAGCCGGAGCACGGTGCACGATCACAGAACGTATGCAACAGACTGGGCGCCAGCCGGTCAAGCGGGACGCACGCCGGTGCTCCAGGTGCGCGGTGGCGTGCGCCGTGCGGCGACTCGTGAGCGCGGCCGACCGCCGTGCTCCTTGCTCGGCGCCGAACGCCGACGGGGGTGCGGCGGCACCGGCCACCACACCCCCGTCGGGTTCCTCCAAGCCGCCTGAGCGGCCGTCAGATCGAGCCGCCCGTACCCGTTCCGTAGGTGCCGCCGACCTGGGCGGGGTTGACCTCCTCGTCGTCCGCGGCGAGGACGACGCCGGTGCTCCGCTTGCTGCGGCGCAGCCTGCGCTCGAGCCAGCTCGCGAAGCTGGTGAGGGCGAAGTTGAGCAGGATGAAGATGATGGCCACCACGATGAAGCTGGCGATGACGTTGGCGTAGTTGGCCGCGAGCGTGCTGCGGGAGTTCAGCAGTTCGGTGAAGCCGAGCATCACGCCGCCCAGCGCGGTGTCCTTCACGATGACGACCAGCTGGCTGACGATGGCCGGCAGCATGACGGTGACCGCCTGCGGGAGCAGGATGCCGCTCATCGTCTGGCCCTTGCGCAGACCGATCGCGTAGGCGGCCTCCGTCTGCCCCTTGGGGAGGGCCAGGATGCCGGCCCGTACGACCTCGGCGAGAACCGAGGCGTTGTAGAGCACCAGGCCGGTGACGACCGCGTAGAGGGGGCGCTCGTCGCTGGCGATGCCCGTGGAGCGGACGTAGAACTCGTTGGCGAACAGCATCAGCAGCAGTACCGGGATCGCCCGGAAGACCTCGACCACCACACCGGCCGGAACCCGGATCCACCGGTGGTCGGACAACCGGGCTATGCCGAAGAGCGCGCCCAGCGGAAGGGCGATGACCATGGCGAGCGCCGCGGCCTTCAGCGTGTTGCCGAGGCCGGGCAGCAGGTACGTCGTCCAGGCCGCGGAGGTGGAGAAGGGCTGCCACAGGGTCCACTTGAGCTGGCCCTTGTCGTTCATCGTCGACCAGATCCACCACACGAGCAGTGCGAGCAGGGCGACGAAGACGACGGAGAGGATCACATTGCGCCGCTTGGCCCGGGGGCCGGGGGCGTCGTAGAGCACGGAACTCATCGCTTCACCGCCAGTCGCTTGCCGAGCCAGCCGAGGAAAAGGCCGACGGGCAGGGTCAGGACCACGAACCCGAGGGCGAAGACGGCGCCGATGGCGAGCGTCTGGGCCTCGTTCTCGATCATCTTCTTCATCAGGTAGGCGGCCTCGGCCACACCGATCGCGGCCGCCACGGTCGTGTTCTTGGTCAGTGCGATCAGTACGTTGGCCAGCGGTCCGATCACCGCGCGGAACGCCTGCGGCAGCACGATGAGGCGCAGGGTTTGGCTGAAGTTGAGCCCGATCGCGCGTGCCGCCTCCGCCTGTCCGACCGGCACGGTGTTGATGCCGGAGCGCAGCGCCTCGCAGACGAAGGCCGCGTGGTAGGCGACGAGCCCGAGCACCGCCAGCCGGAAGCCCTGGACTTTGAAGTCGGACGCGCCCATCGTCACCCCGAAGGTGTCGGCGAGGCCGATGGAGGTGAAGACGATGAGCACCGTCAAGGGGATGTTCCGGAAGATGTTGACGTATGCGGTGCCGAAGCCGCGCATCACCGGAACCGGACTGACCCGCATCGCGGCCAGCAGGGTGCCCCAGACCAGCGAGCCCAGGGCGGAGAGGACGGTGAGTTTCACCGTCATCCAGAACGCCCCTAGGACGTCGTAACCTTGAAGAAAGTCGAACACGATCTCCCGCGCTTCCGGGTGTGTGGCGTACGAGGAGGGCGTGGCGCGCCGCCGCCGTGAGCGCGGCGGGCGGCGGCGCGCCCAGGGAACCCTGCGAGGCCTGCGGACCCCTGCTTACCGGACGAACCGGGTCACTTGACGATGTCGCCGATCTTCGGGGCGGGCTCGTTGTTGTAGTTCGCCGGGCCGAGGTTCTTCTTGATCGCGGAATCCCACGAACCGTCGCCGACCATCTTCTCCAGCGCGGAGTTGATCTTGTCCACGGTCGCGGTGTCGCCCTTCTTGACACCGATGCCGTAGTTCTCGTTGCTCAGCTTGAGCCCGGCGAGCTTGAACTGGCCCTTGTACTTGTCCTGGGAGGCGAAGCCCGCGAGGATCGAGTCGTCGGTGGTCAGCGCGTCGACGGCACCGCTCTGCAGGCCGGCGACGCACTCCGAGTAGCCGCCGTACTCACGCAGGTTGGCCTTCGGGGCGATCGACTTCTGCACGTTCTGCGCCGAGGTGGAGCCGGTCACGGAACACAGCTTCCGCTTCTTGTCGTTGAGGTCCGTGCCCTTGGAGATGTCCGAGTCCGCCTTGACCAGCAGGTCCTGGTGGGCCAGCAGGTACGGTCCGGCGAAGTCGACCTTCTGCTTGCGCTCGTCGTTGATCGAGTACGTGGCCACGATGAACTTCACGTCGCCGCGGGCCAGCGCGTTCTCACGGTCGGCGCTCTTGGTCTCGACCCACTCGATCTGGTCGGGCTTGTAGCCGAGTTCCTTGGCCACGTAGGTGGCCACGTCCACGTCGAAACCGGAGAACGAGCCGTCGGGCTGCTTCAGACCGAGGCCGGGCTGGTCGAACTTGATGCCGACCTTGATCTTGCCGCCACCGCCCGACGATCCCTCGTCCTTCTTGTCGTTCGAGCCGCACGCCGTCGCCGAGAGGGCGAGGGCGAGGACGACGGCCGAGGCGGCGGTGGCCTTGCGGAGCTTCATGTGAACTTCCTTCGGTGTTGAGGAGATGCGGAGCCGTCGGGACGGCGACGGCACGATCACGGGCCGGCGGCGCACGGCGTCACCGGCGGGGCCGTCGCGTCAGTGGTGCAGGATCTTCGAAAGGAAGTCCCTGGCCCGGTCGCTGCGCGGGTTGCTGAAGAACTGGTCGGGCGCAGCCTGTTCGATGATCCGGCCGTCGGCCATGAAGACCACCCGGTTTGCAGCCGATCGGGCGAAGCCCATCTCGTGGGTGACGACGACCATCGTCATGCCGTCCCGGGCGAGTTGCTGCATGACCTCCAGCACCTCGTTGATCATCTCCGGGTCGAGCGCGGAGGTCGGCTCGTCGAACAGCATGACCTTCGGGTCCATGGCCAGCGCCCGCGCGATGGCCACGCGCTGCTGCTGGCCACCGGAGAGCTGCGCGGGGTACTTGTCGGCCTGCGCGCCCACTCCGACCCGGTCGAGCAGTTCGCGGGCCCGCTCCTCGGCCTTCTTCCTGTCCGTGCGGCGGACCTTGACCTGGCCGAGCATCACGTTCTCGAGCACGGTCTTGTGCGCGAAGAGGTTGAAGGACTGGAAGACCATGCCGACGTCGGCGCGCAGCCGGGCCAGCTCCCTGCCCTCCTGGGGCAGTGGCTTGCCGTCGATCGTGATGGTGCCCGAATCGATGGTCTCCAGGCGGTTGATGGTGCGGCACAGGGTGGACTTCCCGGACCCGGAGGGCCCGATGACCACGACGACCTCGCCGCGGGTGATCGTCAACTCGATGTCCTGGAGTACGTGCAACGCGCCGAAGTGCTTGTTGACGCTCTTCAGGACGACCAGATCGGCGGTCGAGGCCACGTCTTCCTTGGCCATCGATACTTCGGTCATCGCTTTCAGGCTCCGTCCTCCTCGGTTTCGGGGGACAGTAACGACCTGTGCGACCTGCGTCATTACATCTGAGGGAGATCTGAGCATCACGATCCGGTAGCGGGCGCACACATGTCGTAGCGTGACCGGCCGGGGCACGTACCGGCTGGATAACGACACACGGTGCGCAACCGGAACCCTCTTGACGCCGTCCTCGTCCATCGGCGTCACTTCCATGGTGCACGCGCGCGTGCACCACGTTTACACGCCGTGACCGTATGACACATGAACCGGAGGGGGCCGGAATGCGACTGCTCCTCGTCGAGGACGACAACCACGTTGCCGCCGCCCTGTCCGCGGTCCTGGCGCGGCACGGGTACGACGTCACGCACGCCCGCAGCGGCGAGGAGGCCCTCCAGGCGCTCGTCCCCGAGAGCGCCTCCTTCGGCGTGGTCCTGCTCGACCTGGGCCTGCCCGACCAGGACGGCTATGAGGTCTGCGCCAGGATCCGCAAGCGCACCAGCATCCCCGTGATCATGGTCACCGCCCGCTCCGACGTCCGCTCCCGCATCCACGGCCTGAACCTCGGCGCCGACGACTACGTGGTGAAGCCCTACGACACCGGCGAACTGCTCGCCCGTATCCACGCCGTCAGCCGCCGCACCGCCCACGAGGACGCGAACGCCGGCGGCGAGAGCACGCTGCGCCTGGGCGCCGTGCACATCGAACTGCCCACCCGGCAGGTCAGCGTGGACGGCGCGGTCGTCCAGCTCACCCGCAAGGAGTTCGACCTGCTCGCGCTGCTCGCCCAGCGCCCCGGAGTGGTCTTCCGGCGGGAGCAGATCATCAGCGAGGTGTGGCAGACCAGTTGGGAGGGCACCGGACGGACCCTGGAGGTGCACGTCGCCTCCCTGCGCTCCAAGCTGCGCACACCGGCGCTCATCGAGACCGTACGCGGCGTCGGTTACCGCCTCGTCGCCCCGGCCGCCTAGCGGGGACGGGTGAGTTCACGTCTGCTGCCGCTGCTCATCGTCCTGATGGCGGCCGTCCTGCTCGCCCTCGGCGTCCCACTCGCCGTCAGCGTCGCCGGAGCCGAGCAGCAGAAGGCGGTCGTGGACCGCATCGACGACGCCGCGCGTTTCGCCGCCCTGGCCCAGTTCGTCACCGACGGGACCAGCGGTCCCCGACGTACGGTCCCGGACGAGCGGTTGGAGACCCTCCGCCGCGAACTCGGGAGCTACCACGGGGTCTACGGCATCCGGGCCGGCGTCTTCTACCGGACCGGCATCCCGATGGCCAACGCCCCGGCCGACTGGTCGCTGCCCGCGTTCGGCGAGGTCCGCGACGCCTTCGACGAGGCACTGCTGAGCCGGCGCAGCCACGACCCGGAACAGGTCTGGCCCTGGCAGCGCCACCGGCTCGTCGTCGCCTCCCCCGTGATCCGGGACGGTGACGTCGTCGCGGTCGTCGTCACCGACTCGCCGACCGGGCAGATGCGTTCGCGGACCGTGAACGGCTGGCTGCTCATCGGCACCGGCGAGATCGCCGCGATGCTGCTCGCCGTCGGCGCGGCGCTGCGGCTGACCGGATGGGTGCTCAGGCCCGTGCGGATCCTCGACGCCACCACCCACGACATCGCCACAGGGCGGCTGAAGTCCCGGGTGGCGGCCGCCGGCGGTCCGCCCGAACTGCGGCGGCTCGCCCGGTCGTTCAACGAGATGGCGGACAACGTCGAGGACGTGCTGGAACAGCAGCGCGCCTTCGTCGCCGACGCCTCGCACCAGTTGCGCAATCCGCTCTCCGCGCTGCTGCTGCGCATCGAACTGCTCGCGCTCGAACTGCCCGAGGACAACGAGGAGATCGCCTCCGTGCGCACCGAGGGCAAACGCCTCGCCCAGGTCCTGGACGACCTGCTCGACCTGGCGCTCGCCGAGCACGCGGAACCGGATCTGAAGCTCATCGACATCGGGGAGCTGGCCGCCGAGCGGGTGGCGGCCTGGGCGCCGGCCGCCGAGGCCAAGGGGGTGCGGCTGGTCGGCGACTGCCCGGCCACCACGGGCTGGGCCGACCCCGTGGCACTGTCGTCCGCGCTGGACGCGGTGATCGACAACGCGGTGAAGTTCACGCCGGGCGGCGAGCGCGTGGAGGTGACGGTCTCCTTCGACCGCGACACGTCGACGATCGTGGTCGCCGACCACGGACCCGGCCTGACCGACGAGGAGATCGCCCGCGTCGGCGACCGCTTCTGGCGCAGTGGACGCCACCAGAACATCAACGGCTCCGGCCTCGGCCTGTCCATCTCCCGCGCGCTGCTCGCGGCGGGCGGCGGCTCGATCTCCTACGTCCGGCACCGGGAGGAGGAGCCGCGCGGACTGCGGGTGACGGTGGCCGTGCCGAGGTCGGTGCCTACGGCTTGACCGAACGGTAGTAGCGCCGCGCGCCCTCGTGCAGGGCCAGCGGGTCGGTGTAGATCGCGGTGCGCAGGTCGACCAGCTGGGCGGAATGGACGTGGGCGCCGATGCCGTCCCGGCTCTTGATGACGGTGCGGGTCACCCACTCCGTCAGCCTCGGGTCCATGTCCTTGCGCGTCATCAGCACGTTGGACACGGCGATCGTCGGGACGGTCTGGCCCTTCTGGATCGACGGGTACGCCGACTCCGGCATGTTGGTGGCGCGGTAGTAGCGTGTGGCGCCGCCCTCGGCGTGCAGCCTGGCCACCAGCTCGGCCTCGATCGGCACGAAACGGAACGCGAACTTCTCGGCCAGCCGCCGCAGACCGTCCGTCGGCAGCCCGCCCGACCAGAAGAACGCGTCGAGCTCGCCCCGCCGCAGCCGGTCCGGAGCGGTGCCGATGCCGTCGCCCATCGGGCGGATGTCCGTCTCCGGGTCGATCCCGGCCGTCCTGAGCACCCGCTCGGCTATCAGCCGGACACCGGACTCCGGCGGCCCGACCGACACCCGCTTGCCGCGCAGGTCCGACACGGAGCGGATGTGCGAGTCGCTGGGGACGACGAGCTGCACGTAGTCGTCGTAGAGGCGGGCCACACCGCGCAGCCCCGCGGCGCCCGGGCCGTGGTTCACCTCGTACGTCTCCACCGCGTCCGCCGCGGCGATGGTGAAGTCGGCCCGGCCGGTCGCCACCCGCGCGACGTTCTCCTGCGAGCCGTCGCTGGTCAGCAGCCGCACCTTCAGATCCGGCATGTCCTTGGCGAACGCGGTGCGCAGCCGCACGCCGTACTCCTGGTAGACCCCGCGCAGGGTCCCCGTGCTGAAGGTGATCGTCCCGCTCGGCGGGGCTTCGCCCAGGGGCAGCAGCCACCACAGCAGCAGCCCGAGGACCACGACCCCGGCGGCCGTGCCCTGGAGGCCACGACGTCGTCCGATGCGGGGGAACGGCTTTGGCATGCGCGCGATCCTGCCAGCGGGACGGCGTGCTGACCAGGGGCGGGCGGCCCGGCGGGCGGCCGGTGCCGTCCCGGCCGGCGGCTAACCTCGCGGGTATGAGTTCCTCGCCCGCCGATCTGGTCCGTGAGTTCCACCGTGCCTTCGGGCTCGACGCCCGCCCCACGCCCACCCGGGTGCCGCCGGAGCTCGCCGCGCACCGCGGGGAACTGCTCGCGGAGGAGGCGGCCGAGGTCGCGGAGGTCTCGGTCGGCGGCCCTCTCGACCGGCTCGCGCACGAGTTGGCGGACGTCGTGTACGTGGCGTACGGCACCGCCCTGGTGCACGGCATCGACCTCGACGAGGTGATCGCCGAGATCCACCGCGCCAACATGACCAAGCTCGGCCCGGACGGCCGGGTCGCCCGCCGCGCCGACGGCAAGGTGCTCAAGGGAGAGCACTACGTGGCGCCCGACGTGTCGGCCGTGCTGCGCCGGCAGGGCTGGGTCCCCGACGGCGCCTGACGCGGGCTGCCTACGTCCGAGCCGGCGGGCCACCGCGGTGAGGACCGGGCGCACCGCACGGCGAGCACCAGCGCGAGCGCGGACAGCGTGGCCGCGTCCTTGAACGCCCTGCGGGTCGAGGCGTCCAGGTACGGGAAGGTGAACTGGGGCACCTGCGGGACGAGCGCGACCCAGAACCACGGCGAACGCGTCACCGAGTCCGCCTCCAGCGCCCCGGCGACCAGCAGCGGCACCACGGCGACCAGGTAGTGGTCGTAGGACGGCCGGGACACCAGGTAGGAGGCCAGCATCAGCAGCGCGGCCGTGTCCGCGAGCCGTGCCGGACCGGGATCGGCGCGCAGCCAGCGCAGCCGGGCGCAGAGCACACCGGCCGCCGCCGCGGCCAGGGCCACGGCCTCGGCCGGGACGGGCGGCAGCCCCAGCCGCGGCAGCACCGCCGGCAGGGAGGAGTCGAACGGCCGCATCAGACCGTCCCCGCCCTTGAGCAGGAAGGGCAGGGTGCGGGTGAAGAAGCCGCCCGGGTCCGGCATGATCAGGGCCGCGCCCAGCGACAGGGCCAGGGGCACCGCCACCATCCAGGCCAGCGCCCGCCACCGCCGGGCCAGCACCAGCAGGACGACCACGGGCAGCAGCAGCGGCTTCACCGCCACCGAGAGGCCCAGGACCACCCCGGCCAGGTCCCAGCGGCCCCGGTCGGCCAGCAGCAGCGCCAGCGGCAACGCCAGGGCGCTGACCGCCGTCCAGTTCCCCAGGTTCACCAGGTGGCCGACGGGCGCCCAGCACAGGACCAGCCCCAGCAGTCCCAGCACCGCGAACCGGCTGCACGCCGGCACCCGGAACAGGCGCACCGCACACCACCAGCCGCCCGTGATCAGCACCACGCAGGCCAGCGGCGCGGCAACGCGCACCACGGCAACCGGCAGCGCGGCCTGACCGGCGGCGAACAGCACGGCACTCGGCAGGTACAGGAAGCGCCGGTCGGCGTACGGAGCGCCACCGCCCAGCCAGATCTGCCCGGCATGGACGACGAAGGCGTTGTCCATGCCTCCCCGGGCGAACACGACGGCCACGCGCGCGGCGCGGGCGAACAGGACGACGGCGAGGAGGGCGACCGGGACGGGTCCGGCCGGCCGCAGCAGCCATGCGCGCAGCACCGCGGTCGGGGGCACGTCCGGCGCGGGTGCCCGCAGGGCGTCACGAAGCTCCGTCACGCGTGTCATTTTGGGCCAGTTGACCCCATGCGGGAGGAAGCGGCCGGTCGTGTCGCCGTCACGAGGGCGCAAAGCCCTCCGCCGGGCCGTCGCCGCCCGGGATCCGCGCCGTGCCCGGCCTGGAAGGGCGTGACGCTCCGCCGTCCCGGGGCCGTCCGGGAACCACCTACCCTTGACGCATGACCAGCAGCAGCGACCGGAGCCCCGCAGTGGACGTTCAAGGACCCAAGAGCTACGAGATCCGCACCTACGGGTGCCAGATGAACGTCCACGACTCCGAGCGGCTGGCGGGCCTGCTCGAGGACGCCGGCTACGTGCGGGCGCCGGAAGGGGCGGACGGCGACGCGGACGTCGTCGTCTTCAACACCTGCGCCGTCCGGGAGAACGCCGACAACCGGCTGTACGGCAACCTGGGGCACCTCGCGCCGCAGAAGGCGAAGCGGCCCGGGATGCAGATCGCGGTCGGCGGCTGCCTGGCGCAGAAGGACCGGGACACCATCGTGAAGAGGGCGCCCTGGGTGGACGTCGTCTTCGGCACGCACAACATCGGCAAGCTGCCCGTCCTGCTGGAGCGCGCCCGCGTGCAGCAGGAGGCGCAGGTCGAGATCGCCGAGTCCCTGGAGGCGTTCCCCTCCACGCTGCCGACGCGGCGCGAGAGCGCGTACGCGGCCTGGGTCTCGATCTCCGTCGGCTGCAACAACACCTGCACGTTCTGCATCGTCCCCGCGCTGCGCGGCAAGGAGAAGGACCGCCGCCCCGGCGACATCCTCGCCGAGGTCGAGGCCCTGGTCGCCGAGGGCGTCTCCGAGATCACGCTGCTCGGCCAGAACGTCAACGCCTACGGTTCCGACATCGGGGACCGCGAGGCGTTCAGCAAGCTGCTGCGGGCCTGCGGGAACATCGACGGCCTGGAGCGGGTCCGTTTCACCTCGCCGCACCCGCGCGACTTCACCGACGACGTGATCGCCGCGATGGCCGAGACCCCGAACGTCATGCCGCAGCTGCACATGCCGCTCCAGTCCGGCTCCGACACGGTGCTGAAGGCGATGCGCCGCTCCTACCGGCAGGAGCGCTACCTCGGGATCATCGAGAAGGTCCGCGCCGCCATCCCGCACGCCGCGATCACCACCGACATCATCGTGGGCTTCCCCGGCGAGACCGAGGAGGACTTCGAGCAGACGCTGCACGTCGTGCGCGAGGCGCGCTTCGCGCAGGCGTTCACCTTCCAGTACTCCAAGCGTCCGGGCACCCCGGCCGCCGAGATGGAGAACCAGATCCCCAAGGAGGTCGTCCAGGCGCGCTACGAGCGGCTGGTCGCGCTCCAGGAGGAGATCTCCTGGGAGGAGAACAAGCAGCAGGTCGGCCGCACGCTGGAGCTCATGGTCGCCGAGGGCGAGGGCCGCAAGGACGGCGCCACCCACCGTCTCTCCGGCCGCGCCCCCGACAACCGCCTGGTCCACTTCACCAAGCCCGAGCAGGACGTGCGCCCCGGCGACGTGGTCACGGTCGAGATCACCTACGCCGCCCCGCACCACCTCCTCGCCGAGGGCCCGGTGCTCGACGTGCGGCGCACGCGCGCGGGTGACGCGTGGGAGAAGCGCAACGCCGCCGAGGCCGCCCAGCCGGCCGGTGTCATGCTCGGCCTGCCGAAGGTGGGGGTGCCCGAGCCGCTGCCGGCCGCCGCGAACAGCGGCTGCGGCTGCGACTGACCCGTCGGGCGAGCGGCCGCCCGACGACCGGCCGTCCGGCGGCGTTACCCTGCGGATCATGCTTGTCGCCGCCGCTGTCTGCCCCTGCCCGCCCCTCCTCGTACCCGAGCTCGCCGCGGGAGCCGCACCCGAGCTGGACTCCGCCCGGGCCGCCTGCACGGACGCGCTGGGCGTGCTCGCCGCCGCCCGGCCCGACCTGCTGGTGGTCGTCGGACCCGCCGAGGCCTCCGGGCACGGCGTTTTCCCGGAGGGCACCCGGGGCTCGTTCCGCGGCTTCGGCGTGGACCTGGAGGTACGGCTCGGCCGGGACACGGGCACCGGGGCCGGGGGCGAGCTGCCGCCCTCGCTCTCCGTCGCCGCCTGGCTGCTGGAGCGCACCGGCTGGTCCGACGCCCCGGTCGAGGGACTCGGTGTGGGGGAGTCGTCGGCACCCGAGCGGTGTGCGGCGGCCGGCCGGGACCTCGCCGCGCGGGCAGGCCGCGTGGCGCTGCTGGTGATGGGCGACGCCAGCGCGCGGCGCACGCTCAAGGCGCCGGGCTATCTCGACGAACGGGCCGAACCCTTCGACGCGGGCATCGCCCGCGCACTGGGGGAGGCCGACACGCCGGCTCTCCTGGCGCTCGGCCTGGAGCCGGCGCACGAACTGAAGGCCTCGGGCCGGGCCCCCTGGCAGGTGCTGGCCGGCGCGGCCGAGGGCGCCGGTCTCTCCGGCACGCTGCTCCACGACGACGCGCCGTACGGAGTGGGGTACCTGGTCGCGGCCTGGTCGTGAGCGAAACGCGGCGGACACGGCGGACGGCCGGGACGCATCGCGCCTCCCGGCCGTCCGCCGACGCCTCTCAGGACGTGGACGGCGGTCCCTCCGTCGGAGCGGAAGTGCCACCCGGCGCCGTGCCGGTGCCCTGGTCCGGGCTCGTGCCCGCCTCCGGCGCCGTACGTGTCTCCGGGCTCGTCCCGCCCTTGTGGGCGAGCCGGTCCATGGCGTCCTTGGCCTTGTCCGTACCCGCGTGGATCTTGTCGCTGTACTTGCCCTTGGTCTTCTCGTCGACCACCTTCGCGGCCTTGTCGAGACTCTGCCCGATCGAGCCCCCGTGGCGCTGGGCGAGGTCCGACACCTTCTCCTTCGCCGGGCCGATCCTGGCCTTCATGTTGTCCAGCAGACCCATGGTTCACCTTCCCTGACGGGGCGGATTCCTTCTCCCCGGCGGTCGAGTTCCCCTCCGGCCTCTCGACTACCGAAGGAGTCACGCAAAAACGCCCATACTCAGTCGATACCCTACTCGTCCTACCCCGTCACCCGCCGTCACACGACTCGTGCGAGGCACCTCCTGCGGGGTTTGGGAGACTGGTGCGGTGAGCAGCGCACCCCCCGCCCCCCGCGTCATCGCCGTCGTCGGCCCCACTGCGGCCGGAAAGTCCGATCTGGGCGTCTTTCTGGCCCAGCGCCTCGGCGGCGAGGTCGTCAACGCCGATTCCATGCAGCTCTACCGAGGGATGGACATCGGCACCGCGAAGCTGACGCCCGAGGAGCGCGGTGGCGTGCCGCACCACCTGCTCGACATCTGGGACGTGACGGTCACGGCCTCCGTCGCCGAGTACCAACGGCTCGCCCGGGAGCGGATCGACGCGCTGCTCGCCGAGGGGCGCTGGCCGGTCCTGGTCGGCGGCTCCGGTCTGTACGTCCGCGGGGCCGTGGACAACCTGGAGTTCCCCGGTACCGATCCCGAGGTGCGCGCCCGGCTGGAGGACGAGCTCACGCTGCGCGGCTCCGGCGCTCTGCACGCCCGCCTCGCCGCCGCCGACCCCGAGGCCGCGCGGGCGATCCTGCCCAGCAACGGCCGCCGGATCGTCCGGGCCCTCGAGGTGATCGAGATCACCGGCCGCCCCTTCACCGCGAACCTCCCGGGCCACGACTCGGTCTACGAGACCGTCCAGATCGGCGTCGACGTCGCCCGCCCCGAACTCGACGAACGCATCGCGCGCCGGGTCGACCGCATGTGGGAGGCGGGGCTCGTGGACGAGGTGCGCGCGCTGGAGGCGCGGGGCCTGCGCGAGGGGCGTACGGCATCGCGTGCGCTCGGCTACCAGCAGGTGCTCGCGGCGCTCGCGGGGGAGTGCACGCTCGACGAGGCGCGCGCGGAGACCGTACGTGCCACGAAACGCTTCGCGCGGCGTCAGGACTCGTGGTTCCGGCGGGACCCCCGTGTGCACTGGCTGAGCGGGGCTGCGGCGGATCTCACAGAACTTCCGCATCTCGCCCTGGCGTTGGTCGAACGACCGGTTACAGCCTGATCACGTCATGGCATCGGGACGCCCAGGCCGTCATCCAGGCCTCCGGCGCCGTGCCATCATCAAGCTCGGATCGACCGAGTGAAGTCCTAGTTGGGAGGGCGCGTGGCGATGGAGGCCGGCCCTCGCGACACCGCACAAGACACCGACCGCATCACCGTGGAGCGCGGCGGCGCGGAACCGGACGACGACTCGTTGAGCCCCGACGGGCCCGACGAGACGCAGGGCGGCGTGACCGCGGACGGACCCGGGCCCGAGGAGATGTTCGCCGGGCCCGAGGTGGAGGTCGAGCTGCGCCCGCAGCGGCGGCTGCGCCTCTGGCAGCTGGCCCCGATCGTGGGCCTGGCCGTCGTCGGCTCCCTGATGTTCGCCTTCCCACTGGCCTTCGACGGCGACAACGGCGCCGTGATCGCCATGCTGGGCCTGCTGATCTGCTCCTGCTCGGCGGGCTGGGGCATGATGGCCGCCCGTCGCGTCGGCCACACCTGGCCGGGCCTGCCGCCGCGCGGTTCCGGGCGGCGCCCGGACTGGCGGGTGATCGGCGCGTACGTCCTCGTCGTCGCCGTGGTCGTGGTCCTCGCCGTCTGGCGGGTCGCCCGGCTCCGCTAGTGCCGTGCCGGGCGTCGCGAGCCGGTGAACCTTTCCGGTCACAGCACTGGGCCGCGCACCGGGCCCCGGCTTCACCGGCAGCGCGCCCGGACCCCGGCTCCGCCAGGACCCGGGCACCGCGCTCACCGCGGACCGGCCCCTGCGGCCGCCGGACATGATCACCGGGTTGCCGGAGCGGCCCCGTACGATCGAGCCATGAGCACGCGCATCCCCTTCCTCAAGGGCCACGGCACGGAGAACGACTTCGTGATCGTCCCGGACCCGGAGAACGCCGTCGAGCTGTCCCCGGCGGCCGTCGCCGCCCTGTGCGACCGCCGCGCGGGCATCGGCGGGGACGGGGTGCTGCACGTCGTGCGCTCCGCCGCGCACCCCGAGGCCCGCGGCATGGCGGCCGAGGCGGAGTGGTTCATGGACTACCGCAACGCCGACGGCTCCGTCGCGGAGATGTGCGGCAACGGCGTGCGGGTGTTCGCGCGCTACCTCCAGCACGCCGGACACACGACGGAGGGCGACCTCGCGATCGCCACGCGCGGGGGCGTGAAGACGGTGCACATCGCCAAGGACGGTGACATCACCGTCGGCATGGGCCGGGCGAGGCTCCCCGAAGGGGACGTCACCGTGAGCGTCGGCGGGCGCAGTTGGCCCGCGCGCAACGTGAACATGGGCAACCCGCACGCGGTCGCCTTCGTCGACGACCTCGCCGACGCCGGCGATCTGCTCTCCCCGCCGCCCTTCGGCCCGGCCTCCGCCTACCCGGACGGCGTGAACGTCGAGTTCGTCGTCGACCGCGGTCCCCGCCACGTCGCCCTGCGCGTGCACGAACGCGGCTCGGGCGAGACCCGCTCGTGCGGCACGGGCGCGTGTGCCGTCGCCGTGGCGGCCGCCCGGCGCGACGGCGCCGACCCGACGGCCACCGGGACCCCGGCGACGTACACGGTGGACCTCCCCGGCGGAACGCTGGTGATCACCGAGCGGCCGGACGGCGAGATCGAGATGACCGGCCCCGCCGTGATCGTCGCCGAGGGCGAGATCGACGCGAAGTGGCTGGAAACAGCGGCCGGCTGATGGTCGGTCGGCTGGATATCGCAGCCCCGGCGGCCCATGGGGAGGTCATACGTATGCCCGGGGACGGGAGCGGGCGGCGAATCCACGGCTGACCGCCTGTCAGGTGACTCAATACCGTAAACCTCCTGGGCATCGCTCGAATGGGTGATCCGTTTCACGCTCGTCGAGAGACGGCCGGTCGGGCGTGCTGGGCTCGGTAGCATCAATCACCGGCCCGGACGGGGGATCCGTAGCCAACCCCTGTGCCGAGTACGCCCTGGGGCGCCCCGTCCGCCGGTCCACGCAGCCGGAGGTGCGCATGAGTGCGGATGCCACGAATCCTGCGGCCCCGGGCCCAGTGGTTCCCGTGGGGCCACGGCGCAGGGCCCGCCCGCGGATCGACCTGCGCCGGCTCGGCCGTGCCGCACTGCTCGGGACGACCGCCCGCGACCGGCTGCCGGACGCCATCGGCCACGTGGCCGAGGCCCATCGCGCGCACTTCCCGGAAACGGATCTCGAACCGCTGCGCCGCGCCTACGTCCTGGCCGAGTCCTCGCACCGCGGCCAGATGCGCAAGAGCGGCGAGCCCTACATCACGCATCCGCTCGCCGTGACCCTCATCCTGGCCGAACTCGGCGCCGAGACCACGACGTTGACCGCGTCCTTGCTGCACGACACCGTCGAGGACACCGACGTGACGCTGGACCAGGTCCGCGAGCAGTTCGGCGAGGAGGTCCGCTACCTCGTCGACGGCGTCACCAAGCTGGAGAAGGTCGACTACGGCGCGGCCGCCGAGCCCGAGACCTTCCGCAAGATGCTCGTCGCCACCGGCAACGACGTCCGCGTGATGTCGATCAAGCTCGCCGACCGGCTGCACAACATGCGCACCCTCGGCGTGATGCGCCCGGAGAAACAGGCCCGTATCGCGAAAGTGACCCGGGACGTCCTCATCCCGCTCGCCGAACGGCTCGGCGTGCAGGCGCTCAAGACCGAGCTGGAGGACCTCGTCTTCGCGATCCTGCACCCCGAGGAGTACGCGCACACGCGGGAGTTGATCGCGGAGAACGCGGGCCGCCCGGGCGACCCGCTCACCGAGGTCGCCGAGCAGGTGCGCGGGGTGCTGCGCGAGGCGGACGTTCCCGCCGAAGTGCTCGTCAGACCACGGCACTTCGTCTCCGTGCACCGGGTCTCGCGCAAACGCGGCCGGCTGCGCGGCTGCGACTTCGGGCGGCTGCTGGTGCTGGTGAACGAGGACGCCGACTGCTACGCCGTCCTCGGCGAGCTGCACACCTGCATGACGCCCGTCGTCTCGGAGTTCAAGGACTTCATCGCCGTACCCAAGTTCAACCTCTACCAGTCGCTGCACACCGCCGTGGCCCGCGAGGACGGACAGGTCGTCGAAGTCCTCATCCGCACCCACCAGATGCACAAGGTCGCCGAGGCAGGGGTCGTCGCACTCGGCAACCCCTACGCCCCTCCCGGGGAGGAGCACGCCGCGAGTGACGGCGAGCGCGCCGACCCCACCCGCCCCGGCTGGCTCTCCCGCCTCCTCGATTGGCAGCGGGCCGCACCGGACCCCGACACCTTCTGGTCCACCCTGCGCGAAGACCTCGCCCAGGACCGCGAGATCACCGTCTTCCGGCCCGACGGGGGCACCCTGGGCCTGCCCGAGGGCGCCACGTGCGTGGACGCCGCGTACGCCCAGTACGGCGAGGACGCGCACGCGTGCATCGGCGCCCGTGTCAACGGCCGTCTGGCGACGCTGAGCACCGTCCTGAAGGACGGCGACACCGTCCAGCTGCTGATGGGCCAGGACCCGGCTTCCGAGCCCTCCCGGGAATGGCTGGACCACGCCCACACCCCGGCCGCCCGCATCGCCATCCAACGCCGCCTGGCCACCCGTCAGTCGGCCGCGGACCGAGTCCAGGACGCCGGCGGGAACGCCGCACCGGCCGCGGGCAGCTCCGCGCGCGCCGACTCCGCCGCGGCTGCGCGGGCCGGTGCGGGCCCCGGCCCGTCGCCGGTTCCGGTGCCCGCCGGAGCGGTCCCGTCGGTCGGGCTCGACGTGCCGGGCGCCTTCGGGCCGGACACGGCGAGCGTCGTGGTCGTCGGCCGGCCCGACGCGGCCGCACGGCTCGCGGGCTGCTGCACGCCTGTGCCGCCCGACGAGATCACCGGCTTCGCCGTGCGTGGGGGAATGGTGACCGTGCACCGCGTGGAATGCGCCGCGGTCGCGCGGATGAGGAACGCGGGGCGCGCGGAGTTCGGCGTGCACTGGGGGGAGACCGCCGCGTGCCGTGTCACCCTGCTCGCGGAATCGTTCGGCCGCCCCCACCTGCTGGCCGACCTCACCGAGGCCATCGCCCTCGAGGGCGTCGAGATCGTCTCCGCGACCGTGGCCCCGCCGGCCCAGCAGCGTGTCCGCCACACGTACACCCTCCAACTCCCCGACGCGGCCGGGCTCCCGGCCCTGATGCGCGCGATGCGCAACGTCCCGGGCGTCTACGACGTGAGCCGCACCCAGCCCCAGCCACCAGGGGTATGAGCGGGAGGACTCCGCGCCTCCGCGGCCCTCGGCGTGCTCCCGTGGGGCTCTTTCGGGTGGGTTGGGCGCGCGTCGGCGCGGTGGGGAGGGTGGGCGCTGGTAGCGGTGGTCCATGCCGCTCAGCCTTGGATCACGTGTCCCGCGTCGCCTGAAGGCGACCCTCCTCGCGTCCGCCGTCTCCGTCTGTCTCGTCGCCGCGAGTGCTCCGGCCGAGCCGCTGGGAGTCGGTGACCGGCTCTTCCCGTACCTGGGCAACCCCGGGTACGACGTGTCGTCGTACGACCTGTCGTTCACCTATGCCGGAGACAACGGCAAGCCGCTCCAGGCCGTCACCACGATCGACGCGTGGGCCACCGAGGACCTGGAGCGCGTGAACCTCGACTTCGCGCACGGCACCGTCGACGCCGTGGAGGTCGACGGACTGCCGGCCGAGTTCACCACCGCGGGCGAGGATCTCGTGGTCACCCCGAAGATCCCGCTGCCGCGGGGCAGTTGGATGCGTGTCACCGTGCACCACACCAGCGATCCCGTGTCCAAGAAGGGACGCGACGGCGGCTGGGTCCGCACCACGGACGGTCTCGCCATGGCCAACCAGGCCGACGCCGCCCACCTGGTGTTCCCGTGCAACGACCACCCCTCCGACAAGGCGATGTTCACCTTCCACGTCACCGCGCCCGACGGGTACACGGCCGTCGCCAACGGCCTCCCGGCCGGCGTCACCCGGACCGGCGGGACGACGACCTGGACGTACCGCACCCGGCACCCCATGGCCACCGAACTGGCTCAGGTGTCCATCGGCCGCTCCACCGTGGTGCACCGCACCGGCCCGCACGGCCTGCCCCTGCGCGACGTCGTCCCCACCGAGGACCGCGAGGTGCTCGAACCCTGGCTGGCCAGGACCCCCGACCAGATCGCCTGGATGGAGAGCAAGGTCGGGACGTACCCCTTCGAGACGTACGGCGTGCTCATGGCCTCCGCCGCCACCGGCTTCGAACTCGAGACGCAGACCCTGTCCCTCTTCGAGAAGAAGCTGTTCACCGAACCCGCCTACCCCCGGTGGTACGTCGAGTCGATCATGGTGCACGAGCTGTCCCACCAGTGGTTCGGCGACAGCGTCAGCCCCCGCACCTGGTCCGACCTGTGGCTCAACGAGGGCCACGCCACCTGGTACGAGGCCCTGTACGCCGACGAGAAGGCGAAGAAGCCGCTGGAGACCCGTATGAAGGCCGCCTACGGCGCCTCGGACCGCTGGCGCGAGGCCGGCGGACCGCCCGCGCTGCCCAAGCCGCCGAAGCCCGGCAGGAAGATCGGGGTCTTCCGCGCGAACGTCTACGACGGCGCCGCGCTCGTCCTGTACGCGCTGCGCCAGGAGATCGGCAAGCCGGACTTCGAGCGACTGGAGCGCGCCTGGGTGCGGGCCCACCGGGACGGCACGGCCACCACGGCCGACTTCGAGCGCCTGGCCTCGGGCATCGCCGGACGTGACCTGAGCGGCTTCTTCCAGGCCTGGCTGTACGGCGAGAAGACCCCGCCGATGCCCGGCCACCCCGACTGGAAGCCCGCTCCGCCGCCGAAGACGGCGAAGAAGTGAGTGGACGTGAACGGACGTGGGGAACGCGAATGGAGGAACCCGGTGGTGGCACCCGGAGGAATATCGCAGTGACGAGACGGGCCGTACCGTGCGACCATCTTCAGACCGGCGCCGCACGGGGCCACGGGAATCTCCCGGGGCGCCCGTACGTTGTGACCGGTGACGGACTCTCCCACCACGTAAGGACCAAATGACCTCCTCTTCTTCCTCTTCCCAGTCGTTTGAGGCGTCCCAGGACAGCAAGCGCCTCGCGCACTCCTACCCCGAAGGTCTCCGGGCCGATGCCCTGATGGAAGAGGACGTCACCTGGAGCCACGAGTTCGACGGAGAGCGGGACGGCGATCAGTTCGACCGCTCCGAGCGGGCGGCGCTGCGCCGTGTCGCGGGTCTGTCCACCGAGCTCGAGGACGTCACCGAGGTCGAGTACCGCCAGCTCCGCCTGGAGCAAGTCGTGCTCGTCGGCGTATGGACCTCGGGGACCGCGCGGGACGCGGAGAACTCCCTGGCCGAGCTGGCCGCCCTCGCGGAGACCGCGGGCGCGGTCGTGCTCGACGGCGTCATCCAGCGCCGCGACAAGCCCGACGCGGCCACCTACATCGGCTCCGGCAAGGCGAACGAGCTGCGCGACATCGTCATGGAGACCGGCGCGGACACCGTCATCTGCGACGGTGAGCTCAGCCCGGGCCAGCTGATCCACCTCGAGGACGTCGTCAAGGTCAAGGTCATCGACCGTACGGCCCTGATCCTGGACATCTTCGCCCAGCACGCCAAGTCCCGAGAGGGCAAGGCGCAGGTCGCGCTCGCCCAGATGCAGTACATGCTGCCGAGGCTGCGCGGCTGGGGTCAGTCGCTGTCCCGGCAGATGGGCGGCGGCAGCGGCGGCGGCCTCGCCACACGCGGTCCCGGTGAGACCAAGATCGAGACGGACCGTCGCCGGATCCGCGAGAAGATGGCGAAGATGCGCCGGGAGATCGCGGAGATGAAGACCGGCCGCGAGATCAAGCGCCAGGAGCGGCGCCGCAACAAGGTGCCCTCCGTCGCCATCGCCGGCTACACCAACGCCGGCAAGTCCTCCCTGCTCAACCGGCTCACCGGCGCGGGTGTCCTGGTCGAGAACGCGCTGTTCGCGACCCTGGATCCGACCGTGCGCCGGGCCGAGACCCCGAGCGGGCGGCTCTACACCCTGGCGGACACCGTCGGCTTCGTCCGGCACCTGCCGCACCACCTGGTCGAGGCCTTCCGCTCCACCATGGAGGAGGTCGGCGACTCCGACCTGATCCTGCACGTGGTGGACGGCTCCCATCCCGACCCGGAGGAGCAACTGGCCGCGGTGCGCGAGGTGATCAGGGACGTCGGCGCCACCGACGTACCCGAGATCGTCGTGGTCAACAAGGCGGACGCGGCGGACCCGCTGGTGCTCCAGCGGCTGCTGCGGATCGAGAAGCGCTCGATCGTCGTCTCGGCCCGCTCCGGGCAGGGCATCACCGAGCTGCTCGCGCTGATCGACAGCGAGCTGCCCCGGCCGTCCGTCGAGATCGAGGCGCTGGTGCCGTACACCCACGGCAAGCTGATCGCCCGTGCCCACACCGAGGGCGAGGTGATCTCCGAGGAGCACACCGCGGAGGGCACCCTGCTCAAGGCCCGGGTGCACGAGGAGCTCGCGGCGGAACTGGCGCCGTACGTGCCCGCCCCCGCACTCTGACCCACAGCAGCACGGCCCGAGGGCCCGCCCCCTGTCGAAGGGGGCGGGCCCTCGGCGTCGCGTCACCGGCTCACCGGCCGCCGTAGGTCCTGCTCATGTTCTGGTACAGCGCCTCCGCGCCCCGCCCCAGCTGCGGACCCGCCAGCCAGGTGTGGTCCGCCGGGCCGATCGAGGTGTTGGACACCAGCTTCGTCCTGCCGTCCACCACGCGGAACCAGCCGCCGCCGGAGGAACCGCCGGTCATGGTGCAGCCGATGCGGTACATCGTCGGGAGCGACGGGCTGAGCGACAGCCGGCCCGGCCGGTCGACGCAGCGGAACATGTTCAGACCGTTGTACGGAGGCGCGGCCGGGTAGCCCCAGGCGCCCATCGTGGCGACCTGCGTCGTCGGCGGCGCGGAGAAGTCCACGTCCAGCGCCGCCCCGACGGTCTCCTCCAGCGACCGGGAACCGGACTCCGGCTTCACGTGCAGCACGGCGTAGTCGTACGCCGCGCCCGCGCCGCCCGTCTCCGCACCGCCCTGGATCCACTGGTGGGAGGTGGACGCCCAGTCCGCCCACCAGGCGCCGTACGGGGCGACCTCGGAGGCCTTCGCGTTGCTCAGCTGCGCCGCGGACTTGCCGAGGTCGTTGTAGGCCGGCACGAACGCGATGTTGCGGTACCAGCCGCCCTTCTTGCCTGCGTGCACGCAGTGGCCGGCGGTCCACACCAGGTTGGACTTGCCCGGGTGGTTGACGTCCTTGACGACCGTGCCCGAGCAGACCATCGAGCCCTGGGGCGAGTCGAAGAAGACCTTGCCGACCGGAGCGGCGTTCTCGTGGTACGGCGTCTTCTCCGCCCGCGCCCGGACCGGCTGCGGCGCCGGGTCGCTGACGCCCTGGTCTGCGGCGGCGTCCTGGGTGGAGACCGTCTTGTTCGCCTCCTGGGCGGACTTCATCCGCTCGGGCTGCCACAGGCCCTTGATCACCGGGTTGACGAAGTCCTTGGCCTCACTGAGCCACTTGTCCTTGTCCCAGTCCTTCCAGCCGCCGCGCTGCCACTTGTCGACATCGATCCCGTGCTCCTTGAGCTTGTCCGCGATGTCGGCCGGAATCCTGACCTTGCCGTCGCCGCTGCCGCCGTCCGCGGACTGCGAGGCGGCGGCGTCCGGTGTGCCGGCGGCGTCGGCCTTGCCCGATCCGTCGCAGGCGGTGGCGGTGAGCGCCAGGGCCGCGACGAGCCCGGTGGTGGCCAGGACGGAGCGCCGGCGCGCGCGCCGGGGCGTGGCGGAACCAGGTATGAACTGCATGGTGCGATGAACCCCCGTCGGTTGGTGTGAGATGCCGTGCGCCCGGACCGAGCGCCGTGCGCCCTTGGTGTCATGCGCTTGTCATCCGGGCGTTTCCCTGCGGAGCCGTCCGGAGCGGCACCCCACTATGCCCGGGGAGTCGAGTGCGAACGGCGGCGGGATGGTGAAGGTTCCCGTGAGACACCCCGCCGCCTTCGGCCTGCCTACTGTCCTGCGAACTTCCCGCTGACCGAGTCGTACACGCCCTTGGCGGCCGGGCCCAGCCGCGGACCCGCCAGCCAGCCGGCCGTCACCGGACCGATCGAGGTGTTGGAGACCAGAGCGGGCTTGCCGTCCGAGCCGGTCGCGACCCAGCCGCCGCCGGAGGAGCCGCCGGTCATGGTGCAGCCGATGCGGTACATCGTCGGGTCCGAGGCGTTCAGCGACAGCCGGCCCGGCTTGTCCTGGCACTGGTACAGCCGCTGTCCGTCGTACGGCGGCGCGGCCGGATAACCGGTCGCGGTCAGGCTCCGCACCTGCGGTACGGCCGGTGCGGCGAAGTCCACGGGCAGCGCCGCGCCGACGGTCTCCTCCAGCGACTTGCCGGCGCCGCCCTGCTCGGGCGTCACATGGATGACGGCGAAGTCGTGGGCGGCACCCTGCCCGCCGGTCGGACCGCCCTGCTCGATCCACTGCTCCGAGGTCTGCGCCCAGTCACCCCACCACACGCCGTACGGCGCGACCTCGTCCTTGCCGGCGTTCTCCAGCTCGGCGGTGCTGCGGCCCGCGTCGTTGTACGACGGCACGAAGGCGATGTTGCGGTACCAGCCGCCCTTCTTGCCTGCGTGCACGCAGTGGCCGGCCGTCCACACGAGGTTGGACTTGCCCGGGTGGGCCGGGTCCTGAACGACCGTCGCCGAACAGACCATCGTGCCCTCGGGGGAGTCGAAGAACACCTTCCCCGCCGTCGCCGCGTTCGCGTGGTACGTCGGCTGGACCGCAGCCGCCTTCACCGGGGCCGGGGTCGGGTCGGTGACACCCTGGTCGCCGGAGAGGTCGTTGTCGTCCACGCCCTTGTCCGGGTCCTTGGCGCGGCGCATCCGGTCGGGATCCCACAGGTCCTTGATGATCGGGTTGACGAAGTCCTTCGCCTCACGGAGCCAGTCGTCCTCGTTCCAGTCCTTCCAGGCGCCGTTCTTCCACTTGTCGATGTCGATCCCGTGTTCCTTGAGCTTCTTCCTGAGGTCGTCCGGGATCTTGATCTTTCCGTCGCCGGTTGCGCCCGTGTCGTCGGCGGTCGCAACGGCGGTGGGCCGGTTGTCGGCCTCGCTGTCGCCCGAGTCGCAGCCGGTGGCGAAGAGGGCGAGCACCGAGGCCAGGGCCACGGAGGTCAGCACGGGTGAGGTTGTGCGGCGGGCGCCCCCTCCTCGACGAGCGTTGAAGAACGGGCGTATGGGTCGCATGCTCTGACTCCCCCTGCTGTGAACGGACTTGCTCCTTGCCGTCGCGTTCTCACCGTGAAATCAGGCCCAGTTCACCCTGGTCTCACGGTGGGCGCGAACGGCACCACACACTATGCGCTCGGCGTGGGGGACCGCCGACGGATCGGCAACGGTTTCGCTACGGGCAGCGGTTTCGTCACAGGCTGTCTGGTCTGGCAGTTCGTCCGGGTCCTGCCCCTCAGCGCGCCCGTGGGGCGTGCGCCACGGCACCGTCGTCACCGCAGAGGCGGCTCAGCGTCTCGACCGCGTCCCGCAGGCCGACGCAGCGCGGGAAGCCCCCGCAGGTCCGCCGCTCCCAGCCCGGACCGGCGGGCAGGACGGCAGGCCGCCTGCGCGCACCCGGCGCCCCCCATTCCAGGATCGCGACGTGCCGCGCCAGCGGCACCGACGCGGTGGAGCGGGCCTGCGACCACAGGACCACGGCGGTCGGACCGGTGCGCCGCACGCAGGCGATCAGTGCCTCCACCGGCACGGCGGCGCCGAGCATCCGGGTCGGCACCCCGCGCTCGCCCAGCGCCGCGTTCAGCGCCTCCAGGGGGAGGGAGTGCTGTTCACCGGGCGCGCAGGCCAGCACCACCGGCGGAATGTCCACCCGCGCCGCTGCGCGCGGCAGCAGCAGCGGCGAGCTGCGCAGTGTGCTCGACACCTGCCAGGACAGCAGGTGCTCCACCTCCACGTACCGGTCGCCGGACGACTCCCACTTGCGGCCCACCGCGCGCAGGGTCGGCACCATCACCTCCTCCCACGCCACCGTCAGCCCGTACCGCCCGACCGCCTCCAACAGCCGGCTCTCCAGCTCCGGCGAGTCCAGGCGCACCGCGGCGCGGGCCAGGCCCCGGCACTCCTGCCGCACGTCGCCCAGCGGCAGCCCGCCGCCGGCGCCCCCGCGGCGGGGCGGCTCCCCCGCTCCGGACGACGGCGCGGGCCGGTCGGAGGGCACGGCGGCGGCCGGTTCGGCACGCCCGGCCGGGCCGCGCCCGAGGCGGGTCACCCGGGCGGCCTCGGCGGGTGGCGCGCCCGCCGCCGTCAGCCGGCACATCCCCTCCATCATCGCGACGTCCTGGGGACTCCAGCGGCGGTGTCGTCCCCGCGCCCGCACAGCGGGCCCCAGACCGTACCGGCGGTCCCAGGAGCGCAGGGTGGTCGGGGAGACGCCCAGGCGGCGGGCCAGAGCGCCCGTGGTCAGCCCCGCCACGGGCGGTGTTTCGTCGCTCATGTCCCCGCACCTCGCTCGGCCGGCTTCCCCTGCGATCCCCATTGTCCGATGCGAGACCGATGCGAGTTGTCTCCTGCCGCATGGTGATGTACCCGCCGCCTCACGGTGCCTCCCGCGGCATGGTGATTCGCCTGCCGCCTCACGGTGCCTCCCGCCGCGTGGTGATGTACCTGCCGCCTCACGGTGCCTCCCGGCGTCTGTTGTTTGGCCTCCCGCCCTCTGCCGTCGCTCGCCGGCCTTGTGCGGCCGCGGGCCGTGAGTGGTCCCGTGGTCTCGCCCGGTCCGGCCGAGGACGCCGGTGAGCAACGCTCCACGACCGCAAGGATCTTGAGAGCACCCGTAACCGCGCGGACCGTCCGGGGTTGTAGCGGTGAGGGTCCTGATGTCTGCGTCCGGGACCCCCTGCCGCGGGCGGCCACGCGCCCCGGCGGCGTGAGGCCGGCGCCTTGCATCAGTGGCAGGCCGACGCTCTGGGACAGCGGGAGGACAAGGACCGTGACCGTGACGGAGTCTGCGCCCGGAGGCTGTGCGTCGGCGGGGGCGCCCGCCTCGTTCGAGGGGATCCTGCGGCGGCAGTCGGCGCGTGAGTCGGCGGCGCGCACCTATGCGCGCGCCCTGCCGATCGTGCCCGTCCGGGCCCGCGGGCTCAGCATCGAGGGTGCGGACGGCCGCCGCTACCTGGACTGCCTCTCGGGCGCGGGCACCCTCGCCCTCGGCCACAACCACCCCGCAGTCCTGGAGGCCATCCGCGACGTACTCGACTCGGGCGCGCCCCTGCACGCCCTCGATCTCGCCACGCCCGTCAAGGACGCCTTCGTCACCGAGCTGTTCCACACTCTGCCGCCCGGACTCGCCGAGCGGGCGCGCGTGCAGTTCTGCGGCCCGGCGGGCACGGACGCGGTGGAGGCCGCTTTCAAACTCGTCCGGGCCGCCACCGGCCGCACCGGACTCCTGGCCTTCTCCGGTGCCTACCACGGGATGACCGAGGGAGCGCTCGCCGCCTCGGGCCACGCCACCGACGTACGGGTCGCGCGCCTGCCCTACCCGCAGGACTACCGCTGCCCCTTCGGCGTCGGCGGCGCGCGCGGGGCCGAACTCTCCGCCCGCTGGACCGAGTCGGTCCTGGACGACCCGAAGTCGGGCGTACCGCTGCCCGCCGGGATGATCCTCGAACCCGTCCAGGGTGAGGGCGGGGTGATTCCCGCCCCGGACGACTGGATGCGGCGCATGCGCCGGATCACCGAGGACCGGTCCGTCCCGCTGATCGCCGACGAGATCCAGACGGGGGTGGGCCGCACGGGCACCTTCTGGGCGGTGGAGCACAGCGGTGTGACACCGGACGTGATGGTGCTGTCCAAGGCCATCGGCGGCAGCCTTCCGCTGGCCGTCGTGGTCTACCGCGACGACCTCGACGTCTGGCAACCCGGCGCCCACGCGGGAACGTTCCGCGGCAACCAGCTCGCCATGGCCGCGGGCACGGCCACCCTGGCCCACGTCCGGGAGAACCGCCTCGCCGAACGCGCGGCATCCCTCGGCCTCCACATGCTGACCCAACTCCGCGACCTGGCCGGCCACTTCCCCTGCGTCGGCGAGGTACGGGGACGGGGGCTGATGATCGGCCTCGAACTGGTGAACCCGGAGGAGGAACCCGAGGGCGACAGCGGGGCCGGCGCCGGCTCGGACCTGATCTGCCCCAGGGGCGGCGGGGGTGGCGCCGGGGGCGTCGACGGGGATGGCGGCGGGAGTGGCGGTGTCGCGAACAGCCCGGGTGCCGGGCCGATGTTGCCCCGCGTCCGGGACCCCCTTCCCGCCGCACCCGAACTCGCCGCCGCCGTCCAACGGGAATGCCTGCGGCGGGGCCTGATCGTCGAACTCGGCGGCCGCCACGCAAGCGTCGTACGGCTCCTTCCCCCGCTGACGATCAGCGACGAGCAGGCCGCCGCGGTCCTCGGTCGCCTGGCCGACGCGGTCGAGGCGGCGGCCCGGAGCCACACCGGCCGAGACGGTCAGGAGCGCGGGGCCCCACGGAGACGGCCGCAACCCACCGGCCACTCGGCAGGCGCGGGGTAGCGTCCCGCGGCCGCGGTTGTCGGCGGGCGCCCCGGGGCGAGCAGGTCCGAGCCGATGCCGGCCCCGCTCGGCCGACCTGGACCGTGCCACCGGGGCGGACTCGGACGGCTGAGCTGATCGCCTCGTCCGGCCCCGCCGCCCCCACCCCGCCAGACCCTGAACCCTGGAGCCTGGAGCCGGACGGACCGCCGACGGCGACCGCCCCGCACCCCGGCCGCCCCACCGGCACCCTTCGAAACACCCAGACCCTCACCCCTTCCGAGCCCTTACCGCTTGGTCCGCCCCGCCCCACCGACGCCCGGCCGACCCGCCATCTGCCCGGACGCATCGCCCCGAACGTCACCTGAGGAGCCGTCTTGAACCTCACCTCCGCCCCCCGCGGCCGCTCCCACACCCACGACCCGGCCGAGAAAGTCCCCCGTCAGCCGAGAAGGACATCGGCCGCCCTGCGGCCCGACGGCACGGCCACCGACCTCCTCGAACACCCCGACCCGCACACCGCCGCCCAGGCCGCGGCCGTGGAGAACCTCTTGCGCTGCTGGGTACGCGAGACCGGCACGGCGGCTCCCTGCTACGGCACCCTCCGCATCCCCCTCCGGGCCAGCGGGACGGCCCTGCTCGTCCCCGTTCACCACTGGTCCCCAACCGGCTGGCACCGCTTCGGCCTTCCGTATCTGGCCGACGCCCCGGAAGACGCCCCGCCGGCCGACGCCGTCACGGTCGCCACCCTGCTGGTCCGGGAAGCACGTACCAGGAACCGCGCTCCGAGGGCCCCGCAGATGCCCACGGCCGCCGCGCCGTCCCCGAACCGGGCCTTGACCGAGCCCACCGGCACCGCCGCCCTCGACCTCGTCACCCGTGTCGCCGACTCCGTTCGTGGCACCACCCTCTTCCTTCGCGACCGCTGGCACCGTCCCACCGACGGAACCGACCGCTTCCTCTCCGCCGAGCAGGCCCTCCTGCTCGGACACCCGCTGCACCCGACCCCCAAGAGCCGCGAGGGCCTGTCGGAGGCCGAAGTCCGCCACTACTCGCCCGAATTGCGAGGCTCCTTCCCGTTGCACTGGATGGCGGTCGCCCGCTCCGTCCTGGCCACCGACTCGGCTTGGACCGAATGCGGCCGGACCGTACCCGCCGACCTGCTCACCGCCCGGCTCGCCGGAGCGGGGCTGCCCCTGCCCGACGGATACGCCGCCCTGCCGCTGCATCCATGGCAGTTGCGCGAGGTGCGCCACCGCGCGGGTACGGCGGCCCTGCTCGACGCGGGACTGCTGCGCGATCTGGGTCCCTACGGACCGCCCTGGCACCCCACCTCCTCCGTACGCACCGTCCACCGCACCGGCGCGGCCGCCATGCTCAAGCTGTCACTGGGCCTGTACATCACCAACTCCCGTCGTGAGAACCTCCGCAAGGAACTGCACCGGGGTGTAGAGGTCCACCGGCTGCTGCGCAGCGGGCTCTCCCAGCAGTGGCGTGCGGCGCACCCCGGCTTCGACATCGTCCGGGACCCGGCCTGGCTTGCCGTGGACGACCAGGACGGGACACCCGTGCCGGGCCTGGACGTGATGATCCGGCACAACCCGTTCAACCCGTCGGACGACGTCTCCTGCGTCGCCGGACTCGTGGCACCCCGGCCCTACCGCCGGGCCGGTGCCCCCCTCACCCTGCGGTCCCGCCTGGCTGAAGTCGTCACCAGCCTCGCCGTCCGCACCGGCCGCCCGTCGAGAGCCGTCGCCACCGAGTGGTTCCTGCGCTACCTCGAGCAGGTGGTCCGCCCCGTGCTGTGGCTGGACGGCGAGGCCGGAGTCACCCTGGAGGCCCACCAGCAGAACACGCTGCTCCTGCTGGACGACGAAGGCTGGCCCGCGGGCGGTCGCTACCGTGACAACCAGGGCTATTACTTCCGCGTCTCCCGGCACGCGGAACTCGACGCCCGGCTGCCCGGCATCGGCGAGCACAGTGACACCTTCGTCTCCGACGACGTCACCGACGAACGCTTCGCCTACTACCTCGCCGTCAACAACGTGTTCGGTCTCATCGGCGCCTTCGGCTCCCAACGGCTCGCCGACGAGCGGCTGTTGCTGGCCGCCTTCCGCCGCTTCCTCGCCGACGCGGCCTCCGGCCCCGCCCGTACGCGCTCCACCCTGCCCTTCCGCCTGCTCGACTCCCCGGTCCTGCGCTGCAAGGCCAACCTGCTGACCCGGCTGCACGGCCTCGACGAACTCGTCGGCCCGGTCGACACCCAGTCCGTCTACGTCACCATCGCCAACCCCCTGTACCTCTGATCCGCACCCCTACCTCTGACCCACACGTCGAATCGCGTCTGCCGTAAACCCTCCGTCCCCCGTAAACCCGTCTTCCGAGAGGAGCGCGCCATGTCTCCCACCGATGCCGGCGCCGACACCGGTCAAGCGCAGGCAACCGCTCCCCACCGCCGTCCGGCCAAGGCGGGCGCCGACGGCGAGGACACGCTCGACCTGCGTCTGCCGGACGACTTCGTCGCGCTCTTCCGGGAGACGATCGGGACGGACGCCCCGGCCACGGCCGACCTGCTCGACGGCGTGGGCGACTGGGGCCCCGTCCTCACACCCGCCGGCGCCTTCCAGCTGGTCCCCGTCCGGCTCGAGCAGGATCTACCGCTGATCAGCCGCTGGATGAACGACCCCGCCGTCGCGGAGTTCTGGCAGCTGGCCGGGCCGCGGGAGGTGACCGAGGCCCATCTGCTCGCGCAACTCGACGGCGACGGTCGCAGCGTCCCCTGTATCGGCCTGCTCGAAGGCACTCCGATGAGCTACTGGGAGATCTATCGGGCCGACCTCGATCCGCTGGCCCGGCACTACCCGGCCCGACCGCACGACACCGGTATCCATCTCCTCATCGGCGGCGTCGCCGACCGTGGGCGGGGGCTCGGCGGCACCCTGCTCAGAGCCGTGGCCGACCTGGTACTCGGCCAACGCGTCAGCTGTGCCCGCGTCCTGGCGGAACCCGACCTTCGCAACGCACCCTCCCTGGCCGCTTTTCTGAGCGCCGGCTTCCGGTTCGCCGCCGAGGTCGACCTGCCCGCCAAGCGGGCCGCCCTCATGATCCGCGACCGGTCCCTGCGTGATCTGCTGTGACAGCGCGCCACAGGGTCATCACTTCTGGTACACCCCTCGGGCCGATCCGGTTCCCGCTCCGCCGGATCCGCATGAGACATACCCAGCCACCGGTCCCCGCCTTGATCGCCCGATTGTCGGTCCCGAGCCGTAGGGTGGTCGCGCTATGACGAAGCCCTCCCTCCCCGAACTCCTGCATGCCGCCGTCACCGCCGTCGGCGGTACGGAGCGCCCCGGCCAGGTGACCATGGCCCAAGCCGTCGCGGACGCGATCGACGACAGCTCGCATCTGTTGGTCCAGGCCGGCACCGGCACCGGTAAGTCCCTCGGCTATCTCGTGCCCGCCCTCGCCCACGGGGAGAGAGTGGTCGTGGCCACCGCCACCCTCGCCCTCCAGCGCCAGCTCGTCGAGCGGGACCTGCCGCGCACGGTCGACGCCCTGCACCCGCTGCTGCGCCGCCGCCCGGAGTTCGCCATGCTCAAGGGCCGGTCGAACTATCTGTGCCTGCACCGCCTGCACGAGGGCATGCCGCAGGACGAGGAGGAGGGACTGTTCGACCAGTTCGAGGCGGCCGCGCCCACCAGCAAGCTGGGCCAGGACCTGCTGCGGCTGCGCGACTGGGCCGACGAGACCGAGTCCGGCGACCGCGACGACCTGGCGCCCGGAGTGTCCGATCGGGCCTGGGCGCAGGTGTCGGTCTCGTCGCGGGAGTGCCTGGGCGCCTCCAAGTGCGCCTACGGCGCGGAATGCTTCGCCGAGATGGCCCGTGAGCACGCCAAGCTCGCCGAGGTCGTCGTCACCAACCACGCGCTGCTCGCGATCGACGCCATCGAGGGCGCGCCGGTCCTCCCGCAGCACGAGGTGCTCATCGTCGACGAGGCACACGAACTCGTCTCCCGGGTCACGGGCGTCGCGACCGGTGAGCTCACCCCCGGGCAGGTCAATCGCGCGGTGCGCCGTGCCGCCAAGCTGGTGAACGAGAAGGCCGCCGATCAGTTGCAGACCGCGGCCGAGGGCTTCGAGCGCCTGATGGAGCTCGCCCTGCCCGGCCGCCTGGAGGAGATCCCCGAGGACCTCGGCTATGTGCTGCTGGCACTGCGGGACGCCTCGCGCAACGTCATCTCCGCACTCGGCGCGACCCGGGACAGGTCGGTCCAGGACGAGGACGCCGTCCGCAAACAGGCGCTGGCCTCGGTGGAGAACGTGCACGACGTGGCGGAGCGCATCACCAACGGTTCCGAGTGGGACGTCGTCTGGTACGAACGCCACGACCGCTTCGGCGCCTCTCTGCGCGTCGCCCCCATGTCCGTCTCGGGCCTGCTGCGGGAGAAGCTCTTCACGGACCGCTCCGTCGTCCTGACCTCAGCGACCCTCAAACTCGGCGGCGACTTCAACGGCGTCGGCGCCTCCCTCGGTCTCGCGCCGGAGGGCACTGAGGGCGACGACGTTCCGCAGTGGAAGGGCGTCGACGTCGGCTCCCCGTTCGACTACCCCAAGCAGGGCATCCTGTACATCGCCAAGCACCTGTCGCGTCCCGCGCGGGACGGTGACCGGGGTGACATGCTCGACGAGCTGACGGAGCTGATCCAGGCGGCGGGCGGACGCACGCTCGGCCTGTTCTCCTCCATGCGGGCCGCCCAGCTGGCCGCGGAGGAGCTGCGCAGCCGTATCCCCGAGTTCCCGATCCTGCTCCAGGGCGAGGAGACGCTGGGCGAACTGATCAAGAACTTCGCGGCGGATCCGAAGACCTGCCTCTTCGGCACGTTGTCGCTCTGGCAGGGCGTGGACGTCCCCGGGCCCAGCTGCCAGCTGGTCGTCATGGACAAGATCCCGTTCCCGCGCCCCGACGACCCGGTGATGAGTGCCCGCCAGAAGGCCGTGGAGGACGCCGGCGGCAACGGCTTCATGGCGGTGGCCGCCACCCACGCGGCGCTCCTCATGGCCCAGGGCGCCGGACGTCTCGTACGGGCCTCGGGGGACCGGGGTGTGGTCGCCGTACTGGATCCGCGTCTGGCGACGGCCCGGTACGGCAGCTATCTGAAGGCGTCGCTGCCCGACTTCTGGAACACCACGGACCGCAACCAGGTGCGCAAGTCACTGGCGGCCATCAACGCGATGGCCGAGCAGGAGGGGAAGTGATCGCGGGGGTAGCCTGACCGGCGCCGGTCAGGCTACCCCCGCGATCCGAAAGCGCGTTGACCAGGGCCGTTCAGAACGGGGGCGACGCGCAGCACGGAGCCCCGGAACCGGCGCAGGGGTCCCGGGGCCCGATCAGGGGGCAGGTGGGCGAGCCCGCCCGGCGCGGTTCTCACACGCGCCGCAGCACCGCCACCACCTTGCCGAGGATGGTCGCGTCGTCGCCCGGGATCGGCTCGTACGCCGCGTTGTGCGGGAGGAGCCAGACGTGCCCGTCCTCGCGCTTGAAGCGCTTGACGGTGGCCTCGCCGTCGATCATCGCGGCCACGATGTCGCCGTTCTCGGCGACCTGCTGGCGGCGGACGGTGACCCAGTCGCCGTCGCAGATCGCGGCCTCGATCATCGAGTCACCGACGACCTTGAGGACGAACAGCTCTCCGTCACCCACCAGCTGGCGGGGGAGGGGGAAGACGTCCTCGACCGACTCCTCGGCGAGGATGGGACCACCGGCCGCGATCCGGCCGACCAGAGGGACGTAGGAGGCGGCCGGCTTGCCCACCGTGTCCGTCGGCTGCAACGCGGTGGCCTGGTCCGAACCGCGGACCTCGTACGCGCGCGGACGGTGCGGATCACGCCGCAGGAAACCCTTGCGCTCGAGGGCCATCAGCTGGTGTGCGACCGAGGAAGTGCTGGAGAGGCCGACCGCCTGCCCGATCTCCCGCATGGACGGCGGGTAGCCGCGCCGCTGCACGGAGTCCCTGATGACCTCGATCACCCGGCGCTGACGGTCGGTGAGGCCCGAGCTGTCGGCCCGGATGCCCGGAGGTCGGCCCGGCAGGGAGCGCTTGTGCCCCTCGGGATTCGTGGCTTCGTTCATCGCATGCACCGGCTCGAGTCGGCCCTGGGAGCGGTCCTGGGCAGTGATGGTGGCACTGTCTGCGGTGGTGGTCACGTCGGCCCCTCTCGATGGTCTCCCTCCGGCACAACGGTAGTTGCTTTCGAAAGGTTGCGCCAAACACACGTTCGAGTGAAAAAACGCCGTCAGCCGGACTTGATCGCGTTTCTGGGTGTATGGGCAACGCGGTGTCCGGCTGGCAAAAGGGCTCATTGTTGTACTCTTCACCGCCGGGATGGCGACCTCGTGGGTTGCCGCCCCAGTCTGCCATCCGGGGTCCCGCCGGCCGGGCGCCGCCTCCCGTCTGCCCAGGAGTCCCACGCGTCCTCCGTGCGGCGCTCACGGTATCTCCGTAAGCTCCCCGGGGGGCGCGGGCGCCACCGACGTGTTGCCCGCGGCGGCTCCGGCGCACGGCGCGCCGCCGTATCCGTGCGACACGCGCGCCTCGCCTGCCTGTATGGAGTCAATCCCCACATGTAGTGGTTGGATAGCTACAGCGGCCCACAGATTGTGTTCCCCCCGGTCTTCGAGTCGCCGTTCATCGCCTATGCTGGTGGCTGCTTCGCGGGGCCCATGGGTCTGGTGAGGCTATTGAGCCTGCTGTGAGGAGGGTTGGAGTCCATGCACTGCCCCTTCTGCAGGCACCCCGACAGCCGCGTGGTCGACAGTCGTACGACGGACGACGGCACGTCCATCCGCAGGCGCCGCCAGTGCCCTGACTGCTCCCGTCGGTTCACGACAGTGGAGACGTGCTCGCTCATGGTGGTCAAGCGGTCCGGAGTCACCGAGGCCTTCAGTCGGATCAAGGTCATCAACGGTGTGCGCAAGGCATGCCAGGGGCGGCCCGTCACCGAGGACGCGCTCGCCCAGCTGGGCCAGCGGGTCGAGGAGGCGGTGCGCGCCAGCGGGAGCGCCGAGGTGGCCGCTCATGACGTGGGGCTCGCCATACTCGGCCCCCTGAAGGAGCTCGACCTCGTCGCCTACCTGCGGTTCGCGTCGGTCTACCGGGCGTTCGACTCGCTCGAGGACTTCGAGTCCGCCATCGCGGAACTCAGGGAAGCAACGGGACACCCCGCCGCGCAGAACGGCGACGGCGCTTGTGAGGGGTGCCAGGAAGACGGCCGCGGGCGCGGCGGGACGGCTGAGGTCCCCCTGCCCGCAGGCACCGCCGACTGAGCAGCGGGCCGGTCCGGACGGTGCGTCCTGACCCGGCTCAGCGGCGGTGAAGAAGACCTGTCGTGGGTGGCAGCGAGGGTTGCCCGCGACACCAGACAGAACACCGTGCTCCGGAACACAGGGGCACTTCAGGGCGTTTACGCCCGTACAGGGAGGCGGCATGACAGAGACGGCGAGCGGCCCGGCACGAGGTTCCCGAGCCAAGGGCACCAAGGCCAGCAAGGGGCTGCGTATCGAGCGCATCCACACCACCCCCGGCGTGCACCCGTACGACGAGGTGGCCTGGGAGCGCCGTGACGTCGTCATGACCAACTGGCGCGACGGCTCGGTCAACTTCGAGCAGCGTGGCGTCGAGTTCCCCGACTTCTGGTCGGTGAACGCGGTCAACATCGTCACCAGCAAGTACTTCCGCGGTGCCGTCGGCACCCCGCAGCGCGAGACCAGCCTCAGGCAGCTGATCGACCGCATCGTGAAGACGTACCGGAAGGCCGGCGAGGACTACAAGTACTTCGCCTCGCCCGCCGACGCCGAGATCTTCGAGCACGAGCTGGCCTACGCCCTCCTGCACCAGATCTTCAGCTTCAACAGCCCCGTCTGGTTCAACGTCGGGACCAAGCAGCCCCAGCAGGTCTCCGCCTGCTTCATCCTGTCCGTCGACGACTCCATGGAGTCGATCCTCGACTGGTACAAGGAAGAGGGCATGATCTTCAAGGGCGGCTCCGGCGCCGGCCTGAACCTCTCCCGCATCCGTTCCTCCAAGGAGCTGCTCTCCTCCGGCGGAAACGCCTCCGGGCCCGTCTCCTTCATGCGCGGTGCCGACGCTTCCGCGGGCACCATCAAGTCCGGCGGTGCCACCCGCCGCGCGGCCAAGATGGTCATCCTCGACGTCGACCACCCCGACATCGAGGACTTCATCCAGACCAAGGTCAAGGAGGAGGAGAAGATCCGCGCCCTGCGCGACGCGGGCTTCGACATGGACCTCGGTGGCGAGGACATCACCTCCGTCCAGTACCAGAACGCCAACAACTCGGTCCGCGTGAACGACACGTTCATGAAGGCGGTCGAGCAGGACGGCACGTTCGGTCTGCGCGCGCGGATGACCGGCGAGGTCATCGAGCAGGTCGACGCCAAGGACCTGTTCCGGAAGATGGCCGAGGCCGCCTGGGCCTGTGCCGACCCGGGCATCCAGTACGACGACACGATCAACCACTGGCACACCTGCCCGGAGTCCGGCCGCATCAACGGTTCGAACCCCTGCAGCGAGTACATGCACCTGGACAACACGTCCTGCAACCTCGCCTCGCTGAACCTGATGAAGTTCCTCAAGGACGACGGCAAGGGCAACCAGTCCTTCCAGGTCGAGCGCTTCGCCCAGGTCGTCGAGCTGGTCATCACGGCGATGGACATCTCCATCTGCTTCGCGGACTTCCCGACCCAGAAGATCGGCGAGAACACGCGCGCGTACCGCCAGCTCGGCATCGGCTACGCCAACCTCGGCGCGCTGCTGATGGCGACGGGCCACGCCTACGACTCCGACGGCGGCCGTGCCCTCGCCGGTGCCATCACCTCCCTGATGACCGGTACCGCCTACAAGCGCTCGGCCGAGCTCGCGGCGGTCGTCGGCCCGTACGACGGCTACGCCCGCAACGCGCAGCCGCACCTGCGGGTGATGAAGCAGCACGCCGACGCCAACACCACGGCCGTCCGCATGGACGACCTGGACACGCCGGTCTGGGCCGCCGCCACGGAGGCCTGGCAGGACGTGCTGCGGCTCGGCGAGAAGAACGGCTTCCGCAACTCCCAGGCGTCCGTCCTGGCGCCCACCGGCACCATCGGACTGGCCATGTCCTGCGACACCACGGGTGTCGAGCCCGACCTCGCGCTGGTCAAGTTCAAGAAGCTGGTCGGCGGCGGCTCGATGCAGATCGTCAACGGCACCGTCCCGCAGGCCCTGCGCCGCCTGGGCTACCAGGAGGAGCAGATCGAGGCGGTCGTCGCCCACATCGCCGAGCACGGCAACGTGATCGACGCCCCCGGCCTCAAGCACGAGCACTACGAGGTGTTCGACTGCGCCATGGGCGAGCGCGCCATCTCCCCGATGGGCCACGTCCGCATGATGGCCGCGATCCAGCCGTGGATCTCCGGTGCCATCTCCAAGACGGTCAACATGCCGGAGTCGGCGACCGTCGAGGAGGTCCAGGAGATCTACTTCGAGGCGTGGAAGCTGGGCGTCAAGGCGCTCGCCATCTACCGCGACAACTGCAAGGTCGGCCAGCCGCTCTCCGCCAAGAAGAAGGAGGACGAGAAGGCCGAGATCACCGAGAAGGCCGAGGGCACGATCCGCAGCGCGGTCGAGAAGGTCGTCGAGTACCGCCCGGTCCGCAAGCGCCTGCCCAAGGGTCGGCCCGGCATCACCACCTCCTTCACGGTCGGCGGTGCCGAGGGCTACATGACCGCCAATTCGTACCCGGACGACGGTCTCGGCGAGGTCTTCCTGAAGATGTCCAAGCAGGGCTCGACGCTCGCGGGAATGATGGACGCCTTCTCGATCGCCGTGTCGGTGGGCCTTCAGTACGGCGTGCCGCTGGAGACGTACGTCTCGAAGTTCACCAACATGCGCTTCGAGCCGGCCGGTATGACCGACGACCCGGACGTGCGGATGGCGCAGTCGATCGTCGACTACATCTTCCGCCGCCTGGCGCTGGACTTCCTGCCCTTCGAGACGCGCTCCGCGCTCGGCATCCACTCCGCCGAGGAGCGTCAGCGCCACCTCGAGACCGGCTCCTACGAGCCGACCGACGACGAGCTCGACGTCGAGGGCCTGGCCCAGTCGGCGCCCCGGCAGACCGACCTGAAGGCGGTCGCCACGCCGAAGGCCGAGGTCGAGGCGGCCAAGCCCGCCCCCAAGCAGGCACACACCAGCGCCGAGCTGGTGGAGATGCAGCTGGGCATTCAGGCCGACGCCCCGCTGTGCTTCTCCTGCGGTACGAAGATGCAGCGGGCCGGCTCCTGCTACATCTGCGAGGGCTGCGGCTCGACCAGCGGTTGCAGCTGACCTGACGGTAACGCCGTGAAGTAAGGGGCGTCGGCCATGGGCCGCGCCCCTTACGCGTTTCGGCTACGACGGGCGCGCCCGGCCCATGACGCGGGTGAAGGCCTCCGGATCGTCCTCGAAGCCGAGGACGCCGGGGCGGAACTCCCAGTTGCCCGCCCCGTTCCGCGCGAACTCCGCGACCGTGGCCGCCGTCGCGCCGAGCACACCGCCGAAGTCGTCCTCCGCCAGGACGGTGTATCCCTCGCGGACGCGCATTCCGGGACCGAGCACGCCGGCGAAGGTGCGGTGCGCCGGACGCTGCTGGATGACGACGCCGACCACCACGCGCGCGTACCCGTCGTCGAGCCGGTCGAGTTCGAGGGTCATGACCTCGTCCCACCCGAAGCCCTGGCCGTCCCTGCTGTCCCGGTTGAGATAGATGGTTCCGTCGGGGGAACGGCTCTCGAAATGCACCACATACGCCGGATCGCCATGCGGGTCGCCGGCCCTGTAGACCGCGGTGACCAGATCCAGATCAGTGGGTGGCTGCCCCGCGGGACTGGGATCCCACTTGACCGCGACCTCGACCTTGCCGATCCCCTTGCTGAGTCCGCTCATCTGACTCCCCCTTGACCGACACCGTGCGCCCCTCTGCCTCAACTTCCATTCCAGGGACGCTTGTTGTCCATCGTGCCACGCGCGCGGGGGCGCTTGCGCGGGCGCTGTCCCCACAGGAGTGACCGATGCCACGTCGCAGGGCCTTACGATGGCGCGGTGCTGGTCAAGTGGATTCGCTGCACCGTGGTGGACCGCCGGGGCTTCGAGCGGGGGCAGCGGAAGTGGGCGGGGCTTCTGGGGGAGCCGGGGTTTCGGGGACAGGGGGGCGGGTGGAGCCGGGGACGGCCGGGTGTCGCGCACATCTTCGCCTTCTGGGAGAGCCGTGCCTTCTACGACTCCTTCATGGCCCGCTCCCACGACCGGCTGGCGGCGGCGCAGGCCGGCACCTTCAAGGACGCCCAGGTCCGGCTGTTCGACTACCGGTTCGACGTGAAGACGGGCTTCGAACCCCGCTTCGCGGACGCCGATCTGCTGCGGGTCGCCCTCTGCCGGGTCCACGAGGAGCGCGCCGAGCACTTCACGCTGATGCAGGAGAAGGTCTGGAACCCGGCGATGGCCGGCTCGCCCGGCATGGTGCGCGGCCTGTTCGGTGAGGCTCCCGGCAACGAGTTCCTCGTGCTGTCCATGTGGCAGTCCTCCGCCGAGCACGGCAAGTACCGCACGGAGCGTGTGGAGCGCCTGGCACTGCGCGCCCAGACGGAGGCCGACGTGGCCTCGCTCACGGGCGACATCGTGGAACTCGAGAGCACCTGGACGGTCTGACAGCGGACGGTTGCCCACGGGCTTGTGTGGCGCGGGCCGCACGATTTGTGTGATCTGCGCCGTACGAGGCCCGCTGGAGTCCTCGATCGGCGCCGACCCGATCTACTGTTCTGGCATGGCACGACCACGGCGCATCATCCTTGTCCGGCACGGCGAGTCAACGGGCAACGTCGATGACACCGTGTACGAGCGCGAACCCGACCACGCGCTGGCACTCACCGAGCGGGGCCGACGACAGGCCGAGGAGACCGGCAAGGAGCTGCGGGACCTGTTCGGGCGCGAACGCGTGAGCGTCTACGTCTCCCCCTACCAGCGCACCCACGAGACCCTCCACTCCTTCCACCTGGACCCCGACCTCATACGCGTGCGCGAAGAGCCGCGGCTGCGCGAGCAGGACTGGGGGAACTGGCAGGAGTGCGACGACGTGCGCCTCCAGAAGACCTACCGGGACGCCTACGGGCACTTCTTCTACCGCTTCGCCCAGGGCGAGTCCGGAGCCGACGTCTACGACCGGGTCGGCGGCTTCCTGGAGAGCCTCTTCCGCAGTTTCGAGGATCCTGACCACCCGCCCAACGTCCTCCTGGTGACCCACGGCCTGGCCATGCGGCTCTTCTGCATGCGCTGGTTCCACTGGACCGTCGCCGAGTTCGAGAGCCTTTCGAACCCGGGGAACGCCGAGATGCGGATGCTCGTTCTCGGGGGCGACGGCAAGTACACGCTCGACCGTCCGTTCGAGCAGTGGTGTGAGCCGGAATCGTACGGGACCACTGGATGGAGCGGCTGAGCGATGACCCCTGACTCCTCTCCGGGCGTGCGCCTGGAGCGTGCCCTGGCCAGCACGCGCGGGCTCGCGGTGGGGGACGCGCTGGGCTCGCAGTTCTTCGCCCCGGTGAACTACCCGCTGCTCAGGCGTCGCGAGCTGCCGTCCGGCCCGTGGCAGTGGACGGACGACACCGAGATGGCCTGTTCCGTCGTCACCGTCCTGGCCGCCCATCACCGCGTCGACCAGGACGCCCTGGCCGAGTCCTTCGCCCGGCGCCACGCACCGGAGCGCGGGTACGGCGCGGGGACGGCCGGTCTGCTGCGGCGGATCAGTGAGGGCGGCGACTGGCGCACGCTGGCGCCCGCGCTGTTCAAGGGGCATGGGTCGTGGGGGAGCGGCGCCGCGATGCGCACGGCGCCCCTGGGCGCCTGGTACGCGGACGACCCGGAGCAGGCCACCCACCAGGCCGAGATCTCCGCCTACCCCACCCACCAGCACCGTGAGGCCGTCGTGGGCGCCATGGCCGTGGCCGCGGCCGCCGCGCTGGCCGCCGCACCCGGCGGACCGCCGAGCGCGGAGGCGCTGCTCGGCGGTGTCATCGACCTCGTACCGGCCAGGAGCGCCGTCGGCGCCGGTCTGCGGCGTGCCCGCGACATGCTCGACTACGGCGACGTGGCCACCGTCGCCGCGGTCCTCGGCAGCGGACGGCGCACGACCGCACACGACACGGTGCCCTTCGCTCTGTGGTCCGCCGCCAGGTGCCTGGCCGACTTCGAGGACGCGTTCTGGACGACCGCCCGGGCCGGCGGCGACGTGGACACCACCTGCGCCATCGTGGGCGGCGTGCTCGCCTCGGGGAAGGCCGGGGCCCCGCCCGCCGAGTGGGTGCGGCGCACGGAGGCGCTGCCCGACTGGGTCCCGATGTCCGTGTGACCTCCGGCTCGCGGTCGTTGCCGGCGCGGGAGGCGAGCGCCCGGGGCGTCCCCGCTCCGTGTTTCGCATGTCGATTCACGAATGCGATCAAGCGTGAGCGGAGTGCCTCCAGATGTGATCTCCGAAGGGGCGATCGAGTCGACGATCAGGCTTCTTCTGGACGTCGTCACCCCTGGAACGCGGCCGGGTGGAGCGGGGTCCGACGCTGCGAACAGCCTTGTGTGCGCAGTTGTCCGGGTGGCGATGACCCGCCACGCCGGGATGTGCACGAGCGAATGAGCGGGCCGTGATCGTCAAGGGATGACCGGTCGGCCGATGGTTCCGCCACCGCCCCGACCGACCGCTGACCGTCCGGGTGCGGGACGTCGTGGTTCTCCGGGGAAACCGGGGTGTCGCAGCGGGATCCGCGCAGCGTAGGCTAAGGGCGCCATGCCGTACGAACCACCCACTCACACCGTCGAGCGCTCTCTCAGGGCCACGACCGGAGCGAAGGTCATTGCCGGTGTCGACGAGGTGGGGCGCGGCGCTTGGGCCGGTCCCGTCACCGTCTGCGCGGCGGTCACCGGACTGCGCCGGCCGCCCGTCGGGCTCACCGACTCGAAACTGCTGACCGTCAAGCGACGCACCGAACTCGCGGCGGAACTGCAGACGTGGGTGACCGCGTACGCCCTCGGGAACTCCTCTCCGGAGGAGATCGACAGCCTGGGGATGACGGCGGCGCTGCGGCTCGCGGCCGTGCGCGCCCTGGAGGCACTGCCCATCCCCCCGGACGCGGTCATCCTCGACGGGAAGCACGACTACCTCGGCGCCCCCTGGAGGGTCCGTACGGTCATCAAGGGGGACCAGTCGTGCGTGGCCGTCGCGGCGGCTTCGGTGATCGCCAAGGTTCACCGCGACAAAATGATGGCCGAACTGGGTATCGAGCATGCAGACTTCGGCTTTGCGGCCAATGCCGGATATCCGTCGCCCGTGCACAAGGCCGCGCTGGAGGAGCGGGGACCCACCCCGTACCACCGGCTGTCGTGGGCGTATCTTGATGCGCTGCCCCGGTGGCGGCATCTCAAGAAGGTCCGCGTCTGGGCAGACGGAGGCGTTCCGGAGGTCGAAGGTCAGCTCGGCTTCGACTTCTGATCGTTCCGCTCGGCCCGAAGTGCCACCCGCCCACGCGAGCCGCACCAACGTTTGATAAATATCAGCCCATGCCTCTCATTCCCGAGGAGCCTCAGATTCACGAGAGTGCCCAGGGTCCCCGCGTCACGCCGTCCGCCGGCCGTACCGCGCCGACCCCCCGCCCCGTTCCCGGCCCCCGTCCCGCGGCTCCGCCGCGCCCCGGTCGTCCAGGTCCCGCACGGCCCGCGCCGCCGGCGCAGCGCGTGCCGCGGGAGTCGGCCCCGGCCAAGCCCGCGCCGTCGCGGGCGACGGCCCCCGCCGCCTCGGCGACCCCTCAGATCCAACTCGTTCCGGCTTCCGCGGACGGCGCGCTCGACGCCGCCGAGGAAGCGGTCGACCTGCTCCTGGAGTCGGGCCGTGCCCCCGGCGACGTACTGGTGATCACCACCGGTGAGTCGCATCCGTGGGCCGTGCACGAACTGTCCTTCGGTGAGGCGTCCTACTGGGCGCAGCACGACGCGCGCGACGACGTGTTCTACACGGACGCAGCCGTGGCCTCGCGTGCCGCGTCCCGCCCCGTGGTCGTGGTCGCGGTCAACGGCGGCCCCGAGGCCGTTGGTGCCAAGGCCCTGTCCCTGGCGCACACCAAGGCCGGCGCGCTGCTGGTCGTCTGCGGCGACCCACAGCAGATCAACTCGGTGCTGGGCGCGGCTGTCTGAGCCGCGTCCGGCCCGTCCGGCGGTCCTGAGCCCGTACGGCTTCCAGTCCGTGCGGCCTTCAGTCCGTCCGGCGGTCCTGCCCTCGTCCGGGGGCCCTGAACCCGCCCGGGGGCCGAGAGTAGGTGACGTCGTGCCCGCCGCGCCGCAAGACCGGCGGCGGGGCCTTCGGCGTGCGTACTCCGGTTGCCCGTCAGGCATGAGCGGACGACGGTGGGCGTGCCGTCCTCAGCGGGCCGCCGCGCGGCGCAGCACCTCGGAGGCCGCGCCGCCGGTGCGTGGCAGCGGGGACGGAGCCTCGGCGGTGCCGAAGGGCTCGGGTGCCGAGTACGCGTGCGGCCGTCGGCCCCCGCGGCCCTCGCCGAGGACCTGCCAGCCGTCCCGGGTCAGTGTGATGTACGCCCCGCAGCGCAGCCCGTGCAGTGTGCAGGCGTCACGCAGTCCCCACATCCAGGCCCCGTCCTCCTCGGTCCAACGCGCGTCCCCGTCACGGCAGTAGAGCAGTACGGCGGTGCGCACCGGGGTACGGCGCCGCAGGTCGTGCGGGATGACTTGACGCAGTTGGGCCAGCAGCGCGTTGCGGAACATCCAGCCGTCGGCGGGCGCCGACCGGTGGGCGAAGGAGGCGCTCGCCCGCAGCCGCTCGTCCAGGTCGAGGACCGCGACCACGGCGGTGGCGGGCCGGGGGTGATGCCGGGCGTGCAGTCCGCTGACGACCTCCCGCGGATTGCGCAGCAGCGGGATGCCCGCGGCCGCCCACTCCGCGGGTTCGAGCACGCGGTGGACGGAGGTGGCGGACGTCAACAACGATGCCGCCGAGGACGGAGCGAATCCGAAGGTCACGTTCCTCCCTTCGGCTACGCGCCCACACTGCGGGCGGGATCGGATTCGGGGGAGCGCACACCGCAGGAAAGCCCTACCGGCCAACGGCTGAGCCGTGCGGGGAGCGGACTTCAATTCTTCCTGTCGAACTGGGATGCGGCAACGAGCAATTGAGGGCACCGGCCGTTATCGGGCGACGCACGGCTTATATCCCTACCCGGCGCTCGCCCCGCGACTCCTGGGACCGCCCGCGTCGTGCACGTGGGACGCAGACGTGTCCCATCAGCCCTGCACCGCCAGGACCAGTGGCATCACCGCCTTCGCGCCGGCCCTTCTGAGCAGGCGGGCGGCGACCGCGAGGGTCCAGCCGGTCTCGGTGAAGTCGTCCACGAGCAGCACCGGGCCGGGATGGGCGGCCAGGGCGGAGACCAGGTCGGAGGGTACGGTCAGTGCCCCGTCCAGGGCCTTCAGACGCTGGGCGCTGTTGCTCCGCGGCACCCGCCGCGCGTCCGGCGTGTACTCCACGCCGCCCAGCAGCGGCAGACGGCCGACCTCCGAGATGTGCGTGCCCAGGGAGTGGATCAGCCGGGGCCGGGTGCGAGAGGGCATGGTGACGACGCCGACCGGGCGCGTTCCCGCGTCCGCCGCGCCCGGGGCCCAGCCGCCGGGTCCTTTCGCCCAGTCGGCCAGTGCGCCCACCACCGCACGCGCCACGTCCTCCGGCAGGGGAGCGTCGGGGGTCCGGGACGCGAGCATCGGCCGCAGCCGGTTGCCCCAGCCGATGTCCGAGAGACGTCCCAAAGCCCGCCCCTCAGCGGCCTGTTCACCGGCCGGGATACGCCCCCTGAGGTCGACGCCGACCGCAGGCAGGCCAGTTGGCCACATGCGTCGGGGCTGCACCTCCACACCGGCCCGGCCGAGGTCCACGCGCGCGGCGTCCAGCGCCGCGGTGGACGTGTCCGCGGTGAAGCGGGCGCCCGCGCAGTTGTCGCAGCGACCGCAGGGCCTGGCGCTGTCGTCGTCGAGCCGGCGTTGCAGGAACTCCATCCGGCAGCCCGTCGCCGCCGCGTACTCGCGCATCGCCTGCTGCTCGGCCTCCCGCTGCCGCGCGACCCACTCGTACCGCTGCGCGTCGTACGTCCACGGCCCGCCGGTCGCGATCCAGCCACCCTTGACCCGCTTGACCGCTCCGTCCACGTCGAGCACCTTGAGCATCGCCTCCAGCCGGGAACGGCGCAGCTCCACCAGGGGCTCCAGGGCGGGCAGCGACAGGGACCCCTCAGCACGGGCGAGCACGTCGAGGGTCCGGCGCACCAGATCCTCGGAGGGGAAGGCGAGCGACGCGAAGTACTCCCAGATCGCCTCGTCCTCCTTCCCGGGAAGCAGGAGCACCTCGGCGTGCTCCACGCCACGGCCCGCGCGGCCCACCTGCTGGTAGTAGGCGATGGGGGAGGACGGCGACCCCAGGTGCACGACGAAACCGAGGTCGGGCTTGTCGAAGCCCATGCCCAGCGCCGAGGTGGCGACCAGGGCTTTGACCTTGTTCGCGAGCAGGTCCTCCTCGGCCTGCTGCCGGTCGGAGTTCTCCGTCTTGCCGGTGTAGGACGCGACCGTGTGGCCGCGCTGCCGCAGGAAGGCGGTGACCTCCTCGGCCGCTGCGACCGTGAGCGTGTAGACGATTCCGGAACCCGGCAGTTCGCCGAGGTGGTCGGCGAGCCAGGCCATCCGGTGCGCGGCGTCCGGCAGCCGCAGCACGTTCAGGCTGAGGCTCTCCCGGTCCAGCGGACCACGCAGTACCAGGGTGTCGAAGGAGTCTCCTGTCCCCAGCTGCTCCGCGACGTCCGCGGTCACGCGCGCGTTGGCGGTGGCGGTGGTGGCGAGGACGGGGACGCCGGGCGGGAGCTCGGTGAGCATGGTGCGCAGCCGCCGGTAGTCCGGGCGGAAGTCGTGGCCCCAGTCGGAGATGCAGTGCGCCTCGTCCACCACGAGCAGTCCCGTCGCCGCGGCGAGCTTGGGCAGGACCTGGTCGCGGAAGTCCGGGTTGTTCAGCCGCTCGGGGCTGACCAGCAGGACGTCGACCGTCCCTTCGGCGATCTCGCCCTGAACGGTGTCCCACTCCTCGGTGTTCGCCGAGTTGATCGTCCGGGCGTGGATGCCGGCGCGGGCCGCGGCCTCGACCTGGTTGCGCATGAGGGCGAGCAGCGGGGAGACGATCACGGTGGGGCCGCTTCCGCGCGCCCGGAGCAGGGAGGTGGCCACGAAGTAGACCGCGGACTTGCCCCAGCCGGTGCGCTGCACGACCAGGGCCCGGCGCCGGTCTGCGACCAGGGCCTCGATGGCCTTCCACTGGTCCTCGCGCAGTCGGGCCGTGCCCGTGCCGTCGCCGACCAGACGGGCGAGGACCGCGTCGGCCGCCTTCCTGAGGTCCGCGTTGTTCGTGTGCTCCATGCGTCCCATACAACAGGACGGCACTGACAACCGGGAAAGACCTGAGGTGGGCGGCAGTCGGGCCGGAGCCGGAACGCGGGCTGCGGCTGACGTGTCCTCGTCCAGAGTTGTCCACAGGCCCAAGCGGACTTTTGTGATCCGCGAGATCGTCGGCACATGACGAATCACAGCGAAACGACAGGATCCTTCGAAAACGGTGACATCGCGTACGACGGATCCGCCCCCGAACACCAGGTCACCCTCCGCACTCCCGCCGAGCTCGCCGACGCCCTGCCGTATCTCCTCGGGTACCGCCCCGAGGACAGCATCGTCCTGGTCGCGCTGAACGGCCGGGGCGGGCGCGGCCGGTTCGGTGGCCGTGCCCGGCTCGGCATTCCCGCCAGCAAGGACGACTGGCCGTTCGCCGCCCGTCAGCTGGCCCACGGCCTGATCACGGGCAGCGAGCGCAGGGGTGCCAAGCCCGAGCAGATGGTGGCCTTCCTCTGCCAGGAGCCGGCGGCGGACGAGTCGGGCCGGGACGTCGTGCGGCGGCTGGAGCCGCTGGCCCAGAAACTGCGTACGGAATGCGGCCACCTCGACGTCCCCGTGATCGAGGCGCTGTGCATCTCCGACGGGCGCTTCTGGTCGTACTGCTGCCCGACCGACGGCTGCTGCCCCGACGACGGACTGCCCATGGGACTGCCCGGCACCTCCGTGCTGGCCGCCGCGGCGGCGTACGCGGGCGTCCAGGTCAGAGGAAGCCTGAAGGAGCTGCGGGCCAGGCTGCTCCCCTGGGAGACCGCCGCGGCCCTGGAACAGGAGATCGCCCTGGACACCGCCGGACTGTCCCTGGTGCCCAGGATCCTCGACGAGGTCGAGCGCGCGTCGGTGGTCGAGGAGACCCTGAAGCTCGCCGAGCGCGTCATGACCCGGTTCGCCGAGACGCCTTCCCTGCCCGGTGACGCCCGTGCGGACCTCCGCGACGACCAGCTGCTCGACCATGAGGAAGCGGCAGCGCTGATCCTGGGCCTCCAGGACCGTACGACACGGGACCGCGCCGCCGAGTGGATGGAGGGAGACGAGGAGGGTCCGGCGCTGCGGCTGTGGCGGGCGCTCGCCCGACGTTGCGTCGGCCCGTACGGAGAACACGCCGCGGCGCCCCTGACCCTCGCGGGCTGGGTGGCCTGGTCCGCCGGGGACCAGCTGGAGGCCCGGGAGGCCCTGGCCATGGCGCTGGGAGCGGACCCCGACTACCTCTTCGCCCGCCTCCTGCACCAGGCTTGCAACGAGGGGCTCGACCCCGAGTCGGTCCGGCGCTGCCTGCGCGCCGAGCGACAGGGACGCGCTCGGTCTAAAACCGCGGACGCCGGTGCGGTGGCGGCTGCGGTCGGGACCGAGACGCCGCAGGACGGACCGATCACCAGGGACGACGCGGCCGCAGGGGCCGACGCGGTCGCCACGGTGCCGCGCGAGGTGATCGGAACCGACGGAGGCGCTGCCCCGACGGCGCCGGAACCGCCGTCCCTCCCTTGCCGCCGGAGGCGCGTGGACGGACCCGTCCCGGTCGGGTCGCGCCCCGCGACCTCGCGGACCGACGGCCCATGCGCGGGTCCTTCCAGGACGCCGGGTCGTCCGCGTACGCGCTCCTCGGGACGGGGTGGTCCGCGTCGCCGAGGCGCCGACAAGTCGGGTGCCGGCCGGGGGAGCGGCGCCGCCGGGAAGCGTCCGTGAACGAACGCCCGCGGGGCCCGCGGGAGAGCGGAGGACCGATGTGGATCAGCCATCGATGCGACCGGCGAAGGGAGTGTTTATCGTCAGGCAGACGACTATGATCGCGGCATGCCCTACGACCCGTCAGCCTTTCCGCCTTTCGCCGTCACTGTAGACCTGGTCGTGCTGACCGTGCGTCGTCATTCCCTGTGCGCGTTGGCGGTGCGCAGGGGTGAGCCGCCGTTCCAGGGCCGGTGGGCGCTTCCCGGAGGCTTCGTACGGGCCGACGAGGATCTGGCGCAGGCGGCGGCGCGGGAACTGGTGGAGGAGACCGGGCTGTGCGTGCACGACCCGTTGGCCCCGGTCCAGGACAACGGCGCACACCTGGAGCAGCTCGCGACCTACGGCGACCCCAAGCGTGACCCGCGGATGAGGGTCGTCAGCGTCGCTCACCTCGCCCTGGCTCCCGATCTGCCCGCGCCTCGGGCGGGCGGCGACGCCGAACACGCCCGTTGGGCGCCCGTGGAGGAACTGCTGCAACAGGGCGGCTACGGCCGTGACGGAGAGCCGGTGGCGCCGCTGGCCTTCGATCACGCCCAGATCCTCGCGGACGGAGTGGAGCGGGCACGCTCGAAGATCGAGTACTCCTCGCTGGCGACCGCGTTCTGTCCGCCCGAGTTCACCGTCGGTGAACTGCGCCGTGTGTACGAGGGGGTGTGGGGCGTGGCCCTCGATCCGCGCAACTTCCACCGCAAGGTGACGGGCACCCCGGGCTTCCTCGTGCCGACCGGAGGGACGACCACCCGCCAGGGCGGCCGGCCTGCCCAGCTCTTCCGGGCCGGGGGAGCCACCCTGCTCAACCCGCCGATGCTGCGCCCGGAGGTCTGACCCTCGTCCGCCCGTCGCCGTCGTGAGTCGGCGCGTCCGCCAAGTCGGATGCCAGGCCCGCCGAACCGATCCTGTCGCCGCATCGGAGAAGGGAGCCGAGTAACGCCGGCGGTTGTCGAATGCGAGGCGTGATACCCGGAAAAACCGGACATGACGCGCTATCTTGCTGCGGGTGATCCAGGCCTTCGGACTGACCAGCGATTCCCGTAAGAACCTTCCGCCCTCCGTCGACGACGTTTCCTTCGAAGCGGACGCGGGTCGTGTCACCGCCCTCCTCGGAACGGCGGGCTCGGGTAAGACGACGACGCTCAGACTCATGCTCGAGCTCCAACAGGGCTGCGGCATCACCTACTTCAGGGGTCGCCCCCTGCGCCGTGTCGCCCATCCCCCGCGCGAGGTCGGCGTTTTTCTGGGCGGCGTCCCAGGACACCCCGCACGCACGGTTCGTGGCCATCTGCGCATGCTCTGTGCCGTGGCGGGTCTTCCGGCACGGCGCGCCGACCAAGTCCTTGAGGCCGTTGGCCTCGTCAGCTTCCGAGAGGAGCGTCTGGGCACACTGTCCCGGGGGGTGGACCGCCGACTGGGCCTGGCCTGCGTCCTGCTGGCCGACCCGCACACGCTGGTGCTCGACGCCCCCACCGACGGACTGCCGGCGCGGGAATGCCGTTGGCTGCACGGTGTGCTGCGGGCCCATGCGAACCAGGGCGGTACGGTCCTGTTCACCACGGCCGACCCCAAAGAGGCGGCCCACGCCGCCGACCGCGTCGTCACGCTCGAACGCGGCAGGCTCGTCGCGGATCAGGAGGCCGCGGACTTCGCCTGCCACCGGCTGCGTCCCCGAGTCACCGTGCGCAGCCCGTACGCCTCCCGCCTAGGAGCCCTCCTGACCAAGGAGGCCCGAACCGCCCGCCGCTCCGTCGAGGTCGTAGGCGAGAGCGGCAACCGTCTGTACGTCTACGGCAGTACGTGTGCCGATGTCGGCGAGGCGGCGTTCCGGCACGGCATCCTCATCCATCAACTCGCCGACGAGACCGGTGACATGGGCGCCGGTGCGGGTTCAACGCCTTCGGTGGCGGCCCCGGTCGAGGAGTCCGGGGCCGAGGACACGGTGACGGCGCCCGACGGGCGGCAGCCGTCCGCTGTCGTACCGGCCGCCGGGAAGAGGCAGTCGGCCGCGGCCGCGGCGAGCGCCGCAGGCGTCCCGTGCTCCGAGGGGGCCCGGCTCGCGGGGGGTGAACAGGGCATCCACGTCGCCTCGGCCAGAGGCGGCGGCTCCATCAGCCCGAGCTTGGAGGAACTGTCCGTCACCACGTGCCCAGGGGAGCCGTCCGTCGCCACGCGCGAGACGTCGTCGGTCAGTCCCCGTCCCGACAATGCGTCAGGCACCGCGCACGGTCTCGGCGCGCCCCCGGAGCCGCGGGCGAAGGTGGCTTCCTCCGCGACTCACACGGGAAGCGGAGTCTTGGCGGCCGGCCCCGGCGAGGGGGTGCCCACCACCCGTTCCGACGGCCCGGATCTCACACCCGGTTCCGACGGCCCGGACGTCACCACTCACCCCGACGACTCGGTCGCTCTAACCGGTGCCGGTGCCGGTGCTTCGTGGCCCACCACCCACCCCGGCGGTGCGGCTCACACCAATGGTTCCCAGCCGCCGGGACCGGCTGCCATCCCCGGGGCCAGCACCCCGGCCACCGCTTCCCTGACCCTCGACTCCACTGCCGACTTCGAAACCCGCGACTCGACCAGCGGCTCCGAAGCCCTCGGCCCCACCACCCCCGAACCCCGCGACTCGACCGCCGGCTCCGAGGCCAGGGCCGCCACCGCCACCGGCGCCGTCCGCGTCTCCTCGCCCTCCCGGGAGCCGTCTGCGCCTGCGGAAGCCCCGGACGGAGCCGCCGCGGCAACCACGCGCCCCGACCAACCCCCCGCCGAGCAGCGGGCGGCCGCACATCCCGCGACTGCGCACCTCGTGGCCGTGCACCCCACGAGCGGGCATCCCGCGGCCGGGCACCTTGTGGTCGGGCACTCTGCGGCTAGCCACGCCACGACCGGGCAGCCCGTGGCCGCGCACTCCGCGACCGTCCACCCCTCGGCCGGGCAGCCCGCGACCGGCCTGCCCGCGACCGGCCTGCCCGCACCCGGCCTGCCCGCGACCGGCCTGCCCGCGACCGGCCTGCCCGCGACCGGCCTGCCCGCGACCGGCCTCCCCGCGCCCGAACACCCCGCACCCGGCCTCCCCGCGACCGAACACCCCGCACCCGGCCTCCCCGCGACCGAACACCCCGCACCCGGCCTCCCCGCGACCGAACACCCCGCACCCGGCCACCCCACGACCGAACACCCCGCACCCGGCCACCCCACGACCGGGCAGCCCTCGATCCCACAGCCCTCGAACCCACAGCCCTCGATCCCGACTCCGCGTTCCGCCGAGGTCGTCGCACTCGATGTCTCGTCCGCTCTCCCACCCCCGATCTCCGTCCGCCCCGGGCCCAGCCCCCTGCGTCCCCTGCGGTACGAACTGCGCCGGGCCGCCGGTGTCCGCACCGGCTTCCTCGTCAGTGCCGCCGTCCTCGTCTGCTCCGCCGTCACGGCCCTGGTCATGGGGCGGATCGGGCACGCCCCCCAGCCCCGGCTGCTGGCGGCATGGCCGCGACAACTGCCCTTGCCGCCGGCGGCGCTCGGCGCCGGACTGCTCGGAGCGCTCGCCTTCGGCGACGAGTTCCGCCACCCCGCGCTGGCGGCGGACCGGGGCACCGTCCCGCGCCGGCTCGGGCTGCTGACCGCGAAGCTGATCGTGGCCACCGCGACCGCGCTGCTGCTCGCCTTCCTCACGGTCGGCTGCAACGCCGAAGTGCTTTATGCCGTGTACGGGCAGGAACTCACCCAGGTTCTCGGCGACTGGCCCTCACTGAGCGTGAGTTGGATCGGCCTCGTGGTGGGATGCGCCTGGGCCGGCGTGCTGGCCGGGGGAGTGCTCCGGTCCACCACGGGAGGTCTCGCGGCCGTGCTCTCCGTACCGGTGCTCGTCGTACCCCTGGTGCGGTGGGCGATGGGAGGGAAGGCGTGGAACGCCACCGGTCTGGCCGCCCGGCTGCGCCACGTCCTCCTGCTCCAGTGGCCCTTCGGCGGTGGCCGCTGCCTGGCCGCCGCGGCGCGGATGATCGCCCAACCCGTGGGCGGCGCCCTGGCGTTGACGCTCGTCGCGCTGCTCTGCGCCTACCTGCTGACAGCCCTGCGGAGCCGGACCCGATGACGGGGGTTCGCTCCCTTTCGGTCGGGCTCTGCACGCAACTTCCCAGGGAGAGCCCATTTCTTTCCGATAAGGCGTCAATTGAGGCGAAGTGAGCGATCACCCTTTCGTGTGCTTTTCACCAAAGACCTCAAGGGAGTTGGAGGCGACGCCGACAAAGGATCCGTGAGTACCCTTGCGCACACCATGATGACCGCCGCCCGCTCCACAGACTCAGGTCTCGTCGGCCCGGGCGAACTCGACCGTTACCCCTACACCGAGGCGACCGCCCCCGACCGCGTCGCGAGCCCCGCCTGGGAGGGCGCCGACTCGGAACTGGGGCGCGTGGGCCGGCGTACCGCGGGCAGCCGCGGCCGCGGGCTGCACGGCCAACTCGTCCAGCAGCTGGGTCAGATGATCGTCTCCGGGGACCTGGGCGCGGACCGTCCGCTGGTGCCCGAGGAGATCGGCCAGCGCTTCGAGGTCTCCCGTACCGTCGTCCGCGAGTCGCTCCGCGTCCTGGAGGCCAAGGGCCTGGTCAGCGCTCGCCCGAATGTCGGCACGCGGGTGCGCCCGGTCAGCGACTGGAATCTCCTCGACCCCGACATCATCGAGTGGCGGGCCTTCGGGCCGCAGCGCGACGACCAGCGCCGCGAGCTCAGCGAACTGCGCTGGACGATCGAGCCGCTCGCCGCGCGTCTCGCCGCCGGACACGCGCGCGAGGACATCCAGCAGCGCCTGTCCGACATGGTCGAGATCATGGGGCACGCCCTGGGGCAGGGCGACGCGCTCACCTTCTCCCGCGCGGATGCCGAGTTCCACTCGCTGCTCATCCAGATCGCGGGCAATCGGATGCTGGAGCACCTCTCCGGCATCGTCTCGGCCGCCCTCCAGGTGTCCGGCGGCCCCGTCACGGGATGCGACCGGCCGAACGAGGCCTCCCTGGCGCAGCACGCCCGGATCGTCGACGCGGTCGCGGGCGGGGACGGCACCGCGGCGGAGAACGCCATGCGCCAACTGCTCACGGTGCACCCGGAGGTCGAGCGGGTGGTCCCCGCGCCGCGCGAGCACTGAACCGCTCGGGCGGCGATCCCTGCGTGGGCGGCACGGCTGTGGCCCTGCCGTCCTCCGGCGGGGTCCGGTGAGAGGCGGTTCGCCGGCCGACCGCGGACGCGGATCCCTCCGCGAGTCGGCGGGGTCACAAGTGACTGGGGCGAGCCGCCGGTGGGGTCGTATGTGCGTGGCGACCAGCCCACTCCATCTGCCCACGTCTGGCCGTTTTTACGCACTTACGGGGTGTGACTGGGGCCACGCAGATTGGGCGTAACACTCCTGGGTACAACGCGATGACCTAAGAGGTGACAGCCGCGGAGGGAATACGGACGCCGTACACGGCGCTGTGCAACTTCCCGGCCCCCGCCCGCGCCGTCGGCCCAATCCCCAGGCCGGTGGTCGGCTCCTGTCCACGATGGACGGGGCCGGAAGCCGTTTTCCAACGTTCCGAGAGGTTGTTCGTGTCGGCCAGCACATCCCGTACGCTCCCGCCGGAGATCGCCGAGTCCGTCTCTGTCATGGCGCTCATTGAGCGGGGAAAGGCTGAGGGGCAGATCGCCGGCGACGATGTGCGTCGGGCCTTCGAAGCTGACCAGATTCCGGCCACTCAGTGGAAGAACGTACTGCGCAGCCTCAACCAGATCCTCGAGGAAGAGGGTGTGACGCTGATGGTCAGTGCCGCGGAGCCCAACAAGCGCACCCGAAAGAGCGTCGCAGCGAAGAGTCCGGCCAAGCGCACCGCCACCAAGACGGTCGCGGCGAAGACGGTGACCACCAGGAAGGCCACCGCCGCCGCTCCGGCGGCGCCCGCCGCCGGCGCGTCCGTCGAGGAAGAGGCCCCCGCGAAGAAGGCCGCTGCCAAGAAGACGACCGCCGCCAAGAAGACGGTGGCCAAGAAGACGACGGCCGCCAAGAAGACGGTGGCCAAGAAGACCACCTCCGCCAAGAAGGACGACGCCGAGCTTCTCGAGGACGAGGTGATCGAGGAGGCCAAGGGCGCGGAGGAGCCCGAGGGCGCCGAGAGTGCCGGCTTCGTGCTCTCCGACGAGGACGAGGACGACGCGCCCGCCCAGCAGGTCGCCGCGGCCGGTGCCACCGCCGACCCGGTGAAGGACTACCTCAAGCAGATCGGCAAGGTCCCCCTGCTCAACGCCGAGCAGGAGGTGGAGCTGGCCAAGCGCATCGAGGCGGGTCTCTTCGCCGAGGACAAGCTGGCGAACTCGGACAAGCTCGCCCCCAAGCTCAAGCGCGAGCTGGAGATCATCGCCGAGGACGGCCGCCGCGCCAAGAACCACCTCCTGGAGGCCAACCTCCGTCTGGTGGTCTCCCTGGCCAAGCGCTACACCGGCCGCGGCATGCTCTTCCTGGACCTCATCCAGGAGGGCAACCTCGGTCTGATCCGCGCGGTGGAGAAGTTCGACTACACCAAGGGCTACAAGTTCTCCACGTACGCCACCTGGTGGATCCGTCAGGCGATCACCCGCGCCATGGCCGACCAGGCCCGCACCATCCGTATCCCGGTGCACATGGTCGAGGTCATCAACAAGCTCGCGCGCGTGCAACGCCAGATGCTCCAGGACCTGGGCCGCGAGCCCACCCCGGAGGAGCTGGCCAAGGAACTCGACATGACCCCGGAGAAGGTCATCGAGGTCCAGAAGTACGGCCGCGAGCCCATCTCGCTGCACACCCCGCTGGGCGAGGACGGCGACAGCGAGTTCGGTGACCTCATCGAGGACTCCGAGGCGGTCGTCCCGGCCGACGCGGTCAGCTTCACGCTGCTCCAGGAGCAGTTGCACTCGGTCCTCGACACCCTGTCCGAGCGTGAGGCGGGCGTCGTCTCCATGCGCTTCGGTCTCACCGACGGTCAGCCGAAGACCCTCGACGAGATCGGCAAGGTCTACGGCGTCACGCGTGAGCGGATCCGTCAGATCGAGTCCAAGACCATGTCGAAGCTGCGCCACCCGTCGCGTTCGCAGGTGCTGCGCGACTACCTCGACTAGTCCGGACCTATGACACCGAGGGCCCGGTCCCCCCAGCGGGGACCGGGCCCTCGTGCTGCGCGTCGCGCTACCGTGCATGACTCTGGGTGTTCCGTGATCACCTGAGAGTGAGGAGCATCCATGCGACGCCGTATTGCCCGTGCCCTGATCGGGCCGCTGGTCATGGCGGCCGCCGGAGGCGTGATACCGCTGGCCGCGGCGGCGCCCGTCGCCGCCGACAGCGTTGTCATCGGCGGTTTCCCCGTCGATGTCTCGCAGAGCCCGTGGACGGTGGCGCTCTCCAGCCGTGACCGGTTCGGAGGCACCCGTGCGGGGCAGTTCTGCGGGGGCGTGGCCATCGGCCGCACCGCGGTGCTCACCGCGGCCCACTGTCTGTCCGGAGAGGCCGTGGGCGCGCCACCGACGCCGGATCTGAAGGTGATCACGGGACGTACGGATCTGCTCTCACAGCAGGGCAAGGAGGTCTCCGTGCGTGGCACCTGGGTCAATCCGCACTACGATTCCACCACCAATGCCGGTGACTTCGCCGTGCTCACTCTTGCCGAGTCCTTGCCGCAGAGTGCCGTCATCCCCATGGCGAGGGCGGGCGACCCGGCGTACTCGCCGGGCATGAGTGCCACGGTCTACGGATGGGGGGACACCACCGGTACCGGCGCCTATGCCCACAGCCTGTATGCCGCGCCTCTCCATATCCTGCCCGACGCCGAGTGCAAGAAGGCCTATCCGGGCGGCGGCGAGGGCACATACCTGCCCCAGAGCATGCTGTGCGCGGGGGAGACCGCCGGGGGCCGTGACGCATGCCAGGGGGACAGCGGGGGGCCCCTGGTCGCGCAGGGGCGGCTGATCGGGCTTGTGTCGTGGGGCAGCGGCTGCGGGCGCGCCGGGAGCCCCGGCGTCTACACGCGTGTGTCCGAGGTGGTCCGGGCGCTGAGCCGGGCCCACACGAAGGCGCCCCGCCCGTCGTCCGGCGAGTCCTGATCGGCGTCGCGGGTCACGAGGACGGGCGGTCGCTCCTGGGTGCCAGAAGCGACCGCCCGTTCGCCGGCCTGCGCCGGAAGCTCGTCGGGCGGGGAGGTCAGCGCTCTTCCTCGGAGGCGTTCGCCGGAACGGAGGTCAGACGCTCGGTCTCGTCCTGTATCTCAGCGGCGATCTTCTTGAGTTCTGGCTCGAACTTGCGACCGTGGTGGGCGCAGAAGAGCAGTTCTCCGCCGCTCAGCAGGACGACGCGCAGGTATGCCTGGGCGCCGCAGCGGTCGCAGCGATCAGCGGCCGTCAGTGGGCTCGCGGGGGTCAGAACAGTAGTCACGTCGCCTCTTCTCTAGCTCGACGAGCTGTCGTACCAGGGTCAACATCCAACCAGCCCCAAACGTTCCCGATCGTGGCTTTTCCTCGAAGATTCTGCTTCGGGGCGGTCGGCTGCTGCCGGTTTGGCGGCGAATGTGCCGTATTGCGTGTCTATGTGTCGTACGGGTTCGCGCTATCGGTCATGGTCGGTCCTCCCCGGCCGGGTTGCCGGTTGTTCATGAGGACGTGCCCGGAGCCTAAATGGTTCATGCCTCGAAGGGAACGTGATATGTGCTTCACTCGGCTGAAGGATCGAACGTGTATGCGACTCTCTACTAGTCTGTGTTTCTGCCGAGGGTTGCGTTACAAGGGCTCTACCAGGCCTCGGTACTCTCTGAGCGGCTACCCGAGCCGTGCCCTTACCCATCAGGGCCCCAACTGAAATTCAGCGAGGAGCGAACCGCGTGACCGCCGAGACGTCCGTGCCGTCCACAGCGCTGCTGGCAGGAGCAGACCGCGACGGTTCCAACTACACCGCTCGGCACCTGCTCGTCCTCGAGGGACTGGAAGCCGTGCGCAAGCGCCCGGGCATGTACATCGGCTCGACCGACAGCCGCGGTCTGATGCACTGCCTGTGGGAGATCATCGACAACTCCGTCGACGAGGCCCTCGGCGGCTACTGCGACCACATCGAGGTCGTCCTGCACGACGACGGCTCGGTGGAGGTGCGGGACAACGGCCGCGGCATCCCGGTCGACGTCGAGCCCAAGACCGGCCTGTCCGGCGTCGAGGTCGTGATGACCAAGCTGCACGCGGGCGGCAAGTTCGGCGGCGGCTCGTACGCCGCCTCCGGCGGTCTGCACGGCGTCGGCGCCTCCGTGGTCAACGCCCTGTCCGCCCGGCTGGACGTGGAGGTGGACCGCGGCGGCCACACCCACGCGATCAGCTTCCGGCGCGGCGTGCCCGGCGCGTTCACGGCGGGCGGCCCCGACGCCAGGTTCGAGGCCGGGAGCGGGCTGCGCAAGGCCAAGAAGATCCCCAAGAGCCGCAACGGCACCCGCGTGCGCTACTGGGCCGACCGCCAGATCTTCCTCAAGGACGCCAAGCTCTCCCTGGAGACCCTGCACCAGCGCGCCCGCCAGACGGCGTTCCTGGTGCCGGGGCTGACCATCGTCGTCCGTGACGAGTACGGTCTCGGCGACGGCGGCAGCAAGGGTGAGGAGTCCTTCCGCTACGACGGCGGCATCAGTGAGTTCTGCGAGTACCTGGCGAGCGACAGGGCGGTCTGCGACGTCCTCCGCTTCACCGGGCACGGGATCTTCAAGGAGACGGTCCCGGTCCTCGACGACCACGGCCAGATGACGCCCACCGAGGTCACCCGCGAGCTCGGCGTCGACGTCGCCATGCGCTGGGGGACCGGCTACGACACCACGCTGCGGTCCTTCGTCAACATCATCGCCACACCCAAGGGCGGCACGCACGTGGCCGGCTTCGAGCAGGCCGTCGCCAAGACGATGAACGAGGTGCTGCGGGCCAAGAAGATGCTGCGCGTCGCCGAGGACGACATCGTCAAGGACGACGCCCTGGAGGGCCTCACCGCGGTCGTCACGGTCCGCCTGGCCGAGCCCCAGTTCGAGGGCCAGACCAAGGAGGTCCTCGGCACCTCGGCGGCCCGCCGCATCGTGAACAACGTCATCACCAAGGAACTCAAGGCGTTCCTGACCTCCACCAAGCGCGACGCCGCACAACAGGCGCGCGTGGTGCTGGAGAAGGCGGTCGCCGCGGCCCGCACGCGCATCGCCGCCCGTCAGCACAAGGACGCGCAGCGCCGGAAGACGGCCCTGGAGTCCTCCTCGCTGCCGGCCAAGCTCGCCGACTGCCGCAGTGACGACGTCGACCGCAGCGAGTTGTTCATCGTCGAGGGCGACTCCGCGCTCGGTACGGCGAAGCTGGCGCGGAACTCCGAGTTCCAGGCGCTGCTGCCGATCCGCGGCAAGATCCTCAACGTGCAGAAGTCGTCCGTCACGGACATGCTGAAGAACGCCGAGTGCGGCGCGATCATCCAGGTGATAGGAGCCGGCTCGGGCCGTACCTTCGACCTGGACACGGCCCGCTACGGCAAGATCATCATGATGACCGACGCCGACGTGGACGGCTCCCACATCCGGACCCTGCTGCTGACGCTGTTCCACCGCTACATGCGCCCCATGGTGGAGGCGGGCCGGGTGTTCGCCGCGGTGCCGCCGCTGCACCGCATCGAGCTGGTCCAGCCGAAGAGGGGCCAGGACAAGTACGTGTACACCTACTCGGACCGCGAACTGCGCGACAAGCTGCTCGAGTTCCAGAGCAAGGGCGTGCGGTACAAGGACTCGATCCAGCGCTACAAGGGCCTCGGTGAGATGGACGCCGACCAGCTCGCCGAGACCACCATGGATCCGCGCCACCGCACCCTGCGCCGGATCAACCTCTCCGACCTGGAGGCCGCCGAGCAGGTCTTCGACCTCCTGATGGGCAACGACGTGGCACCCCGCAAGGAGTTCATCGCCAGCTCGGCCGCGACCCTGGACCGCTCGCGCATCGACGCCTAGGGCACCGGCCCTTCCGGTCCTTTCCGGTCCCTTCCGGCGCGGGCCTTCCCTTCCGGGGGAGGCCCGCGCCGACTTGTCGGTGCCGGCGCGTCCACCGACAGGGTTGCGTCACCTGATGGGGTGAAGAGCGGGGGGAAGAGAAGTCAGGGAACTTCCGGTTCTGTCCATCCTTGGGCATGCAGTCAAGCAACGACCGCTTCCATGCTGGCGGTGACGATCCCGGGAACGTGCCCGGGACCGACGAAGGCCAGGACCCGGAGCCCGAGGACATCAGGTACCGCGACCCCTGGTACGACGCGCTGGCCTCCGGCTGGGGCGACGGCAACGGCACGGGAGCTCCCGCCGCACCGGTACCGGCGGCTCGCCGGGAGGGGCGGACCGGGCCGGAGGCCGGTGCGGCGGCCGAGGCGTACCTCGAGGTGCAGCGCAGCGCGGCGTTCCAGGAGGTGCGCAGCCGCTACCGGAGGTTCGTGATGCCGGCGGTCGCCCTCTTCCTCGTCTGGTACGTGAGCTACGTCGTGACCGCCACGACCGCGCCGGGGTTCATGGCGCGACCGGTGGCGGGCGCGGTGAACGTGGGGATGCTGGCGGGCCTCGGGCAGTTCCTCAGCACCTTCCTCCTCGCCTGGGCCTACGCCCGGCACGCACGGCTGCGCAGGGACCGCGTGGCGCTCGAACTGCGCTGGGACACCCAGGAGCTGACGCGCGGCGCGCGCGGAGGTGCCTCGTGACGGGCAACCACCAGACGCTGGCACTGGTGCTGTTCAGCGTGATCGTTGCGGTCACCCTGGGGATCACCACCTGGGTGAGCCGCAACCGGCACGGATCGGCGGAGGAGTTCTACGCAGGCGGGCGGCTGTTCACGCCCATGGAGAACGGTTTTGCCGTCGCGGGTGACTACGCCTCGGCCGCCTCCTTCCTCGGAGTCCCCGGACTGATCGCCCTGTTCGGCTACGACGGGGTGCTGTACGTGGTGGGCTTCCTGGTGGCCTGGCTGGTCGTGCTCTTCCTCGTCGCCGAACTGGTCCGCAACTGCGGGCGGTTCACGCTCGCCGACGTGGTCGCCGCGCGGATGAGCGAGCGGCCGGCGCGGATCGCGGCGGGAACCTCCTCGGTCACCGTGTCCGTTCTGTATCTGGTGGCGCAGATGGTGGGCGCGGGCAGCCTGGTGGCGCTGCTCCTGGGCCGGACCGGCGCAGGGGTGCAGACCTGGACCGTCATCGGCGTCGGCGCGCTGATGGTGATCTACGTGTCGTTGGGAGGGATGCGGGCCACCACCTGGATCCAGATCGTCAAGGCGGTCCTGATGCTGGGCGGCACCGTCGTGCTGACCGTGCTCGTCCTGGTCAGGTTCCACGGCGACCTCGACCGGCTGCTGCTCACCGCGGCCGAGCGCAGCGGCCACGGGGACGCCTTCCTGGTGCCCGGACTGAAGTACGGCGGGGACCTGACCGCGCGCCTGGACTTCATCAGTCTCGGACTGGCGCTGGTGCTCGGCACGGCGGGGCTGCCGCACATCCTGTCCCGCTTCTACACCGTGCCGACCGCGCGGGCTGCCCGGCGCTCGGTGATCTGGTCCATCGGACTGATCGGTGGCTTCTACCTGATGGCGATCGTCCTCGGCTTCGGTGCGGCCGCGATCGTCGGACCGGACGCCCTGCGCGGGTCCAACGCGTCCGGGAACACGGCGGTCCCGCTGCTGGCCCTCGACCTCGGCGGCGGCGCCGACTCCACGGCGGGCACGGTCCTGTTCGCGGTGGTGGCCGCGGTCGCCTTCGCCACGATCCTCGCGGTGGTCGCCGGGATCACGCTCGCCTCCTCGGCGTCGGTGGCCCACGACCTGTACGCGTCGCTGCGGCGCCGCGGTGCCCGGCAGCGCGGCGAGGTGGCCGTGGCGCGCGTCGCCGCGGTCGGCATCGGCGTGGTCGCGATCGCCCTCGGCCTGCTCGCCCGCAACCTCAACGTGGCCTTCCTGGTGGGCCTCGCGTTCGCCGTCGCCGCCTCGGCGAACCTGCCGGTGCTGCTCTACTCCCTGTTCTGGCGCGGCTTCACGACCCGCGGCGCGGTGTGGGCCGTGTACGGCGGGCTGGTTCCCGCGCTCGGGCTCGTCGTGTTCTCCCCGGTGGTCTCCGGCAGCCCCGACGCGCTGTTCCCGGGTGTCGACTTCCAGCTCTTCCCGCTGGAGAACCCCGGCATCGTCTCCGTCCCGCTGGGATTCCTCGCCGGCTGGCTGGGCACCGTCACCTCCACCGAGGCGCCGGACGAGGCCAAACACGCCGAGACGGAGGTGAGGTCGCTGACGGGCGCGGGAGCCGTGTAGCGCCGCGCGGCGGCGTACTGCCGTGCGTCCGTCCCGGCCCCTCGGGCCTCTCGTTTGGATCATGCCGGGCTCGCGGGTCCTGGCACCGTTCCCCCAAGCTCTTCGAGCAGGGGGTACCCCCAGCCGCGTTGTCGTCGGTCGGCAGGG
>NZ_JBIVTV010000023.1:0-99110 GCF_044756885.1 Streptomyces sp. NPDC091412 | reverse complement strand
ACAAGGTCGAGGCCACGCGTGTCGAGCAGCGCACCGACTTCGACAAGCTGATCGTCGACGTCGAGACCAAGCAGGCCATGCGTCCGCGTGACGCCATGGCGTCCGCCGGCAAGACCCTGGTGGAGCTGTTCGGTCTGGCCCGCGAGCTGAACATCGACGCCGAGGGCATCGACATGGGTCCGTCCCCGACGGACGCCGCCCTGGCCGCCGACCTGGCGCTGCCGATCGAGGAGCTGGAGCTCACGGTCCGCTCCTACAACTGCCTCAAGCGTGAGGGCATCCACTCGGTGGGTGAGCTCGTCGCCCGCTCCGAGGCCGACCTGCTGGACATCCGCAACTTCGGTGCGAAGTCCATCGACGAGGTCAAGGCGAAGCTGGCCGGCATGGGCCTGGCCCTGAAGGACAGCCCGCCCGGATTCGACCCGACCGCCGCGGCGGACGCGTTCGGCGCCGACGACGACGCGGACGCCGGTTTCGTCGAGACCGAGCAGTACTGAGCGCTCCGCGAGGAGGCCGTACTGTGACTGCGGGCCGGCTGTGGCCGGCCGCGCCCGCACGGCGGAGCCGCATAATGTAGCGGCCCCGCACCCCTTCCAGATGCCCCTTCGGGAGCATCTGGATCTCCGACGGGCGACCGCTCGCTCGGATACTGACCCCGGTACCTGATACGGCCGGGGCAGACAACTAGGAGAAGAACCATGCCGAAGCCCGCCAAGGGTGCCCGTCTGGGCGGCAGCGCCGCGCACGAGAAGCTGCTCCTCGCGAACCTCGCGAAGGCGCTGTTCGAGCACGGCCGCATCACCACCACCGAGGCGAAGGCCCGCCGCCTGCGCCCGTACGCCGAGCGTCTGGTCACCAAGGCGAAGAAGGGCGACCTTCACAACCGCCGCCAGGTGCTCCAGGTCATCACGGACAAGAGCATCGTCCACACGCTCTTCACCGAGATCGGCCCGCGTTACGAGAACCGTCCGGGTGGCTACACCCGCATCACCAAGATCGGCAACCGCCGTGGCGACAACGCGCCCATGGCCGTGATCGAGCTGGTCGAGGCGCTGACGGTGCAGCAGAACGCCGTGGGTGAGGCCGAGGCCGCCACCAAGCGTGCGGTCAAGGAGGCCGAGGAGGCCAAGGCTCAGGAGACCACCGAGGCCCCGGCCGAGGAGGCCGCTGCCGAGGAGTCGAAGGACGCCTGAGGCTCTGCCTGACGCCGGAAGCGGGTCCGCCCTTCGGGGCGGGCCCGCTTTCACGTTTTTTCCGAGGGATCCGCCCTGAGAGGATCTGCACGTGAGTGACGAAGTACAGCCCGGTCATGTCCGCGTCCGTCTCGACCTGTCCTACGACGGCACCGCCTTCCACGGCTGGGCCAAGCAGGCCGGCGGCAGGCGGACCGTGCAGGGGGAGATCGAGGACGCGCTGCGCACGGTCACGCGGTCCGTGGAGACGTACGAGCTGACCGTGGCCGGACGGACCGACGCCGGGGTGCACGCGCGGGGCCAGGTGGCGCACGTGGACCTGCCCGAGCGTGTCTGGCGCGAGCACCACGAGAAGCTGCTCAAGCGACTCGCCGGGCGGCTCCCCAGGGATGTGCGGGTGTGGGCGCTGCGGCCCGCGCCCAGCGGCTTCAACGCCCGGTTCTCGGCCGTCTGGCGCCGGTACGCCTACCGCGTCACCGACAATCCCGGCGGTGTCGACCCGCTGCTGCGGGGCCACGTCCTGTGGCACGACTGGCCCCTCGACGTCGAGGCCATGAACGAGGCCGCGCGGCGGCTGCTGGGCGAGCACGACTTCGCCGCCTACTGCAAGAGGCGCGAGGGCGCGACCACCATCCGCACGCTCCAGGAGCTGAGCCTCGAACGCGGCGGCGACGGCATCATCACGGCGACCGTCCGGGCCGACGCGTTCTGCCACAACATGGTGCGCTCGCTCATCGGGGCGCTGCTGTTCGTCGGGGACGGCCACCGTGCGCCGGACTGGCCAGGAAAGGTGCTGGCCGCGGGCGTGCGGGACTCCGCCGTGCACGTCGTGCGGCCGCACGGGCTGACCCTGGAGGAGGTCGGTTACCCGGCCGACGAGCTGCTCGCCGCGCGCAGCCGGGAGGCGCGCAACAAGCGGTCCCTGCCGGCGGCCGGCTGCTGCTGAGCGGCGGTCCGCCGGTCCCCCGTGTGCCGCCCGCCGCGCCGCGGCGGGCGGCCGGCTACTGGTTGGCCGCGGCCGACGCCTGGGTCTCGCCGCGCCGGCGGATCTGCTGGAAGGAGAACTCGGCGAGGTCGTCGCCGGCCCGGAAGGCCGCGGTGTCCTTGTTCGTCACGCTCGTGCCGTTGGTGAAGCCGGTGAGGGTGAAGTAGGCGTAGCGGCCGTAGGAGTTGGTCGTGGAGCGGCAGACGGCGCCGTTGCAGAAGGCCTTGACGCCGCTGCCGGACAGCGGCTTGATGATGCTCTTCGTGTCCGTCTCGCTCTTCGCCTTGAGCGCCTGCGCCTCGGTGTCGAAAACCGCGATGCCAACCGTGACCGCGACGCCGCCCTGGCTGTAGGTCACCCGCAGCAGGCGGGTGCAGTCGTTGTCCGTGAGGGCCTTGACGAGCGTGCCCTGGGCGGCCGTGGCGCAGCTCTTGGCGTCGTCCGTGGGGCCCTTCTTGTACACGGTCTCGCCCATGGTCAGCTGGGTGCCCGGGAAGAGCGTGTCCGTGCTGAGGGGGGCCGTGTCCTTCTTCGCGCTGGATATGAAGTCCTTCGGGTCCAGCGGCGGCGGTGCGGTGGTCGGGGCGAAGGACGGCCCCGTGGCGGACTCGCTCGGCAGGGCGGCGGTGCCCGGCAACCGGGTGGCCGGGCCGCCCGACGCGTCGTTGTCGCCGTTCGCCGACACCACGGCCATGGCGACGGCCGCGCCGATCCCGACGGTGGCCAGCAGGCCACCGCCGACGAACAGCAGCCGGCGCCTTCTGTTCCGTGCCTCCGAGGCCTCGGCGAGCGCAGCCCAGTCCGGGGTCTGGTCACTGCCCCCGCTGCTCCGCGACTGCTCAGAATTCGGTTTCCAGGGATCCCACTGGGACTGCGAGCCCCCCTGCCCATAACTCATGGGGCGCATCTTAGACGGGGTCCGAGGGCCCTCCGCGCGCCCGCCGCCGGCCCTCCCGGGGCCTTAGGTGCACGCCGGTACAAAGCGACACGCCGCCGGCCGGTGCCGGCCGTCGAGCGGCCGGGAACGAGGTGCCGGAACCGCCGGGACCCGCGGTCGCACACCGTTTTGACCGTTCCAGGGCGCCACGGGTATCCTGCTTCTTCGTTGTGTATTGGCTTGCTCATTCTCACGGGACGGGCCCTTACACCGGTCCACCGGGCCGATGACCAGCGACCAGCACGCGGTTTGCGTCACCGTGGTGCGGTCAGGGCTGTCGTGATCGTCTTCGGTGACCTTGTCAGGACCACTCACTGAAGATAGCGAAGGCTACGAACCGTGCGTACGTACAGCCCCAAGCCCGGCGACATCACGCGCCAGTGGCACGTCATTGACGCCCAGGACGTCGTCCTGGGCCGCCTGGCGTCCACTGCCGCCACCCTTCTGCGGGGCAAGCACAAGCCGATCTACGCGCCGCACGTCGACGCTGGTGACTTCGTCATCATCATCAACGCGGACAAGGTGCACCTCTCCGGCAACAAGCGGACCCAGAAGATGGCGTACCGCCACTCCGGCTACCCGGGTGGCCTGCGCTCCGTCCGTTACGACGAGCTGCTCGACAAGAACCCCGAGAAGGCCGTCGAGAAGGCCGTCAAGGGCATGCTCCCCAAGAACTCCCTGGGCCGTCAGATGCTCTCGAAGCTGAAGGTCTACAAGGGTGACCAGCACCCGCACGGCGCCCAGCAGCCGGTGCCGTTCGAGATCACCCAGGTCGCGCAGTAAGTCCGGCCACCCCCTAAGACTGAAGAGAATCTGAGGAGAATCGTGGCCGAGACCACTGCCGAGCAGCCGCTCGAAGAGCTTGACATCGACAGCTACACCACCGAGTCCGAGGTCCCCGTCGAGGGCGAGTACACCTCGGAGTCCATGGCCTCCCGCTTCGGCGAGCCGCAGCCGGCCGCCGGCCTGGGCCGCCGCAAGAACGCCATTGCCCGCGTCCGGATCGTTCCGGGCTCCGGCAAGTGGAAGATCAACGGTCGCACCCTCGAGGACTACTTCCCGAACAAGGTGCACCAGCAGGAAGTCAACGAGCCCTTCAAGGTGCTCGAGCTCGAGGGCCGTTACGACGTCATCGCCCGCATCGCCGGTGGCGGCGTCTCCGGCCAGGCCGGTGCCCTCCGTCTCGGTGTCGCCCGCGCCCTGAACGAGGCCGACGTCGACAACAACCGCGGCGCGCTGAAGAAGGCGGGCTTCCTGCGTCGTGACGACCGTGCGGTCGAGCGCAAGAAGGCCGGTCTGAAGAAGGCCCGCAAGGCCCCGCAGTACAGCAAGCGCTAATCTCAGCGGCGCCCCTGCACGTACTCCGAACGCCCCGGCGGCACGCCTATGTGCCTCCGGGGCGTTCGTTTATCGCAAGGCTTCGGCGTATAACGGCACAAGGTGCTCAACGGCTGGTGTGATCGGATGCCCGGAGCGTCGAATGCCATGGACCGGCCCACGGACCGGCCCCTTCTCGAACTGACGCTTCCTCAGGAGGACAAGTGGGACGACTCTTCGGCACGGACGGCGTCCGTGGCGTCGCCAACGCGGACCTGACCGCCGAGCTGGCGCTCGGCCTCTCGGTCGCGGCGGCGCACGTACTGGCCGAGGCGGGCACCTTCGAAGGCCACCGGCCGACGGCGGTGGTCGGGCGGGATCCGCGCGCGTCCGGGGAGTTCCTGGAGGCGGCCGTGGTCGCGGGCCTGGCGAGCGCGGGCGTGGACGTCCTGCGGGTCGGCGTGCTGCCGACGCCGGCGGTGGCGTACCTGACCGGGTCGCTCGGCGCCGACCTCGGCGTGATGCTCTCGGCCAGCCACAACGCCATGCCCGACAACGGCATCAAGTTCTTCGCCCGGGGCGGTCACAAGCTCGCCGACGAGCTGGAGGACCGGATCGAGTCCGTCTACGAGGAGCACCGCACCGGCGCGCCCTGGAACCGCCCGACGGGCGCCGGTGTGGGCCGGGTACGCGACTACGACGAGGGCTCCGACGGCTACGTCGGCCACCTCGTCGGCGTCCTGCCGAACCGGCTCGACGGACTGAAGATCGTGCTCGACGAGGCGCACGGCGCCGCGTCCGGCGTCTCGCCCGAGGCCTTCCGGCGTGCCGGGGCCGAGGTCGTCACCATCGGCGCCGACCCGGACGGCCTCAACATCAACGACGGCTGCGGCTCGACCCACCTCGGCCCGCTCAAGGCCGCCGTCGTCGAGCACGGCGCCGCCCTCGGCATCGCGCACGACGGCGACGCCGACCGCTGCCTGGCCGTGGACCACACGGGCGAGGAGGTCGACGGCGACCAGATCCTGTCCGTGCTCGCGCTGGCGATGCGGGAGCGTTCCGCACTGCGCTCCGACACCGTCGTCGCGACCGTGATGTCGAACCTGGGCTTCAAGCTGGCCATGGAGCGCGAGGGCATCCAGTTCGTGCAGACCGCCGTCGGCGACCGCTACGTCCTGGAGGAGATGAAGGACAAGGACTACGCCCTCGGCGGCGAGCAGTCCGGCCACGTCATCATCCTGGACCACGCCACGACCGGCGACGGCACGCTCACCGGCCTGTTGCTGGCCGCCCGGGTCGCCGGGACCGGCCGTACGCTGCGGGACCTGGCCTCCGTGATGGAGCGCCTGCCGCAGGTCCTCGTCAACGTCCCCGACGTGGACAAGTCCCGGGTGCAGACCTCCGCCGACCTGGCCGCCGCGGTCGCCGAGGCGGAGCGGGAGCTGGGCGGGACCGGCCGGGTGCTGCTGCGCCCGTCGGGTACCGAGCCGCTGGTCCGGGTCATGGTCGAGGCCTCGGACATCGAGCAGGCCCGCTCGGTGGCGGGCCGCCTGGCCGATTCGGTGAAGTCGGCGCTCGGCTAGGGTCTTTCGTTTGGATCTGGCCGGATCAGGGAGCGGGATCCGGTGCCGTGCATCGCGAGGCGGAGGAGGGCGGCAGGGCGGAGCCCTGCCGACCGACGACAACGCGGCTGGGGGTACCCCCTGCTCGAAGAGCTTGGGGGAACGGTGCCAGGACCCGCGAGCCCGGCATGATCCAAACCGAGGGGCCCTAGCCCCTGCCGCTCTGGAGCAGGCCCTGTCCGGCCTTGGACACGCGCTCGCGCTGCCTCGCCCAGAACCACTTCTGGGCGAGCAGGGTGAGCGTGCCGGCCAGGACGATGCCGAGCATGTTCAGCAGGAGCTGGACCGTCGAGCCCATGGTCTGGGCGGTGTCGCCGTAGGCGAGCGCGACGGCCGCGTTGGCGGCGGCCGGGACGGTGGTCACGGAGATGGCCACGCCGATCAGGGCGCCGGACTTGGCGGAGGTCAGCGAGAGGGTGCCGGCGGCTCCGGCGAGGACGGCCACGACGAAGGAGAACGCGTCGGGGGCGTAGACGAAGGCGGTGTTGGGCCGGGGGCCCTCCAGCTTCGCCTTGCTGAACAGCCCGACGGCGTCCATGAACAGCGTGAAGCCCGCCGTGACCGCCATCGCCAGCGCGAACCCTGCCAGCAGGGCGATCAGCGAGCGCAGTGCCAGCCGCGGGGTCCGCTGGACCAGGGCCGTGCCGATGCCCGCCAGCGGTCCGAACTCCGGTCCCACGGCCATCGCGCCGACGATCAGGACGGCGTTGTCGAGCACCACGCCACAGGCGGCGATCATGGTGGCCAGCGTGATGAACGCGAGGTAGGTGACCGACAGCGTCGACTCCTCGTGTGTGGCCTCCGTCAGCTCCTGCCACAGCACCGCATCCGCGCCCTCGCCCGGTGCCGCCCTCTCGGCCCGCTCGGCCTGGGCGGAGAGCGTCAGGTCGGGGCTCTCGACGGAGACGGAGCCGCTTCGTTCGATCCCCAACTTCCGCAATCCGTCGAGGAGTTCGTCACCGGCTTCGCGTGCGACGTCGCACAGGACCACGTCACCGGCCGGGCTGCGGGCGGCGGAGGGCAGCACGACGAGGTGCGCGGTGCCGACCGTCGTCTCGATCAGACGCACCACGGCGTCGGTCTGTTCGGGCGGTGTGATCAGGCGCAGATGCAGCATGGCGGCAGCGTAGACGTCATAGTTTCCGCAGGCTCAGCCGCTGCACCTTGTGGTCGGGTCCCTTGCGCAGCACGAGCGTGGCACGGCCCCGGGTGGGGGCGATGTTCTCCACCAGGTTCGGCTTGTTGACCGTCCGCCACATCGTGCGGGCGTAGTCGAGGGCCTCCGCCTCGGACACCTGGGTGTACTTGCGGAAGTACGAGGACGGGTCCTGGAAGGCCGTCGTGCGCAGCTTGCCGAACCGGTTCAGGTACCACCGCTCGATGTCCTCGGCGCGCGCGTCGACGTACACGCTGAAGTCGAAGTAGTCGGCGAGTCCGACCCTGGTGCGGCCGTCCGTGCCGGGCAGGGCGGGCTGGAGGACGTTCAGGCCCTCGACGATCAGGATGTCGGGACGCCGTACGGTGAGCTTCTCGCCGGGGACGATGTCGTAGATGAGGTGGGAGTAGACGGGCGCGGTCACCTCGTCCTTGCCCGCCTTGATGTCGGCGACGAACCGGGTCAGGGCCCGCCGGTCGTACGACTCCGGGAACCCTTTGCGCGACATCAGCCCCCGCGCCTCCAACTCCCGTGTCGGCAGCAGGAACCCGTCGGTGGTGACCAGTTCGACCCGCGGATGCTCGGGCCAGCGGGACAGCAGCGCCTGGAGCAGCCGGGCGACGGTCGACTTGCCCACGGCGACCGAGCCGGCCACCCCGATCACGAAGGGCGTGCCCGACTGGGATCCCTGCTCGCCGAGGAACGTGTTCAGCGCGCCGCGCAGCCCGTCCGTGGCGCCGATGTAGAGATTGAGCAGCCGGGACAGCGGGAGGTAGATGTCGCGTACCTCGTCGAGGTCGATCACGTCGCCGAGACCGCGCAGCCGTTCCACCTCCGCGGCGGAGAGCGGCAACGGCGTCTTGTCACGCAACGCGCTCCACTCGGCGCGGGTGAGGTCGACGTAGGGAGTCGCCTCCGGTCGGGACCGGTGGGCGCTCCGGGGCATCGAGGAGACCGGAGAGATCACATTCCATTGTTAACGGAGTTCGAACAGCGCGCGGGGTGGGGTGTGTCACGTAGGCGGGGGATCGGAGGTCACGCCGGCGTCACGGTCGGATACCGGGCGGCCGATTCATGATCATCTTTGGCTTCGCGGCACGTAGGGTGCGCGGTAACCCGCCGCGGAGACCGTCCGCCGGTCTTGAAGAGAAAGAGTGCCCTTCCGTGAGTTCCCCCGTGGTCCGCCGTACCGTGCTCGCCGCGTCCACCGCCGCTCTGGTCCTGCTCGCCACCGCCTGCGGCGGTTCCTCCGGCAGCGGAGACGAGAAGGCCGCGGACGGCGGGACCGCGCAGGCCGACAAGACGGCCTCCGCCGCCCCGGCCAAGGCGCTGGGCGCCGCCGAGCTGGAGAAGGCCGCGCTCACCCAGGCGGACGTCAAGAGCGGCAAGGTCACCACCAAGCTGCCGGCGACGGACGACGTCGCGCAGGACAAGGTGAAGACCGGCGACACCGCCTGCACGCCGCTCGCCCTCCTCCAGGCCGGCAGTTACGTGGGCACGCCCGCGGCCACCGTGAAGCGCTCGTGGCTGGGCGACGCGAAGAAGCCCTCGGCGGGCGCCGACCCCCAGGTCGCCCTGCTGGCCGGACTCGACCGGTCGAAGGTCGTCGTGACCCTCGCCTCCTACGACGACGGCGGCGCCGAGCAGGCGATGAAGGACCTTCGGACGGCCGCCGAGAAGTGCGCCGGTGGGTACTCCTACACCGCGGCCGGCACCAGGACGGGGATCGACAAGGTGGCCGTGACCCAGGCGCCCGCGGGCGCCGACGAGGCGTTCGCCGTGACCCAGACCGTGAACGCCGAGGGCGTCAAGGCGCCGGTGAAGGCCGTCGTCGTCCGCAAGGACGCCACCCTGGCCTACTTCCCCGCTGTCAACCTCGCGTCGGCCGCCTCGGGCAAGGACTTCGACTTCCCCGCGGAACTCGTCGACGCGCAGCTCGCCAAGCTGAAGTGATCCGGAGACCCACCGGGGCCCTTCCTGCCCCGGTGGGAATTTCCGATTTCGGGCACGAAGTAGCCACTTTCGCCGGGTGCGTGCCCGTAGGCTGCCGCCCATGTGCGGAATCGTGGGATACGTGGGGTCGCAGTCGGCACTCGAAGTCGTGATGGCCGGTCTGAAGCGGCTGGAGTACCGGGGTTACGACTCGGCCGGTGTCGCCGTGCTCGCGGACGGCGGGCTGGCGGCGGCGAAGCGCGCCGGGAAGCTGGTCAACCTGGAGAAGGAACTCGCGGACCGGCCGCTGCCGACCGGTTCCACGGGTATCGGGCACACCCGGTGGGCCACCCACGGCGGGCCCACCGACGGCAACGCCCACCCGCACCTCGACAACTCGGGGCGGGTCGCCGTCGTCCACAACGGCATCATCGAGAACTTCGCCGCGCTGCGGGCCGAGTTGGCCGAGCGCGGGCACGAACTGTACTCCGAGACCGACACCGAGGTCGTGGCGCACCTGCTCGCCGAGGAGTTCTCGGTGAGCGCCGATCTCGCGGAGGCCATGCGGCTGGTGTGCCGGCGCCTGGAGGGCGCGTTCACGCTGGTCGCCGTGCACGCCGACGAGCCGGACGTGGTCGTGGGCGCCCGCCGCAACTCCCCGCTGGTCGTGGGCGTCGGCGAGGGCGAGGCCTTCCTCGCCTCCGACGTCGCCGCGTTCATCGCCCACACCCGCTCCGCGATCGAGCTGGGCCAGGACCAGGTCGTGGAGCTGCGCCGGGACGGGGTGACGGTGACCGGGTTCGACGGCCGGCCCGCCGACGTCCGCTCCTACGACGTCGACTGGGACGCGGCGGCCGCGGAGAAGGGCGGCTACGACTACTTCATGCTCAAGGAGATCGCCGAGCAGCCCAAGGCGGTCGCCGACACGCTGCTGGGCCGTATCGACGCGGGCGGCTACCTGACGCTGGACGAGGTCCGCATCTCCGCCTCCGAGCTGCGTGAGATGGACAAGGTCGTCATCGTCGCCTGCGGTACGGCCTTCCACGCGGGCATGATCGCCAAGTACGCCATCGAGCACTGGACCCGGATCCCCTGCGAGGTGGAACTCGCCAGCGAGTTCCGCTACCGGGACCCGATCCTGGACGCCCAGACCCTCGTCATCGCCATCTCCCAGTCCGGCGAGACCATGGACACGCTCATGGCGCTCCGGCACGCCCGCGAGCAGGGCTCCAAGGTGCTGGCCATCTGCAACACCAACGGCTCCACCATTCCGCGCGAGTCGGACGCGGTCCTCTACACCCACGCGGGTCCGGAGGTCGCGGTCGCCTCGACGAAGGCCTTCCTGACCCAGCTGGTGGCCTGCTATCTGGTGGCGCTGTACCTGGGCCAGGTCCGCGGCACCAAGTGGGGCGACGAGATCCAGGTGGTGATCCGCGACCTGTCGCAGATCGGCGGCGCGGTGGAGCGGGTCCTGGAGACGATGGAGCCGGTACGGGCGCTGGCGCGCTCGCTCGCGGACAAGAACACGGTGCTGTTCCTCGGCCGGCACGTGGGCTATCCGGTCGCCCTCGAAGGCGCCCTGAAGCTCAAGGAGTTGGCGTACATGCACGCCGAGGGCTTCGCGGCGGGCGAGCTGAAGCATGGGCCGATCGCGCTGATCGACGAGGACCTGCCGGTGGTCGTGGTGGTGCCGTCCCCGCAGGGCCGGTCCCTCCTCCACGACAAGATCGTCTCCAACATCCAGGAGATCCGCGCGAGGGGTGCCCGCACGATCGTGATCGCGGAGGAGGGCGACGAGGCGGTCGCCCCGTACGCCGACCACCTGATCCGCATCCCGGCCACCCCGACGCTGCTCCAGCCGCTGGTCGCCACGGTCCCGTTGCAGGTCTTCGCCTGCGAACTCGCGACGGCGCGGGGCAACGAGGTGGATCAGCCGCGGAACCTGGCGAAGTCCGTCACGGTGGAGTGACCCTTCAGCGCGTCAAGGAAGCTGGTGAAGGCCTCGGCCGGGAGCGTGACAGTGCCTCCGGCCGGGGCCTTGGAGTCTCGGACGGCTATGTGGGTGGGGGAGTGGGCGATCTCGACGCAGTCGTTGCCGTCGCCGGGGCCGGAGTAGGACGACTTCCGCCAGTCGGGGGTGGACATGGGGTGCGTCAGCCTTCCGGAGTGCCGGTGCTCTTCAGGGCCTTGACGAAGGCGGTGAAGGCTCCGGCCGGGAAGGTGAGGGTGGCCATGGTGGGCGTTTTCGAGTCGCGGATGGCTATGTGTGTTGGCGAGTTGGCGATCTCGACGCAGTTGTTGCCCTCGCCGCCGCCGGAGTAGGACGACTTTCGCCAGTTGGCCGGGGTGGTCACGATGAGCCTCACAATTCCTTGGCCAGCCTGTGGATGAAGTCACGCGATCGGTCGGGGTCGAGTGACACCTCCTCCACTTTACGGAAGAGCGTTCGAAAGACACCGAGTTGTGCCTCGGAGTCGATGAACGCCGTGCCGTGGGGTGCGTCGCGAACGGCTGTGTCCAGCTTGGGTACGGCACCGCCCGCCAGCATCATGTTGCTCCAAGCGCCCGCGAAACCGTCCAGGTCGAAGGGGATGACCCGCAGGCTGACGTGGTCCGCTTCGGACAGCTCCAGCACGCGGACGAGTTGAGCCCGTGCGGCAGCGCGGTCGCCGACTCTTATCCGCAACGCCGCCTCATGGATCACCGCTTTGTACGGGACGGGAGTCGGCCCGTCGATGACGACCTTGCGGTCCATACGGTGCCGTACCCGCAACGCGACCTCGTCTTCGGGCAGTGCCGGTACCTGGTAGGAGAAAGCGGCGCGGGCATAGTCCTCCGTCTGGAGGAGGCCAGGGATGCAGAGGAACTCGACGTCAGCCCGGTACGTGGCATGGTGTTCGAGCTCCGCGAGGTCCAAGTACAGCGTGGGAAGCAGGCCTCGGTACTTCTCCCACCAGCCGCGCGTCCGGTCGGTGGCGAGGGGGACCAGGGCATCGATGAACTCGTCGTCCGTACAGGCGTAGTGGCCTGCGAGCCGGCGCAGACGCTTCTCGCTCACGCCCGCGAGGCCGGCCTCGATCTGGCTGATCTGCGCGGGGCTCACGCCGAGTAGTGCTGCCGCTTCGCGGGATGTGAGACCGGCACCATCGCGGAGCCTGCGTAGCTCCATGGCCAGCCGCATCTGGCGTGCCGTTGGGTTGTGTCTCAACGCCACTGCCTGCTCCTCCCAACATGTCCGCCTGCGCGACTCGTTCGGGGGTCAGACTACGCGACCGGCTTGCAGAACTTAAATAGTTAGCCCTACCGTCGGTGATGTGCCGCACACGCTGCGGAGCGAACCGCAACCCCTCCCCGTCCGAACGGAGTTGAGCCATGCCCGAAGACGTGACGGAACCCTGGGAATACTGCCTCTACATCCCCAACGACCTCCGCGCCGTCACCGTCAGTCGGCGTACGCTCCGGCTGATTCTCACCATGCATGGGCTGATCCGGCTGGTCGACGTGGCCGAGTTGCTCGCGACCGAGTTGGTGTCCAACGCCGTACGGCACACCAAGGGGCCCGCCGCGCTCCGGCTGCGGTGGGCCGCGGGGGTGCTGCGGATCGGGGCGTGGGACGCCGACCCCGCGCCCCCCGAGCCGCGCGTGCCCTTGGAACGGGTGGGCGAGGGGGAGGAGGGACGCGGGCTGGCGCTCGTGCGGGACTGTTCCGACCTGTGGGGCTGGCAGCCCCTGGCCAGGGAGGGCAACCGCGGCAAGATCGTCTGGTGCGAACTGGCCGCCGCGTAGTGAGGCTCCGTCTCCCTTCCTCGACGGCGTCTCTTCCGGGTGAAAACGTGGTGGGTGAGCGGCACCATGGAGGCGGGCTCTGAGTACCGTGACGTCGCTAGCCCATGAGGGGGAGGAGGTGCGGCATGAGCGTCGAGCTCGAACTGAGGCTACGAGGCCCGCACGCCGGCATGGACGCCCAGGAGTCGCTGCGCACCGTGCAGAGTGTGCTGTCGCTGCTGCGCGAGCTGGAGAACAGCGAGACCGCGCGGCCGAGCCGCCATGGCACCCGCTGGTCCTTCAATGAGCTCAGGCTGGGCAGCGTCACCTGTATCCTTGAGCCGCTGCGCATCGCCGAACACTCCGACTACCAGGTCGTGGAGCGGGTGCTGCGGACCGCCGTGACCGGGCTGGGGGAAGCTGAGACCGCAGAACGTATCCCGACCGGTTGGACCGCCCGTGCGGCATCGCTGGGGCAGCAGGTCGCCCGTTCCCTCGGAGCATCGCCCGACGTCGGCATGTTCGTCGCGGTACGTGCGGACGGCGTCGAAGTCCGGACGGCTGAGGTCACGCAGAGGACCGCGTTCAATCTGCAAGCCGCCACGCGTGCGCGCCTGCGCACGTTCGGTTCGCGGCGGGGACGTCTCAGCGGCCTGGTGGAGGGAAAGCATCGCCGTCCCCGAGCGGTGCTGCGCACCGAGGTCGGCGGGGAAGTGATTCCCGTCTATTTCGGTGATGATCTGGACACCGAGCTGCGGCGGGCCTGGCGACGCGACCGGGTGGAGGTCACCGGCGAGATCACCGAGAACGCACAGGGCCAAGTGGTCCAGGTGCGTGCAACGGAGATCGAGCTCCTTCCGACGGAGCCGCAGCTCTCGGACGACGAGCTGCGGGCGGGGTTCTGGCCGGACATGACCGGCGGCCAGGACGCGGTGGACTATGTGGAGGCTCTGCGTGGGGGAAACTGACCGCCCCGAGTCGGTTTACTTGGACAGCAACTGCTTCATCGACTGGGCGCAGGGCACAGGCAGCGCGCGCGAGGCGGAAAGCATGCTGCGGGCAGCCAAAGCCGGGTATGTACGGCTCTACACCTCCACCGTCACCCTTGCTGAGGCGCGCGGCACCACCGCGAGTGTCCATCGGCTCCATATTCGGACCCTGCTCCAGGAGCCCTACATCACGCTGGTGGAAGTGACCCGCCGAGTCGGCCTCATCGCCAACGACATCACGGCCGAGAAGCCGAAGATCAAGGGGCTTGACGCCATCCACCTGGGGTGCGCGATCTTCGCCCGGGCCGAGATGTACGTGTCGCGCAACTTCCGCGACTTCGCGCCCGGCGACGTGTACAACGGCGTCTTGCTGCGGATGCCGTTCGAGTTCGGCGGCGAAGGGCTGTTCCCGGCCTCTGAAGTCGACTGACAGTGGGAGGACCACGGCAGGTGAGGTGCGGCCCGTAGGGTGCTCCGCATGAGCATCATCGGGGTCGGTATCGACGTGGCCGAGATCGACCGGTTCGCGGCGTCGTTGGAGCGGACGCCCGGGCTGGCGACGCGGTTGTTCGTGGAGAGCGAGTTGCTGCTGCCCGGCGGGGCGCGCCGGGGCATGGCCTCGCTGGCCGCCCGCTTCGCCGCCAAGGAGGCGCTCGCCAAGGCGCTCGGCGCGCCCGCCGGACTGCTGTGGATCGACGCGGAGGTGTACGTCGAGGACTCCGGCCGCCCGCGGCTGCGAGTGACCGGCACGGTCGCCGCCAAGGCCGCGGAACTGGGCGTCTGCTCCTGGCACGTGTCCCTGAGCCACGACGCGGGAGTGGCCTCGGCCGTGGTGATCGCGGAGGGCTGACGCCTTCCGCCACCGCCCCCGTCACCGTCCGCGTGCGGGACCGGACGCATCCGGGGCAGACTCGACCGCATGCGTACCGCGTACAGCGTTGAGACGGTCAGGACAGCCGAGCGCGCGCTCATGGCGAAGCTCCCCGACGGCGCGCTCATGCAGCGGGCCGCCGCCGGACTCGCCGCCGCGAGCGCGGACTTGCTCGGGCGGGTGTACGGACGCCGGGTGGTGCTGCTGGTCGGCAGCGGCGACAACGGGGGCGACGCGCTGTACGCCGGGGCCCGGCTGGCCCGGCGCGGCGCCGGGGTGACCGCCGTGCTGCTGGCGCCCGACCGCACCCACCCCGGCGGTCTCGCCGCGCTGCGCCGGGCGGGCGGGAGCGTGGCCCGGGCCGACGGCGCCGAGGAGGCGGTCGACCGGGCCGACCTCGTCGTCGACGGCATCGTCGGCATCGGCGGCAAGGGCGGCCTGCGCGCCGACGCCGCGCCGCTGGCCGAGCGCGCGGCACGCTCCGGGGCGGCCGTCGTCGCCGTGGACCTGCCGAGCGGGGTGGAGGCGGACTCCGGCCAGGTGCTGGGCGCCGCCGTGCGCGCCGACCTCACCGTCACCTTCGGCACGCACAAGCCGGGGCTGCTCGTCGACCCGGCCCGCGAGCACGCCGGCACGGTCCGCCTCGTCGACATCGGCCTGGGCCCCGAGCTGCCCGCCGAACCCGAACTGGAGGCGCTTCAGCACACCGATCTGGCCGCGCTGCTGCCGCTGCCCGCCGCCGAGAGCGACAAGTACCGGCGGGGTGTCGTCGGCATCGCCGCGGGCTCGGCCCGTTACCCGGGCGCGGCCGTGCTCGCCGTGTCCGGCGCGCTGCGCGGCGGGGCGGGCGCGGTGCGGTACGTCGGTCCGGCCGGACGCGCCGTCATCGCCCGCTTCCCGGAGACGCTCGTGTCCGACGAGGGGCCGCACAAGGCGGGCCGCGTGCAGGCGTGGGTGACGGGACCGGGCGCCGGGGACGACGCGGCCACCGTCGCCGAGGTGCTGGAGACCGACGTACCCGTACTGATCGACGCGGACGGACTGCGCCTCGCCGACCGCGACGCCGTACGCGCCCGTACCGCCCCGACCCTGATGACCCCGCACGCCGGGGAGGCCGCCGCCCTGCTCGGCGTGGCCCGCGAGCAGGTCGAGGGCGCGCGGCTGGCCTCCGTACGCGAACTCGCCGCCCGCTACCGGGCGACGGTCCTCCTCAAGGGCTCCACCACACTCGTCGCCGACCCGGACGGGGGCCCCGTCCGGGTCAACCCGACCGGCACGTCCTGGCTCGCCACCGCCGGCAGCGGTGACGTCCTGTCAGGCCTCGCCGGTTCCCTGCTGGCCGCCGGTCTCTCCGCCCGCGACGCGGGCAGTGCGGCGGCCTATCTGCACGGACTGGCCGGCCGGCTCGCCGCGCACGGCGCGCCGATCGGCGCCCACGACATCGCGGAGACCATCCCGCGGGCCTGGCGGGACGTGCGGGACTGAGCGGCGCACAGCGCGGCGGACGGGGCACGGCTGCGGACCGGAGCGTCGGCCGGCGGCACACGTCGCGTCCGTCACCGACCCGCTTCTCGAATGGCCGTACGGTGCCTCTGAGACACTGGGGGCGCGATGAACGACACAGCACACCCACAAACGACGCCGCTGCGTGCCCGTGCCGAGATCGATCTGGCCGCCGTACGGGCCAACGTGCGGGCCCTGCGCGGGCGCGTGTCCGGCGCCGCGGTCATGGCCGTGGTCAAGTCCGACGCCTACGGCCACGGCGCGGTCCCGTGCGCCCGCGCGGCCGTCGAAGCCGGGGCGACCTGGCTGGGCACCGCCACACCGGAGGAGGCCTTCGCCCTGCGCGCGGCCGGGCTGTCGCCCGCGCAGGCGCGGATCATGTGCTGGCTGTGGACGCCGGGCGGACCCTGGCGGGAGGCGATCGAGGCCGACCTCGACATGTCCGTGAGTGACATGTGGGCTCTGGCGGAGGTCCGGGAGGCCGCCCGGCAGGCCGGCCGTCCCGCGCGCGTGCAGCTGAAGGCCGACACCGGACTCGGCCGCAACGGCTGCCAGCCCGCCGACTGGCCCGAACTCGTCGCCGAGGCCCTGCGCGCCGAGGCCGAGGGGCTGGTCCGCGTCACCGGGCTGTGGTCCCACTTCGCCTGCGCCGACGAGCCGGGCCACCCCTCCATCGCCGCGCAGCTCGGCCTCTTCCGCGAGATGACCGCCCACGCCGAGCAGCGCGGCCTGCGCCCGGAGGTGCGGCACATCGCCAACTCGCCCGCCGCACTGACCCTCCCCGAGGCCCACTTCGACCTCGTCCGCGCCGGGATCGCCGTCTACGGCGTCTCGCCCAGCGCCGAACTCGGCACCCCGGCCGACTTCGGGCTGCGCCCCGCCATGACGCTGTCCGCCTCGCTGGCCCTGGTGAAGCACGTGCCGGGCGGCCACGGCATCAGCTACGGGCACCACTACGTCACCCCCGGCGAGACCACCCTCGGCCTGGTGCCCGTCGGCTACGCGGACGGCATCCCGCGCCACGCGTCCGGCACCGGGCCGGTCCTGGTCGGCGGCAAGTGGCGTACGGTCGCGGGACGGGTCGCCATGGACCAGTTCGTGGTCGACCTGGGCGGGGACGAGCCCGAGATCGGCTCCGAGGCCGTGCTCTTCGGCCCCGGCGACCGCGGCGAGCCCACCGCCGAGGACTGGGCGCAGGCCGCCGGCACCATCGCGTACGAGATCGTCACACGCATCGGAACACGCGTTCCGCGCGTCTATGTGAACGAGGAGCCGGACCGGGCAGAGGGCGGGGAGCGGGCAGCACAGGACGGGTGACCCACGCGGACACCCGGCCGGGGCACGGCACCCCGCGCGGGACGGCGGCACCCTCCGCGCCCACCGGGACCGGTGCCGGCCGGCGAGCGAACAACAGTACGGCAACAAGAGGAGCGGTACGTGAGCGAGAGCAGTGCGGGGGCCGTCGCGAAGGCCGCCACGGCGGCCGTCGCCTCTGCCGCGGAGGCGGTCGGCGGCTGGCGGCGGGCGACGGGTATCGCCGGCGCCGCGATAGGCGTGGTGGCGGCGGGCGCCGCCGCCGGGGTCGCCATCGAGCGGATGACGGTCGGCCGCGGCATACGCCGCAAGGCCCGACTCGCCCTGGACTCGGCGGGCCCCTACGGAGCCCTGCGCGGCACCCCGGGCAAGGCCCTGGCCGACGACGGCACCGAGCTCTACTACGAGGTCGACGACATCGACCCCGACTCCACCGCGAACCTCGGCCCGCGCCGCCGGCGGCTCTTCGGCCGCAAGGCCCCCGCCCCCGTCACCGTCGTCTTCAGCCACGGCTACTGCCTCAGCCAGGACTCCTGGCACTTCCAGCGCGCCGCCCTGCGCGGTGTCGTACGCACCGTGCACTGGGACCAGCGCAGCCACGGCCGGTCCGGGCGGGGTCTGACCCAGACCCGCGACGGCGTGGAACTGACCATCGACCAGCTCGGCCGCGATCTGAAGGCCGTCATCGACGCCGCCGCGCCCGAGGGGCCGCTCGTGCTGGTCGGGCACTCCATGGGCGGCATGACGATGATGGCGCTGGCCGACCAGTATCCCGAGCTGATCCGCGAGCGGGTCGTCGCCACCGCCTTCGTCGGCACCTCCTCCGGGCGGCTCGGCGAGGTCAACTTCGGACTGCCGGTGGCCGGTGTCAACGCGGTGCGCCGGGTGCTCCCCGGCGTGCTCAAGGCGCTCGGGCAGCGCGCCGAGCTGGTGGAGAAGGGGCGGCGGGCCACCACGGACCTTTTCGCCGGCGTCATCAAGCGGTACTCGTTCGCCGGCCGGGACATCGACCCGGCGGTCGCCCGGTTCGCCGAGCGCATGATCGAGAGCACGCCGATCGACGTGGTCGCCGAGTTCTACCCGGCCTTCACCGACCACGACAAGACCGAGGCGCTCGCCCTCTTCGCGGACATACCGGTGCTGGTCCTCGCCGGGGTGCAGGACCTCGTCACGCCCAGCGAGCACAGCGAGGCCATCGCCGACCTGCTCCCCGACGCGGAGCTGGTGCTGGTCCCGGACGCCGGGCACCTGGTGGTCCTGGAGCATCCGGAGGCCGTCACGGACCGCCTCGCCGACCTGCTCGCCCGCGCGGGCGCGGTCCCGGCAGGCACTACCGTTGATGGCTATGGAAGCACCAGCAGCACGGCACACCCCTGACCCCGGGTCCGTCGAGATCACCGTCAACGCCCCCGAGCAGATGCGCGAGCTGGGCCGCCGTCTGGCCAAGCTGCTGCGCGCGGGCGACCTCGTGATGCTCAGCGGGGAGCTCGGCGCGGGCAAGACCACGCTGACCCGCGGTCTCGGCGAGGGGCTCGACGTGCGCGGCGCCGTCACCTCCCCGACCTTCGTGATCGCCCGTGTGCACCCGGCCCTGGTCGACGGCCCGCCACTCGTCCACGTCGACGCCTACCGCCTGTCCGGCGGGCTCGACGAGATGGAGGACCTCGACCTCGACGTGTCGCTGCCGGACTCGGTGGTCGTCGTGGAGTGGGGCGAGGGCAAGGTCGAGGAGCTGACCGACGAGCGGCTCCAGGTCGTGATCCACCGGGCCGTCGGAGACACCACGGACGAGGTGCGGCACGTGACGGTGACCGGGATCGGGGACCGCTGGGCCACCGTCGACCTGGGCATTCTGACCGCCTGAGGGCCGGCCGGACTTTCCGACAGTACGTCGGCAAATCCTTGCGCCGGGTGCTCCGGGCATGGTCACATGGTGGTCAGCCCGTGGTTAGGCGTGCCTCACCACGTCCGCCCCCGGCCCCCAGGAGGCGTCCATGTCGGCCATGGAGAGCAACGAGCAGCAGCAGCGGCGGCACCGGACGAATCCGAAGCCGCGGCCGTACGCGGTGGGCGGTGTGTCCATGCGCGATCTGCTGGCCGCCTGCGCCGCCGCCGACGCGGTCTCCCGGCCGCCGCGCGCCCCGGAGCCGGCGGACCCCCGCACGGTGGAGGAAAGCCGTGAAGCGGCGTAGCCCCATCGGATGACTTTCGGCCGACGCGCCCCGGTGAAGGACACGACCTCGCGAGGGCGCGTTCCGCTGGGCGGCGGCTCCAGTGCTGTGACCGGAAGGGTTCACCGGCTCGCGACGGCCGGCACGGCACTCCCCCAGCCTTCGGCCGGGGGTACCCCCACGCCGCGTTGTCGCATCACCCGAGTACATCCCGTACGCGGGCAATGCTCCGCCTTGAGATGTTCCCCCACTGCCTGAACGGCGTGGGAGGTGCCCCCAGCACCGGACGCCGCGAGCTTCCCGGCAAACCTTCCCGGCCACAGCACTAGCGGATGACGACGACCTTCTGGCCGATCGTCGCGAACATCCACATCGCCTCGCCGTCCGCCCGGGACTCACGGATGCCGCCGGTCCTGATCGCCGGGTCGGACGTCGGCCAGGAGCCGTCCAACGCCGCGCTGAAACCGATGACCGCCCCGTCCGTGCTGGTGAAACGCACGACGTGCTCGACGGGGACACCGTCGGTCCCGGTGATCGCCTTCGAACGGGACACGACGGCGTAGGTCCCCGGCGCCGGGTCGACGTTGCCCGGGCCGACCCGGAAGGTGTTCTGGACCGACCCGTCCGGGCCGACCAGCCACACCCGGTCGTCGTCCAGCGAGTACACGACCCGCTCGCCGGTCCCGGAGCCGCCGGGCAGCGCGGTCGGGCGCCGTTTGTCCCGGGGTGCCTTGGAGACGCTCGCCGCGGGCGTCGCCGTCGGGCCGGGCCGGCCGCTCAGGCTCCGCGGAATGGTCGCCTGCGCCTGGTGGGCGAGGAAGCCGACCGTGAGGACGGCCGCGGCGGTGAGCCCGGCCACGAACCCCGAACTGCTCCGTGCCACGGTCGTCCACCTCCGCCTCGGTCGTCACGAGCTGCCTCGCGGCGACCGTAGCAGCCGGAATCCGCCCGACCGGGGCGGCCGTGCCGGAGGCGCGGGAGCCGTAGGCTGTTTGCGTGCTCTTGCTCGCTCTGGATACCGCCACCCCCGCCGTCACCGTCGCCCTGCACGACGGAACGGACGTCATCGCCTCCTCCAGCCAGGTGGACGCGCGCCGGCACGGAGAGCTCCTGCTGTCGGCCGTCGACCGGGTGCTCACCGAGGCCGGGCTCAAGCTGGACGCCGTCACGGGCGTCGTCGTCGGCGTCGGGCCCGGCCCGTACACCGGCCTGCGCGTCGGCCTGATGACCGCCGACACCCTCGGGCTCGCCCTCGGCGTGCCCGTGTACGGCGTGTGCACGCTCGACGGCCTCGCCTACGCGGCCGACCTCCCCGGCCCCTTCGTCGTGGCGACCGACGCCCGCCGCAAGGAGGTCTACTGGGCCCGGTACGCCGACTCGCGCACCCGGGTCACCGACCCGGCCGTGGACCGGCCGGCCGACATCGCCGACCGGGTCAGGGGCCTGCCCGCGGTCGGCGCGGGCGCGCTGCTGTACCCCGAGACCTTCCCGCAGGCGCACGAGCCCGAGCACGTGTCGGCCGCCGCCCTCACCTCGCTGGCCGCCGAGAGGCTGGCCGCCGGTGAGGAGCTGCCCGCGCCCCGGCCGCTGTACCTGCGCCGGCCGGACGCCCAGGTGCCCAAGAACTACAAGGTGGTCACACCGAAGTGACGGGACAGACGACGACCGGGTCCGCCCGGTGCGCACTGCGCGAGATGCGCTGGTGGGACATCGACCCGGTGCTGGAACTGGAGAAGGACCTGTTCCCGGAGGACGCCTGGTCCCGGGGCATGTTCTGGTCCGAGCTGGCGCACTCCAGGGGCCCGGAGGCGACCCGGCGCTACGTGGTGGCCGAGGACGGCGGCCGGATCGTCGGGTACGCCGGACTGGTCGCCTCCGGCGGCCAGGGCGACGTGCAGACCATCGCCGTCGCCCGCGACCACTGGAGCACCGGGCTGGGCTCCCGGCTGCTGACCGAGCTGCTGCGGGCCGCGACCGCCTTCGAGTGCGCCGAGGTGATGCTCGAATGCCGCGTGGACAACGTCCGCGCGCAGAAGCTCTACGAGCGCTTCGGCTTCGAGCCCATCGGCTTCCGGCGCGGCTACTACCAGCCTGGGAACGTGGACGCCGTGGTGATGCGCCTGTCCGACCCGGCAACCTCCGTCAACGGTGTACAAGGAACCGAGATCCATGACTGACTTGAGGGACGAACCGCTCGTCCTCGGCATCGAGACCTCCTGCGACGAGACCGGCGTCGGCATCGTCCGCGGCACCACCCTGCTGGCCGACGCGGTCGCCTCCAGCGTCGACGAGCACGCGCGGTTCGGCGGGGTCGTCCCGGAGGTGGCCTCCCGGGCCCACCTGGAGGCGATGGTGCCGACCATTGAGCGCGCGCTCAAGGAGGCGGGGGTCAGCGCCAGGGACCTGGACGGCATCGCGGTCACCGCGGGACCCGGTCTGGCCGGCGCTCTGCTCGTCGGCGTCTCGGCGGCCAAGGCGTACGCCTACGCCCTGGGCAAGCCGCTGTACGGGGTCAACCACCTCGCCTCGCACATCTGCGTGGACCAGCTGGAGCACGGCCCGCTGCCGGAGCCGACGATGGCGCTGCTGGTGTCCGGCGGGCACTCCTCGCTCCTGCTGTCCACGGACATCACCGCGGACGTACGGCCCATGGGCGCGACGATCGACGACGCGGCGGGCGAGGCCTTCGACAAGATCGCGCGCGTACTGGACCTGGGCTTCCCGGGCGGGCCGGTCATCGACCGGTACGCGACGGAGGGCGACCCGGCGGCGATCGCCTTCCCGCGCGGGCTGACGGGTCCGCGCGACCCCGCCTACGACTTCTCCTTCTCCGGCCTGAAGACGGCCGTGGCCCGCTGGATCGAGGCCAAGCGGGCGGCCGGGGAGGAGGTTCCGGTGCGTGACGTGGCCGCGTCCTTCCAGGAGGCGGTGGTGGACGTGCTGACCCGCAAGGCCGTACGGGCCTGCAAGGACGCGGGCGTCGACCACCTGATGATCGGCGGCGGCGTGGCCGCGAACTCGCGGCTGCGGGCCCTGGCGCGGGAGCGGTGCGAGGCGGCCGGGATCCGGCTGCGCGTGCCCCGGCCCAAGCTGTGCACGGACAACGGCGCGATGGTGGCGGCGCTGGGCGCGGAGATGGTCAGCCGGGGCCGGGCGGCCTCCGGCTGGGACCTGTCGGCGGACTCCTCCCTGCCGGTGACGGATCCGCATGTGCCGGGCACGGGGCACACCCATGACCATGTGCACGAGGTCAGCAAGGAGAACCTGTACCCGTGACGGTGGCGCTGATGTGGGAGGCGCGGGCGGTCGCGGGCCGGGGGGAGGAACTGCTTGCCTGGGCCCGGCGGCAGGAGCTCGCGCCGACGCCCCTGCGGCGGGAGACCTTCCGCGCTCCGCAGGACCGGGTGCTGGTCATCACCTGGTGGGACGCGGAGCTCACCGCCGAGCTGCCGGAACTTCCCGAGCCGGAGGGTGAGTTGGTCATGCGGGCCGTGCATCGGTGGCGGTTCGAGTCGGTGGGTGAGGGCCGGGACGGCTGATTGGCCCCCGGCCCTTCCGGTGGGCTATGATCATCACACGCAAGCGGCCAACTCAGGCCCGCGAGCAGTGCGTTGGTGGTCCAAGGAAAGACGTCCCGCTTCCTGCGGGGAGATGCAGGTGCAAGGCCTGCCCGGCGCTCCACGGAACCCCGCCCCCGGTGCAACCGGGGGCGGGGTTTTTTGTCGCGACTTCGCCCACCCCCTGGGGCTCCGCCCCGGACCCCGGCAGGGGGGCTCTGCCCCCTTGCACCCCCGCTTTCCCACCCTCCCACCTGTCTCGGTGAGTTGAGAGGCTGTGAAGCGGGGGTCCGGGGTGGCGGCCCACAGGGGCGGGTCAAGCCGTCGGTGAGGTTTCCGTCTCGCAGTGCAGGCGGCGCTCCACGCCCACCTCGCGCACCGGACCCGTCAGGGTCAGGTGCGCCGTGTGGCGGACGTCCGACGCCGACGTGGCCAGCCGCAGTTCCAGGGCGCCCGGCTCCACCACCCGCCGGCCCGTGCGGTCGGTGAACGCCGACAGGTCCGCGTGGAAGCGGAAGGTCACCCGGCGGGACTCGCCGGGGTCCAGCTCCAGCCGCCGGTAGCCGATCAGGCGGACGTCCGGACGGGTCACCGACGCCACCGGGTCGTGCAGGTACAGCTGCACGACCTCCGCGCCGGTCCGGTCACCGGTGTTGCGCACGGTCAGCGAGACGTCGTGCGAGCCGTCCGTGCCGATCTCGGTGACATCGTTGCCCTGGAAGTCCGCCCACTCGAACGTCGTGTAGGACACCCCGTGTCCGAACGGGTACAGCGGCGTCGGGTCCAGGCTGCTCACCTCGCCCGCCAGGCCCAGCGGCGGCTGGAGGTACGTCCACGGCTGGCCGCCGGGCCCGCGCGGCACGCTCACCGGCAGCCGGCCCGAGGGGTTCACACGGCCCGACAGGACGCCCGCGACCGCCGGTCCGCCCTCCTCGCCCGGGAAGAACGCCTGGACGGCCGCGCCGAGCCGGCCGTCCCAGCGGCCGAGCGCGTAGGGGCGGCCGGTGAGCAGGACGAGGACGACGGGGACGCCCGTCTCCACCAGCGCGTCCAGCAGCGCGCCCTGCACACCGGGCAGCGCGAGGTCCGCCACGTCGCAGCCCTCGCCCGACGTGCCCCGGCCGAACAGGCCCGAGCGGTCGCCGAGGACGGCCACGCACACGTCCGCCTCCCGCGCCCGGGCGACCGCCTCCTCGAAGCCCGAGGTGTCCGGCTCGGAGACGCCGCAGCCCTCCGTGAACGTCACCTTCGCGTCGGGCAGTTCGCCGCGCAGGGCGTCCAGCAGGGTGGGGATCTCGATGCCCATGGGCACCTCGGGGTGCTGCGTGCCCACGTGGGACGGGAAGGAGTAGCAGCCCAGCATCGCCAGGGCGTCCGCCGCCCGGGGGCCGACGACCGCGATCCGAGTGTCGGGGGAGAGGGGCAGCACCCCGTCCGGGTTGGCCAGCAGCACCACCGACTCCTCGGCCACCCGGCGGGCCACGGCCCGGTTCTCCGCCGAGTCCAGGTCGATGGACTCGGCCGGGGCGTCCGCGGCCCAGTCCTCGTCCAGCAGGCCCAGTTCGCACTTCTGGAGCAGGACGCGGTGGGCCGCGCGGTCCACCAGCGACTCCGGGACCGTGCCGTCCTGGACCGCCGCCACCAGTTCCTTGCCGTAGCACTTCAGCGTCGGCAGTTCGACGTCGATCCCGGCGGCCAGGGCCAGATGCGCCGACTCGGCGGGGGTACCGGCGACCCGGTGCAGGGTCCGCAGGAAGTCGACGGCGAAGTAGTCGGCGACCACCGTGCCGGTGAACCCCCACTGCCCGCGCAGGAGTTCGGTGAGCAGCTGCGGGTCCGCGGAGGCCGGGACGCCGTCCGTCTCCGTGTACGCGGCCATCACCGAGCGCGCGCCGCCCTCGCGCAGCGCCATCTCGAAGGGCGGGAGGGTGACGTCGGCGAACTCCCGGGTGCCGGCCCGCACCGGGGCCAGGTTGCGGGCGCCCGCCGAGGAGGCGTACCCGGCGAAGTGCTTCAGCGTGGACACGATCCCCGCCGACTCCAGGCCCCGCACGTACGCGCTGCCGATCGTGCCGACCAGGTACGGATCCTCGCCCGCGGTCTCCTCGACCCGGCCCCAGCGGGGATCGCGGACCACGTCCAGGACGGGCGCGAGCCCCTGGTGCACGCCCACCGCGCGCATGTCCCGCCCGATGCGGCCGGCCATCTCCTCCACCAGCGCCGGGTCGAACGTGGCGCCCCACGCCAGCGGGACCGGGTAGGCGGTCGCGCCCCAGGCGGTGAAGCCCGCCAGGCACTCCTCGTGCGCGACCGCGGGGATGCCGAAGCGGCCGGCCTCGGCGATCCGGCGCTGGGCGCGGGCCAGTGCCTGCGCGCCCAGCGCGGGGTCCACGGGGGCGGTGCCGAAGGAGCGGGTGAGCTGACCGAGCCCGAGGGTGATCAGCTCGTCCCAGTCGTAGTCCGTGTTCATCTGCTGCTGGTGCGGAGCGACGCCGTCGCCGTCCGTCGCGGCGCCCACCCACACGCCGTACAGCTGGGCGACCTTCTCCTCGATGGTCATCCGGGAGAGCAGGTCGTCGACGCGGGCGGCGGCGGGCAGGGCGGGGTCGCGCCAGGGGGCGGTGGTCATGAAACTCCTGTCGGGTCTGTCAATGAGGGGGGATTCGGCTGCCGCGGGTCGGTCCCGGTCACTCGGTCACTTGCCGCCCACGCCCATCAGGCCGCCCACGAGGGCGCGCCGGGCCACCAGGTAGACGGCGAAGATCGGGATGCCGGAGAGGACGACGGAGGCGAGCAGTGCGGGGATGTTCACGCCGAACTCGCTGACGTAGTTGAACAGTCCGAGGGTCAGCACGCGCGGGCCGTCGGACTGGGTGAAGATCAGCGGGAAGAGGAAGCCGTTCCAGGCCTGGAGGGCGGAGTAGACGACGACCGTGCTGATGCCGCCCTTGGCCATCGGGATGACCAGCTGGAACAGCATGCGCGTGGGGGAGGCGCCGTCCAGCGCCATCGCCTCGTACAGCTCCTCGGATATGTCCCGCAGGGTGCCGGTGAGGATGAGCGTCGAGACCGGCATCGCGAAGGCCGCCGTCGGCAGGATGACCGCGAGCAGGCTGTCGTACAGGTTCAGCTTGGCGATCATCAGGTAGAGCGGGACGACGACCGCCTGGGCCGGGATCGCGACGCCGAGCAGGAACATGCGGAAGGCCGCGCCCGACCAGAAGCTGCGGGTGCGGACGGCGACGTAGGCGAGCGGGACGCACAGGACGAGGACGATGGCCACCACCGCCGCCGCGACGGTCACCGTGTTGGCGAGGAGGTGGCCGAAGCCGCTGTGCAGGACGGTGTTGTAGTTCTCCAGGGTCGGGTGCTCCGGCGGGTCGAGGGCGTTGCCCAGGGCCTCGTCCTGCCGGGTCAGCGAGGTCGAGATCATCGCGTAGATCGGGATGATCACGATGATCAGCCAGACGACCGAGCCGAGGCCGGCCAGCGGGTTCGGGCGCCTGGTCCAGTGGCGGCGGCGGTGCGTGGGGGCCGCGGTCACCGGCGTCCGGGGGGTGCGCAGCGGACGGCGCGGCAGCGTATCGTGTGACACTTCGTCACATTCCTTCCCTGGTGCTGCGCATGGCGCCGAAGCCGGTCAGCCGGACCAGCAGCAGCGACAGCGCGGTGGCGGCCACGACGAGGAAGGACGCGATGGCGCTCGCGTAGCCGAAGTCGTAGCTCTTGAAGCCCGCCTCGTACATCAGGTACGGCAGGATCGCGGTGTCCGTGCCGGGGCCGCCCTGGGTCAGGATCAGGACGGTCTCGAAGTACGTGAGCGAGCCGACGATCATCAGCACGCTGGACGTCGTCGCCGTGTTGCGCAGCTGGGGCAGGGTGATCGAGAAGAACTGGCGGTAGCGGCCGGCGCCGTCGATGGCCGCGGCCTGGTAGAGGACCTCGGGGATCTGCCGTGCCCCGCCCTGGTAGATCAGGGTGTGGAAGGGGATGAACTGCCAGCCGCCGACGAACACGATCGCCAGGAAGGCGCCGGACGTCGAGCCGAACGTGTCCCCACGGATGATGCCGAAGTTCGGGTCGAGCAGGGAGTAGAAGAGCAGTGCGATCGCCGTCGAGGACAGCAGGAACGGCGTGAAGAAGATCGCTGAGAGCACCGCCCGGTTGCGCTGGCGGCCCGCCGCCCAGACGCCCAGCAGCAGCGAGACCACCGTCTGGAAGGTCCAGCTGACCACGGTGAGCAGCACGGTCACCGTGATGGACTGGGTCAGGCGCGGGTCGTCGAACAGTTTCCGCCAGTTGGCCAGGCCCGCCGGTTCGGGGTCGCCCAGGCCGTTCCACTTGGTGAAGGACAGGTAGAACGCCAGGACCATCGGGGCGATGGCGAAGAAGGCGAAGAACAGAACGCCGGGCAGGGCCCAGGCGGCGTGCGGGCGACCGGCCCGCACGCCCTTCCCGGGCCTGCCCTTCGTCCCGGTGGAGACCGTCGAACTCACTTCAGCCCCTGGAGCGCGGTGACGAACTGGCTCGGGCTCGACTTGCCCACGAACAGCTTGTTGATCTCGGTGAGCATCGGCGTGGAGATGTTCGGGTCGACCGCCTGGTCCCAGCTCAGGGTGAAGGCGGGGGCCTGCTGCACCATCGAGTACTGGAACTTGGCGAACTCGGGGTTGGGGGAGGCGTCCAGCAGGTTGGCCGCGTTGGACGTGGTCGGGATGTCGCCGTTGGCGATCAGGTCCTTGGCGTACTGCTCGGAGGCGCACTCCCTCAGGAAGGCGATCGCCGCGTCCTTGTTGGACGTACGGGCGTTCACCGACCAGTAGTTGGTCGGGTTGCCGACCACGTTGCGGATGTCGCCGGCGCCGCCGTCGTACTTCGGGAACGCGCACCAGCCCAGGCTCTTCTTGGCGAAGTCCGGGAACTCGCCGAGCTGTGTGGAGTACTCCCACGAGCCCATCAGGTGCATGGCCGCCTTGCCCTTGGCGAAGACCGCCGGCGCGCCCTTGTTGGTGTACGCCACCGAGCTGAAGCCCTTGCCGAAGGCGCCGTCGTCGATGAGCTGCTTGACCGTCTCGGCGGCCTTGAGGACGGCCGGGTCGCCCCAGCCGGAGGAGTCGCCGTTCTTGATCTTTTCGAAGACCTCGGGGCCGCCGATGCGGTCGACCAGGTACTCCAGCCACATCAGTTCCGGCCAGATGTCGGCGCCGCCGAGCGCGAACGGGGTGATCTTCGCCTTCTTCAGCTTGGCGTTGATGTCGAGCAGCTGGTCCCAGGTGGTGGGCGGCTGGAGCTTGTGCTCGGCGAAGATGGCCTTGTTGTAGAAGAGCATCACCGGCTGCATGCCGCGCATCGGGATACCGAAGTTGCGTCCGCTGAGCGCCCCGGCCGCGAGCACGGAGGGCAGGAAGCCGTCCTTGAGGACCGGGTCGGACTCGATGGTGTCGGTGAGGTCGATCAGCTGGTCCGCGTCCTTGTACGCCTTGATGGAGCCGCCGCCCCAGTTGAAGAACACGTCCGGGGCGTGGGGCGAGCCCATCGCGGTGCGCAGCTTGGCCGGGTAGTCCGAGCCGGGCACCTTCTCCAGCTTGATCTTGCCCTTCGCCTTCTTGGCCGCGGCGGAGGCGTTGAACCGGGTGACGGCCGCGGTCTGCACCTTCACGGCGTCGTCGCCGTACACCATCGCCGTGATCGTGCCGCCCGAGCTGCCGGAGCCGCTGCCGGAACCGCAGGCGGTGAGTCCGGCGGCCGAGATGAGGGTGGTGGCGCCGGCGCCGAGAAACCAGCGCCTGCTGTAGGACTCCATGTGACGGCACCTCTCACGAATGTCGTGTTCCGAATGTTCGTCTGGCCGAACTGTTCGAGTGGCCGAATGTTTCGTATGGCACTTCGAATGTTCCGGGAACCTAAAGCGGTCGAGGGGGTTCGTCAAGAGGTCTCGCAGAGATACGATCGCGGCCATGAAGCCGACGAAGACTGCAGGAACGCAGACCGCCACGCTCGCCGAGATTGCCCGCGAGGCCGGCGTGTCGGCTCCGACTGTTTCGAAGGTTCTCAACGGTCGCGCCGACGTCGCCCCGACCACCCGCTCCCGGGTCGAGGAGCTCCTGCGGGCGCACGGCTACCGGCGCCGGCGGGCCGAGGCGACCCGATCGCCGCTGATCGACCTGGTCTTCCACGAGCTGGAGAGCGCCTGGGCGATGGAGGTCATCCGGGGCGTGGAGAACGTGGCGCGGGACGCGGGGCTGAGCGTCGTGCTCTCGGAGAGCGCGGGCCGGCTCACACCCGGTCGGACCTGGGCCGACCAGGTCGCCGCCCGCCGGCCGCACGGCGTGGTCCTGGTGCTGTCCGGGCTCGACGAGTCCCAGCGGGCGCTGCTGACCAGCCGTTCCATCCCGTTCGTGGTGATGGACCCGGCCGGCGATCCGGGCGCCGACGTGCCCTCGATCGGCGCGACCAACTGGCAGGGCGGGCTGGCCGCCACCCGGCACCTGGTGGAGCTCGGGCACACCCGGATCGGCGCGATCAGCGGGCCGTCCCGGATGATGTGCAGCCGGGCCCGGGTGGACGGCTACCGGGCCGCGCTGGAGACGGCCGGGCTGCCGGTGGACCCGTCGCTGATCGTGACCGGCGACTTCCACCACGAGGCCGGCTACCGGCTGGGCCTGAAGCTGCTGCGCCGCGAGGACCGGCCGACCGCCGTCTTCGCGGGCAACGACCTCCAGGCGCTCGGCGTGTACGAGGCGGCGCGCGAACTGGGCCTGCGCGTCCCGGAGGACCTGAGCGTGGTCGGCTTCGACGACCTGCCGGTGGCGCGCTGGGTCGGGCCGCCGCTGACGACCGTGCGCCAGCCGCTGACGGAGATGGCCGAGGCGGCGGCGAAGCTGGTGCTGGACCTCGGGCGCGAGGAGGACTCGCCGGTGGCGACCCGGGTGGAGCTGGCCACGAGCCTGGTGGTGCGCAGCAGTACGGCGGCGCCCGCGAAGTGAAGCTCAAGTGCCGAAAGTTTCGGGGAAGATGAGATTTTCCGAAGAAATCGGTCGTGGGCGCCTCCCCCTGTCGGGCTCCTCATGAGTCGGACGTATGTTCCTCCCCGTGAGGGGACACAACAGGGGACATGACAGCGGACAGGGCGACAGCGACAGCGGGGACGCGGGCGGAGGGGCCGGCCGGCGGTCACGGGCCCTGAAGGCCGTGGGCCTCGGCCTGTCGGGCGTCCTGGTGCTGGGCGTCGCGGCGGCGGGCATCGCGTACTGGCACCTGAACCAGAACATCAGGAGCGTCGACATCAACAGCGCGCTCGGGGACGACCGCCCGGCCGGGTCGCGTACGGGACCGTCGGCCGACACGGCCGCCCTGCCCAGGGGGGCCCTCAACATCCTGGTCCTCGGCTCGGACTCGCGCAGCGGCGAGCAGAACGAGGAACTCGGCGGCGGCGACAGCGAGGGCGCCCGCTCCGACACCGCGATGATCGTGCACATCGACGCCGGCCGGACCTCGGCCACCGTGGTGAGCATCCCGCGCGACACGCTGGTGACCCGCCCGTCCTGCCCGCTCGAGTCCGGCGGTTCCACGGCGGTGGCGAACTACACCATGTTCAACAGCGCGTACTCGGTGGGCGGACCGGTGTGTGCGGTCAAGACGGTCGAGACGCTCACCGGCATCCGCATGGACCACTACATCGAGATCGACTTCGCCGGCTTCGCGAAGCTGGTGGATGCGATGGGCGGGGTCACCGTCACCACCGAGCTGGACATCGACGACGACAAGAGCCATCTGCACCTGAAGGCCGGCACCCACCATCTGAACGGCACCGAGGCCCTGGCCCTGGCCCGCACCCGGTACGGCGTGGGCGACGGCAGCGACCTGGGCCGCATAGGCCTCCAGCAGACGCTGGTCAAGGCGCTGCTGGAGGAGATCTCCGGCTCCGGCCTGCTGGACGACCCCGCCGGGCTCTACCGGGTCGCCGACGCGGTGACCGGCAGTCTGACCACCGACACCGGCCTCGACTCGCTGGGCGAACTGACGACCCTCGGCGAGAGCCTGAAGGGCCTGTCGGCGCAGAACGTGAAGACGGTGACCATGCCGGTGGTGACGGCCCCGTGGAACCCCAACCGGGTGGTGGCGCAGGAACCGGACGCGGGCGAACTGTGGACGTCGCTGCGGTGAGCCGGTGACCGGCGTCAGCCCGCCGGGTGGCCGAGCAGCATGGTGGGTGCCCCGGCGACCCGGGTGAGGAACACCGTCGCCGCGTTCCTGCCGTGCGGCTTCGGCAGGACCTTCCTGCGCAGTTCCTCCGGCTCGACCGCCGAGCCCCGCTTCTTCACGGTCAGCGCGCCCACCTCGCGCTCCCGCAGCAGGGCCTTCAGCTTCTTGACGTTGAAGGGGAGCCGCTCGGTGATCTCGTAGGCGGTGGCGTACGGGGTGGGGCGGAGTTCGTCGGCGGTCACGTACGCGATGGTCGCGTCGATCAGGCCGCCGTCGAGCTCCCGGGCGGCCTCGGCCACCAGGTGGGCACGGATCACGGCACCGTCGGGCTCGTACAGGTAGCGGCCCGGGGTGCGGACCGGGGGATCGGGCAGGCCGCGGCCGCGCAGGGTGCGCGGGCCGGGCAGCAGGGTGGCCCGGATGAGGCCCGGCTCGGTGCCGAACCACAGCACCGCCTCCTTCACGTCCCCGCCGTCGGAGATCCACTCGGCCTCGGCCTGCGGCGGGATCAGCTCGTGCGGGATGCCGGGGGCGATCTTCAGGGCCGCGCGGGGCGCCCGGAGCGCGGCGCCGACCGCCCAGGACAGCGGCGGCGAGTACGCCTCGGGGTCGAAGACGCGCCCGCCCGCGGCCCGTCCGCCGCCCCTCCCTCCGCCCGTTCTGCGGGCCGGATCCACGAACACCGCGTCGTACGAGGCCGTGTCGACCTCCGTGACGTCCGCCTCCCGTACCTCGATCAGGTCCGCCACCCCGAGCGCCTCGGCGTTCGCGCGGGCCGCGGCGGCGGTCAGCGGGTCCCGGTCCACGGCCAGGACCCGGATCCCGGCGCGGGCGAGGGCGATCGCGTCGCCGCCGATCCCGCAGCACAGGTCCGCGACCGAGGCCACCCCCGACTCCCGCAGCCGGCCCGCCCGGTACGCCGCCACACTCGCCCGCGTCGACTGCTCCACCCCGTTCGGCGTGAAGAACATCCGCCCCGCGTCCTCGGCCCCGAACTTCGCGGCCGCCCGCTGCCGCAGCCGGGCCTGGCCGAGCGCCGCCGACACCAGTTCGGCGGGGTGCTCACGGCGCAGCCGGGTGGCGACCGCGAGTTCGTCGGCGGGTTGGGTGCCGCGCACTTCGTCGAGGAGGGCGCGGCCCTCGGGGGCGAGCAGCGAGGCGAAGGCGTGGAGGTGGTCGTTCACCGGCTCATTGTGGGCCAGTCGGTGGACGGTGTGCCTCCGGCCGCGGTGTCGCCCCGGCTTCCGGGCGGTGGCCTGCGAGGATCCGGTGCCATGAGGGTAGTCGTACAAAATGACAAAAAGGGTCCGGAAAGGGTCCCGAGTCGCGGGACCCGGATCCGCGGCGGGCTCGCGGTGCTCGCCGTCGCCGCCCTCGCCTCCGGCTGCGCGCAGCCGGACGTGCAGGTGCGCCCGGCCCCCGGCCAGCAGCACCCCCAGGCGCACGCCCCCGGCTCCTTCGCCGACCGCCTGCACACCTCCTACGCGCAGCGGGTGGCCACCGCCAAGAGCTGGAGTCTGGAGCGGGTCCCGCTGATCCCCCCGCAGCCGCCCACGACGAAGCCGAAGGCCACCGCCCGCGCCGGTTTCGAGGTGAAACACCAGAAGGACTGGAACCTGCCCCCGGTCTTCACCACGGTCCCCACCAAGGACAAGGTCGTCTTCCTCACCATCGACGACGGAGCGGAGAAGGACCCGCAGTTCCCGCGGATGATGCGGGACCTGAAGATCCCGTACACCGCGTTCCTCACCGACGACCTCGTCAAGGGCGACTACGGCTACTTCTGGAAGATGCAGGGCTCCGGGGTCACCCTCAACAACCACACCCTGCACCACCGTTACCTGCCTGCCCTGTCCTACGAAGAGCAGAAGCGCGAGATCTGCGGCATGCAGGACATCATGGAGGAGCAGTTCGGCAAGCGCCCGAAGATGTTCCGCCCGCCCTACGGCAACTACAACCAGGACACCCTGCGCGCCGCCAAGTCCTGCGGCATCGAGTACGCGCCCGTCTGGAACGAGGAGGTCTACGTCGACCACTGGGAGTTCCGCGAGGACGACCAGCGGCTGCGGCCCGGCGACATCGTGCTCACCCACTTCCGGGGCCGCAACGAGTGGAACGGCACGATGGCCGACGACATGCGCCGGTTCCTGAACAAGGTCACGGCCGACGGGTACGCGGTGGCCCGGCTGGAGGACTACCTGTGAGACCGCGGCCCGTCCGGCCGCGGCACCTGGCCGTGGCCCTGCTCGCCGCCTCGCTGCTGACCGGCTGTGCCACGTCCGTCGACCCCATCGAGCGGCTCGGCCGCAAGGCGGCGCAGGGCGTACGGTCGCAGAGCCCGACGGCCGACCAGGCCTACCGGCGCTGGGGGCTCAGGGCGCCGCTCGCCGCGCCGCCGAAGCCGCCGGCCCGTCCGCCCCGGCTCGCCGGCGCCACCCCGTCCGCAGGCCTGCCCGAGGTCGTGGACCACGTCGCGACCTCCGACCCGGTCGTCTTCCTCACCTACGACGACGGCGCGGAGAAGGATCCGCGGTTCGTCGACATGGTCCGTGAACTGCGGCTGCCGGTCAGCATGTTCCTCACGGACAGTGTCGTCGGACCGGGGTACGGGCACTTCGCGCACCTGATGTCGGTCGGCGCGGACCTCCAGAACCACACCCTGGACCACCCCTCGCTGCGCGGCCTGCCCTACGCGGGCCAGCGCGCCGAGATCTGCGGCCAGCGGGACAAGATCCGCTCCCGCTTCGGCGTCACCCCCCGCCTCTTCCGCCCGCCCTACGGCAGGTACGACACGACGACCCTGCGCGCCGCCGCCGACTGCGGGGTCTCGGCGGTCGCCCTGTGGCGCGGCGTCACGACCGACACCGGCCTGCGCTTCAGACACGGCCCCCACGAACTGCGTCCCGGCGACATCCTCCTCGTCGCCTCGGACGACGACGACCTCGACGGCCCGCCCCTGCGCGACCGCACGACCCGCCTGCTCCGCGGAATCCAGAGGAAGGGCCTGACGGTGGGCCGACTGCAGGACTATCTCTGAGCAGGGCCGTCTCCGGGCTGGGGCGGGACTGTCCTTGGGCCGGGCTTCTCAGCCGAGTCCGGCATCAAGCAGCCCGTCCGGGGGTCCCCCTGCTCGAAGAGCTTGGGGGAGCTTGAGGACGAGGCCGTCCAGGCCGAATCGGGGGTCTGGGGCCGGCAGCCCCAGGGCGCCCACACAGGCCCACCGCACCTTGAACAGACGTTCCCCGAAACGCACCCCACCCCCGACGCGCCACGAGGCAATTGGCACTCCGCTTGACCGAGTGCTAACGACGGTCATAGTCTCAGGTCTGGCACTCCCCCCTGGAGAGTGCCAACAAAGCGACGGGCAGGTCCGGCACCCGCGACGACGGATCGACCTGGTCGCCACCTCAGACAGTTAACCCCGTGAGATCTCCGAAGGGGGAGGTCGGATCGTGACGACCGCCAGCACCAAGGTTGCCATCAAGCCGCTCGAGGACCGCATCGTGGTCCAGCCGCTGGACGCCGAGCAGACCACGGCCTCTGGCCTGGTCATCCCGGACACCGCCAAGGAGAAGCCCCAGGAGGGCGTCGTCCTGGCCGTGGGCCCGGGCCGCTTCGAGGACGGCAACCGTCTTCCGCTCGATGTGAAGGTCGGCGACGTCGTGCTCTACAGCAAGTACGGCGGCACCGAGGTGAAGTACAACAACGAGGAGTACCTCGTCCTCTCGGCTCGCGACGTCCTCGCGATCATCGAGAAGTAGTTCACCCGCTTCTTCACGAAGCCGAAGCAATTCTGCTTGAGCTGCGCCCCTGGCCCCCCGCGACCGATAAGAAGCCGGGCGCCCGGGGCGCAGTGTCTTACCACCAGATTTCGAGAGGGCTCCCGCTGCCATGGCGAAGATCCTGAAGTTCGACGAGGACGCCCGTCGCGCCCTCGAGCGCGGCGTCAACAAGCTCGCCGACACGGTCAAGGTGACGATCGGCCCCAAGGGCCGCAACGTCGTCATCGACAAGAAGTTCGGCGCGCCCACCATCACCAACGACGGCGTCACCATCGCCCGTGAGGTCGAGATCGAGGACCCGTACGAGAACCTCGGCGCCCAGCTGGTGAAGGAGGTGGCGACCAAGACCAACGACATCGCGGGTGACGGCACCACCACCGCCACCGTGCTCGCCCAGGCGCTCGTGCGCGAGGGCCTGAAGAACGTTGCCGCGGGTGCCTCCCCGGCCGCGCTGAAGAAGGGCATCGACGCCGCGGTCAAGGCCGTCTCCGACGACCTGCACGCCTCGGCCCGCCCGATCGACGAGAAGTCCGACATCGCCGCCGTGGCCGCGCTGTCCGCCCAGGACCAGCAGGTCGGCGAGCTCATCGCCGAGGCGATGGACAAGGTCGGCAAGGACGGCGTCATCACCGTCGAGGAGTCCAACACCTTCGGTCTGGAGCTGGACTTCACCGAGGGCATGGCCTTCGACAAGGGCTACCTGTCCCCGTACTTCGTCACGGACCAGGAGCGTATGGAGGCCGTCCTCGACGACCCGTACATCCTGATCCACCAGGGTAAGATCTCCGCCATCGCGGACATGCTCCCGCTCCTCGAGAAGATCATCCAGGGCAACGCCTCGAAGCCGCTGCTGATCATCGCCGAGGACGTCGACGGCGAGGCCCTGTCGACCCTGGTCGTCAACAAGATCCGCGGCACGTTCAACGCCGTGGCCGTCAAGGCCCCCGGCTTCGGCGACCGCCGCAAGGCGATGCTCCAGGACATGGCGGTCCTCACCGGCGCCACCGTCATCTCCGAGGAGGTCGGCCTCAAGCTCGACCAGGCCGGTCTGGACGTCCTCGGCTCCGCCCGCCGCGTCACCGTCACCAAGGACGACACCACGATCGTCGACGGCGCCGGCAAGAAGGAGGACGTGGAGGGCCGCGTCTCCCAGATCAAGGCCGAGATCGAGAACACCGACTCCGACTGGGACCGCGAGAAGCTCCAGGAGCGCCTCGCGAAGCTGGCCGGCGGCGTGTGCGTGATCAAGGTCGGCGCCGCCACCGAGGTGGAGCTGAAGGAGAAGAAGCACCGTCTGGAGGACGCCATCTCCGCGACCCGCGCCGCGGTCGAGGAGGGCATCGTCTCCGGTGGTGGCTCCGCGCTCGTCCACGCCGTGAAGGTCCTGGAGGGCAACCTCGACAAGACCGGCGACGAGGCCACGGGTGTCGCGGTCGTCCGCCGCGCCGCCGTCGAGCCGCTGCGCTGGATCGCCGAGAACGCCGGCCTCGAGGGCTACGTCATCGTCTCCAAGGTGGCGGAGCTGGAGAAGGGCAGCGGCTACAACGCCGCCACCGGCGAGTACGGCGACCTGATCAAGGCCGGCGTCATCGACCCGGTCAAGGTCACCCGCTCCGCCCTGGAGAACGCCGCCTCCATCGCCTCCCTCCTGCTCACGACCGAGACCCTGGTCGTCGAGAAGAAGGAAGAGGAAGAGCCGGCCGCCGCGGGCCACGGCCACGGCCACGCCCACTGAGCACTCCGCTGAGCTGAACCGAACCACCGGTGCCCGGTGCCCCTACGGGGGCGCCGGGCACCGTCGTCGTCGGTGCCGTTGCCGGTGGCCTGCGGCATGATGCGGGGCGAGCGAGGGCTTGGTGCGGCAGGGGGCGCCGACGACGAGCATCGCGCCCCGCACGGCATGACCCGTCCCGAGTGGCAGAACCGAGCTGCGGAGCGTTCATGATCGATCTCAACAGTGACCTCGGCGAGGGTTTCGGGCAGTGGCGGCTCGGTGACGACGACGCGCTGCTGTCCCTCGTCACCAGCGCCAACGTGGCCTGCGGCTTCCATGCCGGCGATCCGACCGTGATGCGCCGGACGTGCGAGCGGGCCGCCGAGCGCGGCGTCGCCATCGGCGCCCAGGTGGGCTACCGGGACCTGGCGGGCTTCGGGCGCCGCTTCATCGACGTCGATCCCGCCGAGCTGGTCAACGACGTCGTCTACCAGATCGCCGCGCTCGACGGCTTCGCCCGCCTCGCCGGTACCCGCGTCGCGTACGTCAAGCCGCACGGCGCCCTCTACAACGCCATCGTCCACCACGAGACGCAGGCCGCCGCCGTCGCGGAGGCCGTGCGCCGCTACGACCCGGAGCTTCCGGTGCTGGGCCTGCCCGGCAGCGTCTGGCTGCGCACCGCCGCCGCGGCCGGGCTCACCCCGGTCCACGAGGCGTTCGCGGACCGGGCGTACACCCCCGCGGGCACCCTGGTCCCGCGCCGCGAACCCGGCGCGGTGCTGCACGACCCGGAGATGATCGTGCGGCGCTGCCTGCGCATGGTGACCGAGGGCGTGGTGGAGGCCGTGGACGGCAGCGACGTTCCGCTGTCCGTACGGTCGTTGTGCGTGCACGGCGACACGGCCGACGCGGTCGCGATCGCGCGCAGGCTGCGTGAGGAGCTGGAGCGGGCCGGTCTCGCCCCGACGTCGTTCGCTGTGCCGAAGCCCCTGACGGTGCCGGCGTGAGCGTCGGGATCCGCCGGGTCGGCAGCCACGCCCTGCTGGTCGAGGCCGACGGCCTGGAGCAGGTGCTGGCACTGCGCGGCGCGCTGGAGGCGGACCGCCCGCGCGGCGTCCGGGAACTGGTCGCGGCCGCCCGCACGCTGCTCGTCACCTACGATCCCGCGGTCACCGCCCACTCGGCCGTGGCCGCGGCCGTGGCGGAACACGCGGCGGCCCTGGGCCCGGCCGGGCAGCCTGCCCCCGGCACCCCTGCGTCCGCCGAGCCGGTCGGTGAACGGATCGTCACCCTCGCCGTCCGCTACGACGGCGAGGACCTGTCCCACGTGGCCGAGTCGACGGGCCTGGGCGTGGGTGAGGTGATCGCCCGGCACTCGGCACCCCTCTACACGGTCGCCTTCGCGGGCTTCGCCCCGGGCTTCGGCTACCTCACGGGCACCGATCCGCTGCTGCGGCTGCCGCGCCGGTCCGAGCCGCGCACCGCGGTGCCGGCGGGCTCGGTCGCCGTCGCCGGCGGTTTCACGGGTGTCTATCCGCGCTCCTCGCCCGGCGGCTGGCAGTTGCTCGGCACCACGGACGCCGTGCTGTGGAACGAGCGGCGCGACCCACCGGCGCTGCTGGCCCCCGGCAGCCACGTCCGCTTCGTTCCCGAGGAGCCACGGTGACGACGCCCGCAGCGAAGACAACGCCCGACACCCGGGCGGCGAGCGCCCCGGCCACGACCACTGCGGCGGCGAGTGTTCCGGCCGAGACCGCCCCGGTCACGGGTGCTCTGGAGGTGACTGGTCCGGCCACGACCGCCCCGGCCGCGAGCGCCCCGCCGACCGGTTCCTGTCTGGAGGTCCTGGCGCCCGGTCCGCTGGCCACGGTCCAGGATCTGGGCCGGCCCGGCTGGGCCCACCTCGGGGTTCCGGGTTCCGGTGCCGCCGACCGGGATTCGCTGGCTCTCGCCAACCGGCTCGTGGGCAATCCCCAGGACGCGGCCGGAATCGAGACCACCTTCGGCGGCCTGCGGGTGCGCGTGCACTGCCGTACGCCGTCGGGGGCGCCGTCGGTGCTGTACGCGGCCCTGACGGGGGCGCCGTGCCCGGCCACCGTCGACGGCCGGTCCGTCCCGGTCGACGCGCCGTTCCCGCTGCACGACGGTCAGACGCTGCACCTGGGCGTACCCGGCACGGGGCTGCGGACGTACCTCGCCGTGCGCGGCGGGCTCGACACGCCGCTGCTGCTCGGCTCCCGCTCCACCGACCTGCTCTCCGGCATCGGCCTCCGGCCCCTGCGCACCGGCGACCGGCTGCCGGTCGGCCGCCCCGTGCTCCCCTTCCCGGGCGTGGACCTGGCTCCTCGCACGGCGCCGCCGCGCGAGTTCACGCTCCGCGTGGTGCGCGGGCCGCGCGACGACTGGTTCGACGACGCCTCGTACGCGGCGCTGCTCGGCGCCCGCTGGGAGGCGACCAGCCGCAGCAACCGGATCGGCATCCGGCTCGACGGCCCGGCCCTGACGCGTGTCCGTGACGGGGAACTCCCGGCCGAGGGCATGGTGCCGGGCGCCCTCCAGGTCCCGCCGAACGGCAGACCCGTGCTGTTCCTCACCGACCACCCCGTCACCGGCGGCTACCCGGTCATCGCGGTCGTCGACGCCGCCGACCTGCCCCTGGCCGGACAGATCCCGCCGGGCGCCACCGTCCGCTTCCGTGCCACCCGGTGAGTCGCGCTACTGCTCCAACTCGTCCAGCGCCCCCAGCTGTTGCAGCAGTCCCAACTGGTCGTGCTGCCACCACAGTTCGGCGATCCTGCCGTTGCCGCCGACACGGAAGACCGTCATGCCGGTCATGGTGACCCGCCTGCCGGTGGGCGCGATGCCGAGGAACTCGCCCTGGTGCGTGGCGGTCCAGCTCCAGCGGGCGCAGACCCGGTCGCCCTGCGCGATCAGGTCCTCGACCGTGAAGGAGGCGTCGAAGGCGTCGCGCCACATGCGGAAGTCGCGGCGGAGGGCGTCCAGGCCGATGGTGACCTGGGGGTTGACGGGGTCGTGGCTGTGGCAGTCCTCGTCGATCAGGTCGTTGAGCGGCGGCAGCTCACCGGCGGTCGTGAGGGTGCCGTAGAAACGGCGCACGGCGAGCTCGCAGAGCTGCTCGTCCCGGACGACGTCCAGGTCCGTGAAGGTGGGCGTCCCGTCGCAGAGGGCGACCAGGTCCCGGAAGATCTCGTCGGTCTCCGGCAGGTTCGAGCTCCGCATCGCCTCCTCGTACGACGGGAACTCCACCAGCTCGACGACGTGGGCTCCGTCCGACCGGTCCTTGCCGACGACCGCGTGCGTCGCGGTCCGCCTGCCCCCGGTCTTCTCGACCCAGCTGTCCAGCAGCCGGTTCATCTCCTCGAACCGGCTGGTCCTGCAGTCGATGAGCTGTACGAAGGTCATGACGCGCCTCCGGTCCCCCGGCCTGGTCCGGCTCTCCGTCAAGGAGGTCCGGGAAGGAAGGATGTTCGTGATGTCCGAGAAGCCCATTTTCCCACCGGGGCGCCGTCGTCACCTCCGTACGTCACCTCACGTCACTTCCGTGACGTCACTGCGGGCCGTACTTGCGGCCCGTCTTCGAGGTGATCCCGCCCAGCAGGCCGCGCGGCGTCACCTTCACCAGGCCCATCAGCGCCTTGTACCGGGGGTCCGGGATGGACAGGGTCTTGCCGTGGGCCAGATCCGTCAGGGCCGCCGCGACCAGCTTGTCCGCGTCCAGCCACATCCAGTTCGGGATGTTGTCCGTGCCCATGCCGGCCCGCTGGTGGAACTCGGTGCGCACGAATCCGGGGCACAGCGCCATCAGCCGTACGCCGCTGCCGGCCAGATCGCGCGCCGCGCCCTGGGTGAACTGCACGACCCACGCCTTCGACGCGCCGTACGTGCCGCGCGGCACGAAGGCGGCCACCGAGGCCACGTTCACGACCCCGCCCCGGCCGCGCTCGCGCATCGCCGCGGTCGCCGCCGACGTCAGCCGCAGCACCGCCTCGACGTGCACCTTGATCATCCTGAGCTCGTCGGCCATCGACACGTCCAGGAAACGGCCCTTGTTACCGAAGCCCGCGTTGTTGACCAGCAGGTCCACGGGGTCCTTGCGGTCGCCCAGCCGGGCGGCGACCGCCTCGATGCCCGTGTCCGTCGCCAGGTCGGCCGTCAGCACCTCCGCCTCGATGCCGTGCCGGTCGTGCAGTTCGGTGGCCTGCTCCGTCAGGCGCGCGGTGTCGCGCGCCACCAGCACCAGGTTGTGCCCGTCGGCCGCCAGCCGCCGCGCGAAGGCGGCGCCGATGCCCGCGGTCGATCCCGTAATCAGAGCCGTTGTCATGCCGAAAGATTAGTGGTCCCCGGCGCGTTGTCCCGATCTCTGCACAGGCCCTCCCGATCGGTGATGTCCACGTGTCCGTCCACATGTCCGTCCAGGTGCCGGCGGGGCGATGACGGCCGGTCAGCCCGCGTATTCGCGCGCGTACTTCCGGGCCGCCGCCAGCGTCTCCGGGCGCAGCGCCGTACCCGCCGCGAGCAGTCGGGGCAGTAGCGGACGCTCGGTCGTCATGGCCCGGAACTCCAGGCCCACGGTCACGTCGTGGTCCGGACGGTGCACGATCTCGACGGGGTCGCCCGCCCGGATCTCACCGGCTTCGAGCACCCGCAGATACGCGCCCGGCGCCGCCCTGCGCGTGAACCGCTTCACCCACCCCTTCTCACCCAGATGGCCCTGGAAGGTGCGACAGGGAATCCGTCCGCTGGTGATCTCCAGGAGCACCGAAGGACCGAACGGCGAGCCGATGCGCCAGCGCTCGCCGATCCGCGCGCCGGTGATGTCCAGGCCCAGCGTGGTGAGGTTCTCGCCGAAGGCGCCGTTGGCCAGCGTCCGGCCCAGCTCGCGCTCCCATGCGTCGAGGTCCTCGCGCGCCACCGCGTACACCGCCTGGTCGTCGCCGCCGTGGTGCCGCGTGTCGCACACCGCGTCCCCGGCCAGCCCGCTCGCGCCGACCCCCTTCGGCCCGGGCGCCGCCACCTGGACCGGCCCCTCCACCGGCCGCTTGCCGATGCCGGTCACGCCTTCCGGCTGGTCGGTGTACGGCACGGCCTCCGGGCGGCCCAGGTTCACTGACAGTAGCTTCATGCGGGCACGGTAGGCGAGGGATGGTCAAAGTGTCGACGCGATAATCCGCCGCTCGCCCAAGTTTCACTTATGCTCGGTGGTGTGATCGAGGCTCGTCATCTCCGTGTGCTGCGCGCCGTGGCAACCACCGGCTCCTTCTCCGCGGCGGGGCGCGAACTGGGCTGCACCCAGCCCGCCGTCAGCCAGCAGATGAAGGCCCTCGAGGCGACCGTCGGCACCCCGCTGCTGATCCGGGCCGGCCGCGAGATGCGCCTGACCCAGGCCGGCGAGGCGCTCGTCCGGCATGCCACGGGCATCCTCGCCGGGCTCACCGCGGCCGAGGAGGAGATCGCCGCCATCGCCGGGCTGCGGGCCGGGCGGGTGCGGCTCGTCTCCTTCCCCAGCGGAAGCTCCACGCTCGTGCCCACCGCGCTCGCCGCGCTGCGCGCCGCGCACCCCGGCACCCGCGTGTCCCTGGAGGAGGCCGAGCCGCCGAGGTCCGTCGAACTGCTGCGCCAGGGCGACTGCGACGTGGCGCTCGCCTTCCGCTACGAGGGGGCCGCGGGCGCGGGGGAGGGCGCCGGGGAGTGGGAGGACCTGGTCGTACGGCCGCTGCTGACCGACCGGCTCGTGGGGCTGGTGCCCGAGCGGCACCGGCTGGCCCGCGCGGGATCCGTCGCCATCGGCGAACTCGCGGGCGAACCGTGGATCGCGGGCTGCCCGCGCTGCCGCGGCCAGCTGGTCCAGGTGTGCGAGGGCGCCGGCTTCACGCCCCGTATCGACTTCGCGACCGACGACTACCCGGCGGTGGTCGGCCTGGTGGGCGCGGGACTGGGGGTCGCGGTCCTGCCCCAGCTCGCGGTCGAGTCGGTACGGCCGAGGGGCGCGCGCACCGTGGAGCTGGAACCGGCGGTGCGGCGGGAGATCGTCGCCCTCACCCTGCCCGACCTGGCACAGGTACCGGCGGTGGCGGCGACGCTGGAGGAACTGGTGCGGGCCGGGGCCCGCTGACACAAGCCGGCACAAGGGGATCGGGTGTCGCGAGGGCACGCGTGGCGCGTGCCCTGCGGCGGCTCAATGCGACCGGATGAGAAGAAACGTTCCTTCAGTTGTCCGAGGCGGGGTCCCCGCTGGTCGACGACGCCGACACCAGCCGGTTCCGTGCCCGCCCCATGAGCTCTTCGCGCTCGTCCTCGGTCAGGCCTCCCCACACTCCGTACGGCTCGCGCACCGCCAGGGCGTGTGCCGCGCACTCCGCACGGACCGGGCACCTCATGCAGACCTCCTTGGCCGAGTTCTCTCGAGCACTCCGAGCCGCCCCGCGCTCACCCTCGGGATGGAAGAAGAGCGAGCTGTCGACCCCGCGGCAGGCAGCCAGCAACTGCCAGTCCCACAGGTCCGCGTTCGGTCCGGGAAGGCGGGAGAAATCTGCCATTACGTGACCCCTTGTAGCCGTTCGTGGCGGATACGGTGCCAACGACCGTACATCTCCGATCTAAGGAGATGAAAATATGACTCATTGCGAATCTAGCTCCAGACACCTAGAAACGGGAAGAAAAGGGGCCAAATGGGGCATAGCTTGTGATGAAAAGTTGAGGGTCTGACGTTCATGTCTGCTCTGTGTCCGTTCCCTCACGTAGAGTGCCGAAGACGGCGTACAGCCCCGTAACTCTTTCGAGTGACCGTCGTTGAGAGTGCGGAGGCGGTTGAGAACACAAGCGCTCGGGCGGGCGTCCGAGACGGTCGACCGCACAGGTGACGATTCCGTACCAGCCTGGAGGCTCAAGGTGACGCGCATCAGCTGCGGAGGACGGCCATGACATCCGTCCTCGTCTGCGACGACTCCCCGCTTGCTCGAGAGGCGCTGCGCCGCGCGGTCGCGACCGTGCCCGGCGTCGAGCGCGTGACGACGGCGGCCAACGGCGAGGAGGTCCTCCGCCGCTGGGGCGCCGACCGCTCGGACCTCATTCTCATGGACGTGCGCATGCCCGGACTGGGAGGCGTCGAGACCGTCCGGCGCCTGCTCTCCGCGGACCCCGGCGCGCGCATCATCATGCTCACCGTCGCCGAGGACCTCGACGGCGTGGCGCTCGCCGTGGCCGCCGGGGCGCGCGGGTACCTGCACAAGGACGCCTCCCGCGCGGAGCTGCGGGCCACGGTGACTCAGGCCCTCGCCGACCCCACCTGGAGGCTGGCGCCGCGTCGGCTGCGCTCGGCCGAGATGGGCGCCGCGCCCACGCTCACCGCGCGGGAGATCCAGGTCCTGGAGGGCATGAGTCACGGCCGCTCGAACGCGGAGATCGGCCGCGAGCTGTTCCTTTCCGAGGACACGGTCAAGACCCACGCCCGCCGGCTGTTCAAGAAGCTCGGCGCCTCGGACCGCGCGCACGCGGTGGCCCTCGGATTCCGCTGGGGCCTGGTCCGCTAGGACCCGGTCGGATCCCGGTCGGATCCCGGTCGGATCCCGGTCGGATCCCGGTCGGATCCCGGTCGGATCCCGGTCGGATCGCCCCGACCCGACGTACCGGCACGCGACGCCACCCCCACGCACGGCAACGAGCGTGGGGGGCGTCCGGTCTGCCGGTCGTGCGGCCGTGCCGCTCGTACGTCTCCACAAGGGCTCCGCGCCCCGGGCTCCCCGGTCCCGGGCGGTCGGGAGGCGGCCGGCGGCCGTCGCGGCCCGGTGAGAGCGTGGGCCCGGACCGCGGATGACGTGCCATACCGCACCGCGGACGCCGGTGGCAAAGCGCCCCGCCGGGTGCCTGCTGCTCGTTTCGCCGCGGATGACGCATCCTTGAGGGTGTGGAGTTCCTCGGGGACGAGTTGGTCGAGCGGAAGGGGAGGGCGCAGGGGATGAGCTTTGCCGCACCTGCTCATAACGCTTCGGTGCACAACCACGAAGGCGGTGCCACGGAACGGACGACGTCAAGGCACCATGGACCGATGCGCGACGACCAGGCGGCACTTGCCCAAGGGGCGATCGGTGCGCTCGTCCACCGCGCCGTCGACGGCGACGAGCAGGCCACGCACGATCTGCTCGCCCGTGTGCATCCGCTGGCGCTGCGCTACTGCCGTACCCGGCTGTCCCGGCTCCCGGGCGACGCCCGGCACTTCGTCGAGGACCTGGCCCAGGAGGTCTGCGTCGCGGTCCTGCTGGCCCTGCCGCGCTACAAGGACACCGGGCGCCCCTTCGAGGCCTTCGTCTTCGCCATCGCCGCCCACAAGGTCGCCGACCTCCAGCGCGCCGCCATGCGGCACCCGGGCTCGACGGCCGTGCCCTCGGACGAGATGCCCGAGCGTCCGGACGACTCCCTCGGCCCCGAGGAGCGCGCCCTGCTCAGCAGCGACGCCGAGTGGGCCAAGAAGCTGCTGGCCAGCCTTCCGGAGAACCAGCGCGAGCTGCTGCTGCTGCGCATCGCGGTGGGGTTGACCGCGGAGGAAACGGGACAGATGTTGGGAATGTCACCAGGCGCGGTCCGGGTGGCCCAGCACCGGGCGCTCAGCCGGCTGCGCGCCCTGGCCGAACAGTAGGCGGCGGTCCCGCCCCGCACGCACGGCTCCGGATGAACACGCACCCGGGCGGTTCCGTACGAACATACGAAGAGCGGAGCCTCCCAGAACCGTGGAATGAGAGAGCCGCGCTTCCCGTTAGCATGGACATCCGCACCGATCAAGGCCATTTGGGGAAGGTGTCATGACTGCCAACGTCGACGGAGTGCCCGAGAAATTCGCGACACTCGGGCTGACCTACGACGACGTGCTGCTGCTGCCGGGCGCGTCGGACATGGCGCCCGACGAGATCGACACCGCCTCGTACGTCTCCAGGAACGTGCGGGTCAACATCCCGCTGCTGTCCGCCGCCATGGACAAGGTGACCGAATCGCGCATGGCGATCGCGATGGCCCGCCAGGGCGGCGTCGGCGTGCTGCACCGCAACCTGTCCATCGAGGACCAGGCCAACCAGGTCGACCTCGTCAAGCGCTCCGAGTCCGGCATGGTGGCCAACCCCATCACCATCCACCCGGAGGCCACGCTCGGCGAGGCCGACGCGCTGTGCGCCAAGTTCCGCATCAGCGGCGTCCCCGTCACCGACCCCGCCGGGAAGCTGCTCGGCATCGTCACCAACCGCGACATGGCCTTCGAGCCGGACCGCTCGCGCCGGGTCAGCGAGGTCATGACGCCGATGCCGCTGGTCACCGGCAAGGTGGGCATCTCCCGCGCGGACGCCATGCAGCTGTTGCGCCGGCACAAGATCGAGAAGCTGCCGCTGGTCGACGACGCGGGCATCATCAAGGGCCTGATCACGGTCAAGGACTTCGTCAAGGCGGAGCAGTACCCCAACGCGGCCAAGGACACCAAGGGACGGCTGCTCGTCGGCGCGGCGGTCGGCGTGGCCGGTGACTCCTTCGAACGCGCCCAGGCCCTGATCGAGGCGGGCGTCGACTTCATCGTCGTGGACACCGCGCACGGGCACTCCCGGCTGGTCGGCGACATGATCTCCAAGATCAAGTCGAACTCGTCCGGCGTCGACGTCATCGGCGGCAACATCGCCACCCGCGACGGCGCCCAGTCCCTCGTCGACGCGGGCGCCGACGGCATCAAGGTCGGTGTGGGCCCGGGCTCCATCTGCACCACCCGCGTGGTCGCCGGCATCGGCGTCCCGCAGGTCACCGCCATCTACGAGGCCTCGCTGGCGGCCAAGGAGGCCGGCATCCCGGTCATCGGCGACGGCGGCCTCCAGTACTCCGGCGACATCGCCAAGGCCCTGGTCGCGGGCGCCGACACGGTGATGCTGGGCTCGCTGCTGGCCGGCTGCGAGGAGTCCCCTGGCGAGCTGCTGTTCATCAACGGCAAGCAGTTCAAGTCGTACCGCGGCATGGGCTCGCTGGGCGCCATGCAGTCCCGCGGCGACCGCAAGTCCTTCTCCAAGGACCGCTACTTCCAGGAGGGCGTCGCCTCCGACGAGCAGCTGATCCCCGAGGGCATCGAGGGCCAGGTGCCCTACCGCGGCCCGCTGTCCTCCGTCGTCCACCAGCTGGTCGGCGGCCTGCGCCAGTCGATGTTCTACGTCGGTGGCAGGACCGTCCCCGAGCTCCAGGCGAACGGCCGGTTCGTGCGGATCACCTCGGCGGGTCTGAAGGAGTCCCACCCGCACGACATCCAGATGACGGTCGAGGCTCCGAACTACAGCAGCAAGAAGTAGCGGCGAGCAGTGACGCACGCGCACGCGTGAGGCGTGCGCAGGGCGGCCCCGGAGCATCCGGGGCCGCCCTTGTCGTGGGTGTCGGCGATACTGGAAGACGCTGCAACGCATCAGGGAAAGGCCACAGACGTGACTGAGATCGAGATCGGGCGCGGCAAGCGCGGCCGCCGGGCGTACGCCTTCGACGACATCGCCGTCGTCCCCAGCCGCCGTACGCGGGACCCGAAGGAGGTCTCCATCGCCTGGCAGATCGACGCCTACCGCTTCGAGCTGCCCTTCCTGGCCGCCCCCATGGACTCGGTCGTCTCCCCGGCCACGGCCATCCACATCGGCGAGCTGGGCGGCCTGGGCGTACTCAACCTCGAGGGCCTGTGGACGCGGTACGAGGACCCGCAGCCGCTGCTCGACGAGATCGCCGAGCTGCCCGCCGAGGCCGCGACCCGCCGCCTTCAGGAGATCTACGCCGCTCCCATCAAGGAGGAGCTGATCGGCGCGCGGATCAAGCAGGTGCGCGACTCGGGCGTGGTCACCGCCGCCGCCCTCTCCCCGCAGCGCACCGCCCAGTTCTCCAAGGCCGTCGTCGACGCGGGCGTGGACATCTTCGTCATCCGCGGCACGACGGTCTCGGCGGAGCACGTGTCGTCCTCGCACGAGCCGCTGAACCTCAAGCAGTTCATCTACGAGCTCGACGTCCCGGTGATCGTCGGCGGCTGCGCCACCTACACCGCGGCCCTGCACCTGATGCGCACCGGCGCGGCCGGTGTCCTGGTCGGCTTCGGCGGCGGCGCCGCGCACACCACGCGCAACGTGCTCGGCATCCAGGTCCCGATGGCCACCGCGGTCGCCGACGTGGCCGCCGCCCGCCGCGACTACATGGACGAGTCCGGCGGCCGGTACGTGCACGTGATCGCGGACGGCGGCGTCGGCTGGTCCGGCGACCTGCCCAAGGCGATCGCCTGCGGCGCCGACTCCGTGATGATGGGCTCCCCGCTGGCCCGCGCCACCGACGCGCCCGGCAAGGGCCACCACTGGGGCATGGAGGCCGTCAACGAGGAGCTGCCGCGCGGCAAGAAGGTCGACCTGGGCACGGTGGGCACGATCGAGGAGGTTCTCACGGGCCCCTCGCACACCCCCGACGGCTCCATGAACTTCTTCGGCGCCCTGCGCCGCGCCATGGCCACGACCGGCTACAGCGAGCTGAAGGAGTTCCAGCGGGTCGAGGTGACGGTGGGGGACTCGCAGCACAAGCGGTAGCCCCACCGCGTCCACGGCCCACGCCAGGGGCCCGGTCACCCGCTCACGCGGGCCCGGGCCCCTTCGCACGTGCCGGGCGTCCGCGCACGTGCCGAGTGTCCGCGCAGGTGGGGGCGCGTATTGCGAGACGGGGGCGCACGGTTTCCCTCGGGGCGAATACGCGGGTAAGGGACCGCTTCCGGCTTCGGCTACCAGCCGCAGAGGCCCGAAGCGGCCGCGCGTGCCCCTTTCACAACCGATGCGCCGCCCCCGTGGGCGCGGCCCCCCGCGTGTCCAGCAGCAGCTGCGCCTTCACCGACAGGCCCTGGAGGTCGTACGTGCGGTGCTGCTGGAGCAGGATCGTCAGGTCGGCGTCGGCCACCGCCTCGTACAGGCCGTCCGCGCGGGGCACGGGCCGGTCACGGACGCTCCACGCGGGCACGTACGGGTCGTGGTAGCTGACCGAGGCGCCGAGGCCCGTCAGCCGGACGGCGATCTCCTCGGCCGGCGTGCCCTGGAGGTCGGCGAGGTCGGCCTTGTACGTGACGCCGAGCAGCAGGACCCGGGCGCCCCGCGCCGACTTGCCGTGCTCGTTCAGCAGGGCGGCGGCGCGCTGGACGACGTAGCGCGGCATGCGGCCGTTGACCTGCTCGGCGAGTTCCACCATGCGCAGCCCGCAGCCCGCGTGGCCGGCCAGGTCCTGCGGGAGGCCGTGGCCGCCGACGCCGGGGCCGGGGCGGAAGGCCTGGAAGCCGTACGGCTTGGTCTCCGCGCAGCGCAGGACGTCCCACAGGTCGACGCCCAGGTCGTGGCAGAGCACGGCCATCTCGTTGACCAGGGCGATGTTGACGTGCCGGTAGTTGGTCTCCAGGAGCTGGACCGTCTCCGCCTCCCTCAACCCTCGTGCGCGCACCACCTTGTCGGTCAACCGCCCGTAGAAGGCCGCGGCCGACTCGGTGCAGGCCGGGGTGAGGCCGCCGATCACCTTGGGCGTGTTGGCCGGGGTGATCCCGCGGTTGCCGGGGTCGACGCGGCTGGGCGAGTAGGCGAGGTGGAAGTCGCGGCCCGCCCGCAGCCCCGAGCCCTTCTCCAGCAGCGGGAGCAGGAACTCCTCCGTCGTCCCGGGGTGCGCGGGCGACTCCAGGATCACGGTGGTGTGCGGGCGCAGCTGCCCGGCGAGCGCGCGGGCGCCGGCCTCCACCTGGCTCAGGTCGATCCCGCCGTCCGCGCCCCGCGGGGTCGGCGCGCAGATCACCGCCGTGCGCACCCGGCCCAGTTCGGCCGGGTTGCTGGCGGGCCGGAAGCCCTCCGCGAGCATCCGGCGCAGTTCGGCGGGGCTGAGGGAGCCCGACTCGTTCCCGGTGCGGTACCCGAGGGTGGGGATGCCGGCGGAGACGGCGGCCTGGGCCAGGGGCAGTCCGAGCGGGCCGAGTCCGATGACGGCGAGATCTGCGGGCATGGCGTGGGCGGTCCTTCCCGGTAACCGAGGTGTGGCGGGCACGCAAGTCCTGTGGGCAAGACGAGCGAGCGCAATGTCAGACTAGGAGTAAATATGACCGTTATGTGGGATTGGCCAGCGTGTTTCTCGGTGGGCCCGCGGAGTTGTCCACAGGCTGGGGGTGACTGGTGGCTGAAGGCGGGCAACCCGGTCAGAATTTGGGCATGGGCAGGAGGCGGGGGGACACGCTAGAGGCATGGGGGAGAACGGGCTTCGCCCGACGGGTGCGGCCGGCGCGACCGACAGCGGGAGGCAGCGGTGAGGACAGCGACACTGGGGCCGGCGCAGCGCGCCGAGGCACTGGCGGGCATGGCCGAGCGGGAGCTGGACATCCTGGTCGTGGGCGGAGGCGTGGTCGGCGCCGGCACCGCTCTGGACGCCGTCACCCGCGGCCTGGCCACCGGCATAGTGGAGGCGCGTGACTGGGCGTCGGGCACGTCGAGCCGCTCCAGCAAGCTGATACACGGCGGACTGCGCTATCTGGAGATGCTCGACTTCGCGCTGGTCCGGGAGGCGCTGAAGGAGCGCGGTCTGCTGCTCGAACGCCTCGCCCCCCACCTGGTCCGCCCGGTGCCGTTCCTCTACCCGCTCCAGCACCAGGGCTGGGAGCGCCTGTACGCCGGGTCCGGCGTCGCCCTGTACGACGCCATGTCGATGGCCCGCGGCCACGGCCGGGGACTCCCGCTGCACCGTCACCTGACCCGCCGTCACGCCCTGCGGGTGGCTCCCTGTCTGCGCAAGGACGCCCTGGTCGGCGCCCTTCAGTACTACGACGCCCAGATGGACGACGCCCGCTTCGTCGCCACCCTGGTGCGCACGGCGGTGTCGTACGGCGCGAAGGCCGCCAACCGCGCCCGGGTCACCGGATTCCTGCGCGAGGGCGAGCGGGTCGTCGGCGCGCGGGTACGGGACGTGGAGGGCGGCGGAGAGTACGAGATCCGCGCCAAGCAGATCGTCAACGCCACCGGGGTGTGGACCGACGACACCCAGGCGATGGTGGGGGAGCGCGGTCAGTTCCACGTCCGGGCCTCCAAGGGCATCCACCTCGTCGTGCCCAAGGACCGCATCAACTCCACCACCGGGCTGATCCTGCGCACCGAGAAGTCCGTGCTCTTCGTGATCCCCTGGGGCCGGCACTGGATCGTGGGCACCACCGACACCGACTGGGACCTCGACAAGGCGCATCCGGCCGCCTCCAGCGCCGACATCGACTACCTCCTGGAGCACGTCAACTCGGTGCTCGCGGTGCCGCTCGGCCGCGACGACGTGCAGGGCGTCTACGCGGGTCTGAGGCCGCTGCTGGCCGGTGAGTCCGACGCCACCAGCAAGTTGTCGCGCGAGCACACCGTGGTCCATCCGGTGCCCGGCCTCGTCGTGATCGCGGGCGGCAAGTACACGACCTACCGGGTGATGGCCAAGGACGCCGTCGACGAGGCGGTGCGCGGCCTCGACATGCGCGTCGCCGACTGCGTCACCGAGGAGATCCCGCTGCTCGGCGCCGAGGGCTACCCGGCCCTGTGGAACGCGCGGGCGCGCATAGCCGCCGAGACCGGCCTCCATGTGGTGCGCGTGGAGCACCTGTTGAGGAGGTTCGGGTCGGCGGCCCGGGAGGTGCTCGCCCTCGTCGCCGAGGACCCGACGCTGGGCGCTCCCCTCAAGGCCGCCGACGACTATCTGCGCGCCGAGATCGTCTACGCCGCCTCCCACGAGGGCGCCCGGCACCTGGACGACGTACTGACCCGGCGTACGCGCATATCCATCGAGACCTTCGACCGGGGCACGCGCAGCGCCCGGGAGGCCGCCGAGCTGATGGCGCCGGTGCTGGGCTGGGACAAGGACCAGATCGAACGCGAGGTCGAGCACTACGACAAGCGGGTGGAGGCCGAGAGGGAGTCGCAGCGCCAGCCCGACGACCTGACCGCCGACGCGGCCCGGCTGGGAGCACCGGACATCGTGCCGTTGTGAACCGGCCGGGGCCCGGCCCGCCGTCCCGCGCGAGACGCACGACACGTGCCGCGAGGATCCGGCGCAGATTATGGCCGGAATGGTCCGAAGGGTCGGCACCCATGGCTGCCCTGTTGTCACGGCCCGTCATGCCCATGCGTGGCACGGCCCGTTCGGCTCCGCCGCCGGGGTGTTTTCAGGGGGCCCCTGGGCGTCGCGTGCTTGTCGGGTGAGAGACAATGGAGGCTCTGTCAGGGCGGGTTGCATGAGGGGACGCATGTCGGACGCGGAGCGGGCGGGCACACCCCGTCAGGACACTCGTCAGGACTCTCTGCAGGACAGGAGTGAGCGTCTTCTCGCCGGGCGCTACCGGCTGGGGAAGGTACTCGGCCGCGGCGGCATGGGCACGGTGTGGCGGGCCGAGGACGAGACCCTGGGCCGGACCGTGGCCGTCAAGGAGCTGCGGTTCCCGTCGAACATCGACGAGGACGAGAAGCGGCGGCTGATCACGCGTACGCTGCGCGAGGCCAAGGCGATCGCGCGCATCCGCGACACCAGCGCGGTGACCGTCTTCGACGTGGTCGACGAGGACGACCGTCCGTGGATCGTCATGGAGCTCGTCGAGGGCAAGTCCCTCGCCGAAGCCATCCGGGAGGACGGGCTGCTGGAGCCGCGGCGGGCGGCCGAGGTCGGGCTCGCGGTCCTCGACGTGCTGCGCTCCGCGCACGGCCAGGGCATCCTGCACCGTGACGTGAAACCGTCCAACGTGCTCATCGCCGACGACGGCCGGGTCGTCCTCACCGACTTCGGCATCGCGCAGGTCGAGGGCGACCCGTCCATCACCTCCACCGGCATGCTCGTCGGCGCCCCCTCCTACATCTCCCCGGAGCGGGCCCGCGGGCACAAGCCCGGACCGGCGGCCGACCTGTGGTCGCTCGGCGGCCTGCTCTACGCGGCGGTGGAGGGCACCCCGCCGTACGACAAGGGCTCGGCGATCGCCACCCTGACCGCGGTGATGACCGAACCGCTGGAGGAGCCCAGGAACGCCGGCCCGCTCAGGGACGTCATCCACGGCCTGCTCAACAAGGACCCGGTCGAGCGGCTCGACGACGCGGGCGCCCGGGCCATGCTCAACGCCGTCGTCAACGCGCCCGAGCAGAAGGACGCCGAGCCGGAGCCGCCCGCGGACGCGACCAAGGTCGTCCCGCTGCCCCCGCAGCCGGACGGGCGTTCCCGCAAAGGCGGTTCGGGACGTTCCGGTCCGGGTTCCGGGAGCAAGCGGGGCGAGGAGGCGGGCGATCGGCTGCGCGGGGCGCTGCGCTCGGTGCGCAAGGGCGCCGTGGCGCCGGGGCCGAACCCCTCGGCGGCAGCCGGGGCCGGTTCCGGCTCGGCATCCGCCGGCACGGGTCCGGCGGGCTCCGGCTCCGCGGCCGGAGCCGGAGCCGGTGCGGAGCCTGCGGCCGGGACGAAGGCCGCGTCCGCCTCGGGCAGTGGCGCCGGTGGTGCGCAGGCGGGGCGGTCCGGTTCGGGGTGGCCCGTGATGGCACCGCCGGACCTGGACCTGCCGCCGCGCCCGGCGCCCAGGGCGTCGCTCACCGACGTGGTGCCGCGGCGGACGCTGGTGATCGTCGCGGTGGTCGTGGTGCTCGCGGTGATCGGCACCGTGCTCGCCTTGACGCTCGGCGGTGACGACAAGGGCGGCGACGACAAGAACGCGGCCGGCCGCACGGTCGCCACCGCCGGTTCGTCCGCGGGCACCTCCACCAAGAAGGACCCGAGCGACGAGGCCGCCACGGGCGGGGACCGGTCCGGCTCCGAGACGGAGGCCGACGGCTCCGGCGGCACACCGGCCACGGACACCGACGCCGGGAAGTCGGGCGAGGGCTCCGGTGCGGGTTCCGATTCCGGTTCTGGTTCCGGTTCCGATGCGGGTTCCGGTTCCGGCGGGGACAGGTCCGGGGACGACGACGGTGCCGCCGTGGCGTCGACGTACAAGGGTGCTCAGGGCTTCTCCATCGGGCTGCCCGAGGGCTGGAAGTACGCGAGCACCGACTCCGCGGGGGTCCGCTTCACCGGCCCCGACGGGCAGCGGCTGCTCGTCGCCTGGACGACCACGCCCAAGGGCGACCCGGTGACCGACTGGACCAACCAGGAGAAGTACATGGTGCGCTCCCAGTACAAGCGGGTGCGCATAGAGAAGGTGGAGTACCGCGGCTGGAACACCGCCGACTGGGAGTTCACCTACGCCGACGGCGGGACCAAGTACCGCACCATAGACCGCGGGTTCGTGGTGAACGACCACCTCGGCCACGCGCTGATGTACAGCGCGAAGGCCGCGACGTGGGACAGCGACCTGCGCAAGAGCACCTGGAAGACGCTGACGGGGACCTTCCAGCCCAAGAAGTAGGGAGCGGATCGGTCCCGCCGTCCGTCGCCGGGGTTCACGGTTCGGCGTGCGAGATCCGGCATCCCGACTTTGCGGGTTGCCTCCGGCACGTATCGTGAGTGGTTGCGGACCGTAAGCATCGGGAACGGGACGCGTGGCGAACGGAATTGACCGACCGTGCGGCCGGGGGAGGCAATGTGGACGACTATGCGGGCCGGGTTCTCGCCGACCGCTACCGCCTGCCGCTGCCTCCGTCCGACGAGTACGAACTGACCGAGACCCGGGCCTTCGACACCTACAGCGGGCAGGAAGTCCTGCTCCGGCAGGTGCCGTTGCCGGAGGTGGTCGAGGCCGAGGTGCTCGACGCCGACGGGCTGCCCGACGGCTTCACCGCGCGCGACGGAGCCTCCCGGCGGGGGCCGGCCCGTACCGGGCGTACGGCGGGCGAGGCCCGTGGCGCCCGTGGGGCGACGCGGCGGCCCACCGATCCGGCGGTGCGGCGGGCGGTCGAGGCCGCGCAGGCCGCGGCGCGGATCCCCGACCATCCTCGGCTCGACCAGGTCTTCGACGTGTTCGCGGAGGGCGGCTCGCTGTGGGTCGTCAGTGAACTGGTGGCCGCGCGGCCGCTGGCCGCACTGCTCGCCGAGAAGCCGCTGACGCCGTACCGGGCGGCCGAGGTCGCCTCCGACATCCTCACGGCGCTGCGCGTGCTGCACGCCCACGGCTGGGTGCACCGCAACATCACCGCCCGCACGGTCCTCGTCTGCGACGACGGCCGCGTGATGCTGACGGGCCTCGCGGTCGGCGCGGCGGAGGAGGCCCTGTGCGGGTACGACCCGGTCCCGGTCCAGGACACCGGGGACACCGGGGACGAGAACGATCCTGACGGCGTGTCCGGCACCCCGGGCGGTTCCACGGACCTCGGCGCCTCGGCCGGTGCGGCCGGCTTCGGCGGATCCACCGAGGTCACGGGCGGCTTCGGCGGTTCCGGGGGCGGCCCGGGCGGTTTCGGGGGCGGCGCCGGCACTCCGTCGGCGGATCCCGAGGCCGCGCGGCGGGCCGCGATCGAGGCGCGAACGGCCGGGCCGCTGCCGCTGCCGGGCCCGGACGCGGGGCCCGGTGCGCCGGGCGCGCCCGCGCTGCGGACGCCTCGGACCGGCGGGGACATCAGGGCGGCGCGGGCCGGGGCGATCGCCGACTACCGCGCCGGCGCGCGGGCGGCAGCCCGGGTGCAGGAGGCACAGCAGAGCGCACGCGCCGAACTTCCCGGCGCCCGCACACCCGTCGAGGGCGAGCCCCGGGCCGCCGGAACCGCCACCCCTCCGGGCCAGATCGCCGACCCCTACGGTGTCCGGGCCCCCGCCCGGAACGGCACCGCCCCGCACCCCGGAGCGAGCAGGGCGCTCCCACCCGCGTCCCCCGACCGGCCCTCCGACGAGCCCGGCCCACACCCGGCCCGCACCACAGGACTGGGAGCCACGCCCGCTCTCGGACCCGGAACCACCCCCGGCCCGGCATCGGACCACGGCGTCGCCGGCCCGGGCCACGGCGGCCCGGTCGCCGGTCACGGCACTTCGGGCGGCGGGTACGTGGTGCCCGCACAAGGCCGGGCCGAGCCCGGCGCGGGCGCGGCGGATGATGCCGGGCGCGTACCGGCCCGTTGGGGCGATCCGGCCGCCGGCGGTCCCGTGCGGCGGGGGCCCGCCACCGCGCTGGCCGCCGAGCGGGCGCGGCAGGCGCGGATGGCCGTGGTCGGTCCGGTGACCGAGCGGTGGGCGCCGGAGCAGGCCGGGCCCGTGCACGAGAACTGGCAGCTGGCCGCGCCCATCGGCCCGGCGACCGACCTGTGGGCACTGGGGGCACTGCTCTTCAGAGCCGTGCAGGGCCACGCGCCCTACCCGGAGGAGTCGACCGCCGAGCTGGTGCAGATGGTGTGCGCCGAGCCGCCCGCGTACGCGGAGGAGTGCGGACCGCTGCGCCCGGTCGTGGAGTCGCTGCTGCGTCAGGACCCCACCGAGCGACTCGACTTCGAGGAGCTGCGCGGCTGGCTGCGCTCGCTGGTGCGCTCCGCGCCCGAGCCGGAGGCCGGCGCGCACGTCATCGCCGCCCCGCCCGCCGATCCCAGCAGGCTGCCCGTCGTACGGCGCCGCGGCGAGCTGGTGCGCAGGCGGCGCGCCGGGCTGCCCGCCCCGCACGGACGGCACAAGCGGCACACGGGTTCGCCGCGGCGCCTGGGCCGCACGCTGCTCCTGCTCATCCTGCTTCTGATGGCCGCCGCCGTCGCCTACGCGATGCTGTTCATGCCGAAGGCAGACCGCGGCGGCGCGGCGGGCGGCGACCGCACCGGAACCGCCGGCGGGGCGAGCCCCGCCCCGGCGCACTCGGGCGACGACGGCGGGAGCGGCGCCCCACAATCCGGCCAGAGCTCCTCCGCGGCGAACAACAGCCCTTCGAAGACCGCCGGTTCGGCCGAGGCGCAGACGACCGCGCCGGACGTCGCCGACGGCTTCACGCTGCGCGAGGATCCGGCCGGTTTCCAGATCGCCGTGGCCAAGGACTGGGCCCGTACGCCCGGCAACGGGCTGGGCCAAGTGATCTATTCCCAGGGCGCGTTCGAGCTGATCGTGGTGCCCGGACGGGACACCGCGGCCGAGTTCGGCGGCGACCCGATGGCGTACCAGCGGGAGAAGGAGGGCGAGTTGCAGGCCTACCGGGACTCCAGCTGGGCCACCTCCTCGGGCCTGCGGACCACCCAGGTCGGCGGACGGACCATGGCCGAGGGGCAGTTCACCTGGACGGACGCGAGCGGGCGGCAGCTGTACGTGCGCAACCTGGCCACCCTGATCGACGGCAAGTACCACGTGGTGCAGGTACGGGGACCCGAGGCCCAGCGGGACCGGGTGACCGCGCTGTACGAGCAGGCTTCGGCGACGTACCGGTACACCGGCTGAAGCGCCGGAACCGCCCGAACCGCCGGAACCGCCCGAACCGCACACTCCGGGGAGCGACAACCGTCACAGTGAGGCTTTCCTGGGACCCCGCCGGTTCCCAGCAGGCGTGCTGGTCCATACGCTGAGCCTGTCAAGACCACTGCGGGGAAACGTGAATCAGATGCAGGGCCTGCTCCTCTCGGGCCGCTACCGGCTCGCCGACGCCATTGGCAGCGGCGGCATGGGCCGGGTGTGGCGCGCGCACGACGAGGTGCTGCACCGGGCAGTCGCCATCAAGGAGTTGACCGCCGCGCTCTACGTCGCCGAGAGCGACCAGGAGGTCCTGCTGGCGCGCACCCGGGCGGAGGCACGCGCGGCGGCACGGATCAACCACTCCGCGGTGGTGACCGTGCACGACGTACTGGAGCACGACGGCCGCCCGTGGATCGTGATGGAGCTGGTCGAGGGCCGCTCGCTGGCGGACGCGCTCAAGGAGCGGGACCGCATGGACCCGGCGGAGGCCGCCCGGATCGGCCTGTGGGTGCTGCGCGCGCTGCGCGCCGCGCACGCCGCCGGAGTGCTGCACCGCGACGTCAAGCCCGGCAACGTCCTCCTCGGCGAGGACGGCCGCGTCCTGCTCACCGACTTCGGCATAGCCCAGATAGAGGGCGACACCACCATCACCCGCACCGGCGAGGTCGTCGGCTCGGTCGACTACCTGGCCCCCGAGCGGGTCCGCGGCCACGACCCGGGGCCGGCCTCCGACCTGTGGGCGCTGGGTGCCACGCTCTACGCGGCGGTGGAGGGCCTGTCGCCGTTCCGCCGCACCTCGCCGTTGAGCACCATGCAGGCGGTCGTCGACGAGGAGCCGCGCGAGCCGCGGCACGCCGGTCCGCTCGCCCCGGTCATCACCGCCCTGCTGCGCAAGGATCCGGCCGAACGGCCGCAGGCGGCGCAGGCCGAGGAGATGCTCGCCGAGGCCGCCGAGGGCCGCAGACCGAGCAGCGCGCAGGCGTACGTGCCCACGCAGGCGACCGTCTTCCTCCCGGAGACCGCCGCGCATCCCGCCGGGGGGTCGTGGCCGCCGGCCGCCACTCCGTATCCGGTGCCCCCGCAGACGGCCGCCGGACCCGTGCAGCAGCACCCCCCGGCCCCGGTACCCAGACGCCGCCTGCGCACCCTGATCCTGATCGTGGCGCTCGCCGCGCTCGTCGGCGGCGGCACCGCCCTGATGCTGCAGAAGTGGGACCAGGACCGGCGGCAGGACTCCGGCACCTCCCAGTCGCCGCCGCCGGATCCCACGCCCTCCCCGAGCACCGACGCCGCGGGCGGACTCCCGGACGGCTGGGTGCGCGTCCACGACCCCTACGGGTTCAGCATCGCCGTGCCCGACAAGAGCTGGCAGCGGCAGGAGTTCGACGAGGCGACCCACCAGGTCGACTACACCCCCGACGGCGGCAAGCACTTCATCCGCGTCGCCGTGGACGACACGCCGGACTTCTCCACCGGCCACGAGCACCAACTCGACCTGGAGGAGCAGCTCCAGAGGCTGGTCGACTACCAGCGGCTGCGCCTGGAGCCGAACACCTACCGCGACCGCCCGGGCTCCCTGTGGGAGTACAGCTGGACGGCCCTGGCGAAGGACATGCCGTTCCCCGGCCCGCGCCACGCCATCGAGGAGACGTACTTCTCCCGCGAGGGCGTCGAATACGCGATCTACATGTCCGCGCCGGAGGAGGACTGGACGCGGACGCGGCAGCAGTTCCAGACCGTGCTCCAGAGCTGGCAGCCGACCGCCGGCTGACTCCGGCCGCGGGCCGCGTCGTTGGCCGGTCGTCGTCCCGGAGGGCGCTCGGCCGATGCGGCATGATGGGGCGTATGGGGATCGAGGGGGACGACTTCCGTGTCATCGCGGGCCGTTACCGCCTGGAGGCGAGGCTCGGACGCGGGGGCATGGGCATCGTCTGGCGGGCGACCGACCAACTCCTCGAACGGCGGGTCGCGGTCAAGGAACTCGCGTTCGACGAGACCCTGTCCGCCGAGGAGGCCGCCCTCCAGCGGGAGCGCACCCTGCGCGAGGCCCGCGCGGTCGCCCAGTTGCGGCACCCGCACATCGTCGTCGTGCACGACGTCGTCGTGGAGAACGAACGCCCGTACATCGTCATGGAGTTGATCGACGGCGGCTCGCTGGCCGACCGGATCGCCGCGCACGGCCCGGTGGACGCCGCCGAGGGCGCACGCATCGGCGTCGCCCTGCTGAGCGCGCTGCGCACGGCGCACGCCGCCGGTGTCCTGCACCGGGACATCAAGCCCGCCAACGTCCTGGTGGAGCCGGGCACCGACCGGATCGTCCTCACCGACTTCGGCATCGCGCGGATGGCCGGCGCGACCACGCTCACCGAGACCGGGTCCTTCGTCGGCTCGCCGGAGTACACCGCGCCGGAGCGGATGTCCGGGGTCAGGACCGGACCGGAGTCCGACCTGTGGTCGCTCGGCGCGCTGCTGTGCACCGCCCTGAGCGGCGAGTCGCCGTTCCGGCGCGATTCGCTGGGCGGCGTCCTGCACGCGGTCGTCTTCGACGACATCCGGCCGCCCGCGCAGGCCGCGCCGATCCTGCCCGTCGTACGCGGGCTGCTGGAGCGCGATCCGGACCGGCGGCTGGCGGCGGCCGAGGCGGAGCGGATGCTGCGCGCCTTCCTGGAGTCGGGCCGCACACCGCAGCTGACGGTCCCCTGCACGCCGACGCAGCGCGGCGTGCGCGTAGCGCCCCACGCGCCCGGGCCGGCGCCGACGGCCGACGCCTCCCCGGCTTCCGCCCGGTACCCCACCCGGAACGTGCTGATCGCCGCGCTGCTGGTGGCCGCCACGGCCGGGGCGGGCGTGTCCGCCGCGGCGCTGCTGATGCGGGGCGGCGACAACAGCGTTGGTACGCCGACGAGTTCGCCCCCGCACACCTCCGACAGCACCCCGGCCGGCACCGCCTCCCCGTCGACCACGCCGGCACCACCGCCGAGCTCGCCGCCCGGTTCGCTCCCCGTACCGGGCTCCACGGTCACCGTCACCCGTGCCGCCCCGCCCGCCGTCGACGGCACCATCGCGCCCTCGGGTTACCACCTGGTCCACGACGCGGCCGGCTTCTCCGTCGCCGTACCGGACGGCTTCACCCGCAAACCGCAGGGCGAGCGGATCTTCTACGTGCCGCCCGGGGAGGCCTTCCGCCTCGGCGTCAAGGTCACCGAACCGGGAGGCGGAGGCCCGCTCGCGGCGATGCGCCACGCCGACGCGGAGGGACCGGACACCAACCCCGGCTACCACGACGGCCGGGTCACCGCCACCACCCACCGCGGACACCCGGCGGCCCTGTGGGAGTTCACCTGGGACGGCTTCAGCGCGGCGGAGGGCCCGCGGCACACCTACGACCTGTGCTGGGAGCAGGACGGGCGGATGTACGACGTGTGGGTGTCGGCTCCGGTCGGCAGGGTGCGCGAGGCCAAGGAGCAGTTCGACGTCGCGGTCGGCAGTTTCCACGCACGGTAGGTCACGGGTCGGTGACCGGATGCGCCCCCTGCTGGAGCCGGCGGAGGCGGTCGCGATATGGATGGACCCATGAGCAACCACGGGGGCGCCCAGCACGGGGCAGACGATCCGACGACTTTCGCCTTGCGACCGCCGGACCCGCAGGCGCGGGTGCCTCACCCGCACAACCCGTACGCCGCGCCCGCACCGGGCGCCGGGGACGGGCAGCCGCACGGCACCGCGGCCGGGCAACCGCAAGCCACCGCGGCCGGCGAACCGCACGGCACCGCGGCCGGGCAACCGCAAGCCACCGCGGCCGGCGAACCGCACGGCACCGCGGCCGGGCAACCGCAAGCCACCGCGGCCGGTCAACCGCACGGCACCGCGGCCGGGCAACCGCAAGCCACCGCGGCCGGTCAACCGCACGGCACCGCGGCCGGGCAACCGCAAGCCACCGCGGCCGGCGAACCGCACGGCACCGCGGCCGGCGAACCGCACGGCACCGCACCCGCGCAGCCGCAGGACCCCGGCGCCGGCCGGCTGATCGGCGGGCGCTACCGGCTGCTCGCCAAGCTCGGGTACGGCGGCATGGGGACCGTGTGGCGGGCCAAGGACGAGACGGTGGACCGCGAGGTCGCCGTCAAGGAGCCCCGCGTCCCCGACCACCTTCCCGAACGCGAGCGTGCCAACGCCTTCGAGCGCATGCGCCGCGAGGCCCGCGCCGCCGCCCGGCTCGACCACCCCGCGGTCGTCAACGTCCACGACGTGGCCGTCGTCGACGGGCAGCCGTGGATCGTGATGGAGCTGGTGCAGGGCCGCTCGCTCGGCGCCGCGCTCCAGGAGGGCACCCTGGACGCCCGTGAGGCGGCCCGGATGGGCCTGGAGGTGCTCGGCGCGCTCGAGGCCGCGCACGCCGCGGGCATCCTGCACCGGGACGTCAAACCGGACAACATCCTGCTCGGCCGGCACGAGAGGATCGTCCTCACCGACTTCGGCATCGCCCAGATCGAGGGCGAGACCAGCCTGACCGACACCGGCGGCTTCGTCGGCTCACCCGAGTACATCGCGCCGGAACGGGTGCTGGGCCGGCGCCCCGGCCCGGCCTCCGACCTGTGGTCGCTCGGCGTGGTCCTGTACGCGACCACCGAGGGCGTCTCCCCGTTCCGCCGCAGCAACACCCCGGCCACCCTCCAGTCGGTCCTCAACGCCACGCCCGCCCCGCCGGCCGCCGCGCGGGGCCCGCTCGCCGAGGCCATCACCGGCCTGCTGCACAAGGACCCGGCGCACCGGCCGCCCGCCTCCCGGGTCCGCGCCCTGCTGGAGGCGGCCGCCGCGCCGCCCGCCCCGGCACCCACGCAGGTGGTGCGGTACGCCGAGGGCGCTCCCGGCGGGCCGCGCGGCCTCCGGTTCGGGCGCGGGGCGTGGCTCGGACTCGGTGCCGCGGTCGTCGCGGCCGCGGTGACGGCGTACGTCCTGATCGCCCGTCCGTTCGCGGGCCCGCTGCCCGAGGGCTGGGCGACCCACCACGAGAAGGACGTCGCGGCGACGATCGCCGTGCCGAAGGACTACCAGCGGCAGGTGCCGGACCGGAAGAACGACAAGAAGCACTGGGTGACCTACAGCGACTGGAGCGGCAGCATCACGGTCGGGCTGCGCCTGCTCAGGAAGTCCGAGGAACCTGAACGCTCCATCAAGGACTCCGCGGCTGCCCAGATGTACGACGACAACGGCACCTACAAGCAGTCCGGCAGCTACGAGTTCGGCATGCCCGAGAACCCGGCGACCCACCCGAAGGATTCGACGTACCACGGCAGGAAGGCCGCCGAGAACACGATCGTCTACACCACCGACGACAGCACGCACCCGATGCCGCGCGAGCTGCGGATGTTCTACTACACGACCGCCGAGGGCGACCTGTACAAGCTCACCGTCGGCTACCCGGGCAAGGGCGACTTCACCGAACGCGGGCGTGAGGTGGCGCGCGCCGCGATCGCCAACCTGGACCTCGATCTCCTGTGACAACGCCCTGATCAGCGTATTCGTTGCCAGTGATCACTGGCGCGCCGTGAGCACTCGGTGAATCCCGTGAATCCCTATTACTGACGGGTACACAAAGCTGCCCGACCGGCATACCCTGCGCGTCATGACGGACGCGCAGGCCCCGGCGAAGACCGGCACCAATCCCCAGGCCCCCGCCCCCGCGGGGGCCCGTACCGCCGCCGACGTGGTGACCCCCGAGCTGGTCGCCCGGCTCACCAAGGGCGTCGCCGGATCCGGGCGGACCGCCAACCACACGCCGTTCACCGGCGACAAGCTCGCCGACCTGCCCGAGTCCACCCCCGAGGACGTGGCCGGCGCCTACGAACGGGCCCGCGCCGCACAGGCGGTGTGGGCCCGGGTCCCGGTACGGCAGCGCGCGGCCGTCCTGCTCCGCTTCCACGACCTGGTGCTCGCCCGCCAGGCCGAGGTCCTGGACCTGATCCAGCTGGAGACCGGCAAGGCCCGCCTGCACGCGCACGAGGAGGTCCAGGCCGTCGCCGTCGCCGCCCGGCACTACGGCCGGCGCGCCGCCGCCTACCTGAAGCCCAAGCGGCACACGGGCGCCATCCCCACCCTCACGCGCGTCACCGAACTGCGCCATCCGCGCGGGGTGGTGGGCCAGATCGCCCCGTGGAACTACCCCCTGGAGCTGTCCGTCGGCGACGCGCTGCCCGCCTTCGTCGCGGGCAACGCGGTGGTGATGAAGCCCGACACCGAGACCTGCCTGACCGCGCTGTGGGCCCGCGACCTGCTCGTCGAGGCGGGGCTGCCCGCCGAGGTGTTCCAGGTCGTCATCGGCGAGGGTCCGGTCGTCGGCCCCGAGGTCGTCAAGCACGCCGACTACGTCTCCTTCACCGGCTCCACCCGCACCGGACGCGAGGTCGCCCGGAGCGCCGCCGCCCGGCTGGTCGGCGTCTCCCTCGAACTCGGCGGCAAAAACGCCATGCTGGTGCTCCAGGACGCCGACATCGAGAAGGCGGCGGCCGGAGCGGTCCGCGCCTGCTTCTCCTCCGCCGGCCAACTGTGCATCTCCATCGAGCGGCTGTACGTCCACGAGGCGGTCGCGGACGCGTTCCTGGAGCGGTTCGCGGCCCGTACGCGGGCGATGCGGCTCGGCACGTCCTTGGCGTACGGCGCCGACATGGGCTCGCTGGTCGGGGAGCGGCAACTGGAGACCGTCACCCGGCATGTGGAGGAGGCCGTCGCCAAGGGCGCCAAGGTGGTGGCCGGGGGCGTCGCCCGCCCCGACATCGGCCCGTACTTCTTCGAGCCCACCATCCTCGACGGCGTCGAGGCCCCGATGGCCGTGTGTACGGAGGAGACCTTCGGCCCGGTCGTCTCCGTCTACCGCTTCACGAGCGACGACGAGGCGATCGAGCGCGCCAACTCCACGCCGTACGGCCTGAACTCGTCCGTCTGGACGAAGGACGCCCGCCGCGGCCGCGAGGTCGCCGCCCGGCTGCGTACCGGCACGGTCAACATCAACGAGGGCTACGCCCCCGCCTACGGCAGTGTCCAGTCACCGATGGGCGGCATGAAGGACTCGGGGCTCGGCCGCCGGCACGGCTCCGAGGGCATCCTCAAGTACACCGAGGCCCAGACCCTTGCCCACCAGCGGCTGCTGCCCATGGCCCCATCGCTCGGCATGGACGACGAGAGGTACGCGGCGTTCATGAGCCGCAGCCTGAGGCTGATGAAGGCGTGCCGTTTCCGCTAGTGCTGTGACCGGAAAGGTTCACCGGCTCGCGACGGCCGGCACGGCACTCCCCCAGCCTTCGGCCGGGGGTACCCCCACGCCGCGTTGTCGCATCACCCGAGTACATCCAGTACGCGGGCAATGCTCCGCCTTGCGAGGCTCCCCCACTGCCCGAAGGGCGTGGGAGGTGCCCCCAGCACCGGACGCCGCGAGCTTCCCGGCACACCTTTCCGGTCACGGCACTAGCCGGCACCCCGTTCCCGACAAGGAGAGCATGTGTCTCAAGACGGCTACGACTACGACGTCATCGTCGTGGGGTCGGGGTTCGGCGGATCGGTCTCCGCGCTCCGCCTGACCGAGAAGGGCTACCGCGTCGGCGTCCTGGAGGCGGGCCGCCGCTTCACCCGCGAGACCCTGCCGAGGAACTCCTGGGACCTGAAGAACTACCTGTGGGCCCCGAAGCTCGGCATGTACGGCATCCAGCGCATCCACCTGCTCGGCAACGTCATGGTGCTGGCCGGCGCGGGCGTCGGCGGCGGCTCCCTGAACTACGCCAACACCCTCTACATACCGCCGAAACCCTTCTTCGACGACCCTCAGTGGCGGGACATCACCGACTGGCAGGACGAGTTGACGCCGTACTACGACCAGGCGCGGCGCATGCTCGGCGTGCGGCTCAACCCGACGACGACCCCCTCCGACGTCCATCTGAAGGCCGCCGCACAGCGGATGGGCGTCGGCGACACCTTCCACATGGCGCCGGTCGGAGTGTTCTTCGGCGACGGCGAGGACGCCGACGGCACGACGACGGCGAAGGCGGGTGAGCGGGTCGCGGACCCCTACTTCGGCGGGGCCGGACCGGACCGCAAGGCCTGCACCGAGTGCGGCGAGTGCATGACGGGCTGCCGGCACGGTGCCAAGAACACCCTGAACGAGAACTACCTGTACCTCGCCGAGAAGGCGGGCGCGGTGGTCCACCCCATGACGACGGTCGTGTCGGTCACGGACGACTCACGCGGCGGCTACGCGGTCGCCACGCTTCCCACCGACAACAAGAAGAAGGGCGCCGGCCGCCTGCTCACCGCGCGCAGGGTGATCCTGGCGGCCGGCACCTACGGCACCCAGACGCTGCTGCACCGCATGAGGGCGAGCGGTCGGCTGACCCATCTGTCCGCGCGGCTGGGCGAGTTGACCCGCACCAACTCCGAGGCTCTGGTGGGCGCCCAGACCGACGACCGGCGCTACCGGAAGGCGACCGGGGAGCCGAAGGCGGACTTCACTCGGGGAGTCGCCATCACGTCCTCCATCCATCCGGACGAGAACACCCACATCGAGCCGGTCCGTTACGGCAAGGGTTCCAACTCGATGGGCGGCCTGTCGATCCTCCAGGTCCCGTACGCCGAGGGCTCGTCCAGAGCGGCGGCCTGGTTGGCCAACGCCGTCCGCCACCCCCTGCTGGTCCTGCGCTCCCTGTCCAACCGCCGCTGGTCGGAGCGGACCATCATCGGCCTGGTGATGCAGTCCCTGGACAACTCCCTGACCACGTACCTGAAGCCGGACGGTGTGGGCAGGGGACTGCTCACGGCCCGCCAGGGGCACGGCGCGCCCAACCCCAAGCAGATCAGGGCCGCCACGGAAAGCGCCACCGCGCTCGCCGCCGAGATCAACGGCTTCGCCGGGTCCAACGTCGGCGAGCTGATGGGCACCCCGCTCACCGCACACTTCCTCGGCGGCTGCCCGATCGGCGCCTCGCGCGAGACCGGCGTCATCGACCCGTACCACCGCCTCTACGGCCACCCCGGCATCTCGGTCGTCGACGGCGCCGCGGTCTCGGCGAACCTGGGGGTGAACCCGTCGCTGACCATCACCGCCCAGGCCGAGCGGGCGATGTCGTACTGGCCCAACAAGGGAGAGACCGACCCGCGCCCGCCGCAGGGTGCGGCCTACGAGCGACTGCGGGCGGTGGAGCCACGGCATCCGGCGGTCCCGGCGGACGCCTTCGGCGCGCTGCGGCTGCCGTTCCTGGGGATGCCGCCGGTGCCGCCGAAGAAGCAGGAACGGCGCCGGTGAACAGGCCTGGAAAGAGAAACCGGTGAACAGGCCTGGAAAGAGAAAAGAGAGAGGACCTGCACCCCCCTCCTGGCACAGGTCCTCCTCCGTCTGCTGATGTGACCCGGGGGGACTGCGAAAGGTTGCGCCCCGGTCGGCAGGATTCTGATGTGTCCTGCGTCACATCCCCGGGGGTCCGTGTCCGCGAGCGCGTATGAGAAGGGCCCCGCGGCCTCGGGCCGCGGGGCCCTTCTCTCGTCGGCACCGACGTCAGGGCAGCGCCGGTGCCCGGGGGAGCGGCGCCGGGGGATTGCGCCGCCTGCCGCTGGCGTGTGCCCTCCGCGCGTCGTGATGCGTCGTCGTGCTCCCCGGCGCACGGGGGGCGCACCGGGTCTCGACCTCTGGCGGTCGGGTGGCGCACCGCGGCGCTGCCGTCCGCGCGGGAGTCCGGAGCCGGGAGCTGTGTGGGCATCGTGTTGGACGAACCTGGCGTCCGCAACCCTTTGATCCGGCCTTGTGTGTTTTTCGTCCCGCCGGCCGGCCCCGGGCGTCCCCGGAGCCGGCCGTTTATCTGGGTGACCGGGCTGCTGTCCCCTGCCGTCCGGTCACTTCCCTGGAGCGAGGTCCCACGACGCGCGGCACGATCCGCACGCCTCATCGCTCCCGAGATCCACGCGTGGTTCTTTCGGGCCCGCCCCTGGCTGGCACGGACACCGGGACAACGAGGCGGGCGGCGCGGCGGTCACGCGCCGTACGGGTGAGAGCGGTGGGACATGAGAGCGGGGGCGGATGAGGAGGGCGGCGGCGAGGGGGTCAGATCCTGCCCCGGCACAGTTCCAGCAAGGTCATCGCCAGGCTTGTGCCCGGCTTGCCCAGGGCGTCCCTGTAATGGCCCAGGATCTCCATCTCACGGGAGAGGTTCACCCGCCGGCCCCCGGAGGCGATCCGGGTCTCCTGGATCACGGCGGAGACGGCCATCCGTTCCTGGATCAGGCCGATGATCCGGTCGTCCAGGGTGTCGATGCGCTCCCGGGCGCCGGTGATCACGTTCGCGGCCTCGTCGGTACGGGCACCGCTCCCGGCGGTGGCTGCCGAGGTCTGGGGCTGTGCTGCGGTGGCGGTCATGGCGGGGGCTCCTCGCTGGTCGGGTGCGGTGCCCCGGATGACAAGGACCACAACGCCAGGCGCCCCGGACCTTGTCGGCCCGGGGCGCCTGGGAAGTCGCTTGTCAGTTGCTCAAGCAGCACGACCATGGCAGCCGGTGGGCCGGGTGCCATAGGTAAACACGAAGGTCGTCTGCGCAAGCATGAAACCAGTATGCCTCGCCCGCCCGTGACGTCCAACACGGTTCACCTGATGAGACGGATGGCTGGACGGGCCCTGGACGGGGCGCCCTGGGCTGCAGTCGTCGAGGCGGCTGGGGAGGTACCCGCGGCCACGTCGGTAGAATCGACAAGCACAAGGCCCCCCCGACCGCCGGAAGGCACCCCGTGTCATCAGCGACCCCCGCTGCCGCCGCCCCCGACACCGTCCTGGTCGTCGACTTCGGCGCGCAGTACGCCCAGCTCATCGCCCGTCGCGTCCGCGAGGCACGGGTCTACAGCGAGATCGTGCCGAGCTCCATGCCGGTTCAGGAGATGCTCGCCAAGAACCCGGCGGCGATCATCCTCTCCGGCGGCCCCTCCTCGGTGTACGAAGAGGGCGCCCCGCGCCTCGACCGCGAGATCTTCGAGTCCGGCGTCCCCGTGTTCGGCATGTGCTACGGCTTCCAGCTGATGGCGCAGGCCCTCGGTGGCACCGTGGACAACACCGGAGCCCGCGAGTACGGCCGTACCGGACTGTCCGTCTCGAAGCCCTCCTCCACCCTCTTCGAGGGCACCCCGGCCGACCAGGACGTGTGGATGTCGCACGGCGACGCCTGCTCCGCCGCCCCCGAGGGCTTCTCGGTCACGGCCTCCACGGACGTCGTCCCGGTCGCCGCGTTCGAGAACGACGAGAAGAAGCTGTACGGCGTCCAGTACCACCCGGAGGTCATGCACTCCACGCACGGCCAGCAGGTCCTGGAGCACTTCCTCTACCGCGGTGCCGGCCTCAAGCCGAACTGGACCACCGGCAACGTGATCGACGAGCAGGTCGCCGCCATCCGCGAGCTGGTCGGCGACAAGCGGGCGATCTGCGGACTGTCCGGGGGCGTGGACTCCGCGGTCGCCGCCGCACTCGTGCAGAAGGCCATCGGCTCCCAGCTGACCTGCGTCTACGTCGACCACGGCCTGATGCGCAAGGGCGAGACCGAGCAGGTCGAGAAGGACTTCGTGGCCGCGACCGGCGTACAGCTGAAGGTCGTGGACGCCGAGGAGCGCTTCCTCACCGCCCTCAAGGGGGTCAACGACCCCGAGGAGAAGCGGAAGATCATCGGCCGCGAGTTCATCCGCGTCTTCGAGCAGGCCCAGGCGGAGATCATCGCGGACGAGGGCCCGGCGGTGGAGTTCCTCGTCCAGGGCACCCTCTACCCGGACGTCGTCGAGTCCGGCGGCGGCACCGGCACCGCGAACATCAAGTCGCACCACAACGTCGGCGGCCTGCCCGAGGACCTCGAGTTCAAGCTGATCGAGCCGCTGCGCCAACTGTTCAAGGACGAGGTCCGCATGGTCGGCCAGGAGCTCGGCCTGCCGGACGAGATCGTCCAGCGCCAGCCCTTCCCGGGCCCCGGCCTCGGCATCCGGATCGTCGGCGAGGTCACCAAGGAGCGCCTGGACCTGCTGCGCGAGGCCGACGCCATCGCCCGCGAGGAGCTGACGGCGGCCGGCCTCGACCGTGACATCTGGCAGTGCCCGGTGGTCCTGCTCGCGGATGTCCGCAGCGTCGGCGTCCAGGGCGACGGCCGCACCTACGGCCACCCGATCGTGCTGCGCCCGGTCTCCAGCGAGGACGCCATGACCGCCGACTGGTCGCGGCTGCCCTACGACGTCCTGTCGAAGATCTCGACCCGCATCACCAACGAGGTCCGGGACGTCAACCGCGTCGTCCTCGACGTGACCTCGAAGCCGCCGGGCACCATCGAGTGGGAGTGAGCCGGTCCTAGGCCCGCCTGAGAGTCCGCACCGGCTCTCCGGGCTTCCAGACCTGGACGACCAGGAACGTGTCGTCCTCGACGAAGGTCCGTACGACCTCCGTCAACTCGGTGCGGAAGAGGTGGAACGGCTGCGGCGGTTCCACCTCTTTCACGTACACGCCCTTCACCTCGGGATCCTCCACCTCGACCGCCCGTCCGGCGATCCGCGCGTCACCGCCGGCCATCGCGGTGTCCGGCCCCGGGTTCGCCTGAAGCGCGAACCTCGGATCCCGGCGCAGATCGAGCGCCTTGAGCGAGCCCGGCATCATGCCGAGCCACAGTTCGCCGTTCAGGAAGCGCACCTCCAGTCCCGTGGTGCGCGGGGAGCCGTCCCCGCGCAGGGTCACCAGGACGTGGTGCGGGAACGCCCTGAACCGCTGCTCGACGGTCGTGGCCAGGTCGGGTTCCGCCGCGGCGAAGGCCGCCCAGTTCGTCGCCATGCCCCGAGTGTGGTGGCGATACCCGACATCCTCTGTCGGGATTCGGCGGCATTCGGCGGCGTTTGGCGGCATTGGGTGGCGGAGCCGGTGCGCTGCCGGGCATCTTCACCGCACCGCGCTCGTATCCTGACCCGTTCGGCGGTAGCTTCCGGCCCGTACGTCGTCGATCCAGCGACGGAGGTCCCATGCACGGTCCCGCCCCCACCCCGCCACCGCCCCTGCCCACCGAGAAACTGCTGTTCGCGATGCCGCCGATGCACGAGTCGGTCGACGACGAGCGCCGGTACCGCAAGGAGCGGCTCGCGGGCGCCCTGCGGATCTTCGGCCGGTCCGGTCTCGAGGACGGCGTCTCCGGCCACATCACCGCGCGCGACCCCGAGTTCAGCGACTGCTTCTGGGTCAATCCCTTCGGGATGCCGTTCCAGCACGTCACCGTGAGCGACCTGGTGCTCGCCAACCAGGACGGGCAGGTGCTCGAGGGCCGCCACCACGTCAACCAGGCCGCGTTCACCGTGCACGCCCAGGTCCACGCCGCCCGCCCGGACGTCGTCGCCGTCGCCCACTGCCACTCGGTGCACGGCCGCGCCCTGGCGGCGCTCGGTGACCTCCTGGACCCGATCACCCAGGAGAGCTGCGCCTTCTACGAGGACCACGCCGTCTACGGCTCCTACACCGGCGTCGCCGTCGACGCGGAGGAGGGCCGCCGGATCGCGGCCGCGCTGGGCTCGCGCAAGGCACTGGTGCTGCGCAACCACGGCCTGCTGACGGTCGGCGACTCGGTGGACGCTGCCGCCTGGTGGTTCCTGGCCATGGAACGCTCCTGTCAGGTGCAGCTGACCGCACGGGCGGCGGGCCGGCCGGTCCTGATCGACCACGAACCGGCGGTCGCGACCCGGGAACAGCTCGGCGGCGACCTGGTGGCGTGGATCAACTACCAGCCCCTGTGGCAGGACATCAGCCGCAGCGAACCCGACCTGCTGACCTGAGGCCTTCGGCACGCTGGACATCTCGCCCATACGGACGTTCCCGCAGCCGGGTCAACCCAGCGTTCCCGGCTTCACCCCCGCTGACCGGACCTGGCGAACGCGGGCGGGGCGGTATAGGGCACAATTCGCCTTCTGCGTAGGGGTGTTGTTGCCGCGGCTGGGCCGCGGGATCCGGGGAAGGCGGGCGTCGGGCGTGGCGGTGCAGGAGGCGAGAGGCGGCGTGGGCGCCCATGGGGGCGGCTGCACCTGCGGGAACTGCCCGCACGGGGCGCGTGCGGGACACCGGCAGGCTGTTGCCGCGTTCCTTCTCAAGCGGGACGAGTTCGCCGCGGGTCAGGGCCTGCCGGCGGCCGTGGCGCACTCGGCGTCGGCCTCCCGGCAGTGGGTCTCGGAGGAGCTGACGCAGTCCGCTGAACTCGTCGCCGAGCGGGGGCGGGCCGAGGGCGAGGCCTGGCTGGCACGGCTGTGGCGCTGGACGGCGTACACGGTGTGGTCGGCGGTCGTACTGCTGCTTCTGGTGCAGGCGTTGACGGCGGTCGGCGCGGGCTGGAGTTCCGCCCGGACCGCGGGACTGCTGGCGGCCGTCCTGGTGGCCGGGGCGCTGACGGCCGCGTCCTGGCTCCACCGGGGGCGTGGCGGGGCGCTCGCTCCGGTCATCGGCGAGGACAACCGGCTGTCCACCTCCCGCGCGGTGGCCGTGGGATGGGTGCTGTTCGTGGCGTACGCGGTGCTGGTGCTGGCGGGCCGGCTCGCCTTGGCCTCGGACCACACCGAGCGCGACGCCCTGATCTCCGGGCTGGACCTGGCCCGGGGCGCCGGTGTGGTCACCGTGCTCGCCGTGGTGTGCGGGATCGCGGTCCTCGTACGGCGGGTGGTCGGACTGCGAGTGCTGGGGCAGCGGCTCCAGAAGGTGCGCGCGGACCGGCCGCGGGCGGCCGACCTGCTGACCGACGACTCGGGACGGGGCGCCTTCACGGACATCCAGTACGTGGTGATCAGCGCCGTCGCGCTGGCGTTCGCGGCGGTGCGACTGGCCCGGCGTCCGGACCAACTGCCCGACCTGCCATGGGGACTGGCGGTGGTGGTGCTGGTGTCGGCGGCGACCTACCTGGCGGGCAAGTACGCCGACGGCGGCCGTCCCGTCGTCCTGTCGGTGGTCCGGGCCCGGGAGGCCGGTGACCTGGACGCGCCGATCCGGACGGGCGACGACATCGAGATCAGGGGCGCCGGGTTCGTCCCGCCGGGTGCGCAGGGAGCCGACCGGCTGGCCCGTATGAGGGTCCGTATCGGCGCGGTCAACGTGCACGTGCCCCTCGTCCCGGTCACGGGCGGCTTCAGCAATCCCACGGACACGGCACTGACCGTTCCCGTCCCGGCGGACGTGGAACCGGGACGGGTCGAGGTGCAGGTGGTGACGGCGGCGGGCGTGGAGACGAACCAGTACACGATCGACGTGATGGAGTAACAGGTGCTGCCGGAGTGCCGGAGTGCCGGAGTGCCGGAGTGCCGGGCGGACGGAACGACGGCGGATGACACCTCCGGCGGATCGGGTGCGGATGGATTTGTGGAGGGCCGTCAGCACCCCGATGCCTTGGGACGCATGAGCCGAAGTCACGCGGAATCCGGAAAAACCTCCCCGCCGGGTTGAGCGGGTCCCGTCCCGCATACGTATGGTCGATTGAGGGGCACACATACGACGGCGGTGAGAGGCGGCTCGCAGCGATGACGCAGGTTCGTACGGACACCCAGCCCATGCATGCCGATCTGATTCCAAGCCGGCGGGACACGGCGGGCCGATTCGCCCTCCTGCCCCTCCGTATCTTCCTGGGCGTCACCTTCCTCTACGCCGGTCTCGACAAGCTCACCTCCAGCGGCTTCATGCAGGACACCGGCCCCGGGTCGATCGGCGAGACGATGCGCGCGGTCCGCGACTCCTCCGCCGTCCCGGCCCTGGTCGACCTGGCCCTGAAGAACCCGGTCGGCTTCGGCTACGGCATCGCCTTCGCCGAACTGGCCGTCGGCCTCGGCACCCTCATCGGTCTGCTGGGCCGCCTGGCCGCGGTCGGCGGCGCGCTGATCTCCCTCAGCCTGTGGCTCACGGTCAGCTGGGCCACCACCCCCTACTACTACGGCAACGACCTCATCTATCTGATGGCCTGGGTGCCCCTGGTCCTCGCCGGCGCCCCGATGCTCTCCGCCGACGCCGTGCTGCGGGTACGGCGACGGCGACGGGCGGGGGAGTACCGATAGCTCGCCACGGGGGAGTGCCGACAGCTCAGCCCGTTCCTCCCCCCGCACTTGTCCCGCCGAGGGTCGCGCGGGCGTCCCGGCGCCTGCGCACGGCCCTGTTCACCACCGCCGCCGCGCCTCCCAGGCACAGGCCGCCGACGACCATCGGGACCAGCAGGAACCACGGGGCCTGCCAGGCACCGGCCGCGTCCCCCGCGTAGACCACGCCCGCGCCGGTGAGGAAGACACCGGACACCAGCTTCCCCGGCTGGAAATCATGGCGCAGCACGGCTCACCTCCGCCTGTCCCACGCCGACCTGGAGCTTGATGTCCAGGGTCCCGGCGTCCTTGCCGCCCGCGGTCGCGGGCAGCGTGATCCTCTGGTGCCGGCCGGGCGCCACGTCCACGTCCTGCGAGGTGTCGCCCGGGAGCCGGATGTCGCCGATCCCCACCTCGATGTTCGCCCGGACGGTCACGCCCGCCGGCACGATCACCCGCAGCCGGCCCACGCCCACCTGAGCCTTCGTCGTCACCGTCGCTCCCTTGCCGAGGCGTATCCGGGTCAGGTCCAAGGTGCCCTCCCCGGTGCCGAGGTGGTATCCGGGCTTGACGCCCGCCGTCGCCGCGGGCTGCCAGGTCTGCTGCCCCCACTGCGTGGTGATGTCCTTCGGAAGCGCGGCGGACGTGCCGAGCAGGGCCGCGGTGACCAGCGCCAGCAGTATCGAGCCGAAGCCCGTCCGGCCCAGGAACGCGCTCACCACCATGCCCAGGCCGAAGACCGCGAGCGCGCAGGCAAGACCGGCCTGGAGGCTGGTGCCCAGAGCGCCGTCGTCCCAGGTCAGGCGGGTGCCGAGGGCGCCTGCGAGCAGGGCCAGCAGGAAGACCCAGCCGCCGATCCCGCGCGGGCCGCGGGGGCGGGGCGGCTCGGTGCGCACCGGACGGGTGTACTCGCCGGCGTGCGCGCCGAGGCCGATGTTGACGGCCGCGGCGACGTCCCGGTCGCGTGAGTCGCGGGGGCCCCACAGATAGCCCGTGCCGCCGACGTGGGTGCCGTCCTTGACGATCGGGTCGCGCCACCAGGAGGGGTAGATCGTGGGCACCGGCGGTGCCTGGGCCTCCGGCGGTGCGTCGGCTGCGGCCTGGGCGGCCAGCGGGTCGGGGCCGGGGGCGCCGCGGTGCTGCGACCAGTACCCGGCGCCGGCGAGGAGCAGGGACAGGACGACGCCGAAGGAGAGCACACTGCCGTTGCCCAGCATGGACAGAAAGACCCCGCAGCCGACCAGCGCGAACAGCACGGCCGCGAGAGCCGGTCCGTCCACCCGGCCGGTGAGGAGCTTGCGCACCTCGTTCTCCTCCTCGTCGTCGTACGGCACGAAGAGCCAGGCGAAGCCGTAGAAGATGAGGCCTATGCCGCCGGTCGCGGCCAGCACGGCCAGCGTGATCCGGAAGATCACCGGATCCATGTCGCACTGCCGCCCCAGACCGGCACAGACGCCGCCGATCACCCTGTGCGCCCGGTCCCGCCGGTACTTCGGCACACCGTCGGTGCCGCCCGCTCCGGTGTCGGTCCCGGCGCGCGCCCCGGCAGCGGTGCCGGCTCCCGCCGTCCCGGTCTCCGGCCCGGCGGCCGGATCCCGGTGTTCGGCCGCCCCCGTCGTGCCCGTCACGCTCTCCCCTCCCATCCCGTCGGCCGAGCCCGGCCGTTCGTCCGCGTGCGGCGCTCCCGGCTGTCCGGGTGCCCGCGGCTGTTCACCCGCACGCGCACCCGCACCCGCGCCGGGCACGGCGTCCCGTGGCCCGGTGCCCGGGGACGGGCCCGGGCCGGAGCCGGGTTCCGGACCCCTCGCGGCGTGCTGGTGATTCGTCATGCGTCCATGGTGACGGGCGTGCGGTCGTGGCGGGAGCCGGGACGACCCTGGGCGAACCCTGATTCGCCCCTGAGCCGTGGCCGGGGACGCGTTCGACAGACCGTGGGGCCGCGACCCGGGGGCTTTTCGAAGAACCCTTTCGACGAGCGGATTCGAAGATCAGGGGAGTCTAGGGGGCGGACCCTGATGCCCCCGCCCCGCAGGGCGTGTGACCATCAGTGGCATGCCGGAAGCCGCAGCAGTGCCCCTCGACGACCCGCGGCCGCCGCGCAAGCTCTACCGCAGCAGCGACGGACGCTGGCTCGGCGGAGTGGCGCGGGGCCTGGCCGGTCATCTCGGGCTGCCCGTGGTCTGGGTGCGGCTCGTCTTCGTCGGCCTGTTCATGGCCGACGGGCTCGGCGCGCTGGTGTACGCGGCCTTCTGGTTCTTCGTGCCCCTCGGGGTCGGCGGCGTCGGCGACCAGAAGCCGCCGTCCCTGGTCACCACCGAGACCTCGCCGGACGGCCGCCGCAGAATCGTCGCCCGCAAACCGGACAAGGGCCAGATCGTCGCCCTGCTCCTCATGGTCGTCGTGGCGATGGTCTTCGTCGGCAGCGTCAATCCGGGCAACGGCGCCAAGGCCTACCTCCTGCCGGCCGTCCTCGTCGCCGCGGGCGTCGCCCTGGTCTGGCGCCAGGCGGACAACGCCCGCCGGGCCCGCTGGGTCGAGGTCGGCCGCCGACGCCGTACGCTCACCCTGGCCCGGGCCGGAGCGGGCGTCCTGCTGGTCACGGCCGGCGTCTCCGCCATCTTCGTGATGCAGGGGTCCGCCGCCCATCTCGGCTCGGTCCTCCAGGCGGCCCTCGCCGTCCTGGTCGGCATAACCCTGCTCGCCGGCCCCTACCTCGTGCGCATGACCCAGGACCTCTCCGAGGAGCGTCTGATGCGCATCCGTGCCCAGGAACGGGCCGAGGTCGCCGCCCACGTCCACGACTCGGTGCTGCACACCCTGACCCTGATCCAGCGCAACGCGGAGAACGCGGGCGAGGTGCGCCGCCTGGCCCGGGCCCAGGAGCGCGACCTGCGTGCCTGGCTCTACAAGCCGGAGGGCAACGGCAAGGACGAGGCCGACGAACCGGCCACCCTCGCCGAGGCGGTCAGGCGCAACGCGGCCGAGGTCGAGGACAAGCACGGCGTCCCCATAGAGGTGGTCGTGGTCGGCGACTGCCCGCTCGACGACCGGATCGGCGCACAGATGCAGGCCGCGCGGGAAGCCATGGTGAACGCCGCCAAGTACGGTGGCGAGGGCGGCGCCGTCCAGGTCTACGCCGAGGTCGAGGCCCGGACGGTCTTCGTGTCCGTCCGGGACCGCGGACCCGGATTCGACCTCGACGCGATACCCGCCGACCGGATGGGCGTCAGAGAATCGATCATCGGCCGTATGGAGCGCAACGGGGGGACGGCCCGGCTGCGGGCCGTGCCGGACGGCGGCACGGAGGTCGAGCTGGAGATGGAGAGGGCGGAGAACACGTGATGAGCGACCCGACCGAGACGAACGGTACCGCGGGAGCGGAGACGACAGGGGCGGGCGGGCGGCACGTGCGCGTGGTCCTCGTCGACGACCACCGCATGTTCCGCACCGGGGTCCAGGCCGAGATCGGCCAGACCGAGCAGACGGGCGTCGAGGTCGTCGGCGAGGCCGCGGACGTCGACCAGGCGGTCACGGTCATCACCGCGACCCGGCCCGAGGTGGTTCTGCTGGACGTCCATCTGCCCGGCGGCGGTGGAGTGGAGGTGCTGCGGCGCTGCGCGGCGCTGACCGCCGACACCGAGCGGCCCGTGCGCTTCCTCGCGCTGTCCGTGTCGGACGCGGCGGAGGACGTGATCGGCGTGATCCGCGGTGGAGCACGCGGCTATGTGACGAAGACGATCACGGGCACCGACCTCGTCGACTCGATCTTCCGGGTCCAGGAGGGCGACGCCGTCTTCTCCCCGCGCCTGGCCGGTTTCGTGCTGGACGCCTTCGCCTCCACCGACGCCCCGCCGGTCGACGAGGACCTCGACCGCCTCACCCAGCGCGAGCGGGAGGTGCTGCGCCTCATCGCCCGCGGCTACGCGTACAAGGAGATCGCCAAGCAGCTCTTCATCTCCGTCAAGACGGTGGAATCCCATGTCTCCGCGGTGCTGAGGAAGCTCCAGCTCTCCAACCGCCACGAGCTGACCCGCTGGGCGACGGCACGCCGGCTGGTGTGACCCACCTGTAGGCACGCCAACGCGATCACGACGTCCAGCAACGGCACGTCACCGCGCGGGCGGTGCCGACCGCCGGTGCGCGTCCCGGTCCGGACTCCCTCACGCCACCCGTGTCGCCCCCGCGAAGGGCATCTGGTCGACCGGGGCCAGGCGGACCGGGGCCGAGGGGTTCGGGGCGTGGATCATCCGGCCGTTGCCGACGTAGAGGCCGACGTGGCTGATGCCGGAGTAGAAGAACACCAGGTCGCCGGGGCGCAGTGCGGAGCGTGGGACACGCCGGCCCGCGCTGATCTGGGCGTAGGTGGTGCGGGGCAGCGAAACCCCGGCGGAGCGGTAGGCGGCCTGGATCAGGCCCGAGCAGTCGAAGGCGTCGGGCCCGGTCGCGCCCCACACGTAGGGGCTGCCGAGCTTCCGGTAGGCGTAGGCGACGGCCGCGGCCGCGCGGGAACCGGGGGCGGTGACCGGGGCCGGGTCGCCGAGTGCGTCCCGGGCGCCGGTGCCGTGGCGGGCCGCGGACCCGGTGTCCCCGCCCGCGCCGATCGCCGTGCGCTGCTGCGGGGACAGCCCCGCCAGCAGCCGCCGGGCCTCGTCCAGTTTCGTGGTGACCGTCTTCTTCTGCCGGCGCAGTTCCGCCCGCCGTGACCGGAACGAGGTCAGCTCGACGCGTGCGTCCCCGCGCAGCCGGCCGATCTCCCGGAGCTGCCGGCGCACATCGGCCACGGCGGCCGTCTGCCGGACGCCCGCGCGCTCGGCGAACTCGGCCCCGTCCAGGTACCGCCGGGGGTCGTCGGACAGCATCAGCCGCACCACGGGGTCGATCCCGCCGTCCCGGTACTGCGCCGCGGCGATCGAGCCCAGTGCGTCGCGGGCGGAGTTCAGCCTCTCCTGCCTGCGGGCGGCCTCGTCGCCCAGTGCCTTCAGCCGCTTCTCGGCCGTGTCCGTCTTCTCCTTCGCACCGTCGTACTTCTCGGTGGCGGTCTCCGCCTCCTGGTAGAGCCTGTCCACCGTGGCCTTGATCTGCTCCGGCGCCGGCCGCGGAGCGGCGTGCACGGTGCCGTCGAAGCCGGTCGCCGTCGCGGCGCCCGCGAGGGCGATCGTGGCGGCCGTACGGACGGTGCCTCCGCCGAGCGAGCGCTGTCGGAGCCTGCGGTGCGCTGCCACGTGGAGCGTCACGTCCCTTCTGCCGGCCGCGGAGGCGGGGTCCTGGTCCGGCGACGGCCCGCACAGGGGGAGCAGCCCGCCGCCGGACGTCTCGGTGGTGGCGTCCGGCCGTCGCCCCTGGCCCGGGCGGCGGTGAAGCCGGTCACCTGGGGGAGGAGCTAAGCCGCTCGGTGAGCGCCGGGTGAGGTCTTGTACGGAAGTGGCGGCAGGGGATCGCCAGGTGACCGTATGCGACCGCGATCCCGTTCCGGGGATGCTGCCTTCACGCGCTGCGATGACCGATGCGCGGATTTCCGGGGCATCCGGGCTGGGCGAGGTGCTATGGGTCGCATATATGCGGCAACCGGCAGGCGTCCGCTTGTGTCCACCTGGTTCCTGTGTCCGCCGGCGTCCGGCGTCGGCGTGCGCGCGCGGGTCCCCTGTCCGCCGGCGTCCGGCGTCCGGCGTCGGCGTGCGCGGGCCGGCGTGCGGTCGCTCGGGACGGGCCGGTGCCGGGAGCGAAAAGGCCGCTGGTTAGGCTCCGGACTCATGGACGTACTCATCCATCTCTTCGTCGGTCTGCACATCGTCGGTATCGCCGCGCTGCTCGGCGGCTTCCTCACCCAGATGAAGGCGATGGGCCGCGGCACGGCCCGGTTCGTGCCGGCGATGCTGCACGGCGCGCTGACGATGCTGGTCACCGGCGTGGTCCTGGTCGGCCTCAACCAGGCCCAGGGGCACCACGTCGACAACATCAAGATCGGCGTGAAGCTGGCGCTGCTGATCGTGATCCTCGGCCTGGTCTACGTCAAGCGGGACGACGAGAAGGTGGACAAGGGCCTGTTCGGCCTGGTGGGCCTGCTCACCACGGCGAACATCTTCATCGCCGTGCTGTGGACGTGACGCTCAGCGCAGCGCCCTGAGCTCCGCGTACGCGTCCAGGACCGCGCCCGCGGCGACGGCCAGCCACGCCGCCGCCGCGACCCACAGCAGCACCTCCCCGAGCCCCCGCGACGGGACGTCCGCGGCGGCCGCGACGGACACGCTCGCCGCCGCCGTCATGCCCATCGGGAAGACGGTCGACCAGCGGCGCACGTCGTAGCGCAGCCGGGGCCGTACCAGCTCCGCGACGACCAGAACGGCGTACCAGCACAGGCCGAGCACGAGGAGCGCCAGGGTCACCGCCCGCAGCACACCGCTGTCGTCGGCGTCCCACAGATACATGCCTCCGCCGCCGACCGCGATCAGCCGGGCGCCGGCCAGAGCCGAGATCGCCAGTGCCCCGCCCGCGATCCAGTGGTCCCCGTGCCCCTCGAGCAGCTGCCGCAGGTCGAAGCAGTACAGCGCGAAGACGTACAGCACGAGCCCGATCCAGAAGAACACCAGCGCGGCGTACGCCGGCCAGGCCACGGTCTGCGCCTTGGCCAGAGTGGCCGCGAGCACGGCCAGGCCCTCGGTCGCCACGCAGCTCAGGAACACCGCCCCGGGCATCGGCCGACGGTAGTTGCGGACCACCAGCACCAGCAGCCCCGGCCACAGTACGAAGGCCAGCGCGAGCAGCGCCTCCGCGAGGGTCCGCCACCCCAGCGCCGTGAAACGGGTCCCGAGCACGGTCGTCGCCGCGACGGCGGTGAGGGCGCCCGGCGTCCCCGCCTCCCGGATCCATCGCGGCCGGTCGCCCAGCAGCCGCAGGACGAAGTCCGCCGCCAGCGTCAGCCAGGCGAAGCAGCCCACCGCGAGGACCACGCGGGACAGCAGTTCGTAGCCCGTCAGATGCAGGGCGACCGACACGATGCCGGTGGCCATCACGGCGGCCCCGGCCGCCGGGGGGCGCTGCGCCAGCCAGGCGCGGAAGGGTGAGGTGCCGGGCATGGCCCGATGCTAAGGAGCTTCGCGCGCCCCAGCGCGGGGCACGCGCGCGGGCGCGTGCAGAAAGCCGGTCCACCGAAAGGCCGGACGGGACGCGCCGCCCTCAGTCCGGCCGCACCACGCGGTGCACCGCCGATGCGCCGTCGTGGTGGACGGACTCCTCGCGGACGCGGCCGCCGGGCCTCGGCGCGTGGATCATCACGCCGTCACCGGCGTAGAGACCGACGTGGTCCGCGTCGCCGAAGAAGGCGAAGAAGACGAGGTCGCCGGGCCGGGCCGCGGAGAGCGGGACCGCCGTACCGGCGTGGGCCTGGTCGCGGGCGGCGCGGGGCAGCGTGACCCCGGCGGCCTTCCAGGCGGCCTGGGTGAGGCCGGAGCAGTCGTACGACCCCGGACCTGCCGCACCCCACACGTACGGCTTGCCGATCTGCTCGCGGGCGAAGGCGAGGGCCTGGTCGGCCCTGGTCGCCTGCGCGGGGCCGGACGCCCGTCCGGGGAACGCGCCGGACGGGACCCCGGGGGCCGCGCCGTCGCCCTGACCAGGGGAGGGGACGGCGTTCGCTGCGGTGTCCGCGTGCGCTGCGGTGTCCGCGTGCGCTGCGTGCACCGTGCTCACCGCGTTCTCCACGTGCTCCGCGGGCTCGGCCGCCTGGGTCCGCCGCGCGGGCTCGGTCGCGCGCAGGGCCTCATGCGCTTGGGGGGCCGACAGCAGCAGTACGCGCGCGTGGGCCAGCTTCCGCTGGACGGCCGCCTTGGCCGCCGCGATGTCGTGCTGCGGCTCGGCCGGCGGCCCGGGGAGGTCAGGGGCCGGGGCAGTGTCCGGGGCCGGGGCCGTGACCATGGTCTCGGGCGCCGGCGGCCGCGCGGTGTGGCCGTCGACCAGGCTCTCGCGGCGTGTGTTCAGCCGGCCGATCAGCTGGGCCTGGTCGAAGTAGCCCTGCGGGGTCTCGGTGAGCAGCAGGGCGGCGGTCTCGGGGGCGGTGTCACCGTTGCGGTACGGGGCCGCAGCGAAGGAACCGAGCATCTCGCGCGCCTTGCCGAGCATGTCGGCGCGCTTGGCGACGTCGTCCAGGAGCGCGGCGACCAGCCCGCGCTGCCTCGCCCCCTTCTTCTGGGCGGTGTCCTTCTGGGCGTCGTTCCGCGCGGTCGACGACCCCGCCCGGCCGTACAGGTAGTCGAGCTTCCTCTCGACCTCCTCCGGGCTCGGCCCGTCGCCGTCCGCCCCGTGCGTGCCGGGTCCGGGCGCACCTGGTCCGGGTGTTGCGGCGGGCCGCGTGCTGCTGTGCGACGCCAAGGGAGGCGACTCCTTCCATCGTCCGCCTGCCGGTTGGCCGTCGGGTTCGGGTGGATAGCGTGGGGGCCGCGTCGTCCGGCGAGTCCCCCGGTGACGATCATGCGGTCAGACCGCACGCTAACCAACTTGTGTGGCTCGTGTGAAGGTTGGTGCGAGGTATGTCCGATACGTTTTCGTGACCTTGGTCTCGGCCTCGCCGAACCGGTCATTTCCCGGGGCGGCCACGGGTTGTCGGTGGGGCGCCCTAGACTCGTAGAGCGATGAGCAGCCTCTTTGACGACAGCTTCCTGGCGGATCTCCAGGCCCCCCGCGGCCATGAGGAAGAGTCCCCGCCGCCGCCCGAGGACGATCACGCTCCGGAGCCGGTTCCGGACGATCTGTTCGGCGGGAAGTTCGACGTGCCCCCGGACCGGGACGCCTACTACCGCGACGGCGCCCACCGGCCGGTCGTGGACCCGGCCGCGCTCCTGGAGGGGCTGAACGACAACCAGCGCGCCGCCGTCGTGCACTCCGGCTCCCCGCTGCTCATCGTGGCCGGCGCCGGCTCCGGCAAGACCCGTGTGCTCACGCACCGGATCGCGTACCTGCTGGCCGAGCGGGGCGCCCACCCCGGCCAGATCCTGGCGATCACCTTCACCAACAAGGCCGCCGGCGAGATGAAGGAGCGCGTCGAGCAGCTCGTCGGACCGCGTGCCAACGCGATGTGGGTGATGACCTTCCACAGCGCGTGCGTGCGCATCCTGCGCCGGGAGAGCAAGAAGCTCGGCTTCACGTCCTCCTTCTCGATCTACGACGCCGCCGACTCCAAGCGCCTGATGGCCCTGGTCTGCCGCGACCTGGACCTCGACCCCAAGCGCTACCCGCCCAAGTCGTTCAGCGCCAAGATCAGCAACCTCAAGAACGAGCTGATCGACGAGGAGGACTTCGCCGCCCGGGCCACTGACGGCTTCGAGAAGACCCTCGCCCAGGCCTACGCCCTCTACCAGTCGCGGCTGCGCGAGGCCAACGCCCTCGACTTCGACGACCTGATCATGACGACGGTCAACCTGCTGCGCGCCTTCCCGGACGTCGCCGAGCACTACCGCCGCCGCTTCCGGCACGTCCTGGTCGACGAGTACCAGGACACCAACCACGCGCAGTACGCCCTGGTACGGGAACTGGTCGGCACCGCCGAGCACCCCGTGGACGTACCGCCCGCCGAGGACGACCTGCGGCCGGCCGAGCTGTGCGTGGTCGGTGACGCCGACCAGTCGATCTACGCCTTCCGCGGCGCGACCATCCGCAACATCCTCCAGTTCGAGGAGGACTACCCGGACGCGACGACGATCCTGCTGGAGCAGAACTACCGCTCCACGCAGACGATCCTGTCCGCCGCCAACGCGGTCATCGAGCGCAACGAGTCCCGCCGCCCCAAGAACCTGTGGACCAACGCCGGCGCGGGCGCCCGCATCACGGGTTACGTCGCCGACACCGAGCACGACGAGGCGCAGTTCGTCGCCGAAGAGATAGACCGCCTCACGGACGCGGGCGAGGCCAAGGCGGGCGACGTCGCCGTCTTCTACCGCACCAACGCCCAGTCCCGTGTCTTCGAAGAGATCTTCATCCGCGTCGGCCTGCCCTACAAGGTCGTCGGCGGCGTTCGCTTCTACGAGCGCAAGGAGGTCCGGGACGTCCTGGCCTACCTGCGGGTCCTGGCCAACCCCGAGGACTCCGTCCCGCTGCGCCGCATCCTCAACGTGCCCAAGCGGGGCATCGGCGAGCGAGCCGAGGCGATGATCGACGCCCTCGCCCAGCGGGAGAGGGTCAGCTTCCCGCAGGCGCTGCGCCGCGTCGACGAGGCGTACGGCATGGCCGCGCGCTCCACGAACGCGGTCAAGCGGTTCAACACGCTGATGGAGGACCTTCGCACGATCGTCGAGTCGGGCGCCGGACCGGCCACGATCCTGGAGGCCGTCCTGGAGCGCACGGGCTACCTGGCCGAGTTGCAGGCCTCCACCGACCCGCAGGACGAGACCCGTATCGAGAACCTCCAGGAACTCGCCGCGGTCGCCCTGGAGTTCGAGCAGGAGCGCGGGGAGGGGGAGCCGGTCGCGCTCTCCGACTTCCTGGAGCAGGTCGCCCTGGTCGCCGACTCCGACCAGATCCCGGACGAGGAGGACGGCGACGGCGTCATCACGCTGATGACCCTGCACACCGCCAAGGGCCTGGAGTTCCCGGTGGTCTTCCTGACCGGCATGGAGGACGGCGTCTTCCCGCACATGCGCGCCCTCGGCCAGACCAAGGAGCTGGAGGAGGAGCGGCGCCTGGCCTACGTGGGCATCACGCGCGCGCGGGAGCGGCTGTACCTGACCCGATCGTCGATGCGCAGCGCCTGGGGCCAGCCGTCGTACAACCCGCCCTCCCGGTTCCTGGAGGAGATCCCGCCGGCGCACGTGGACTGGAAGCGGACGGGCGGTTCGGCCTTCGCGCCCTCCGGTCCGGCCTCCTCGGTGGCGGCCTCGCTGTCCTCGTCCCGGTCCCGCTCGTCGGCGTCCGGCGCCTCGGGCTTCGCCACCCGCCGCACCACGGAGAAGCCGGTGGCGGCGCTCGCCGTCGGAGACCGGGTCACGCACGACCAGTTCGGCCTGGGCTCGGTGGTCGCCGTCGCGGGCACGGGCGACAAGGCCCAGGCGACGATCGACTTCGGCGACGGCAAGCCCAAGCGGCTGCTGCTGCGGTACGCGCCGGTGGAGAAGCTGTAGCGGGAGGGGCTACGTCGGGTCGAGGCCGTGGCTGCGCAGCCACGACAGCGGGTCGATGGGCGCCCCGCCCGCGGGCCTGACCTCGAAGTGCAGGTGCGGGCCGGTGGAGTTGCCGGAGTTGCCGGAGTAGGCGATCGGCTCTCCGGCCTTCACCGTCGTACCGGAGGGGACCCGGTAGCTGGAGAGGTGGCAGTACCACGTCTCCGTGCCGTCCATCGCGGTCACGATCATCATGTTGCCGTAGGCGCTGTTCCACTGCGTGCGGACCGTGCCGTCGGTCGCTGCCAGCACCGTCGTCCCGTACGAGACGGGGAAGTCGATGCCGGTGTGCACGGACATCCAGTTCACGCCGGCCTGGCCGAAGTAGGCGCTGAGGCCCCTCTCGAAGACCGGGACGGCGAACTTGGGGCGCAGTCGCTCTTTGCGGGCCGCCTCCTCCGCCGCTTTCTTCCTCTCGGCCTCCTGCTGCGCTTTGAGGTCGATGCGCTCCTGGTACCGGCTGGCCCGGTCGGCGAAGTCGTTCGCCCCCGCGGACAGGCCCTGCAACTGGGTGTCCAGCTTGTTGTTGGCGGTGGACGCCTTGACGGGGTGCGCGTCGGGCGTGGCCGCCGCGCTCTCCTTGCCGTCCTCGGTCAGACCGCCCACGGAGGCGGCGGCGATCCCGGCGACCCCCATCACGCAGACCGAGGGCACCGCCACCGTGAGCAGTGCGGAGCGCTTGGCCGGGGGGCGGCGCCGGGAGCGGCCCGCTGCGCGGGAGGCCGCTCGCGAGGCCGGGGCCGAGGCGGGGGTGATTTCTTCCTCGTCGTCGAGCAGCGGCGGGGCCGGGTCCGGCTCGACCGCGGCGACCGGTTCCTCTTCCGCCAAGTCGTCCTGCGGCTCGTGCGGTTCGGGTCCCTCGAAGTTCTCGCCGACCGTGGTGCCGCCGTCGCCGTTCCACTGCGTGGCGTCGTACGCGCCGGTGTCGAAGACCTGCGTGCCCCAGCCCCACTGCTGGGTGGCGTCGGCGGCGGCCGTCTGGTCCGGCTGGAGCCAGGTCTGCGCGTCCCACTGGCCGCTGGTGTCGACCGGCGTGGACTGCGGTGGAACGGAGGCCAGTTGCTGCTGGTAGCCGGTCGCCCAGGCGGTGGTGTCGTACGCGCCGGTGTCGTAGGCGGCGTGGTGCTGCGCCGCGTACGGGTCGTAGTTCGGACTCTGGTGGCCGTTCGCGGACCAGCCGGTGGTGTCGTACGAACCCGTGGTGTGCGTCTCGCCGGTCGCGAGACCGGCGTGGAGCGGGTCGGCGGTGTAGTCCGCCGTGGTGTACGTGCCGGTGTGGTAACCGGTGGCGTTGTAGTCGCTGTACGTGGTGAAGTCGCCGTACGCAGCTTCCTGCCCGTCATACGACGCGTAGGGCGTCGAGGCGGCATCGGAGGCCGGAGCCGGGGCGGCCATGGTCCCCGACGGGTGACGGTCGTTCACCAACTTCTCTTTCGCCTCGACAACAGGGGCTGGCAGAGCAGTGCGGCGACTGTACCCGGCGGTATGAGGGCGCGACAATCTTCCACAGGTTTCCCCGAGGCGGGAAACGGGCATTCAGCCGTGTTTCGCCGGGGTGTGGAGACGGCTTTAACTTTGTGTTCGAGTCGCGTTCGATCTCGAGGGGCCGACCGTCAGGCGACGGTCACTCCGCCGGCGCGGTCGGCGGTCGGGTCTCCGGGGCGCGCGGTGTCGAGGATCTGCCGTATCCCGGTCGCCACGGCGGGGTGGAGCGGCAGGGCGAGATGTCCGATTCCGCTGACCTGGATGTTCTCCACCTTCAGGTCGGGGTGCTCGATGCAGGCCGACTCCAGCGGGTCCATCAGGTGGTCGAGGTCGCTCCAGAAGCTGACGAAGTGCGTACGGCAGCCCGGCGCGGGGCGCGACAGTTCCTCGATCAGTTCGGAACCGGGGCGCATCTGCCGCACGATCGGATGGGCGTTGGCCAGCGGCGCGACCCGGGTGCCGGAGTGCGGAGTGCCGAGGGTGACGAGGGTGCGGACCCGCAGATCACCACCGAGTCGCTGCACGTAGTAACGGGCGATCAGTCCGCCGAGGCTGTGCCCGACGACGTCGATCTGCCTGCTGCCGGTGCGCTCGCAGATCTCCTCGATGTGCCGGCCGAGCAGTTCGGCCGCGGTGCGGATGTCGCAGGTCAGCGGTGAGTAGTTCAGGGACTCCACGCGCTGCCTGCCGTGCTGGGCGAGGCTGCGGCGCAGCAGGACGAACACCGAGCGGTTGTCGATGAACCCGTGCAGCAGCACGACCGGTGGCTTGGCCGCGGTCGGCAACTGGGCGGTGCCGTCGGGCGCCGGGATCGCGCGGGAGGCGCCGCGGCGCTCCTGGACGATGCCCGAGGGATAGAGCAGGAGATGTCCCGCGAGGATCGCGAGTTCCAGAGCGGTCGCCTTGAGCAGAGCCAGTGAGAGCCCCGCGAGTCTGCACGGCAGCAGGCACCGGCAGAGCGGGAGAATGGGGTCCGCGACCCTGGTGACCTTCATGGCCGACCTCCTGTCGGCACGCGGGAGGACGGCCCTGTCCCCCGTGTGCCCTCGTGAGCAGTCGCGGCGGGGGCGGTCGGCCGGGCAGGCTTCGCGCCGCCGTGCCCCACCGGCCCCGGGTGCCCTTCGTGCCCTCGCCGATACGGCGCACCACCGCGGCGCGCGGTCTGCGGCGCGGTGGTGCGACGACCTCGTTGCGGCTCCCGTCGTGCTTGCTCCCGCAGTGGTCCGCGCGCCGCGGCAAAGGCGTGCGGTGCGTGGGCCGCGCGGACGGGGAACGACGCGCGGCCTGCGGGTCCCCCCTGCCCGGTGAACTCGGGGGAGTGTCCCACCATGTGATTTCCCCCTCCCTCTGCGCCGTGAAACTGCCGGTTGCGGGATGCTGGAGATAACGTTCGTTCACTTCCCCGGACGGTGTGGTGCGGGGCGTCCGTGCCACATGTGAGGTACTTGTCGGTACGGATGGATGTAGTCGCTTCATGGAGGCAGTGATGGGTGTGGCAGCCGGTCCGATCCGCGTGGTGGTGGCCAAGCCGGGGCTCGACGGCCACGATCGGGGCGCCAAGGTGATCGCGCGGGCCCTGCGCGACGCCGGTATGGAGGTCATCTACACCGGGCTCCACCAGACCCCGGAGCAGATCGTGGACACGGCGATCCAGGAGGACGCCGACGCGATCGGCCTGTCCATCCTCTCGGGCGCGCACAACACGCTGTTCGCCGCGGTGATCGAACTGCTCAGGGAGCGCGACGCGGAGGACATCGTCGTCTTCGGCGGCGGCATCATCCCGGAGGCGGACATCCCCCCGCTCAAGGAGAAGGGTGTCGCGGAGATCTTCACCCCGGGCGCGACCACCCAGTCGATCGTCGACTGGGTCAGGGCGAACGTCCGCCAGCCCGCCGAGGCATAGGGGCGCCGGCGGCTCCCGCGGGATCTCCCGGCGCCGGCCGGGTGCGAGCGGCCCGTCCTGGGGGCACGGCCCCCAGGCAGACCCGCCTTCACCCGGGGCGGGACTCAGCCGGTCCGGGCCGCCTCCAGTTCCCCGGCCATGGCGGAGCGCAGCCGCAGGGTCGTGACCAGTCGCTGGAAGGCCTCCGCCCAGTACCCTCCGGCTCCCGGCGACGCGTCCTCCGCCTCGTCCGGAACCGCCAGCAGTCCGTCGAGCCGACTCGCCTCCGCGGGATCCAGGCACCGCTCGGCAAGCCCCATCACTCCACTGAAACTCCATGGGTAACTCCCTGCGTCCCGCGCGATGTTGAGCGCGTCGACCACCGCCCGCCCGAGCGGTGCCGCCCACGGCACCGCGCACACCCCGAGCAGCTGAAACGCCTCGGGCAGTCCGTGTGCCGCGATGAATCCGGCCACCCAGTCGGCCCGTTCGGCGGCGTCCAGCGTGCCGAGCAGCTTGGCGCGCTCGGCCAAAGACACCGCGCCGGGGCCACCGGCGTCGGGGGCCGCGGGCGGCCCGAGCAGCGCCCGCGCCCATTGTGCGTCCCGCTGCCTCACCGCCGCCCGGCACCAGGCGGCGTGCAGTTCGCCCTGCCATCCGTCCGCGACCGGCAGGGCCACGATCTCCCGCGGCGTGCGTCCGCCCAGCCGTCCGGGCCAGGTCCCGAGCGGCGCCGCCTCCACCAACTGGCCCAGCCACCAAGATCGTTCGCCCCGTCCTGCCGGAGCCTTGGGGGCGATCCCGTCGCGTTCCATGGCCGAGTCGCACTCGTGCGGCGCCTCGACGACGAGCGTGGGTGTCCCGCGGGTGTGGTCGACGGCCACGCAGGAGCGGGCCCGGGCCGCCATCCGTGCGGCGAGCGCCGATCCGGGCAGTGCCGAGAGCAACTCCGCGGCCGTGGACCGTACGTTGCGGCTGCGGTCGGACAGGGCCTGCTCCAGGAACTCCTCGTCGTCCGGGCCGAGACCCGTCCGCAGAGAGTCGACGAACATCAGCCGGTCCTCGGCCCGCTCGGTGGGCCAGGAGCCGGCGAGCAGTTCGCGTGCGGCGGCGGGCGAGTGCGCACGTATCGACGCCAGCAGCGCGACCCGCTCGGCGAACAGACCCTCCTCCCACAGCTCGCGGACACGGTCGGCGTCCCCGGAGCCGCTGCGGGCGGCGCCGGCGCCCGGGGCCGCCCGCAGGGCGAACCGCCAGTCCGGGTTCAGCCCCGCCAGCCACAGGGCGCGTGGGCCGCCGAAGCCCAGTGCGGCCGGACGCAGGTCCGTACGGGCCCTCGCGGCGTCCAGCAGGGCGGGTAGTGCCTCCGGGGGCGGGGCGTACCCGTGGGCGTTCGCCGCCGCGAGCCACTGGGGCAGCAGTTCCATCAGGTCCGGTGCCGTTCCCCGGCGGCCGGCCGCCGTACCGGGCCGGTCGGCCAGCAGCATGGCGAGCCTGCGGGCCGCGGCCGCGGGCAGCGGCGGACGCGGATCCTCCGGTGCGGGCTCCGGGCGCCGGGCCGCGGGCGCGGGGCGCAGTCCCGCACGCCGCCGTACGGTCTGCACGGCTGCCGCGTCGAGCAGCGCCACCGGCGCGGTCCGTCCGGGTGTGCCGCCCGGGGGTGTGCGCCGGTCCGTGCCGAGCAGGGCGGTGGTGACCAACTCCTCCCAGGCGCCCGTGGCGGGCGCCTCCGGCGGGGTGGAGGTCCTGATCATGAGCTTCCTTTCCGTAGCCGGCTGCCCGGGAGTGGTTGAAGGGTCACATGGACCGGGTTTCCCCTGGGGTGGAACAAATGCGTGGTGCAGAAGAGAAAAGGTATTCAGATGAGATACTCTCTGCCATTTTGCGCCTTTTGGGTGAGAGGTTCCCGCTGTGCCGATGGGGCCCCGCATATCGCGGTGACGTCACTCCTTTGCCGGACATCCCGAGTCCGCTGCCAGGGCTGATGTGACGGATGGTTGATTCGACATCAGCACAGAGTCACCATTTCCTCCTCGTTCCGCGACCATGCGGTCAACGGAGTGAAGCCCCGGTGGCCGCACTCGCCGAAGACCGTGACCGGCGCGCCGCCCGACAGGGCGACCAGCCGCCACAGGCCCGGATGCGTACGGGCCACGCGAGTGACGGGCAGCGCGGAGTCGGAGGCGGCGTCGGCCAGCTGCCAGGACTCGCCGTCCGGGACCGGTACGACCTCCCGCAGCGTCACCGGAACCGACTCCAGCCACGGGTCGTCCCGCAGCGCCGCGCCGTAGCGGGCGGCCGCCTGCGCCGTCGTCACCCCGCGCGGGCGGATCCGGACGGGCGCCGGGGGCGCGAACCGCTCGCCCAGGGCCGCGCGCGGCTGTCCCGCGCCCGGATAGGAGGACACCTCCGCCTCCAGGGCCAGGCCCACCGGCAGCGCGAGCTCCGGGGCGCGGCCCGCCGCGCCGTAGGAGAGCAGCAGAGCCGTACGGCCCGAGTCCGCGCCGTGCAGCCATATCCTGCGTGTGGTCAGCTTCGCGTCCGCGGTGTCGTACTGGGCGAGGACGAGCCAGCGGTCCCGCACCGGAGGTCCGTCCGCTGAGACGGGCAGACCCACCCGGGAACGGACCGTCGCCGACATCCCTTCCGGCAGCCGCTCGCGGCGCAGCCAGCCCTGGCCCAGCAGATGCAGCAGCGCGCACTCCTCCAGCAGCCGCACCGGCCAGCCCGGCCCCGACGACGGCACGGCCCCCAGCTCCCGCACCCGTCCCGCCAGTCCGGGAGCCTGCGCGTCGACCATGCGGGCCGCCGTCTCCTCCCACAGCCCGTACCCCGCCTGCTCGGCCGGGGCCAGACCGCCGCGCAGCAGGTCGGCCAGGCGCTGCTCCAGCTCCGTCACCCCCGCGGTGATTCGCTCGGCCCGGCGCTCCGCCCGGCGCAGCGCCGCCCGCGGATCAGCGGCACCGGAGGCCGGACCCGCTGTCCCCTCCGAACGCTTCCGCCCCGTCCGCTCCCCGCGGGCCGCCGTCCACTGCTCGGCCCAGTCGGGCGCCTGCCCGGACGGCACCGCGCCGTCGTCGCTCGCCCACAGCAGCAGCAGTCCGAGCGCGTGCTTGCACGGGAACTTGCGGCTCGGACAACTGCACTTGTACGCCGGCCCGGCACCGCCCGCGACGTCGACGACCGTCTGATACGGCCGGCTGCCACTGCCCTTGCACAGTCCCCACACCGCCCCCTCGTCGGAACACCCCGTCTCGGACCACGGCCCGGCCGCGCCGAGTTTGCTTCCCGCTTTGCGCGACGCGGCGTCAGGCGCCAGTGCCAGCACCTGGTCCGCGCTCCAGCGCACCCCCTGCTGAGTCATGCCATCGAAGGTAGGACCTGCCACTGACAATCGACCGGGCAAGCACATTTGCGCAGGTCAGAACGCGTTGTCAGTGCCGTGGTGCACGGTTGGTGACAGATCCGAACCGGCCGAGCTGGAGGGGGCCTCAGCCATGTCTGTGTCCGTCGAACCGACACCCGTCGAACCGCGCCAGAACCACTCCGCGCCCGCGAACACGCCGGAGGCGCAGGCGCTGCGCCCGCACGCCGAGCACGCCTTCGCGGCCGAGCTGGCGGCGCTCGCCGCACACGACGACCGTCCGCGCCCGGCCCGCTGGAAGCTGTCGCCGTGGGCCGTCGCGACCTACCTCCTCGGCGGCACGCTGCCGGACGGCACGGTGATCACACCGAAGTACGTGGGCCCCCGCCGCATCGTCGAGGTCGCGGTCACCACCCTCGCCACCGACCGCGCCCTGCTCCTGCTCGGCGTGCCGGGCACGGCGAAGACCTGGGTGTCCGAGCACCTGGCCGCCGCGGTCAGCGGCGACTCGACGCTTCTGGTGCAGGGCACGGCCGGCACCCCGGAGGAAGCGATCCGCTACGGCTGGAACTACGCGCAGCTGCTGGCGCACGGCCCGAGCCGCGACGCCCTCGTGCCCAGCCCGGTCATGCGGGCCATGGCGCAGGGCATGACCGCCCGGGTCGAGGAGCTGACCCGCATCCCGGCCGACGTGCAGGACACGCTGATCACGATCCTGTCCGAGAAGACCCTGCCGATACCGGAACTGGGCGAGGAGGTGCAGGCGGTCCGCGGCTTCAACCTGATCGCCACCGCCAACGACCGCGACCGCGGGGTCAACGACCTGTCCAGCGCCCTGCGCCGCCGGTTCAACACGGTGGTCCTGCCGCTGCCGGAGAGCCCCGAGGCCGAGGTCGAGATCGTGGCGCGTCGGGTCGACCAGATCGGCCGCTCCCTCGACCTGCCGGGCGTCCCGGACGGGGCCGACGAGATCCGCCGTGTCGTGACCGTCTTCCGCGAGCTGCGCGACGGCGTCACCACCGACGGCCGTACGAAGCTGAAGTCGCCCAGCGGCACCCTGTCCACCGCCGAGGCGATCTCGGTGGTCACCGGCGGCCTCGCGCTGGCGGCCCACTTCGGCGACGGCGTGCTGCGGGCCGGTGACGTGGCCGCCGGCATCCTCGGCGCCGTCGTCCGTGATCCGGCGGCAGACCGCGTCGTCTGGCAGGAGTACCTGGAGACGGTCGTCCGCGAGCGCGACGGCTGGAAGGACTTCTACCGGTCCTGCCGGGAGGTGAGCGCGTGAGCCGCGTCGGACGGCCGGCCGACGGCGGACGCCTGCCGGCCGGCACGGCGCGGGCCCGCGCCGACGACGAGCCCAGCTGGACCGCGGGGCGAGGACGAGGGAGGACGAGGAGGGGGACGACGTGAGGGGAGCCGAGGGATCCGGGAGCCGGCGGCCCGGCATGGGGCCGCTGCTGCTCGGGGTCCGGCACCACGGGCCCGGATCCGCCCGCGCGGTGCGGGCCGCGCTGGAGGCGGCGCGACCGCGGGCGGTACTGATCGAGGGCCCACCGGAGGCGGACGCGCTGATCCCGCTCGCCGCCGACCAGGACATGCGGCCGCCCGTCGCGCTCCTGGCCCACGCCGTGGACGAGCCCGGCCGCTCGGCGTTCTGGCCGCTGGCCGGTTTCTCGCCCGAGTGGGTCGCCGTCCGCTGGGCCCTGGAGCACGACGTCGCGGCCCGCTTCATCGACCTGCCGGCCACGCACACGCTCGCGTGGGGCCTCGCGGGGGGCAGGGAAGACGCCGGCACGCCCCCGGACGGCGGCGCCGACACGGAGGGCTCCGCGGTGGAGGGGACCGCGGAGCCCTCGGCGGGGGCGTGCCCGCCCGAGGCCGCGGTGCGCGTCGACCCGCTCGCCGCGCTCGCCGAGGCCGGCGGGTACGACGACCCCGAGCGCTGGTGGGAGGACGTGGTCGAACACCGGGGCGCCGGCGAGGGCGACGCGTTCGCCCCGTTCCTGGTGCTGGAGGAGGCCATGGGCGTACTGCGGGAGGCGTACGGCAGCGGGGAGGAGCACCGGGATCTTGTGCGCGAGGCCCACATGCGCCTCCAAGTGCGCGCCGCACAGCGCGAGTTCGGGGACGGCGTCGCCGTGGTGTGCGGGGCCTGGCACGTGCCCGCGCTGCGGCGGAAGGCGACCGTCGCCGCCGACCGCGCCCTGCTCAAGGGGCTGCCCAAGGTCACGGCGGACATGACCTGGGTGCCGTGGACCCACCGCCGGCTGTCCCGGGCCTCCGGCTACGGCGCGGGCATCGACTCGCCCGGCTGGTACGCCCACCTGTTCGACGTGCCGGACCGGCCCGTCGAGCGGTGGCTGACCAAGGTGGCGGGACTGCTCCGGGAGGAGGACCGGATCGTCTCCTCCGCGCACGTCATCGAGGCGGTGCGGCTGGCGGGGACGCTCGCCGCGATGCGCGGCCGCCCGCTGCCCGGCCTGAGCGAGACGACGGACGCGGTGCGCGCGGTGATGTGCGACGGCTCCGACGTGCCGCTGGCACTGGTGCACGACCGGCTCGTGGTCGGCGACGTGCTGGGCGCGGTGCCGGAGGCGGCGCCCGCGGTGCCGTTGCAGCGCGACCTGGCCCGGCTTCAACGGCGGTTGCGGCTCAAACCCGAGGCGCTGGAGCGGGAGCTGGAGCTCGACCTGCGCAAGGAGACCGATGCCGGGCGCAGCCGGCTGTTGCACCGGCTGCGGCTGCTGGGCGTGGGCTGGGGCGAGCCCACGGCCTCGCGGGGCAGCACCGGTACGTTCCGGGAGACCTGGCGGCTGCGCTGGGAGCCCGAGCTGTCGGTGCGCGTCGCCGAGGCCGGGGTGTGGGGGACGACCGTGCTCGCCGCCGCGACCGCCACGGCGGAGGCGGACGCCGTGGCCGCGCGGGCCCTCGCCGACGTCACCGCGCTCGCGGAGCACTGCCTGCTCGCCGAACTGCCCGAAGCGCTGCCCGTGGTCATGCGCGTGCTCGCCGACCGGGCGGCGCTCGACGCGGACGTCGGGCACCTCGCCCAGGCGCTGCCGGCCCTGGTCCGCTCCCTGCGCTACGGAGACGTGCGCGGCACGGACACCGAGGCGCTCGCCGGGGTGGCTGCCGGCCTGGCCGAGCGGATCTTCGTCGGCCTGCCCCCGGCCTGCGTCGCACTGGACGCGGACGCGGCCGAGGAGATGCGGCGGCACGTGGACGCGGTGCACGGCGCGGTGGCCCTGCTCGGCGACACCCCCAAGGCCGGGCACGGCGAGCTGCGCGCCCGCTGGCACACCGTGCTCCGGACCCTTTCCGGACGGGACACGGTCCCCGGGGTGCTGCGGGGACGCGCGGTGCGGCTGCTGCTGGACGACGGGGAGGTCGAGCAGGAGCAGGCGGCGCGGCTCATGGGCCTCGCGCTGTCGCCGGGCACGCCGCCGGCCGACGCGGCCGCCTGGATCGAGGGCTTCGTCGGCGGTGGCGGCGGGATGCTGCTGGTGCACGACGAGCGGCTGCTCGGGCTGGTCGACGCCTGGCTGACCGGCGTGCCGGCGCAGGCGTTCACGGACGTACTGCCGCTGCTGCGGCGCACGTTCTCGGCATACGAGCCGGGGGTGCGCAGAACGCTCGGCGAGCTGGTCGGGCGCGGGCCGGGGCGGGGCGGCGGTGGGGCCGGGGGCTCGACGGGCGGTGTGCCCGGGTTCGCCGAGCAACTCGACCAGGAGCGCGCGGACGCCGTACTGCCCCTGCTGCGGCTGCTGTTGGGGCTGGACGACCCCGGTCCCGGCAGGGAGAAGCCGGGCAACGAGCTTGCGGGGGTGGCGGGATGACCGGGGGAGAGGGGTACGACGTGACGGACGCGGTCCAGGAGCGGCTGCGGCGCTGGCGGCTCGTGCTCGGCGGCGGCCCGGCCGACGGCACCGGATGCGCGCTGTCGGGACGGGATACGGGGATGGACGCGGCGCTCGCCGCGCTCTACGGGAAGGGGGACAAGCCGCCGACGGGACGGACGGGACGCGACCGTTCGGCGGGACTGGGAGGCTCGGCGCCCTCGGTGGCGCGGTGGCTCGGGGACATTCGGACGTACTTCCCCTCCTCCGTGGTGCAGGTCATGCAGCGGGACGCCATCGACCGGCTCGGGCTGGCCAGGCTGCTGCTGGAGCCGGAGATGCTGGAGGCGGTGGAGGCGGACGTCCACCTCGTCGGCACCCTGCTCTCGCTCAACAAGGCGATGCCGGAGACGACCAGGGAGACGGCCCGGGCCGTGGTGCGCAAGGTCGTCGAGGACCTGGAGAAGCGGCTGGCCACCCGCACCCGGGCCACGCTCACCGGCGCCCTCGACCGCAGCGCGCGTGTCAGCCGGCCGCGCCACCACGACATCGACTGGAACCGGACGATCGCGGCCAACCTCAAGAACTACCTGCCGGAGTACCGGACGGTCGTGCCGGAGCGGCTGATCGGCTACGGCCGGGCGTCGCAGTCCGTGAAGAAGGAGGTCGTTCTCTGCGTCGACCAGTCGGGGTCGATGGCGGCGTCCGTCGTGTACGCCTCCGTGTTCGGGGCGGTGCTGGCGTCCATGCGGTCCGTCAGTACGCGGCTGGTCGTCTTCGACACGGCGGTCGTCGACCTCACCGACCAGCTCGACGATCCGGTGGACGTGCTCTTCGGCACCCAGCTCGGTGGCGGCACGGACATCAACCGGGCGCTGGCGTACTGCCAGTCGCGGATCACCCGGCCCGCGGAGACGGTGGTCGTGCTGATCAGCGACCTGTACGAGGGAGGCATACGCGACGAGATGCTGAAGCGGGTCGCCGCGATGAAGGCGTCCGGAGTGCAGTTCGTGACGCTGCTCGCGCTCTCCGACGAGGGCGCGCCCGCCTACGACCGGGAGCACGCGGCGGCTCTCGCGGCGCTCGGGGCACCGGCGTTCGCCTGCACGCCCGACCTGTTCCCGGAGGTGATGGCGGCGGCGATCGAGAAGCGGCCGCTTCCGATACCCGACGCCGTGTGACATTGGCCGCCCAGCGGTGGGAGAGGGCTTGCGCACCCTTGGGAACCCCGTGCGAGGATCGACGCTCCAACACTCTTGTCGCCGTACGGGAAGAACCGCCCCCTCTTGTCCTGGCCAGCAGCGCCGCCCGGTGCCGTCCTACGCGCGACGCGTACGGCGGCCGGACGGCGTGTACTGCAACTGGGGCTGCTGGTAGGGACGTTGGTTGCCCTCGGGTTCCTGTGCGGGCAACAGGCACGGGCGGCGGAGGGCGGACCGACGGCACCCTTGTCCGAGCCGGTGGCCGCTTCGGTTCCGGGGTCCGCGTCTTCACCCTCGCCCGCGTCTTCGTCCTCGCCCTCGCCCGCGTCTTCGCCCTCGTCCGGCGGCCTCGCGGCCGTGACCGACCGGGTCGCGAAGCCCGTCGTCGAGCCGATCACCGCGCCCGTCGAGAAGCCCCTCGTCGCTCCGATCACCGAGCCCGTCGAGAAGCCGGGTGTCCGGCTGGTCGCCGAGCCGGTCGTCCAGTCCGTCGCCGCGCCCGCCGTGCGGCCGGTCGCCGAGCCGGTGGTCGGGCCCGTCGTGAAGCTGGGCGTCCGGTCGGTTGTCGGGCCTGTCGCCGAGCCGGTCGTGCGGCCGGGCGTCGACTCCGTTGCCCAGCCGGTTGTCGAGCGCGTCATGAGGCCGGTCGTCCAGCCGGTCGTCGAGCGTGTCGTGAAGCCCGTCGTCGAGCCTGTGGTGACGGTGGTCGTCGAGGCCGTCGTCCGGCCGGTCGTGAAGCCGGTTGGGGATGTGGTCGGTGCCGAGGTGGGTGGGGCGGTCGACGTGCGGCCCGAGGTGCCGGCGCTGCCCGTCGTGCCCGACCTCCCGGCGTCGTTGCCGTTGCAGCCGCAGACGGGGCCCGTTGCCTCGGCTCCGCGAGCCCAGCCGCAGCAGCGTTCGGGCGGCGCGAACCTGACCACGTCCGGTGGACACAGCGGCACTCCCAAGGCCCGTACGGCGCAAGGCGTCACCGCGTTCACCGCGTCCTCCGCTGCCGCCCACGGCCCGCGATACACCGGTGCGACCTCCGGGACCGGCGGCGCCGCCGTGCACGTCCGGCCCCACCGCGCGCCCCGTGCCGGTCTCGTCGCCCCCCTCGCTGCGATCCCCGCGCACCAGGGCCCCGTTGGTGGTCCGGACGGCGTGCTCGGAGATCACGCGGCGGCCGACTCCGGCACCTCGCGGCACGGGGACGCGCACGCCGTCACGGTGCCCGAGCGGGCCCCGTCGCGGCTGGTGCCCGGTGCCGCCGCCCGGGCCGCCGCACTCGGCGCCCGGGACCGGCACCAGGCCGTCCCCGTCTTCCCCGGCTAACCGGACAGGTCCACCGCTCCGTCGTCACGGAGAGCCCACCCGACTCCGCGGGCCCGGTGGACCCGGACGGCTGAAGCCGTCGGTCCGTCCGGCCGTTCCGCCCCGGGATCTCGCGGAAAGGGCGGCTGGTCCCCATTGGGGTGGGGATCAACCGTCCGGAGCCCCTTCGGGGCTGTACGAGGGGGCCTCACCCGGTCAACCCCAGCCTGGTGAGGCCCCCGCTTCAGCGGCACGCCGTGCCAGATAGCGCGGCATCATGTGACAGGTATCACCGCTCAGGTGTGACCCTCGATTTAGGGCACTCCCGTAAGCGGGGATAACCTGCGAGACGGACATGCCGCGCGCTCGGACACCGTGTGCGCCTTCCCTGTGACCCAGAGCGGACGTCACGTTGCCCTTCGCGGCACGCCCACGCATCCAACGAACCGCGAGATCACTGATAGGGACGGAAGCGCGTGGACCTGTTCGAGTACCAGGCGAGGGACCTCTTCGCCAAGCACGGTGTACCGGTGCTGGCCGGTGAAGTCATCGACACGCCTGAGGCGGCGCGCGAGATCACCGAGCGGCTGGGCGGCAAGTCGGTCGTCAAGGCTCAGGTGAAGGTCGGTGGCCGCGGCAAGGCCGGTGGTGTCAAGCTGGCCGCCACCCCGGACGAGGCCGTCGCCCGCGCGACGGACATCCTCGGCATGGACATCAAGGGCCACACGGTCCACAAGGTCATGCTCGCGGAGACCGCTCCGGAGATCCTCGAGGAGTACTACGTCTCCTTCCTCCTCGACCGCGCCAACCGCACCTTCCTCTCCATCGCCTCGGTCGAGGGCGGCATGGAGATCGAAGAGGTCGCGGCCACCCGCCCCGAGGCCGTCGCCAAGATCGCGATCGACGCCATCGACGGCGTGGACCGGGCCAAGGCCGAGGAGATCGTCGCCGCGGCCAAGTTCCCGGCCGAGGTCGCCGACAAGGTCGCCGACGTCCTCGTCAGCCTCTGGGAGGTCTTCATCAAGGAGGACGCCCTCCTGGTGGAGGTCAACCCTCTCGCCAAGGTCGCCTCCGGTGACGTCATCGCCCTCGACGGCAAGGTGTCGCTGGACGACAACGCGGAGTTCCGTCACCCCGAGTTCGAGGAGCTCCACGACAAGGCCGCCGCCAACCCGCTGGAGGCGGCTGCCAAGGAGAAGAACCTCAACTACGTCAAGCTCGACGGTGAGGTCGGCATCATCGGCAACGGCGCGGGTCTGGTCATGTCGACCCTGGACGTCGTCGCGTACGCCGGTGAGGCCCACAAGGGCGTCAAGCCCGCCAACTTCCTCGACATCGGTGGCGGCGCCTCCGCCGAGGTGATGGCGAACGGCCTGGAGATCATCCTGGGCGACCCGGACGTGAAGTCCGTGTTCGTCAACGTCTTCGGCGGCATCACCGCGTGCGACGCGGTCGCCAACGGCATCGT